>CAZFIM010000033.1:0-31790 GCA_964519615.1 uncultured Dehalococcoidales bacterium
TTATCTTCATAATGACACTATTGTAGTGTCACTAATCTATCTGAACTAGTACAGATGTCCCCCTCTATTTTCAGGAAATAAAAAAGGAGTATGTCTTCACGGCCTTCCATGGGGATGGGCCATCCTCCTCCGGCGGATTCGCGATGACAGAAAAAAGGCAAGCCCCATGACCACCCGTGGACGGGATGACACGTAGAAGAATCTGGTCCGGGCATTCCGGAATGTTTAGCCAGTCAACGCGGTCTACACCCGGTCGCCTATAGCAAATGACGGCAATTCGAGGAGACTGCCACGAGGCCAGAGGCCTCTCGCAGTGACAAAACAGGCATAACGGCAGAACTCACAGGGGACTAGGTATTACTTAAGGACGCCCCGCCGGGTTTGAGAGGATGACCTCCCCGCCCTTCAGGCAGAGCACAGGCATAAGCAGCTTTTCCAGTTTCAAGAGCTTGCCTGTGCTGTCCGGTATCTGCCATTCCCCCGTTTTCACTTCCAGCACTGAGATATCGGCATCCATGCCCACAGCAAGGCTGCCCTTGCCTGCGGACAAGCACAGCGCCCGTGCCGGCGCCGCAGTGGCCATTTCGATCACCTGCGCAAGAGAAAGCCCCAGCGCCATATAGCGGGACATGGTGGCCGCAAGGCCGTAGACCGGCCCTTTAAGCGACCAGCTTGTCACATCGCTGGAGATGATGTCCGGCAGCAGGCCTTTATCCATCAAAGCCCGCCCCACATCATAGCTTACGTTGTAGACCCCGGGCGCCGCATCCAGCAGCACACCCCGCCCCACCGCATCCCTGAGCCCCGGCACAAGCGAGCCGTCCTCCCCCAGCAGTCCGCCCTGCTGAGGGGTATAGATATGAAGCAGCACATCGCCCGCAGTGAGCATGTCCAGACATACGGATGTCAAAGATGCAGGCACCCTCTTCTCCACATCCCCGATATGCACCATCAGCGGCAGGCCGCTTTCGGCGGCAAGCTGTTTTGCCGATGCCAGCACCTCTCTTCCGTGACTGGCGATAAGCTCGCCAACCAGCCGCATTTTTATCCCCTTGATAAACCCGCTGTATGCTGAGACAGCCTCCCGGCAGGCGTCGATGTCCACCTCCCTGCGGCTGCGGAACTCCGGCAGTACGCTCAGGCCATTAGAACTGAGGTTGAGATAGCAGTAGGCTGCGGTATGCGCCCCTGCGGCGCGCTGCGCAAAATCTGCGATATGCCGCTGCCCCGCGCTGCCGCCGTCCACCACCGTCGTCACCCCCTGCATCACCCCCGCCTGGTCCGGCGCTATGCCCAAATCTATACCGTCATAGACGTGGCAGTGAAAATCGATAAGCCCGGGGGTCACCAGCATGCCGGAGGCATCCAGCATTTCCCGCCCCTCAGCGGCTGAGATGGATCCTCCGACTTGTGCAATCCTGCCTCCGGCAACGGCGATATCCGCTACCCCGTCCAGCCCACGGGCGGGATCGATCACCCGTCCGCCCTTTATCACCAGATCATATAAAGCCATAGCTTTCATTCCGTTCATATTGACTGCTCAGAGTATACCGCAAAGCATGAAATCACCGCTATTTGCACCTTGAAAGCAGTTATTGCGGTTCTCCACTTGACAATCCTCTGCTCAGGTATATAATGATAGTAATTGAAACATCGTTTCATTTACGAGTTAGCATGAAATTAAATTCCAGGAATATAGCCGCCATTTTGCGCCGGGAAGGCTTCAAGCTCACGCCCCAGCGCCGCGCGGTGCTGCAGGTGATCTCGCAAAGCCGCGACCATCTCTCCCCTGCAGCGCTGATTGAGAGGGTCAGGCAGGAGCATCCCGGCATCGGGCGCGTGACCGTATACCGCACCATCGAGCTGCTGTCCAGCCTCAACCTTATCTGCACCGTTCACGCGGATGACAACCAGCGCAGCTATCTGATGAGGCGTCCCAGCGGCCACCACCACCATCTCATTTGTTCCGGCTGCGGCAAGGTGGTGGATTTCACCACCTGCGAGCTGGGCCAGCTCCAGAGCGAGCTTGCCCGCCGGACCGGTTTTACCATAGAAAGCCATTTGCTGGAGTTCCACGGACGCTGTCAGGAATGCCAGCACGCGCTATAAATGTGAGGGAATTAACTATGCCGAAAAAATTCAAATTACCAAAGAAAACTATTGTCCTGATAGCGGCAGCATTTGTGCTTGCGGCGGCGCTGTCATGCGCCGCCCCCCGGGAGAACAGCCGGAGTATGGGTATGGCGGTGACCATAGCCCCGCAGGCAGAATTTGCCCGCGCTCTGGCCGGCGACCTGTGGGATATTACCGTTATGGTGCCGCCGGGTGCCAGTCCTCACACCTATGAACCCGCTCCTTCCCAAATAGAAGCGCTCTCAAAGGCAGCATTCTATGCTAAAGTGGGATCGGGGGTGGAGTTCGAGCTGGCATGGATGGACAAGCTGGCAGCCCTCAATAGCGCTATGACCATAGTGGACTGCGCTCAGGGAATAGAGCTGATAGAGATGGCCGCGGAGGACGAGCATGAAGGCCATGAGCATGAAGAGTTACACGAGCACGGGCCGCTCGATCCGCATATATGGATGTCTCCGCGTAATGCCGTTATAATGGTAAAGAATATGACGGAAGGCTTTATCAGCGCAGACCCGCATAATGAAACGCTCTACCGCCGCAATAGCGAGAGCTACAGCGGGCGCCTTGAGCAGCTGGACAGGGATATCGCGGACGGCCTTGCCGGGGTGCAAAACCGCACTTTTATGGTCTATCACCCCGCCTTTGGTTACTTTGCCCGCGACTACGGGTTGACCATGCTGCCAATCGAGGAGGAGGGGAAGGAGCCCACACCGGCCGGACTTGCCTCCGTCATCGAGCAGGCGCGCAGCAATAGTATCAAGGTTATCTTTGCCTCGCCGCAGTTCAATCCGCAGAGCGCAGAGGTGATCGCCGGAGCTATTGAGGGGACGGTTGTCTTTATAGACCCGCTGGCGGAGAATTATATAGAGAACCTTCGCGCAATGGCGCAGCAGGTAATTGAGTCAATGGAGTAGGCGTGGCACGGGAAATCATCAAACTTAAAAATGTAGACGTCAGCTATAACGGCACACCTGTGCTCGATAACATCAGTCTCAAAGTACTGGAAAACGATTTTCTGGGCATTATCGGCCCCAACGGCGGAGGCAAAACCACTCTGCTTAAGGTTATTCTGGGACTGATCAAGCCTTCAGGCGGTAGCGTAACCGTACTGGGGCAGCAGCCTGCCCGCGCCAGAAAACATATCGGCTATGTTCCCCAGTATAATGTCTTCGACCGCAGGTTCCCTATCTCCGTCATGGATGCGGTCATGATGGGGCGTCTGGGCGCGTGCGGTCTGGTTTCCCGCTTTAGCGCGCGTGATAGAGAGATGGCAGAGCAGGCCCTTGAGACAGTGGGCATGCTTGCCTTCCGCAATCAGCAGATAGGCGAGCTTTCCGGCGGGGAGCAGCAGCGTGTTTTCATCGCGCGGGCGCTGGCGACAGAGCCGAGCATCCTTCTGCTCGATGAACCGACAGCCAGCGTAGACCCCACCGTACAAACGGAGTTCTACGACCTGCTGGACGGGCTGAAAGAGCGCATGGCCATCGTGCTGGTCTCTCATGATATCAGCGCCGTCTCGGTCCATGTGCAGTCCATCGCCTGCCTCAACCGCCAGCTCCACTATCACGGGCCTAAGGAGATAAGCGCAGAGATACTGGAACAGACCTACAAATGCCCGGTGCAGTTGATCGCCCATGGAACTATACCTCACCGTGTGCTGAAGGAACATTAGCCGTGCCGGAGATACTGCAGTACGATTTTATGAGAAACGCCCTGATCGTGGGGCTGCTGGCGTCAGTTGCCTGCGGCATTGTGGGCACCTATGTGGTCAGTAAAAGGATTGTCTTTATCAGCGGAGGAATAGCTCATGCCTCTTTCGGCGGAATAGGCCTGGGATACTTAGCCGGTATCAATCCCGTACTGGGAGCATTGGTCTTTGCCCTTGCCTCCGCTCTCGGCATGGGCCTGTTAACCCGGCGTACCTCTCTGCCTGAAGATACCACCATCGGCATTATCTGGGCAATGGGCATGGCGCTGGGTATAATATTCATCGGTCTTGCTCCGGGCTACGCGCCCGACCTGTTCAGCTACCTCTTCGGCAACATACTGACTGTGCCCACCTCAGACCTTATATTGATACTGGTGCTGGACCTGATCATCATCGGGCTGGTGATAGCGCTGTATAAAAACTTCCTTGCCGTTTGTTTCGATGAGGAGTTCAGCACGGTAATAGGGCTGCCCGTGGAAACCCTGTACCTGCTGCTGCTGGCCATGATCGCTTTAACGGTGGTGGTGCTGCTGCGGGTGGTGGGCATGATTCTGGTTATTTCTTTACTCACCATCCCCGCTGCGCTGGCGCGGCAGTTCACCCACAATATAAGGACAATGATGTGGCTGGCCGTCCTCTTCGGTGCGGTATTTACCTTCGGCGGAATATGGCTTTCTTATATACTCGATCTCGCCTCAGGGGCGACTATAATCCTTTTAAGCGGTGTGGCCATGCTCATCTATTTTGCCGTATCGCGCATACGCCGTAAATATCAGAAGGCATCCTAGCGCAGCAGACAATCTTTTACTTTATGCCTTGCCGCGCGTCCGCAGCATGAGCAGTGAGCTTGCGGTGAAAAATACGGCACATGACAGCAATATTACCTGGTACCCCAGATTAAGTGAAAACGTATTAAGAAAATCTATTAGCGGCCCGGTCAGATTGGCAATAGCGCTTGCGCCCGCCGTAGCCAGATTGGTAAGACCGAGGTAGCGCGCCTCGGAGCCTTCGGTCACCAGGTCAGTAGCCATAGCCCAGTTAGCGCTCATGAAGGCACCGTTGGCGATGCCCAGCAGCGCTCCCCCCGCCATCACGCCGGGATAGGAATGAGCGGCATAGATGAGAATAATCCCCGCTGCTCCGGCAATTCCGGCCCCGGAGACGATAGTCCTTCTGCCTACACGGTCTGAGAGACGTCCTGCCGGATACACCAGCACGATCGAACAGATGCCCACTACCACCATCAGGTCGGCAACCGCGGCCACCGGATCGGCAATGCCGATAAAGTCCCTCAGCATATAAAGGCCGAAGGTGCGCAGTACCACAAGCGGCATAAGAAACAGGAAACGTGAGATTAAAAAAGGTATAAAACCGGGGTTTGAGCGGCAATCGATTTTAAAAGTGGTATAAATGACCGCCCTCAAGCCGGGATGAGCGGCTTTACCCCCCGGCTGCTCCTTTACGGTCAATATGGTAACCAGCATCGTTCCCAGCATTAAAAATGCGAGCACTGCGAGGGCAAGCCCCATGCTGCTGCCGGGCGGCCCGGCGAAGCGCCCGCTCAGGAAATAGCCGACCATCTGTATGCCCGCCAGCGCCCCCAGCGCCTCCACCAATCCCTTGACACCGGATGTGCGCCCGCGCCTTGACGCAGGTACAAGGTCAGGTATCAGCCCCTGCCAGGGCCCGTGAGCGGTGTTGCTCGCTATCTGCAGCAGGCAGTAGGCTGAAAACAGGGCGGCATAGCTGCCGGACAAACCAAGCAGCGGCAGCAGTATTACGGCCGCAGCCATCCCTGCCAGAATGTAAGGCCGCCGTCTGCCCCATATGCTGCGGCTGCTGTCGCTGAATGCACCTGCCAGAGGCTGCACGATTACAGCCAGCACCAGGCCGGTAAAAGTGAGCAGGCCCAGATAGGTGTTCTTACGCGTCTCGCCGGCCACATCCAGAACGCGCAGCGGCATAATAATGCTGCCCATGCCGTTCCATAACGCCGATATGGCAAGGCCGAGGATGGTGATCTTGATGAAATCGGCATATCCGGGCTCGCCGGATGTTGTCTTCATTGCGGCGGCTGTGCTCATACTAAGGGTGAGCATAGCAGAGAAGAGGAAGGGTGACAAGCGGCTGCAGGGTATATTTTTACATATTTCCTTCCGCTATAAGAGATTGCATGGCGGATGATTAGACCGCATATCCGGCGACATTGTATACTTAACAGGTTTTTATGCAGACTGATGAAAAAAGCAATTCTTAGCGGCGGGCAGGGATAAAAAATATATGAGTAAGGTACCGGTTACCTCCGGCCTTCGTGCGCTGCCCAGACGGCAGCTCTATATCACCATGACAGGCGTGATGCTGGCCATGTTCCTGAGCTCGCTTGACCAGACGGTAGTGGGCACAGCTATGCCGCGCATTATCAGCGACCTGGGCGGTTTTACCCATTATACCTGGGTTACCACCGCCTATATCATCACATCGGCCGTCTCCATACCCATAACCGGCAAACTTATCGATATGTACGGACGCAAGAAGTTCTATCTTGCGGGACTTGCCGTTTTCACCATAGCATCCCTTCTCTGCGGGCTGAGCGATACCATGACACGTTTGATCGTCGCCCGCGCCGTGCAGGGATTCGGCGCCGGTATAATGATGGCAAACGCCTTCACTGTTGTCGGCGATCTTTTCCCGCCGGCAGAGCGCGGTAAATATCAGGGCATGATCAGCGCCGTATTCGGCATCTCCTCCGTGGTGGGGCCGACTCTGGGGGGATTTCTCACGGATTCGGTATCATGGCACTGGGTCTTCTTTATCAATATACCCCTCGGTTTGGTGATAATCGCCCTATTTATACTCTTCTTTCCTGATATCAAACCTCAGCATACCAGCCACAAAATAGACTATATGGGAGTGGCGGCGTTCGTGCTGGGTGTGGTACCTCTGCTGCTGGCGCTCACATGGGCGGGTGTGGACTATGACTGGCTCTCCCCGCAGATTTTGGGTATGCTCGTTTTCGCCGCAGCCATGATAGTGCTGTTTATTATTATCGAGAGCAAAGCGCAGGAACCTATAATACCCCTTTCATTGTTTAAAAACCGGATTGTGGCCGTTTCGCTGCTGACGGTATTTTTTACCGCCTTCGGTATGTTCGGCAGCATTATCTTCATACCGCTCTTTTTTCAGGGCGTGCTTGGCGCAACCGCCACTGCCAGCGGCAGCTTTCTGACCCCCATGATGCTGGGAGTAGTAGGCGGCAGCATCACCTCCGGGCAGGTGCTTTCACGGGCGGGGGGACATTACAAACTGCAGGGCATAGCCGGTCTGGTGGGGATGGGGGCAGGCCTCTATCTCTTATCGCGCATGACGCCCGATACCGGCTACGGGCAGGCCGTTATCAATATTATCATTACCGGCTTCGGCCTGGGCATTATTTTGCCGCTCTATACTATCGCCGTCCAGAATGCGGTATCCTACAGCATACTGGGCGTAGCCACCTCCGCGACTGCGTTCGTAAGGTCTATCGGCGGCTCGATAGGCCTTGCCATCTTCGGCTCCGTCATGAGCAACCGCTTTGCTGCGGAGATGGACAGCCGTATTCCGCAGACGTTCAAGGCCATGATACCCGCAGAAAAACTCGATGCTCTCTATCATAATCCGCAAGCGCTGATGAGCCCTGATGCACAGGAGCAGCTCAAGGTTATGATAATGCAAATAGCGCCGGGCGCATCCTCCTATTTCGAAAAGTTTATGGATATATTGCGCCATGCTCTTTCCTCAGCCATATCATGGGTCTTTCTCATCGGTCTTATCACCATAGCTTTCGCCTTTATCGCCAATCTCTTTCTGAAGGAGATACCGCTGCGCAAACATCATGTGGTGACAGAGGATGAGAGTTGATCGTGGTTTTGTGCAAACAAACCATGATGGATCTCAAGCAGGGGCACTGCCTCAAGCTCCGGTCAATTGTTCATGCGGATAGATTTGGTATATCATAAGCATAGTCTAAATTGATCGATATGATTATTAACAACAATAGAGGCAAGCAACGGTGAAAAAAACACACCTTTTACAGTTTATCGCGGTTATACTCTGTCTGGGGCTCTTCCTGCCTTCCTGTACGGACCTGGAGGAATACGGCTACGGGATCGATTCTGATGGAGACGGCTGGACCGATTCACAGGAGACAAAAGCGGGGACAGATCCCAATGATGTCGATAGCGATAAAGACGGTTACTGGGATTCTCATGACGCCAATCCGCTGGACCCTGACATTACCGGCAATGTAATGATGCCGGAATCAGAGCAGGCAGCAACGCCCGCAGCGGAGCCGAAAGAAGCGGCAGAGGAAGTATCAGAGGAACCTCAGCCGGAAGAGGTCGAGGCGGTGCCGCTCCCGCTCGATGCGGCGGAGACAGCAGTGATGACAGAGATGAATGCAGTCCAGGAAGCAGTGGACATAATGATGAGAAACAACGGTCTGAGCGTTATTGAAAACCCGGTGACAGTTCCCACCGCCAATATGCAGCGCTTCCCCGATATCACCACTGCTCACGGGGCGGCCGGAGTAGGTTACGTACTCTATCTTCATGACTATGACGGAAACGGCTCTCCGGATACGAATTACTATCCCTCAAAGACGACAAACGGCACATATATCTGCGACCGCAGCGGCAAAGTCACACAGGTAACGACCGGTTACGAGGAGTAACAGTTACCTCCTGCTGTCTACCGCTCTATTCCCTGCAGCGCATCGGAGGTATCAGGCGTAAAATCCATGGTGTAGAAGCCGGTACTCTTTCCGGGCAGCACCATGGTGAATTCAGATGTATCATCCAGCATAAGAGCGGCGTCCGCCGTTTCAAGCTCAAGCACGTGACCGCCTGCGCTTCTATCAGCGGTGAGAAAGTGCAGATGATAGCCTGCCACATTAAGGCCGCTGACATAATCCGGGCAGCGGAAGCCGACAACCGTTCCCTCTACATTTTTAAAATCGAACACGGCCTGATGAGGAGTAACCTGCGCAAGCGGCGGGTACGGTTTTTCCTGCGCGGGGACGCTTCTGGTCTTCATATATGAAAATGTACCTTCGACTACGATAGCGTAGAAAATGTTTTGCGTGGGCATGATGCTGTCGATATATGCCTCCAGACCGTTGAAATCCGTCCCGGAAGGCACATTCTGCTTTAAATCAGCATCGAAGAAGGTCACGCAGGCAAACGGTGTCTGCATATCGTCCGCCACCTTATACGCTTTACCGTCCATTTTCACCTGATAAAAGATACCGTCTACCGCCACCATCTCCCCGTCGAGGGCGGTAAATGTGCCCAGCCCCATATCGCCGTAGCGCTGCAGCTCGCCATAGGAGAGTATGCCGTCATAGAGGCCGCCCAGCAGAGCGTCTATGGTGGATACCTGGTACAGTATATCGCGCCCGCCGCGTGCGTCCTTATCGGCGGGGCCGGGCCGGCATCCTGTCAAAAACACAATAAGCAGACTGAGGGTAACAGCCGCTATTGTGAAGATTATTTTTCTTTTATGCATTACCGCCCTCCTGTGTTTTCACCGGTATATCTTACTCCTGATTCTTGCTTAACAAAAGAACTACGGGCAATTATGGTACGCTGGTGTTGAATGCCTTGCCGTCTTTGTGACAGATGATCTGCATGACATTACGTCCGTCTATTGCCCCTGTCGGCAGTCCGCCTCCCGGTGATACCCACTGCCCGGCCATATAGAAATTGCTCAGACCGGGGAGCGTTTTTTTCATGCGCATCATCATCGTCTTGCGCGTGACGAGCCAGCCTTCGAAGCTTCCCCTCCAGTTGCCGGTATAGCGCTCGAAGGTTGCGGGTGTGGCCACATCCACCATCTCCACCTTGTCTGCCAGGTCCGGAAAGCGCCGGGAAAGCGCCTCAACCACTTTATCTGCGATTGCCTTCTTTTCCGCTTTGTAACGCTCAGGGTCATCCTTCAACCGCTTCCAGTAATCATAATCGGTGGTAAACATGACGGTCAGCACGTTTTTCCCCTCCGGCGCCAGGGTAGGATCGTAACTGTGAATACTTACACTCAACCGTCTTTCCTCCTTGCCGGCGATCGTTATGGGATTGGGAAGCGGAATGCTTATACCCGCCACAGACGGCTGCACATCAGCAAAATTCATAGCCACGCCTAATCCTACGAATACCAGGGGAGGGAAAGGCAGCATATTTTTGTAATAGCCCCTGACGGTATCATTGCAGTATTTGCCTTCCAGCATATCGAAGATGGTGGTATGCCCATCTGCTGCAGAGATGACAAAATCAGCCCGCTGCTGGCTGCCGTCAGCTAAGCGGACGCCAAGTGCCTTGCCGCTCTCAACCAGTATTTTGGCAACAGGCGATTTGTAGCGGATCTCACCGCCCAACTCCAGATAGCGTTTCTCGATAGAGCGCGCAAATTGTAGAGAGCCGCCGATGGGATATCCCGCTTCGCGGTTATGGAGCCAGCCGAAGGTAAAAAGGAAAGCTATCATGGGGAAATCGGGCATATCGAAGAGCAGGAGAAGCGCACGGCGCACAAAGTCATTCTTAAAACGGGCAGCGAATTCCTGAAGGCTGAGGCGGCCCCATTTACGGAAAAATCCGGCGTGAGGCAGCATGGTACCGATCATTTTTATCCTGTCGAAAATGGTGGCCAGCTCCGCCGGTTTATCAGCTTTCATAGAGATGCGCGTGATATGGTGCAGCCCCTGCGCCAGTTCATCGATAACGGCCGTGTCTTCTGGGGCAAGCTCTTTCATATGAGCGCTTAGACGGTCGATATCTGTATAGACGGTAAATACCTGCCCGTCCTCTCCCTCAATGCGGCAAAATACATCATGGTCGAAGATGCACCATTCCCTGGCCGCCCCCAGCTCCTGCCACAGCCGGTACATGTAGCTGCCGGGACTACTGCCTACCAGCCAGTGTACGCAGCCGTCGACGGTGTACCCTTTGCGTGCCCACGACGTGCACAGCCCTCCCGGTTTGTCATGCATTTCAAGAATAGTAGTTTTATAGCCGTTCATCCGCCCGTAGCAGCCGCAGGCAAGCCCTGCGATACCGGCACCGATAATTATTATTGACTTCTGCATCATCATCTCCTCGCAGCGTTACTGAATCTCATAGAGAGCTAGCCTATCGGATTATACGGCCGATACCATTTGCCGGGGTGCGGCGGGAGACTGCCCTGAGTCACTATTATAGTATTCAGTACCATTTTTTACTCTCTCTACCATAGCACAGAACAACAACTTTGAGAATGGGTTTTCTGAGTGTTAATAAAAGTTTAACAGTAAGGGAGAGATATAACTGAAAATAAACCTCTCTCTTTACCTTCACTGCTGATATAGTGGGTATCGTGTTCTGCAGGCAGCTCCATTGTAAAATGGCGTTCGATTCGGCAGGGAAGCGCATCATATCACCGTTTTCTGATATAATCGGGAAGCGGTATTAGGACTTCAATTATGCTAACAGAGATTATCGCACTCGTCATAGGCTATCTGCTGGGCTCCATACCTACAGCGTATTTGATGACCAGATGGTGCAGGGGTGTCGATATCCGCACTATTGATATAGGCAATGTGGGCGGCGGCAGCGTATTGAGGAGGGTGGGCATCTGGCAGGGTATCGTTGTGCTGGCTGTCGATATGGGCAAAGGGGCTCTTGCCGTGTGGATAGCGCAGCTGCTGGGCTTAAGCTATGTATGGGTTCTGGGCGTGGCTATGGCCGCTATTTTAGGGCATGTATTTCCAGTGTTTATCGGCTTTAAGGGGGGACAGGGTGTAGCTACGATTATGGGTATCCATTTCGTTCTGGCACCTCTGGCCATGGTCACGGTATTCGTTTTGCTGGGAATCCCGCTGGTGATACTGCGTCGGCGCTTCATTAAACTGCTCTTTCTCGTTATTTGTGTTGCGGCGCCGGTGCTTATGTTCTTTACCTGGCTCTACTATAGGGATGTGGTGGAACTGCAAATATATCTCGGGCTTCTAATCGTGCTGCTCATCGTCAAAAACGCACACAGGCTCAAGGAGTTCGGCGGCGCACCGCCTCCGGACAAACAAAAAACACCGGTGGCCTGAGCGGGTGACTTTTTCAGGATATAAAGCGTAAATGCCCCCGGATGCTATTTCTCATCCGCTGCAAGCTTCATCCCCGGTAGTACACCCACACCCAGCACCCGCGGTCCCACATTGGTCCCTATAACAGGGCTTACCTGTAAACGGTAAATTTTCTCAGGCGGATAATATTGTGCAAGTCTGGAGGCGATCATCTCCGCCTCGTCCGGTGTGGTGGCGTATTCTATGGCCATTTCCTCGATCTCATTGAACCCGGAAACGTACTCCACCAGATAGTCAAGCGATTTCTCCCGGGAACGAAGTCTGGTAACGGCTTCAGTAATCCCGTCCCTTAAGGTGATGACAGGGTTGATCTTGAGCATAGAGCCTAAAAAGACCTGGGCACTGCCTATACGCCCTCCCCGCCTCAGATATTCAAGCGTATCGAATACCATGCGGAAATCCACCCTGCGTATACAGTTGTTAACCACGTGCCGCACAGCCTCAAGGGTGCCGCCTGCAGCGGCAGCTTTGGCAGCGGCGATGGCAATCAGCCCGAGTCCAATTATGGCGGAGCGAGAATCGATGACCTCCAGCTTTGCCCTGCCTTCCCACGCATCCTTTGCCTTTAAAGCAGACTGATATGTCGCGCTCAGCCTGGAGGAAATAGTTAACACCACAATCTCTTCCGCTTCCTCAGCGGCTTTATCGAATGCTTCCATGAACTCCTTAGGCGGAGGTGCCGACGTGCTGGGATAAATTTTATTCTCAGTCAATCTGCGGTAAAATTCATCGGTGCTAATATCCACGCCGTCTTTGAATGTTTCATTGCCGAAATGTATATGAAGCGGCACGACCGTTATTCCCAACTTTTTAGCCACTTCAGCAGGCAGATCTGACGTGCTGTCGGTGATAATCTTCACTGCCATATCATCTCTCCCGCAATTAAAGAATGATGCAATACAATGACGGTATCGGTTAATTAACGGCCGGGATGCATCGCTATACGATGTAAGTACGCTCGCATACTAGCACCGATATATGAGTCTGTCAATAGTTATGTGAAAGCAGTATTTTATATAACGGGCAGCGCTATAAAACCTTATTCATACTTGCGCAGCAAGTAAAAATACCTGAAAAATGGCTATTTGGACACGAATGCAGAAAAAAGGGACGGCAAAGAGGCTTGAGAGTATTGACATTTCAGAAACAAATGCTTATTATCATATTTAGCACTATTAAGGAGGTGAACGAATGCAAGCATATTGCATGAAGTGCCGCGCAAAAAAAGAGATGAAAAACCCGAAAGCCATCACCATGAAAAATGGCAAACCGGCAACCCAGGGTGTGTGTCCCGATTGCGGCACCAAAATGTTCAGAATAGGCAAAAGCTAGGGTTCGCCGACAACACAAGTAAATAAGGGCCAGATATTTGTCTGTGCAGTATCTGGCCTTTTATTTTATCCGTTTTCAATAACCGGCTTGAGAATTACGGTGCCCATGGATGAGTTGTACTGGTAATTGGTAATCTGCAGGCCGGTTCTAGTGTAATGCCTCATTTCGCCTGTTGTAAGGTAATCCTTTTTTCCATGTCAGCAGCGTATAAATGTTATAATAAGCCGTTAACCAGAATAATCTTGCATCAGGCTGAATAATAATGGAACTCGTAAGCAAGCTGAATACAGCATCGAACATACCCAAAGAACTTCTTCCCGGTCACGTAGCCATAATCATGGACGGCAGCGGCCGCTGGGCCAAAAACCATCATATTCCCAGAGTGGCAGGACACAAGAAGGGTGCAGGCTCCGTAGAAGAGATTGTTGAAACCTTCATATATTACGGAATCCCTTATCTCACGCTGTTTGCCTTTTCAACGGAAAACTGGAACCGCCCTAAGGAAGAGGTGGAAGGCATCCTCAAGCTGCTGGAAGAAAACCTTGAATACGGCATCCGCATTGCTCTGGAGAAGAAGATAAAAATCCACCATCTGGGCAGTAGAGATGGCTTGCCCCTCCATATACAGGAGAAAATCCATGAGGCGACGGACCTGACAAAGGACAATTCCAATCTCAACCTGGCGCTGGCGTTTAACTACGGCTCAAGAAACGAGATAGTGAAAGCTTTAAAGAGCATCGTGCGGAGCGGTGCCGGGGTAGATGATATCGATGAAGCTATGATTAAACGATATCTCTATACCGCTGATTTTCCCGATCCAGATCTTATCATACGTACAGGCGGGGAGAGGCGGCTGAGCAATTTTCTGCTGTGGCAAGCGGCATATGCCGAGCTTTATTTCACTCCTGTTTTATGGCCGGATTTTAATAGAGACGAGATGGAGAAGGCACTTATCGATTACAGCAAGCGTCAGCGCCGTTTTGGCCGGGTTTAGTAATCATTACACGGTATTTTCAACCTTGTCTTCGGGGAGAATACGGTATAATAATTTATATTGACGGCAGAGAATTTTAACAAAGATAATACACAGAATAGCAGGCTTGAAAAATCCGGGTATACGGACACACAGCCTGTACAGGCAAGAGGACACTATAAGAATAGATCATGGCAGGATTGCTTGACAGTATTAATAGCCCGCAGGACCTGAAAAGACTGAGCCGCACCGAGCTAATCACTCTCAGCTCTGAAATCAGAGAATTGCTGATGGATACCGTTACTACCAACGGAGGGCATCTGGCGTCCAATCTGGGTGCTGTTGAGCTCACTATTGCACTGCACCGCGTTTTTGATAGCCCCCGGGATAAAATTATCTGGGATGCGGGGCATCAGAGTTACACGCATAAATTATTTACAGGCCGCAGACCGCTTTTTGCCTCGCTCAGGCAGTACGGGGGAATTTCCGGATTCCCTGACCCTAAGGAAAGCGAGCACGATCCTTTCGGTACAGGCCATACCAGCACATCTATTTCAGCCGCGCTGGGCATTGCCGTGGCGCGAGATATGGCCGGGGAAAAATACGATGTTATCGCCGTAATCGGCGATGGCGCCCTGACAGGCGGCATGGCCTATGAGGCAATGAATCACACCGGCCATTTACGTAAAAAACTCATTGTCGTTCTCGTCGATAACGGCATGTCTATCTCCCCTACTGTCGGCGCTGTTTCGCGCAGGCTCAATACCATACGGATGGACCACCGCATTCGCAAAGCCAAGACAGAGGCCCAGCGTTTTCTCTCCAGGACCAGATTAGGTAGATTAATGAACTGGACCTATGAGCGAATGACTCTGGGAGCCAAGGCTGTGGTCATGCCCAAGATGATCTGGGAAGAGCTGGGTTTTACCTATATAGGTCCTGTCGACGGCCACAATATCGGTGATATTGAGACCGCGCTCAGACAAGCGCAGTCTAACGATGCCGCGCCTTCATTCGTTCATATTGTCACCACCAAAGGCAAGGGATACAAAAAAGCTGAGGAATCACCCGGCCTTTTCCACAGTGTATCCCCCGGCGGGCAGAAAAAGAAGGCTATCACCTACAGTGAGGTATTTTCACAAACCGTCCTCAGATTGGCCAGAGATGACCCGAAAATTGCCGTCATTACGGCCGCGATGCTGGATGGAAACTGTTTGGAGCCGGTGGCCGCTGAATTTCCGGAGAGGTTCTTCGATGTGGGCATCTGTGAAGAGCACGCCATAACGATGGCCGCAGGGCTGGCAACAAGAGGCTACAAACCCATCGTAGCCATCTATTCAACCTTCCTGCAGCGGGGCTTCGATCAAATTCTTCACGATGTATGCCTTCAGGACTTGCCGGTTATATTTGCCGTAGATCGCGGGGGCATTGTTGGAGATGACGGCAAAACACATCAGGGCATTTTCGACCTCTCTTATTTAACCCTTATGCCCCGCATGATCGTATCTGCCCCCAGGGACGAGAACGAGCTCCAGCATTTAATCTATACCGCGATACACTCATCTCATCCTTTTGCTATTCGTTATCCCCGCGGTTCCGGGGCAGGCATCCCGCTGGATGAAGAGCTGCATGAACTGCCCATCGGCAAAGGAGACCTGATACATTCAGGTAATGATATCGCCCTCATCGCCATAGGTTCCACAGTTTTCCCGGCTTTGCAGGCAGCGAAAGAGCTTGAGGGAATGGGCATTGAGGCCTCCGTTGTGAACGCCCGCTTTGCCAAGCCTCTGGATAACCGCCTTATTCTTGATGTAGCGGCACGAACGAAAAAAGTCATTACCATTGAAGAGAATACCCTTTATGGGGGATTCGGCAGTTCTGTGCTTGCTCTGATTCATAACTCTAATATCGGGCTTGTCGAAACCAGTTGCATAGGAATACCGGATGAATTTGTCGAGCACGGCCCCCAATCGGTACTGCGCGCCCGTTATCATCTGGATGCCAAAGGTATAATTGAACAGGTTCGAGCATTTTTCCCGCAGCAGGCAGAATCCATCGCCTCTCCCGGCAGTGTTAACGGCTGATATTGAATGCATGGAATAATCCTGCGCTCTTAAAAGTTGATTTTTGGGTTTGATTATGATATAGTACTGAAGTAAGAATCGCTAAAGAATAGAAGAGTTTTTAAAAAAAAGTGGGGCACGTCCCCCACTTTTTTGTTAACAGGCAAATAGAAAGTGGGGTCTGGTGAACAATGAAAACAGAATTTATGGTCGCCATTACCCAATTGTCGGCTGAGAAGAACCTCTCCAAAGAGGTAGTGCTGTCTGCAGTGGAGTCAGCACTTGTCTCTGCATACAAAAAAGATACCTTTTCCGCTGGACAGGACGTTGCCGTTAAAATCGATCCCAATACCGGTGGAGTTAAAGTCTTTGTTCGCAAACTTGTAGTAGAAACTTCCTCCGATCCCATTCATGAGATATCATTATCCGATGCCCAGAAGATCGATAGGGCAGCCCGGCTGGATGAGGTCCTTAATATAGAGGCAACACCTCCGAATGCAGGCCGCATTGCTGCTCAGACGGCCAGACAGGTAATTCTGCAAAGGTTGCATGAGGCGGAGCATCATGCCATCTTTGAAGAGTTCACCTGCAGAGAGGGAGATGTTATCACGGGCATGATCCAGCGTATTACACAGGATCAGATATACGTAGACATAGGAAAAGCGGAAGCGTTATTACCACACAGCGAACAAATACATAATGAGCGTTACCGCACGGGACAGAGGCTAAAATTCTATCTTATGGAAGTTACCAAGACAGCCAGAGGTCCTCAAATTATTGTGTCTCGCGCTCACCGCAGCCTTTTGCGCAGGATGTTCGAGTTGGAGGTACCGGAGATATACAGCGGCGCGGTAGAAATACGTGCCGTAGCACGTGAAGCCGGCCACCGCAGCAAGGTAGCGGTAGCTGCACGGCAGGAAGGTATCGACCCTGTAGGCTGTTGTGTCGGTCTGCGCGGTATACGCATACAAAACATCGTCAATGAGCTTAATGATGAAAAAATAGATGTGATAGAGTGGGTTGATGATCCAACAGTTATGATAGCAAATGCTCTCAGTCCTGCGCAGGTAAGCAGCGTGGAACTCAATGAAGCGGAAAATACCGCCCTTGTATCAGTACCTGATAAGCAGCTTTCACTGGCGATTGGCAAGGAAGGCCAGAATGCCAGGCTAGCTGCAAAATTGACGGGCTGGCGTATAGATATTAAGAGCCTCTCTGTTATGGAAGCGGAAAGAGCAAGTCAGGCTAAAATTGCTGCGTCTGAAAAAGAGGAAGCTACGGTTGAGCCTGAGGCGGCAGTGCTGCCTGCTGAAGAAATTGAGGCTGCGGCAGCCGGGGCCGGCAAGGAAACAGCGGCAGTGCAGGAAGAGGTTACTGCTGAAACAGCCGGCGCCATATCCGATATGGGTATAACCGACGAGTTCGTATTGGAAGAACTGGAGGAGGAAGTGATAGAGGAGGAAGAGGAAGAAGGGGAACAGATTACCGTAAGCGACCTGGAGTTCGTCCTCTCTTCCAGCCTGCACCTGCCCGAGCAAAATGCGGCAACCAAGATACGCTTTGCCGAGGATATTCTACCTTCCAAGATGTCCTCAGGCAGGAAAAAGGGCAGAAAAGACATCGACCTGAAAGATAAAAAGGCCAAAAAAGGCAAAGCGAAAAAAGTATCATATTCGAAAGATGATGAATTCGAAAGCTAATACGAATAAACAATCTGTCGGGAGCAGAAAAGTTCCGCAGAGAAGTTGTATCGCCTGCCGGCGGGCTCAGGACAAGAAGGGCTTGATACGTCTGGTATGCCATGACGATAAAGTAACAATCGATCAGGGAGGCAAGAAGGTGGGGCGGGGAGCTTATTTATGTCCGGTATTTGAATGCTGGGAACAGGGTTTGCAGAAAAAAAGACTGGAATACGCTCTGCGCACAACGCTCAGGGCAGAAGATAGTGAGGCGCTCTGGAATTTTGCACAGAGTCTGCCGAGAAAAGCGGAATCAGAGGACTGATAGTGAGGATGGAAGATATTGACCACTAATCAAAGTGAGGCACAGCAGAAACCGAAGCGTGAAACCAGATCAGTGCGCGTGGTTACATTACCATCGGCACTATCGGTAAAACAACTGGCAGATATTATCAGTGTTAACCCTATAGATATTATCAAGCAGCTGATGCGTAACGGCATTATGGCTAATATCAATCAGAGTATTGATTTCGACATCGCTGCGCTTATCGCGGCTGATTTTGGGTTCAAAGCTGAAAAACAGGCTGCGTCATCCAGAGCAAAAAGTGCTGAAACCGTTAAAGATTCTAAGCTGGCTCCCAAAGCGCCGGTCATTACTATTATGGGGCACGTCGATCATGGGAAAACCAGCCTGCTTGATGCTATCAGAAAATCTAATGTAATCGATACCGAAGCTGGAGCTATTACGCAGCATATCGGCGCTTATCAGGTGGAGCTGGACGGCAGGAAGATCACCTTTCTTGATACGCCCGGCCATGAGGCCTTTACGGCCATGCGGGCGCGAGGGGCTCAATCTACCGATATTGCCATTCTGGTAGTGGCTGCCGACGACGGCATAATGCCGCAGACAGTTGAAGCGATAAATCATGCCCGGGCAGCGGAAGTACCTATTATCGTTGCTATCAACAAGATCGATAAGGCCAATGCCAATGTCGATAAGCTCAAGCAGCAACTTGCAGACCAGGGACTTCTTATCGAAGAATGGGGTGGAGATACCATATGCGTACCGGTCTCTGCTAAAAAGAAAGAGGGTATTCACGATTTACTTGAGAACCTTCTTGTGCTGGCAGATATCCTCGAGCTTAAAGCTAATCCTGAAGGACCGGCTGAAGGCGTGACTATCGAGGCCAAGCTTGATAAGACCATGGGTCCTCTGGCAACGCTGCTGGTGCAAAAGGGAACCCTCAAGGTTGGCGATATCGTTGTTATCGGCAATACGTACGGAAAAGTAAAAGCCATGTTCAATGATACGGGGAAACCGCTTAAGAAGGCAGAGCCGGCAACCCCTGCAAAAATTCTCGGCCTCAATGATGTGGCACAAGCAGGCAATATATTTAAAGTAGTGAAAAACGAGCGTGAGGCACGTATTTTACTGGAGAAATACAGAAGCGCGCATCAGGAATATGTCAGCTCAACAAGAGCATTAAGTTTAAGTGACGTCTCTGCACAGATAAGCTCCGGAGAGATTAAAGAGCTCAGCATCGTTTTAAAAACCGATGTTCAGGGTAGTATTGAACCTATACGTGATTCTCTTGAGCGACTTAGCGATGATAAAGTCAGAGTAAAAGTAATGCACACCAGCAGCGGCAGCATCACTGAAAGCGATGTTATGCTGGCGTTGGCTTCCGGCGGTATTATCATCGGCTTCAATACACGGGCAGAGCCGGGTGCGCAGCGCCTGGCTGAAGCTGAAGGTATAAAAATCCGTTACTATGATGTTATATACGAGTTGATCGGTGATGTTGAAAAAGCCCTTGCAGGAATGCTTGAGCCAACCATAGCCGAGGTTATCGAGGGGCATGCGGAGGTCCGTGCAGTCTTCGATACCAAGAAAGGCAGAGTTGCCGGTGTTGTTATCAAGGAAGGCAAGGCGAGCCGTGATTCTTTAACCAGAGTCATCCGCAATGGAACGGCTATTAATGAATCACATGTTAATAGTCTCAAGCGCTTTAAAAACGATGTAAAAGAAGTAACCACCGGCCTCGAATGCGGCGTTGGTATTACAGGATTTTCTGATATTCAGGTAGGTGATATCATCGAATTCTACCGAATGGAACAGGTAGCCTGATCGCAGAGTTTATACTTTGTCTTCTCCTTCCGCTTGTAAATGATGATTGCCCGCCACGTAGGAGAAACTGATGACTAGACGCGCCGAACGAGTAAGTAGCCTTATCAGGCAAAAAATCAGCGTAATCCTTCAGGAACAGGCCAATGACCCGCGGCTGAGGAATTTCATCTCCATTACCGGCGTAACCACTAGCGACGATTTGAAGCAGGTGAAAATTTACGTCAGTGTGATGAGACAAGAAGCTGATAATGCCCAGGATGTATTAAAGGGTTTAAAAGCAGCAAAGGGTTTTCTACGCAGAGAACTCGGTAAACATCTTGTGCTCAGGTTTATCCCCGAGCTGACCTTTGAGCTTGATGATTCCATTGAGCACGGCGCGAGAATGCTTAATCTTATCGACCAGGCACTCTTACAAGACGGTACAGATGAGTCTTGATGGATTTATTAATGTTGACAAACCGGCCGGCAAAACATCTTTTGGTGTTGTCGCCCGGATAAAACGTCTGTCCGGGGAGAAACGGGTCGGACATCTGGGTACGCTCGATCCGTTTGCTACAGGGGTATTGCCGCTTTGTCTGGGCAGGGCAACACGTCTGGCCCGCTATCTCGCCGACGGCCGCAAGGCTTATCTCGCCCGGATTTGCCTGGGCATTGCCACAGAAACCTATGACGGTGAAGGTGCTGTCACCAACCGGGCAGACACTGCAAACATCACGGCGGAACAGGTAGCAAATATCCTCTCCCGTTTGAGGGGGACGATTCTTCAGGTTCCCCCTGTATACAGCGCCCTGAAATATAAGGGCGAACGCATGTGTGACCTGACCCGCGCCGGCGTCCATGTGCAGCCTGAAGCGAGAAAAGTCACTATATTCGCTTTAAGCCTGGCAAGTTTTCAGCTGCCTTTTGCGACCTTCACCGTTGAATGCTCTAAAGGTACCTATATTCGCTCACTGGCGCACGATATCGGCATGCAGCTTGGCTGCGGTGCTTATCTTGCGCAATTGACCAGAACTGCCTCCGGCCCTTTTTCCATAGATGATGCTCTGGGGCTTGACGAGATCGGAAACATATTTGAACGCGGCGAATTTGATAAAATCCTTATCCCTCCGGATAGACCGCTTACCGCTATGGGGACTGTTACTCTCGATGCATGCCAGGAGTCTGCTGTTAAAACAGGAGTATCAATCAGACTTGAAAGCTACAGAAAGGTAACTGCAGACCTGTGCCGTGCATATAGCAAAGAAGGTACTCTGACAGCAATTTTACGGTATAAACAGGTACAGGATTTATGGCATCCGGAAACTGTGCTGGCACAAGAAGCAAATTCTATCTAGTTCTATCTTGACAGGTCATATATAATTGAATGTGGCTAAGTGTATATTGAGGAGGGAGTGAAATGGCTCAGGCATACTGTTTCAAATGTCGCAAGAAGGTGGAGATCAAGAATCCTCAGAATGTAACACTGAAAAACGGCCGTCCTGCCACTCGTGGAGTATGTCCTGGTTGCGGGACCAAGGTATTTCGCATAGGCAAAAGCTAATACAGACCTCTTTTAATACTATTAAGCCGCCTGGAATAGACACATTAATTCAGGCGCTAAAGTGTATTTATCCATCTGTATATGTTGAGATGCAATTCCAGGCTATTGCGTCCATCTTTATTATGCGGATCCTGAACATACGCGGGCGCTGAACGAAGCCGGTTGTATCTGTACCTGAAATATTGCCTTCCAGCAGATTCCTGCGGGGCAGGCGTGCGGATATGAATTTCCGTACCCGCAACAGAGTATCTTCTTTTCTGATATCGGCGTCTTATCGCTATCCGGTTATGTAATTAGACATAAAAGACAACACAGCTTGTTGCACACATGCTCAATAAAAGGGATAATACGATATTGAATTGCAGCGTACAGTTAACCGGGGCAGGATAGGATCGGCAAGAGCGTCATCTTGTTGTATTGAAAGACTGCCTATATAATATAAAGGCTTGAATGATTGAACAGTTATGTTTAGCAAGATACTAGTTCCCATCGACGGCTCCAGTGAGAGTGAGAGTGTGCTCCCCTATATCCGAGAGATTGCACCCAGATTCAGCTCTGAAGTGTATTTGCTCGGTATCGGCATAGGGGATAAACAACGCAGGATAAACAAATTGCTTGATGACTACATCAGCGATACCTCCGCCACCCTTCAAAATGAGGGAATGAGCATTACCCCTGTCATTCTTTACGGAAGACCTGCAGATTCCATACTGGACTATTCCAAAGAGAACGGTATGGGCCTGATAATAATGGCCACACACGGCAGGGGCGGTATTTCGCGCTGGTGGATGGGCAGTGTGGCAGAGAAGGTATTGAGCCAGTCACCCACACCTGTTTTGCTTATCAATAGTAAAAACAGCCTTGAGAATGTGCCATTGCAAAAGATAGCATTCCTGAATATTCTGGTCCCTCTCGATTCTTCTGATCTGGGTGAGGCCGCACTTCCCTATGCCGAGGAAATCGCAATGAAAACCGGGGCATCTATCACACTACTGCACTGTATCAGTCAACCCGGAGCGATCGAAACCACAGCGCTGGGAAGCGATCTGGCCGATATGATATCAGTATTGCAGGAAGCCGGCAAAGAATATCTTACGGCAATAACTGCCAGACTCATTGAAAAAGGTATCCATGCCACGTACAAAGTGACAATTGGCAGCCCTGCGAATATAATAGTCTCGTATGCTGATGAAAAAATAGTCAGCCTGATTACAATGTCTACTCACGGGCGGAGCGGAATTGCCAGATGGGTATTTGGAAGTGTAACTGAAAAAGTACTTCACGGATCGACTCTACCCATGCTGCTTGTGCGTTCTCCCGGGATGCAGGCTGCAATCCAGGATGATTAACAACAGGATCTGAGTGTTTCTTGAGTAATGAAAGGAGTATTCCAAATATGAGTAAAATAAATGTAGCTGTCATTGGTGTAGGCAACTGTGCGTCATCGTTGATTCAGGGTGTTTATTACTACCGCAACGCCAAGGCGAATGAATCGATCCCCGGGATCATGCATGTTAACCTCGGCGGTTATCACATTAACGATGTCAATTTTGTCGCAGCCTTTGATATCGATAAGAATAAGGTAGGGAAAGACCTCTCCGAGGCTATTTTTACCTCTCCGAATAATACTTTCAAGTTTACCGATGTCCCCAAATCAGGAGTAAAAGTGATGAGGGGCATGACCCATGACGGGCTGGGTAAATACCTCTCTCAGATTATCACTAAAGCGCCGGGCAGCACTGTTGACATCGTGAAGGTACTGCAGGATACACAAACAGATGTCGTCATCAACTATCTTCCTGTAGGCAGTGAGGAGGCGACCAAATGGTATATCGAGCAGATACTGGATGCCGGGTGCGGATTGATTAACTGCATACCGGTCTTTATTGCCCGTGAACCTTATTGGTACAAACGTTTTGCCAAAGCCGGGTTGCCGGTTATCGGTGATGACATCAAGTCTCAGGTAGGCGCCACTATTACGCACCGCGTACTCACCAAATTATTCCGTGACCGCGGAGTCAAATTGGAACGGACCTACCAGCTCAATTTCGGCGGCAATACTGACTTTTACAACATGCTGGAGAGGGAAAGACTGGAATCCAAGAAAATATCCAAGACCAATGCCGTCACCTCTCAGCTTGATTATGAGATGAATCCCGATGATATCCACGTCGGCCCCAGTGATTATGTGCCCTGGCTGGAAGACAGAAAATTCTGCCATATCAGAATGGAGGGCCGAACCTTTGGTGATGTTCCGCTCAATCTGGAAATGAAGCTGGAAGTATGGGACAGCCCTAACTCAGCCGGTGTTGTTATCGATGCCATACGATGCTGTAAACTTGCCCTTGACCGGGGAATGGCAGGAGCGCTTGTAGCGCCTGCTTCCTACTTTATGAAATCGCCGCCCATTCAATATTCGGATAGCGAGGCGCGGTTGCTGGTTGAAGACTTTATTGCAGGAAAGGACCTCAAACGTCCAGCGGTATTACCGGATGAAATTCAAAATAAGAAAGTGAAGGATGGAGAAAAGAAAAACGACGTGAAACCTGCTTCATAACTGTATGTACAGTATGAGAGGATGACACAGTGAGAATAGGGCTTGTTTCCCCCTATGACTATTCTTTTCCGGGTGGGGTAGTCAATCATATTTCACATTTAGCCTTACATTTTATGCAGGATGGGCATAATGTGAAAATAGTAGCTCCGTGCTTGAAAAACGGCACACGTTATTTTGATGAGAGTATCTATGCTGTAGGCAGACCGGTGCCCATTCCCTTCGCCGGCTCAATAGCACGTGTCCCCATATCGCCCTGGTTGCCCATCCAGATGGGTAAGGTGCTCAGGGAAGAAAAATTTGATATTCTCCATTTACATGAACCATTTACCCCTATGGTTTGTCTAAGCGCGCTGCTGCAATCTTCATGTGTGAATATAGGTACTTTTCATGCGTGTCATGAACGCGGACTGACAGTGAGATTCCTGCAGCCCATCTTGAAAAAACTGGCAAACAGACTGGATGGTAGAATAGCAGTATCAGAAGCGGCTTTGAATTTCGTCTCAAAATTCGTGCCGGGCGATTACCGCATTATTCCGAATGGCATAAATATACATCATTTCTGTCCCGAGGGACCGCGCCGTGAGGAACTCCTGGACGGGAAATTCAATATACTATTTGTGGGACGTCTGGAAAAAAGAAAGGGATTGGGAAGACTGCTCCAGGCGGCAGCCATTGTCAAGAAAGAATTCTCCAAATTTCGTATAATTGTTGTTGGACCGGGGACCCTTTTACGTCCCGGATATCAGGCGATCGCTAAAAATCTGGGATTGGAAGTAGTTTTTACTGACTACGTAATGAATGAATCTTTGCCGGATTACTACCGCACGGCAGATATTTACTGTTCACCGGCCACAGGTGCAGAAAGCTTTGGAATAGTTCTTTTGGAGGCAATGGCCTGCGGTAAACCGGTTGTCGCAACCAATTTAGAAGGATATGCAACCGTGCTCGATCAAGGTCAGGAGGGATTGCTCACACCGGTAGGTGACGATCAAGCGCTGGCCAGGGCATTGCTGACATTGATATATGACAGGGCTCTACGCGAGCAAATGAGTGCAAAAGGTATCATGAAGGCGGAGAAATACAGCTGGGAAAATGTTTCCCGGCAGGTAATGGACTACTACAGGAGTCTTCTCAAGGAACCCTCCTTGAAATAAACGTATGGACCTTAGAAGAACGCTCTCAAATAGAATAACCAGGCCTCTTGCGCCTGTATTATACAGGCTGGGTCTTACGCCGAACGCAATCTCCTGGCTAGGGCTTATTATCACTTTTGTTGCTGCAGCTTTTATAGGAATGGGCAACCTGCTCGCCGGAGGCATTCTCATTCTGGTTGCGGGACTCTTTGATATCATGGACGGGGCTCTTGCCCGCTATAGTAATAAAGCTTCCGCTTCCGGTGCACTGCTTGATTCCACATTCGACCGGATTTCAGAGGCATCCCTCCTGCTCGGTCTTCTCATTTACAACCTGCGGACAGAAGCAAATTTCGTCATATCTATACTCATTTTTACAACGCTTATTGCATCGTTTCTGGTGAGTTATATAAGGGCCAGAGCAGAAGGATTGGGAGTAGACTGCAAAGTTGGTTTGTTTACACGTGCTGAACGGGTTATAATATTGGCTTTGGGTCTGCTGGTCGGGCAGGTCCTGATAGCGCTTGCCGTAATGGCGTTCTTTTCGTCCGTGACGGTAATACAAAGATTTGTGTATGCCTATTGTAAGGCAAGAGAAAAAAAGTAAAGTTAAACGGGAAAAATCCATGAGCGATAGAAGCTTTGAAATAAGTCTGACTGCATTAAATATTGTGGCATTCTTGTGGATTGTTATCGGGAGTATATTTGTTATTCCTGCACTTTGGGGACTGGCACTACTAACCGGCCTGCTGCTGTGGATTGTCGGTGGGGGCGTACTGCTCCACTTGTGGGGGAAAGATTATATGAACAGGCTGTAATTAGGCCTGAGCCGGATATACATTCTATTTAATAGGTAAAAAATACAGAATAGGAAGGTACCATGCCAGTAATTACTGTTGTCGGGGGACAATGGGGAGATGAGGGAAAAGGCAAGATTGTCGATTTGCTTTCTGAAAAGGCAGATATGGTAATCAGGTTTTCCGGCGGTGACAATGCCGGTCATACCGTTATTAACCCTCACGGAGAATTCAAATTACACCTCATTCCGGCGGGAATTTTCTACCCCGGAGTGATAAGCATTATCGGTAACGGGGTTGCGGTAAACCCGGCATCGCTGCTTAAGGAAATCGATACTCTCAAAGGTCATATCGATACGGGCAGGCTTTATATAAGTGATAGAGCTCACATTATCATGCCGTATCATATTCTGCTTGACCGTTTGCAGGAAGAGCGGCGTGGCGGAAGTGCTATCGGCACAACTCTCAAAGGAATAGGGCCTGTGTTTACTGATAAAACCGCGCGTCTGGGTATTCGCGCTTGCGACCTGCTGGACAGAGGCTTTTTCAAGACCAGACTTGCCGAAATCCTTGAATATAAAAACGCTGTTATTACCGGTGTCTTCGGAGCCCAGCCGCTATCTCTGGAAGAGATTTATGAGCAATACTGCAGCTATGGAGACAGGCTGGCACCGTTTATACGCGAGATAGGGCCGATAGTCGATGAAGCTGTCGCTGCCAACAGGGCAGTATTAATGGAAGGCGCACAGGGCACGCTGCTTGACCCTGATTTCGGCACATATCCTTACGTCACCTCTTCATCTCCCATTGCTGCCAACAGCGCGTTGGGCACAGGTATCAGCATTCATGAAATCGACCATATAGCCGGTGTTTTTAAGGCATATTCCACCCGTGTGGGCGGCGGCCCTATGCCCACAGAGCTTCATGATGAAACAGGTGAATTGATCAGAAACCAGGCACAGGAATACGGAGCAACCACTGGCAGGCCCCGCCGCTGCGGATGGTTCGACGCTGTTGCCGGACGTTTCAGTGCCCGCATCAACGGCTTTGACAGCATCGTTATGACACGGCTGGATATACTTGATTCCTTACCCTCGATAAAAATATGCACCGCCTACCGTGTAGGGGGAGCGCAGTTGAGCTATTTCCCCACCAGTTCCAATATACTGTCTCAATGTGAACCGGTTTATGAAGAGCTTCCCGGCTGGCAGACGCCTACAAACCATATAGCGGATTTTGATATGCTGCCGCCGAAAGCAAAACAGTACATTAGAAGGATTGAGGGATTGCTCGACTGTCCCGCCAGCATCATTTCGGTAGGAGCGAGCCGCAATCAGACGATAACGGTGAGCAATATCTGGAAAAGCTAGTTTAAAGCTCAGAATAGCGGTAGCGCAACAGCCGCTCTCTTAATCGGTGGATTGCTTTATACGCATGCTATAGGCCGGATGCGGCAAAAGAGCAAATCAAGGGATAGGCAAATCGATTTTGCAATTTTTCAGGGCTTCCAGAACCACTTTCCTGGCATTCTCGTCTGCTTCGATCAGCGGTAATCTGGGCGAACCGACATAAAAACCAAGGTGGTTGAGCGCAAATTTCACCGGTATGGGGTTGGAAACAACAAACAACGCATCAATCAGCGGTAATAACTTGCGGTGTATTGCCGCTGCTTCCTGAGGCCTGTTCTCGATATAGGCAGTTATCATCTGCTTCAATTGCAGACCGACGATATGGGATGCGACGCTGACAACACCGTAGCCGCCCAACGCCAGGACCGGGAAAAGGTCGCTGTCGTTGCCGCTGTAGACCAGAAAATCATCGTCCGTTTCTTCTATGATTCTGGCTATTTGTCCTAGATTGGCGCTGGCCTCTTTAATGGCGATGATATTATCGATCTTGCTAAGACGTATTACCGTTTCAGCAGAAAGGTTTACGACCGTTCGAGCAGGCACATTATAAAGCATACAGGGAAGGCTGGTGGCCTCTGCAATGGCCTTGAAATGCCGGTACAGCCCTTCCTGCGGGGGTTTATTATAATAAGGCACTACCATTAGAAAGCCGTCAACGCCTGTTTTTTCTACTTCCCTGGTAAGCTCTATACTGTCAAGAGTATCATTGTTGCTGGTATTGGCGATTACGGGAGCCCGGTCACCCACTACGGCTTTAATCTCGGCATTAAGACGTATGCGCTCTTCAGGGAAAAGCGTGGGAGACTCTCCTGTGGTGGCAGTAACCACCAGCCCGTCACTGCCCGAATCGAGCAACGCCAACGCCAGCTTCTTGGCCTGCTCGTAATCAACTTTCCCATCCCTGTCAAAGGGGGTTACCATAGCGGTAAGCAGGCGGCCGAAACGTTTCATTATTAAACTCCTGTTATCACTTACTGATTCTGGACCTTGACCCAGTCACGCCGAATAGCTTCTTCAGCAATCTGAATTGTGTTCAGCGCAGCGCCTTTGCGCAGGTTGTCAGATACTATCCACATCACCAGGCTATTGGGTCTGGACAGGTCTGTCCTGATTCGTCCGACATATACTTCATCGGTACTCGCAGCCAGCCACGGCTGTGGATAAAGGCTCACACTGGGATCATCGAGCACTTTGACTCCCGGCGCACGCGCCAGTATATCCCTGGCATCCTCAGGGCTCATAGCATTGGTGAATTCGATACTCACTGCTTCACTGTGACCGATAAAAACAGGTACCCTGACGCAGGTTGCCGAGATTGCAATATTATCAGCATGCATGATCTTGCGCGTCTCTTCCATCATTTTGCGCTCTTCTTTGGTATATCCGTCATCAAGAAAGACATCGATCTCCGGCAGGAGATTGAACGCTATCTGATGGGGATAGACATGCGGAACAACATTTTGTCCTTCCAGCACCATTCTTGCCTGATTGGTGAGTTCCTCCATTGCCGCAGCCCCGGTGCCGGACACTGCCTGATAGGTCGCAATGGATAGGCTTTTAATAGGATTGACCTTATGCAGGGGGTTTAAGGCTACCACCATCTGGATGGTCGAGCAGTTCGGATTGGCGATAATGCCCGGATGCCACTGAATATCATCAGGATTCACTTCAGGGACAACCAGAGGTACCTTCGGTTCCATCCTGAAAGCAGAGCTGTTATCCACAACAAGGGCACCTGCCCTGGCTGCTATCGGTGAAAAATGCCTGCTCACCTCGGCCCCTGCTGAAAAAAGCGCGATATCGACATTCTGGAAAGAATCGGCGGTCAACTCTTTTACGGTTATTTCATGATGGCCAACAAAAAGCTTCTTTCCCGCTGACCGGTCGGAAGCATAAAGTCCTATAGCGGAAACGGGGAATTTACGCTGTTCAAGGATCTTTATAAATTCCTGGCCTACCATTCCGGTAGCTCCGGCTATAGCAACTTTATATGTCTTCATTGTCACCCCCTAACTGTAAAAGGTTTTCCAGTCCGAATACCAGACCTTTTATTTTTGTCACTTCTTTAATCGCCAGAAGAACACCGGGCATAAAGCATTCCCGCCCCAGCGTCTCATGGCGAATATGTAATGTCTGGCCTTTTCCCCCAAACACTACTTCCTGATTTGCCACTATTCCCGGCAATCTTACACTATGAACAGCTATTCCTTCAACCTGCCCCCCCCGGGTCCCCTTAACATTCTCCTTCGCTGTCGGCGGATACTCAAAAGGCTTGCCTCTGGCTGCACGCATCGCCTTCGCTGTTGCGATGGCGGTGGCTGATGGGGCGTCCAGCTTTTCATTATGATGAAGCTCAGTAATTTCAGCAAAATCGAAATAGCGCGCAGCAATTTTTGCCAGATGAATCATAAGCACCGCTCCGATGGCGAAATTCGGTGCGATAAAAACACCCACCCCTTTTGCCCTGGCACGGCTGTCGATTTCCCGCAGGTTCTCATCGGATAACCCGGATGTGCCTATCACCATATTCACGCTGTGGTCAATAGCTGTGTGTGCCGCTGCAACAGCCGCCTCAGCCTGTGAAAAATCCACTATCACCTGCGGCTGACAAACCTGCAGCAGTGAAGCCAAATCATTATGAAGAGGAATCTTGCCGCCCTCAGCAGGCAACTCCAGATATTCCCGGGAAGCTTTGATATCGGCTGCGCCTGTCAGTGTCAATCCGGGGTCCGTGTTTACCGCAGAAATAACTTCTCTGCCCACTTTCCCCAGTGCACCATGAACAGCAACGGTAATTTTGTCCATAATAGTAGCTACACCTGCACAAAGACTCCAGAAGGTAACAGCGAAACAACCCGCTGTACGCTCTCTGCTTTATGAGCGACGCTGTTCTCGTCTATCGTTGAAGGGGCGGTTTCCTTGCGGTCTGGGTCTTGACGGTCTCTGAAATTTACGTTCCCGCGAAGATGAATCTTGAGCACCACCGCTGGAACTGCGAGGTGAATCGTCATAAACCGCCCTTCTTGATAGATTCACCCTGCCCATATTATCTATATCGGTAACCTTTACCGTGATTTCTTCACCTTCTTTAACGATGTCCTCAACCTTATCCACACGATAGTCAGCAAGTTCGCTGATATGCACCAGCCCCTCTTTACCGGGTAGTATCTCGACAAAAGCACCAAAATTGGTAATACGAGTCGCTTTCCCCGTGTAGATAGCGCCTACCTCAACATCGCGTGTCAGATTCTCAACCATTTCAATGGCTTTTTGAGCTGCTTCCTCATTCGGTGAGCCGATCAGTACAACCCCATCGTTATCGACATCGATAGTCGTTTTAGTCTCCTCGATAATCGCCCTGATGGTTTTTCCGCCGGGACCGATTAAAGCACCGATTTTCTCCTTATCGATTTGCAGCCGGTGCATCTTGGGAGCAAAGGGACTCAAGTCTGCACGCGGTGCCTCTATAGCCCGCTGCATATTCTCCAGTATTTTCATGCGCGCATCGCGCGCTTGATATAATGTATCCTTGATAATGGGGAAAGGCAGCCCTTCCAGCTTTATATCGAGCTGGATAGCGGTTATGCCGTTTTTAGTCCCCGCCACTTTAAAGTCCATATCGCCGTAAGCATCTTCCAGCCCCACCAGATCAGTTAGAACAACATAGCCTCCGTCATCACCGGTTACAAGGCCCATTGCGATACCCGCCACCGGGGTCTTAATAGGAACTCCCGCATCCATGAGTGATAACGTAGAAGCACAGACACTGGCCATAGAGGTACTGCCGTTCGAGCTCATCACCTCAGATACGATGCGGATAGTGTAGGAGAAATCATTTTCATCCGGTATAACCTGTTCAACCGCTTTTTCCGCCAGTGCGCCGTGTCCTATCTCGCGCCTGCTGGTCGATCCCAGACGTTTTGCTTCACCGGTAGAGAAGGGCGGGAAATTATAGTGATGCATGAAACGTTTGGTCTCTTCCAGACCCAGCCCATCGATGAGCTGCTCCTGCCGTCTCGATCCCAGTGTGGTAATGGCCAGTACCTGTGTCTGACCGCGCGAAAAGAGAGCCGAGCCGTGCGTGCGAGGTAAAATGCCCACCTCGCTGCTTAAGGGGCGTATTTCATCGAAGGCGCGGCCATCGATGTGCCGCTTATTGGACAATATGTACTTGCGGACCGCTTTCTTAAGCTCC
>CAZFIM010000034.1:0-28410 GCA_964519615.1 uncultured Dehalococcoidales bacterium
TCTTTGTTTTGTATGAGCAGCGAATGTAATCTCATCTCAATCTAATTCACAGACTAATAACAACTCGTATGCGGTAATTTTTACGACTAGAAATTGATTACTTCATGATTCATTAAGAGATCTATTATTTCCTGCATAGACACAATCTTTCCCACAGCTAATTGTTCTGATAAACACAATTCCGAAACACACAGTTTGCCTGCCGCAATCTTCACTCCCTTTTCCTCAAGCATCTTTAATTGAGGTAGTACCGGAGAATTGGCCACGAGAAGATTGACAGATGTATTCCAAAAAATCATGGTGCCTGGTAAATAGTCGCTGTTCGTTAAAGAGTGAAAAAAGGAAACCAGTATTTCAAATCCGAGATCGGCATCCCCATATCCACAGGCTTCTGAATTGAATAATAGGACTTTATTATTAATTTGAGCCATAATACTCCCTTATTAAAAATTCCTTAATGCCATTCCCACGTAATAAATGGTTTGGGAATACTCTCCATCGCATTTACAACAAGATCGGCAAGACCTCCATACAATATGCCACACTTATTCCATGTATCATAATATGAAAAAATATCTCTTAATTGGCCTTTGCAATTGGAGCATGGAGCACATACGAATTTGTGAATGGAAGGGTCTATCTCATCATGAAAGACATCCACAATTTGCTTCAATTTCATTCTGCCGGCAATGGCGGATTTCCAATCAGGAAAATTCATCGCGTTCATGATTGCAAAACCACTGCCTCCTCCACAACAATAATTATCGACACCATGGGGAGACATCTCCCTGAACTGTGTACAGATATTTTTAAGCACCCTTCTTTGCGGTTCGACAACTCCCATCAACCTGACCATATTGCACGGGTCGTGTAATGTGATGGGGAAATCATTTTTTTGGGGATTGACTTTTATTCTTCCGTTCTGCAACAGGTCTTGAAGTACGGTCATGCTGCTTTCTCTAGGAATATATGTATCCGGGGAGAATACCCTGTCCGCCACAACAGCAAGTGCTTTATGAGCATGCCCACATTCTCCGATTACTATTTTCTTTACCTTCAAATTCCTGGCTATTTCCGCGTGGCGCATGGCGACTTTCATTAGCTGAACGTCGTCATACCAGACACCGTAATTCGTGGCTTCATATCCGCTGATTTCACTGGATAAGGTCCAATCGAGACCAGCCTCTTCAAAAATAATGGCGAACGCTTCCGGATTTTCAATCCACGAGAGAAACTCACCTGAATTATGGATCAATAATATATCAGCACCCTCTTTATCCACAGGGATGCTTATCTTTCTTCCTGTTTTATCTTCGATATCGCATTCCATGAATTGTATCAGGTTACGAAATGCCTTCGGGGTCAAGCCTGTACTGGACCCTTTTATTAACTGCTGCATCGTGCCTAATTCATGCAGTTCTTTAGGAGCAATACCCATTTCCTGACTGAATAACTTGCGTATCTCATGCGTAATAAGCCCGTTATCAATTCCTATAGGGCATACTTGTGTACATTTTCTGCAGATGGTACAACGGTATGATAATTCTGCTAATCGGGAAATCGTCTCCCAGTTCAATTCGATATCGCTTCCCGTCAATTTATCAAAGATCGAGCCGGATTTGAATATATACTTCTGAACTATCCTGCGAAACAATTCAGAACGATATATTGGACGGTAAATCTCTGCCTGCCCGCTTGCAAGATATATCGGGCAAGCAGTGCTACAATTCTGACATTTTACACAGTTTTCGACAGATAAAAGGAGAGGCTGCAGAAACGTCCAGTTATTATCAGCAGAAAACAGTTTATGGAGGCCAGCGATAAATTTTTGTACTAATTGATCCTCTTCCTCTTTTGATTGCGGTTTGTTTATTGTTAATGCGGTAAATCCATCAAGTGAGCCGTTGCATTTCTTTTTCTGTTTATTCGTTAAGGTTGATGACTCCGGTTTCCAGTCTTCATAAGGAAAAGGCAATGGCATAAGGTCATTGTGGGAAATGACGCTGAGAATATCCTCCTTTTTACTTATATCATTCAGTCTTTTTAAGGATTTCATTATTTACGAATCTCTCCATTTCTATGATTCCCCGGCGTACCGGATATTTCACTCCATGTTTTATATTCACAGATATGGTCTGACGACCAGGAAATCGGCTTCTCGGCATCTGCACGGAGCGCAGCCGTCATCCTGTTAACCACATGATTCGGTTCATCATCCCATAGTACTTTGTGATACGTGAAATACTTGGCAAGGAAATGCATCATACGTGTTAACGGCATATAGAGCAAGAAAAGACAAATCAATGAAACAAAAGCATATGTGACTCCACTCACGTTCGCAATCGGAGAATATGTTATGGTACCCCGTATGATTTCCCGCATCATTGAAAAATCACTATCAAAGAAGATCCATGCACCTAAACCCGCAAGCATAATAATCAGTATCATAAGTAAATTAAGGTAGTCTAACGGTACTGCATACATTTTCATACTTCCGTTAAAGGTCTTGTATACTATCAAACCTACGCAGCTAAGGAACGTAATAACCAGACCGCACACACCGGTTATCAACGTTATATAATAAAGCAGGGCATCTCCCGGATTTACCGGTGGCACGATAGTATGTCCGTAGTGCAGTAATATCGCGCCGATCAAAAGGAGGATAAACCACAAAATTAACAGGTATCCTCCTATGTGAAAGGGGAAAACGAGATACCAGTACTTTTTATTTCTTTTGTAATAAAGCGTAAAAAGGAATATTTCTTTTATCATGAACTTGATTTCGCCCATGAAAGTTTTATCCCTGGGTTTCTCCCACCAGTCGATATTTTCAAAGTACGAACTTCCATAACTTCCAGTTGCTTCATGGGCAACCGGATAAAGTTCCCACCTCAAATGGACCGGCAGACACGCATACTTTATTATTTTCAATATGCACTGAATTATAAAAGATACCAGCGCTATATAAATGACAATTTGCATATCTGGTGAACCCCATTAGTAGTCATTATTTACTTTGCCAATAATCGGTTGATACTATCGATCTTTATACACAACCTGTTGGCTTTGGCAGACCGGCTACTTTACAGGCGCCTTTGGCAGGTCCACCCGGAAATAACTGATAAATGTATTTAAGATCAAAACCCGTTTTCTTTGTCATCATTCTAATTGCCGGCGCACTTTCAAATTCAAGATAATAATCTCGCAAGTAATTTACTACTTTCCAATGGTCGTCGGTCATCGGGAAAGCTTCTTCAATTTTGGCAAGATCTTCAGCGATCTTTTCATTCCATTTATCCGGTTCCTGAATGAACCCATCTTCATCTACCTCTATCTCAATTCCCCCTAATACCTCTTTAGACATAAAACAAATCTCCTTTAATGTATATTTTTAAGCTATGGATAATTTCCTGTTACGTTCCTTTATTAAAAGGGCTACGAAATTCACTGCCCATTGAGGCAGAGTTAAAGCGTGCAAATGTGTATAGGAAGCAATCACATTTTTGTATCGAATACCATCTTTATTCCCATTAATTCCATATCCATGATTGATGTTATAAACACAGTTAAGTTCATCTGAAGTGATTATTTTCGAATAATGAAACTCATGTCCCCAAAATTTCAGACCGACAGGTAATAAAGGATTTCGAGCACAAACTTCAACCTCAACATATCCGTGCCCCTGGGGCTTTTCATATACTTCCACTTCCAGCGGTAGTATACCCACCATTTGGTGTCTTTTCCCCTTGAAACGAATCCCCTGGCATAAATACATCAAACCTGCACATTCTGCGTAAACCGGCAGACCGTCATCAATACAACGTTTAATTTCTGCACGCAACGAACAGTTCATTTCCAATTGGTCCAGATATAACTCAGGAAATCCTCCCCCAATATAGAGCCCATCTATATCTGGCAATTTCCGGTCATTAGTTGAATCTATATGAATGATATGAGCACCGGCCTTTACAAGTGCGTCCAGATTATCAGGGTAATAGAAATTAAAAATCCGGTCATAAAATACGCCTAATCTGACCGAAGGCTCTTTAATTATATTGGTAGTAGTTATTTCAGTAATATGTAATTCTGCAGAACATGCTATAGACAATATTTTATCGAGATCTATATTTTCTTCTACAGTATGTAAAATATTACTGATAACTGTATCCTCCAGAGATTCCTGGTAGGGAACTAAACCAAGATGGCGATCATAGACTCTGATGCTATTATGCTTTGGTAAAATTCCTAAAACCGGAATCCCACAGTAATATTCCACTGCATTTCTCAGTTTTTGTTCATGTCGACTTCCGGCAACATTATTAAAAACTACTCCCGAGATATTTATTGTATGATCAAAATCCTTGAAACCGTTTATCAGAGCTGCAATACTATTGGTCATCCGAGTGGTATTAACTACCAGTACAACAGGTGCTGCAAGCAATTTGGAAAGATGTGCTGTACTCCCGGTTATTTCGCACATTTGCATGCTATCGAATAACCCCATAGCTCCTTCAATTATTGCCATGTTTACATCTTTACATGCCTGCTGAAAGGATAAACGGATTAAACCCTCAGACATCAATATGAAGTCAAGATTGCGGCATGTTCTTTTTGAGGCAGCTGTTAGCCACGACGGATCGATATAATCAGGTCCTTTTTTAAACGGCTGAACTATAAGACCGCGTTGTTTATACGCAGCACAGAGACCAATCGTTAAGGTAGTTTTTCCAGATCGTCCCTGGGGCGCAGCTACTACAACCCGGGGTGGCCAGGAATCTACGTAAGATTTTGATTCTACTTTATTATTCATGGATGGAGCGTTCCTACTTTCCTTTCAGTTTAACGTAGGACGTACCCAGATAAACGTACTCAACTTTATCTTCCTTGGCCAGTTTACTTATTATCTTATCAACAGAGCTTTTTTCTTCTTTAATTGCCTCAGCAATTTTTCTATTTTTTGCCATCACAACTGTTGAGAGATAATGTAAAACTTTTTGTTCGAGTTCTTCATTCGATAATTCACTCATCTTAATTACCTCTTTTCATGCTATTACCATTTAAATTGTGTTGATGATCTGAAAGTACTCACCGCATGGGTAAAATCATCTATGTGTTGTTCTGTGAACGGTATGTTCGTTAATTTGAAAAACCTTTCCCATCCAATCCTTTCGATCCATTCACCCATTCTTTCCCATTTTCGAGCATTCTGGGCGTATGTCTCCACAATGTTTTTCACAGCACCTACCAGTTCAGGCCAACGTGGCGGATTGTTGGGGATGAAGGGTATAGCCATTTTGGAAAACATTGGTTTGCTTCTCGCATTTGAGACTTTACCTCCCACAAAAATAGCAAGGCCGTCTCCTTCTGCATCAGCTATTGGCATAGCCGGACACACAGTAAAACAATTGGAACAATACATACATTTTTCTTCATTAACTACAACACTTTTAATACTTGAATCAGGATGTCTGCGAATAGCACCTGTTGGGCAGGAAGCCAGCGTTGTCGGTATTTCACATTGAGTCAGCACACGCTCATTGTCTACTTTCGGGGGTTTTCTATGAATACCCACAATTCCAATATCAGAACAATGAATAGCTCCGCACATATTTAAACAACATGCAAAAGAAATACGTAGCTGTGCAGGCAGCTTCATTGATGTGAAATAGTCATAGAGTTCATCCATTATTGCTTTTACTGCACCTGAGGCGTCTGTTGCCGCGCTGTGACAATGTATCCAACCTTGAGTATGAACAATATTAGATATTGAGTTCCCTGTACCACCTATTGGAAGACCATATGATTGTATTTCATTAATCAGGGGCTGTAATTTATTATCATCAAAGACCATAAACTCAATACAGTGACGGCTGGTGAATCGGAGATAACCATCACAGCACTTATCGGCTATATCACAAAAATCACGGATACTGGCAATACTGAGTAAACGCGGAGAACCCACTCTCACTGTAAATACCGTTGTTCCTGTCTCGGATACATGTTTAAGTATTCCAGGTTTTACTATTTCATGAAATTTCCATTTACCATAATTTTCCTTTATTAGTGGATGCAGCATAGTCCTGTAATCAGGAGGGCCAAGATCGCTACTCATTTTCGTTAATTCTCCTATAGTTTATTTCCTGTTATTCTTTCGGCCAGAATACGTATGGATTTGACCGTGGATGGAATATCATTTGCGGTACCGGCTTCAGCCCTATTTCCCGCAGAAAAATCGCCATACCTTTTCTTTCTATAAGTTCCCCTACCCTTTCTCGAGTCTTACCGTTCTCATCCCACCAATCCCAGATTTTTCGTGCCAGCTCTTTAAATTCAGTATAAGGCGGTTCCATTTTCATAAAAGGAACAAGCACCCATGACATAAAAGCTCCACGGATAATCGGTGCTTTTCCACCGATAAGGATGGTAGCACCTTTCTCCCTACCGGGACGGAGAGCTTTTGGCATTCTGTTGATGCAGTGCATGCACCTCACACAGTCTTCTACATTAAATTTTAGTTCTTGTTTATTATCATCCCAAGATAAAGCCTGCGTAGGGCACAAAGAAATAACTTCACTTTGAATATCTAATCCGTTATTCTTATAATTCCTTACTTCAGTTTGATCGATTTGTATAGAGTCACGCCATGTACCGATAATCGGCATATCCGATCTTGCAATCGCCGCAACACAATCATTAGGACAGCCCGATATTTTTATTTTGAATTTATACGGCCACATCGGCCTGTGTAATTCATCTTGAAACTCGTGGGTAATATCGTTGCATATATCCAGTGTATCTATACAAGACCACTCACATCTGGCCGGGCCAACACAGCAACTGGGAGTACGTAACACAGATCCGGAACCACCAAGATCGAACCCAGCTTCATCGCTTAATTCATCAAAGCAGGGTTGAAGATTCTCTGTTGTAGTACCAAGTAAAATGATATCGCCTGTGGCACCATGAAAGTTAGTAAGACCACTTCCATATTTATCCCAGATATCACAAATTTTCCGCAGTGCTTTCGTAGTATAAAACCAACCGCTGGGCTGATTTACTCTGATCGTATGAAATGCAGAAACATCCTTGAACTCGTCAGGAACATCTGAATATCTTCCTATCACACCACCGCCATAACCCCGTACACCAACAATTCCACCATGTTTCCAATGTGTCACCTTATCATTGTATGAGAGTTCTAATTGTCCCAAGAGGTCTCTGGCTGATGCTTTAACTTCGCCAGCCCGTTTTATCTCTTTCACAAAGCTCGGCCATGGACCTTCCTCTAAATTATCTAATTTGGGCGTCTTACTATCCGACATAGATTTTCCTCCTTTACCTGACTATCATTGATACAACTAGTTATATTGAATGCATACTGCGGCTTTTGCCTTAATTGAGATGATTACTTTATAAAAGACACTTAGTATGAGTACGCCAAATGCCCATATCCCAAATGTTATGAAAATCTCAGGAAGAGTAGGGCAGTATCCAGAAAATTCTAAATTTGGTGATGGGACGAACCCGGGAATAATAAATCCCAGTCCCTTATCTATCCAGATTGAAATCAATATAAACACACATGTTAAGGCAAGAATGCCTTCACGCATTCGTAATCGTGGTATCGATAATAAAATAATAGCTACAATGGAGAAGGTTATTGAAATCCATATGAATATTGACAAAGATGAAGAATACCGAAAACTGAACAGTAAATAGCTAAAGTGCCCTAATTCATCAGGTGATTTGCTGTAAAACGCCGTAAATATCTCTACAAGTAGAAAAAAGATAGTAGCTACTAATGCGTACAATATTATCTTGGCTAATTTCTGAACTGCATGGCTATTAATTGTAAAACGTGCTACTTTACCAATAATCAGGACAATAAGAATTAGCAATGACGGACCAGATGCAAAAGCAGATGAAAGAAAACGTGGAGCCAGAATAGCAGTTAACCAGAATGGGCGTGCAACCAGACCAGAGTAAATAAATGCAGTGACTGTATGAATACTTATGGCCCATGGGATTGATATGATAATGAGATATTTAATCCAACGGCGTGGAGGTTCCGATTTATTTTCCGCATCCAACATCGACCACCCTATAATCAGATTTAACAGCAAATAGACGCTTAGCACTACCATATCCCAGAACAATATCGAACTGGGATTAGGATGAAGTAGTAAATTGAAGGCACGTGTAATTTGACCGAGATCGATCAAAACAAATAATATACTGACTATTACAGCGGCTACTGCAAGGAATTCTCCAAATATTATCAGGTTTTTAAACTCAACCTGATTATGCAAGTAATACGGTATGACCAGAATAACGGCAGACGCAGCAATACCAACAAAAAAGGTTAAGTTTGCTATGTAGATTCCCCATGAAACGTTTCTTCCCATCCCTGTAATTCCCAACCCGGTATTTAATTGCTGTATATAACAGATTATTCCCGTACCGACAATCAGAATTAATCCGGTTATCCACGCCCAATATGTTCGATTTCCTGTTAACGCTTTCTCAATCATAGTATTTAACAAATGTAATATACTTTTGGCTCTGTGCCTTTCTCTGGTTTTCTTCGTATTGTTTGATGCGATGCGAGAATCTCTCTTATCTCTGATCTTGGATCATCAACGCTTTTTCAGGGCAGGCATCAACACAAACCGGAGATAGCTTTCTATCAACACGATCCTGACAAAAGTTACATTTTTCCACCACGCCTGCAAAACGAGTAGGATAATCAGGGTTAACCTTTTGAATATTTTCTCGCGGATCTAACCAGTTGAAGCTACGTGCCCCGTAAGGACAGGCAGCTATACAATATCTACACCCGATGCATCTGTGATAATCCATTGCTACTATGCCATTTTCTGTCTTCCACGTAGCTTTCGTCGGGCAAACTTTAATACACGGAGGATTATCGCAATGATTGCATAATAGTAGAAAAGGATGATTCTTTAAGTAATTTGCCTGGTATTTATGGTCAAGCTCAGGAAATACTCTTTCATACGGAGCAGTCCATATCCACTTAACCTCATCTTTAGCATTACTGAAGTTCGGCACATTATGTAATGCATGGCACGCTTCTGCACATGCAGTACATCCGTCCTTTGCCTTACAGGCATTCATATTAATGACCATTGCCCAGGAAGTTGCATTTGTAGTAGACACAGTATTACTTTCAGCAACCACATCTGTAGCCGGAACCCTGGTAAACAAATCACATACGGGTTTCAAAACAACTCCTAAGAATGTAGCTCCGATGATTCCGCAAAATAATCTTCTATCCATTTCTTTAGTCATCTTCTCCAGGATTTATGTGACAATTCCAGCAATCCGGTTCAGATCCAACATAACTATGGCATTGGTCACAAAACTGTTGTTTATCACCGTGGCATTCTAAACAAGAGCCGCTTAAGCTGATATCATATTCATTGCCATTTGATGATGTATAAACAGTAACACCATCGCGTACAGCAAGATTTCTCCATTCGTTTAGTAATTGCATATGCTTTTCTCTCATATACTGTGTAGATTCAACACATTGAGTTTCCTTCGTATCGATATTAAGTTCTGGTTTATCAGCGCCTTCCCTACTGATTAAAGCAAACCATACTGGAATCGTAATAATAAGAAGGAAAATAAGCAGTCCGGCAACTATTATCTTCCCATCGTAAAAGGTTACAATTTTCTTTTTCATCACAGTACTTTCCAGGCCAATTTCTCTTAACCCTTTTCCTTTACGAGCGGCTCACCCCTTAAATCGGTAACTCGTTCTTTCTCACCTTTCATCACCAGAGCATTACCCACCAGTTCATGTACTCCCCCCGTCTCAACACCGGGTACCCAGTATTCCAGCAAAGTTGGAAAAACTGCTTTATCAATGGCACAAATACATGCAAGAAGGTTAACATCATGTTGTTCGTGAACGTATTTCACGGCATTCGCTCTTGGAAATCCGCCTCTCAATCTGGTTTCCAGATTCTCCTCAGAACCCAAACCAGACCCACTTCCACAACAAAATGTTTTTTCTCGTATGGTGTTCTCCGGCATTTCATAAAAATAATTACATGTATTGTTTAAAATATATCTGGGTTCTTCTATCAGCCCCATGCTTCTTGCAGGGTTACATGAATCATGATAAGTTATTCTCCATTTATTATTACGATCAGGATTCAATTTTATTTTTCCATTTTTGATTAAATCAGCTGTAAATTCACAAATATGAACCATCCTGGAAGATTTGGCATTTTCGAACCTGGTGCCTGTTACGGGTGACAATGGTTCCTCCAGAAAATCCGCCGGTCCGTTATATGTGTCCATATATTGGTGTACCACCCTCCACATGTGACCGCATTCGCCGCCTAATATCCACTTTACGTTCAATCGCCTTGCCTCTGCATATATTTTTGCATTGAGACTTTTGGCAATATCGCTTGAATGAAAAAATCCAAAGTTACCACCCTCAGAAGCATATGCACTCCATGTATAATCAAGGCCAATTTCATGAAAAAGCATCAGATAGCCCAATAAAGTAAACCAGTGCGGTGTGACAAAATAATCTGCAGAAGGAGCCACAAAAAGTATTTCTGCACCCTTTTTATTAATTGGCGCTTCGACAGTTATACCAGTGAGATCTTTAATTTCGTCCAGTGCAAGTTCCATGGTCGATGTAAATGCATGTGGTGTTATACCCAGGTGATTGCCTACCCGATAGCAATTTGTTGCCGGGTCAACTACCCATTCCGTCGAACAGCCGATGGAATTCAATAGCTCCCTTCCCATCATTGTAATCTCACAGGTATCAATCCCGAATGGACAATATACGGAACAACGACGACATTCCGAACACTGATAAAAATAGTAAAACCACTCTTTTATTACATCTTCATTTAAACCTCTGGCGCCTGCTAAAGATCCGAATATTTTGCCGGATAAAGTAAAATATTTACGATATACAGACCTGAGTAATTCTGCCCTTAAGACAGGCATATTTTTAGGGTCTCCTGAACCAAGATAGTAGTGGCATTTATCATTACATGCTCCACACCTGACACATATGTCCATAAATAGTTGCAGAGAACGATATTTACCCAGGAGCTCTTTCATCTTTAACAATATCGTTTGTTTCCAGTCATCCGGTAATTTCCAATCCAGTTCATTTGGCTGCCATTTTCTTGGATTAGGAAGTTCCAAATATTCCTGATCCTTGAGTGGCGCCGCAAAACAATAAGTCCCCTTGACGTATTCCGGCTTAGTCTCCGTCCACTCCTTATGAGGTACTTTGTATGAAATTTTCAATTGCTTTTCACTCATTATTACGGTCTATTTTCCCTTTTGATCATTCTCCAGTGGTAAGCCTGCCGCTCTGATATGCTTCTCGAACTCCTCCTCCCATTCTGAATATGTATGGAAGCGCACAGGGTGATTCCATGGATTCACATGTCTTTGCATACGGCTATTATTTTTTAAGTTTTTTGTAGGGCTGAGTAACATTCCGGGTGCGTGAACGAGCTTACTGAAAGGAAAGTAACTCACAATTATACTTACAAGAAATAAATGGATATAAAAGGAGGAACCAATTTCTGTTGCAACTACGGGTTTTAATATTATCAGACTGAGGGCAAATGCTTTTATTTCTACAAGATCAATTTTAATAACATGTCGCATGAGTATCCCAGATAAAACAATACTTACAATCAGAAAAAGAGCAAAATAATCTGAAGGAATTGAAATATAACGTATTTGTGGAAAAATCACTCTTCTTAAAAACAAGTATGTTAAACATATCAATATTAACAAGTCGGTTATATATAGCGTTGGAATGCCAAGCTGAAGAATTTGATCAATTCTATCGGCAAATAACACAGTAGCCGGTACAGGTTCAATAAACAAGCGTAAATGCCGGAATAAGATTATCAATAAAGACCAATGGAATAGTAGACCACCAAGCCACAGATATTTATTCCCTCCGAATATGAGCTTATTATTAGCTTTAATCTCGGCTTTTTCATTTTTAAATAGTGACCGGAAGAACAGTATTTCCAACGCCATTCTGATTATTACACCTGTTGTGCTTACCGGGCTATCGATTCTATCATTCTTAATCCATGATAATGATTTTTGCTGCCCACATACGACGGGAATATGAAAAGGAACAGGTTTTACCGCCCATCTTACACACCGGTAAATAAACCCAATTGTAAATATGGAAACAGCCGCGTAGGGAACGATTATCCCGAAAAAATAATCTAACTGTAATATCTCAATTCCCAGCCAAGAGATGAGAACGAGAAAAATAACTAATAAGAATGGATAAATGATTTTCATACTAGCAGTTTTCGATATACCTGGTTGTGTTTGGATAGTAATAAAGATATCTTCTCTAATAACTAATTTCGATTTATCATTTCCTTTAACAGCATTTATTAAGCTCAATAAAGACCTAATCCGGCTCGCATATTTTTTACAAATTCGTCTCCATCGGGCTCATATGCCGGAAGAACCAACGGCATTTCCCGCAACGACTGCATTACTAAAGGTATTAAATCAAAGGGGAGAGATAGTATTTGTAAACCCTCAGGAAATAGCTTCCTGCGTTTCATTCCAATACCAAGACCCGTGATGGTATAATTCAACTCCCCGGAAAGATAGGGGTAAACAAAAATCCAGGCACATCCTATAGCAGGTGCATATTGTGTTTTCCACATCTTCCCCGTTTTATAGCTCAGCGCTCTTAGTAAAATTTCGGTCTGATTAGTCTGCGTCATAAGAATTAACACATCAGGTTCAAAAGAGAGTTTGTCAAGTGACGATAATGCTATATATCTGAATACATTTTTAGCTATTCTGGGGGTATAATGATAAATCCTGCTTGCGGATCGCGGTGAGTCAAATAGCATGTGACCCGTTCCAAATTCCCCGTTGATATAAGCTTCTTCCAGCTCTCTTTGACCCAATACATATAACCCTGCATCACAGGTGTGATTTTCATTATCAGCATAAAATGCATCTCCTGCCTGTGCTTTTTTAAGCATTTCACAGAGAGTCATTGCACCTGTAAGCTTTTTAATATCAGTTGGTTTTCTCGTAAGGTATTTCACACCTACCGGCTGTATATTAAGCTTCAATTTTCCCAGAATAGACAGATCTTCTTTTTTAAATGTCATTTCACCCTCGATCTATTAGTTAATATGTTGATAATCAGACCACATAGCGAAAATACCTGTTAAAGCGAATCAATTTGAAAAAGTTCCATAGCATTTTTATAAAGCATTTTTTCTAATACATCTTCTTTCCACGGCAATTTTTTCCATTCCTCCAGCGTGGAGGTCAATCCAAAACCAACCGGATATGCAGAACCGTAAAGATAACGCTCTTGCAACCGGCCGCCAGAGTTCACAGCTTCAACATATCTATTTGCCCCGGGTTTGAACTGGAATAAATCAGGACAGAACCATACATTGGGCCTTTTTTCGATAATTGCAGTCATCTCATCAATAAAAGGCCATCCGCCATGAGTAATTACTATTTTCAAAGAGGGAAAATCTCTGGCTACCCGGTCTATTGGTAAAGGGGAACAATAATCTATATCATCAGCAGCTAGCGGTCCCATACGTAAAGAGATAAAAATCCCCAGATCCTCACATTGTGCATATATTGGATATAGTCTTCTATCATCAGCCATAAGCGGCGGGTTCAACAGCCCCTGATCACAAGATACCCCTTTAAATCCTAACACCGTTGTCACGCGTGTAATTTCATCCTGACATGCTTTACGATTTATTGGATCTATACCTGCGACAGCAATAAACTTGCCGGGATATTTCGTTACTATTTCTTTGAGATGATCATTATTAATAGATGGTGGAATTTTTCTTCCTTCCACAATGCCTACAATATCGTATTTCTCCATCTCTGCTACACAGGTATCCATAGTGGCATTATTCCAGCTTTCGGGCATTTTAAGACCCATTCGAGCTGAAAGGGCATCAAATGATGCTTTATATTCATCTGTAGGTGGTCTGAGTCTAAAATCGATTACTTTCATTAATATTTCCTTATTTTTATTCAGCAACTATTCACTTATTATTACCCGGGAATTTTGCTGTAAATAAAGTACGTACCTTTTTATTTCTGCTCCATTATTGATAAATCAGATTAGGCAACCATAACGGAATTTGCGGGAATACAATGCACAGAAATATTCCTATAAACTGACATATTACAAAAGGTACACATCCTGCCATGATATCCGCGTATTTTACGCCTGGAATATCAAGGCCCTTAAGAAAGAACAGCGCATATCCGAATGGCGGTGTTAACCATGCTGTCTGCATAGTAACGCAAATAACAAGACCAAACCACACAGGGTCCCAACCAAATTTATTAGCTATGGTAGTAAATATGGTTAAGAACATATATAAGATAGCAAAAGGATCAATAACCATACCTGCAAGAAAGACTATTACAATAATTAAGGCAAGAGCCCCCCATTGATTTAAACCTACAGTATCAATAAAGCGGATTACTATATCTTCTGCGCCAAATCCTAGGAAGACCTGAGCGAAAAAATTAGATGTTAGAATAATGAGTGCTACCATCCCAACAGTATCGATTGAACGCAGAGACGCTCTTTTTAAAAGATTGAAACTAAATCTTCTCTTGGCAATGACAATAAGCACTGCAGCTAAGGCGCCTGTGGCGGCCGCTTCTGTAGGAGTGGCAATACCGAACACAATTACTCCCAACACAGCAAGCACAATAAAGATTATTGGAAGTACACCTACGATTGACTTAATATATGTTTTTAGAGGAATTTTTTCATTTTGTTGCGGTGGTAAAGGAGCTACCTTTGGGTTAATAAGAGCTCTAATACCTATGTAAAGTGCATATAAAGCAGCCAATAAGAAACCGGGTAAAAAAGCACCTGCGAATAAACTCCCGGCTGAGACAGAAGTCAAAGAGGCGTAAAAAATGAGCAATATGCTCGGTGGTATAAGAATTCCAAGAGTACCTCCAGCCGCTATAGTACCCAGGACCATCCGTTTATCATAGCCCCGCTCAAGCATGCTGGGAAGAGCAATAACGCCCGCGGTTACTATTGAAGCAGCAACGACCCCGGTACACATCCCAAAAATAGCACAACCGCCTATAGTCGCTACAGCCAGACCACCTCGTATTTTCCTTAAATATATGTCCCCAACACGAAACAGGTCATCAGCCACACCAGATCTTTCCAGAATAAAGCCCATGAATATAAATAGAGGAACTGCAGTGAGTAGATAGTTCTGTGTTGCTTGATGTATTGATAACGTACAAAGTGAAAATACTGCCGTACCCCATTTAATATATCCAAATATTATGGCAAGCCCACCGAGCACAAAAGCGAGATGGATGCCGGCAAAAATACCTGCCAGCATTAATACAAGCATCAATAACAATACTAGTTCAGCACTCATTGTCTCGTCCTTTAATTGCATAGATCAGGTGGCGTATCATTTCAACCAGACCCTGGAGCAATAACATTAATGCGGCTATAGGAATAAAAGCTTTTATTGGATATGCTATTGGACGCCATGGAGACATTATAGTTTCCCTAACTGCCAGGGATTCCATGAAAAAATCCGTCCCTTTAATCAGCAGGACCAGTGTAAAAGGCATAAAGAATATTAAATATCCAAGTACAATCGTGATATCTTGTCCCCTCTGTGACAAAAATTTATTTGTCAACAGATCAACACGTACATGACCACCCTGTACAAGGGTATATGAAACAGAAAAAAGTAAAATAAAACTTAACATATAGGTTTGCACATCAATGCCCCATATGGGAGGTTTATTCCATATATATCGAGCCATGACAGTATAGACTGTTATCAGCATCAACATGGATATCACAACGGATGTCCATTTCTGACTGCGACTGATAGTATCAATAAAGCGAAATATTTTATTTAGCATAATACGTATCCTTCTACCTAATTCTGAAGACGGATTATTAAAATAACCTTAATAGAATATGGGCCGCAATATCTAAATTATTGGCAAATAAATGTATTCGAGTTAGCGTATACCTTGCAGTAAACGCAACTTCAGATTATCAATCTGTGAACGCTTTTATACGTATTTTATAAACTGCGCCATTCAGGGGTTCTCTTTTACATGGGGATAACCCCTGAATGGCTGCAGCATCAAGTAAGGTATTTAAAACTCTGGTATGGTCAAATACTCTTCCACTGGTTCATACCTGGCCTGAAAAGCCATCTTTGCATCGTATATTTCCTTAAACTCCGGATACTTTGCATTGTAGTCTGCAAATACCTTTTCTGCTGCCACTTCAAATTTTCGCATATCACCAGCAGAAAACTTGGTGATAACCATGCCTTCCTTTGTCATTGTTTCATATGCCTCGATACCCTGCATATAGGCAGCATATGTCGATTGATCACAATTTACTCTTATACCAAGTTCCAGTATTTGTTTTAGATCTTCCGGTAATTCGTTATAAGCTTTTTCGTTGATGAGGAAATGCTCCATAGTTCCGGGCTGCCATACAGCAGGACCAATAAGGTGTGTACAAACTTCATAAAATTTGGCAGAAACACAAGCGTCCAATGTAGCCCATTCAACACCATCTACCACTTTTCTTTGCAGCGCCTCATAGGTCTCCGGTCCTGACAGCGAAACAGCACTTACACCTGCAGCTTCTACGATTACATCAGTAGGAATTCCGGGGCCTAATCTTAGTGTTTTCCCTTTCAAGTCATCCAGTTTTGTTGCTGGAAATGTGGTAAGAATGCCTGCTTCACTACCCATCCAGCTGGCAGGACGATACAACATGCCAAATTTTTGAGCAAGCTTGTTACCAATCTCTATTCCGCCCCCCTCATAGTAGAAAGCTGCCGGCATATTGATTCCGGGCAACGTAAACGGTCCTGTAGCCAAGGCAAGCCATGCAACATCTTTACCACCCCACCAGTTCTGTGTAGCAGTTCCCATCTGAACAACATTATCTTTCACAGCATCCCATACTGCTGCACCTGCGGCTATTTCTCCGGTTGGATAGACTTTAATCTTGAATCGTCCATTACTTGCTGTCTCGACATTCTTTGAAAGATCCAATAGACATGTATATTTTGCTTCATTGGCAGTAGCAAAAGCCTGTAACTTCCATTCATACACCTTCGTATTTTCAGCGGAAGATGGAGATGCAGAAGCAGAAGGGCTTGATGAACTGGCCGGTGCTGCACCTGAAGAACAAGCTGCCATGGTTAGCATAAGCCCGATTATAACTATTAATAAAATTCTCCAAGAGGCTGTATATAACAATCGCTTTCCCTTCACGAAAATTCCTCCTCTGATTTATATTGGCTATTAATTTATACTGTCTGTATTTCTTAATCTGAGTTAAATATATACCTCCTCTCCCTGCAGCATAGAGAACAGTGGTGCAACAGTCATAAATAACTATTGCGTTGCTTTGGGGGTATTTCGCTTTTTAGACCTTACTTTCTCTGAAATTGTATTTAGTTTTGACATGTGTTCTTCAGTTGGTGGTTTGAGAGCTCCCAATAAATATTCCCTATTTAATTGACGGTATTTAGGATCACCAAAAGCATGATAGGGTAAAAGTTCATATTCAATGACATTCTCTAATTTAGAGATAAACTCCACTGTTGCTTCAATATTTACTTTTGAATCATTATAGCCGGGGATAATTGGCGTTCTGACAACTACTGAAAGCCCTGGATAGAATCGAGATATTTTCTGGAGGTTTTCTAAAATCAACTCGTTGCCAACTCCAGTTATTTCTTTATGCTTATCGGTATTCATTTGTTTGATATCATAGAATATAAGATTGAGATATTGGCATAATCTATTCAGGTCTTCCCATTTGCCATAACCAGTGGTTTCCATGGCTGTATGAATACCATGCTGCCAGCAATTCTTCAATAGTTCACAGGCAAAACCGGCCTGATATAGTGGTTCTCCACCACTTACCGTTACCCCACCATCCGACCTAGAATAAAAGTCTCTGTCTTCATTAATTATTGTCATTACTTCCTGAATTGTCATGGTATTACCGTAAAATCGTATAGCCTTACTGGGACACCTTTGAATACACTCACCGCAATTGGTACAAAATTCTGTATGAATATCCACCTTTCCATCCTGAGAAGGAGAAATTGCATTAATATGACACGATTTGATGCAAATTCCACATTCTTCTAATCCAATGCACCTGTCTTTACTAAATGCTATCTCAGGATACCCGTTTTGAGATTCAGGATTGCTGCACCACAGGCAACGCAATGGACAACCTTTCAGAAAAATGACATCCCTAATTCCTGGCCCATCATGAACTGAGAACCTCTGAATATTTGTAATAATCCCTTCCAGTACCTTCTCGTTTATCAACAAACAATCCTTTAGTAGATATTAAAAACCTGAAATGCTGAATAAATAAATAGCCCTGAGATACTTATAAAATTCAATTCCTGTAACGCCATTGTCCCTTATGACGTTTCATGCTCTGTTCTATTAATAATCTCATTTTGGAGCTCAGGTGAAAGGTCAACAAAATAAGCACTATAACCTGCAACTCTTACAATAAGGTTCCTGTACTTCTCAGGATTTTTTTGTGCATCAAGCAAAGTCTCTTTATTGATAATATTGAACTGTATATGCCAGTGCTTTTGGTCACACCATGATCGTATGAATGACGCAAGTCTCTTTGTGCCTTGTTCTCCCGCCAACACCTGCGGGCTCAGTTTAAGGTTTAATAATCTGGCCGAGCGGTTTTTATATTGAGATGCTTTCGTTTCCTTGATCGACATCAGAGTGGATGTCGGCCCGTTCACGTCACAGCCCTGTGTCGGAGATACGCCTTCAGATAATGGTTCTCCCGATCTCCTTCCGTTTGGAGTAGCACCAGTTACCGCTCCACACGGAATATGAATTGTCACCGGAACATATCGTAAATCCTGTTCCCCGCCATAAGCGGTTGTATATTTTTGAGATAAATGTACGAAGTGCTCTTCAATTCGGCGTCCGATTGAATCGGCATATGGATCGTTGTTTCCAAATTTAGGCGCATTTAAACAAAGTTGCCGTATTGCCTCTTTACCTTCGAAGTTAGCATCAAGCGCATCTAATAACTCGTCCATTGTAATCTGTTTATCATCAAAGACCAGTTTTTTAACTGCGGTGAGTGAATCAATCGCCGTTCCAAAACCGATCAGGTCAAAATATCCCAGACTCATACCGTTATCTATTATGCCCCTATCGAGATCCTTACCACATTCCATACAAAGGTCATGAACACAAGAGTATACTGGTGCAGCTACATGCTGTGGTCTTATGCTGTCTGATATATGCTGCTGTGTAAAGACATTCTTCATTATGTAATCTGCTTGAGTGGTGAATGCATTCCATAAATCATCAAAGGTCTTAAATTTACGCGGGTCCCCTGTACTCAGTCCCAATTGCTCGTTATTACTTAATTTGAGCTTGCCATCATTTAAAGCCATCTCTATCATGGTACCCATGTTAATATGTGATGTCCCTGTTAAATAGGTTTCCTTGTTGGGCAACCTTGATTCAGTACAACCACTCACAGCATAATCCCTAGCTTCCTGCAGATTAGCTCCTTTGCTTAAATAAAGTGGAACAATTTCCTCATCATTGAATAGCTTGGGGAAACCTGTGCCTTCCTTTATACACTCGCACGTTTTTAAAAGAAATTTATCCGGCGTTCCACTGTGAATTCTTACAGATAGATCAGGATACGGAAGGGGAAATTCCTGTTTTGATTTCAGAATTAGATAAGACAGATCATTAGTAGCATCATGTCCATCCCTGGTTTGTCCACCCAATGTAGTTGCTTCAAAATGTGCATACTGTTGGCCGAAAGCAAGTCCATGAGGTGTTACATAGATAACGACGGATTGAGCTATATTCAGCCATAGACATTCAAGAAGTTCCAATGCTTCCGTTTCTGTGAGCCTGCCTTCCTCCACATCCTTTTTGTAGTAAGGGTACAGATACTGATCAATTCGCCCATTACCTAACAAACTTCCATCGTGCTCAAATCTACAATATAGCTGGAAAAACCATTGAGCCTGAATTGCTTCATGGAAAGTTCGCGCAGGATTCATCGGAACCCAATCACAGTTTTCAGCGATTCTCTCCAACTCCTTCTTACGCTGTTCATTTGATTCTTTCTTTGCCATACTTCTGGCCAGATCGGCATGTCTCCTGGCAAGAACAGCTATTCCATCGCATACAACAATAACTGCACGATAAAAAGGTGCTTTATCAAAATTATTTGTCCCATCGTACGGATCTAGTGTAGCTAGTCTTTCCCCAGCTTCTCTTTTTATATCATCAATACCTCTCTTAAGTACTTTTTCATAATCTGGAACCCACTGCAATGAATGGCGGTTCACAGTAGTTTGCCTCATTAGAAATCTGGAAGTATAGATATCCCCGTTAATATGCAACAAACGGTCCGTTTCCGCAGGTAATAAGGTTGCATATCCTTCCAAAAGCGTTTTGCCACTCCAGTAAGGCACAAGTTCATCATTGATAATTTTCGCATCTTCCCTGGTCAATTCTATCGGAGCACCTTTTTGGGTCGGTTGGATTTCTTCCAGTTGCCCGAAGCAACCGCCTTCAAATTCGGGGTAAAGTACCGCATACCTGCCTGGAGGACCGGCGCGCCCTACAATTAATTCATCTGACCCTATATAAACCGGTATTTTCTCAGCAACATTCTTTTCGGCCAATGCCCACCGTAATACTATCGGCATACTTTCAGTCTTTTTAAACGATTCAGTAAAATATAGCGCTCTCTCCACTGCCATTCGTGGCGGTTTATCCCTGAAACCCTCCAGCATTCTTTTCACCCGTGCACGTTTGACATATGCTGCTTCTGTAGTATTTCCATCGTTCTGATTTAATATACGTTCTTCCTGGGGTGTTAGTACTTTAGCCGTCATTTTTCCATCCTCCTACAGAATGCTTAAATAATAGTCTGTTTTCCATACTTCTCTATCGATAATACCGGTTACATGAAAATAACTTGTGTGAAGCTATTATCAATATATCGAATTCTAAAAACTATCATATTATTAGATTAACCGATGTAAAATATTACTATTCACTCTTTTGTATAATAAATATCAGTAAATAACTTGTTTATAAATTCATAATGACCTTTGTTTGTGTTTCAACATTACCCATTACGCATATCCGGCAACTTAACAATATGTTATTATCTTGCTATACTGATAATTAGTTGTTTGTTTCAAATAATTGGTGGATATTTATAAATAATTTATTTCGAATTTGCATCCGGTGATTAACTATATCGAATACCGCAAAGCGGTTACAAGTGTATTTTGGGCAGTACTGAAAACAGTTGAAGTCCAATCGGGCATGCCCAAATGGACTTTTTTCAGAGTATCTTATAGGGAAACAGGGACAATCAATTATGGAAATGTCTACAACCGAAGATAGTAAACAAAAACAAGACAAATTGGATATAATAAAGATTTTGTTAGCAGATGATCATCCTCTGCTTCGATTTGCGTTAAAAGAGATTCTTGAAAAGCAAGTTGATTTTAAAGTGATTGGTGAAGCTAGTGATGGTGAAGAGGCTATTAAATTAGCAACCAGGCTATTACCGGATATAGTTATTATGGACATCGATATGCCCAAAATGGACGGCATTGAGGCTACCAGACAGATAATAGCCAAATGCCCGGATCTAGCAATCTTGGTATTAACTGTTTATGACGACAGCGAACATGTGATGAATATACTTGAAGCTGGGGCTGTTGGATATTTGACAAAACGTGCATTTGCGAAAGAAATCATTCATGCTGTGAGGGCAGCAATTGCCGGTGATACAGTTTTATCGCCTCTAGTGTCAAAAGAAGTATTGAAATATGCACTTCGATATACCGGAAAGTCGACACGTCTCGACTCAACTGAGAAACTTTCGGCAAAAGAAGTTGAAATAATGAGATTAGCAGCGAAGGGTCTATCTAATAAAGATATTGCCATGCATCTATCAATAGGTCAACGTAATATTAAGAACTATTTTTCACAGATTTTCTTAAAATTGGGGGGCGGGATCACGTACCGAAGCAGCAATCGTATGTGTACGCAAAGGTATACTTAGCGTAAATGACATTAACTGAAATGAATCTTGATGAACTGAATAATCGTATTTTGATTATTAAAAATCCTCGCCTTTGGGCCATTATCTTTATCTGTAATGGTCTAGACTATAATAGGTCAGGCCACCGCCATTGTTCAATGTGCGTGTATTTAGCCACCTTATTTTATCAACTATTCAACCGTTCAACTACATGTCTCTATCACTGAACAAAATTACCATGGAAGGGGGATCCTTCTCTCTCTATCGGGAGTAACATATATAGCATCTACGGGACAGTCCCTCTGACAAAGAAAGCAATTCTGACAATCGCTGAGATACGCTATAAAAGGCCTTTTTGTATCGATATCAAGACGCAGCACATCCATTGGACAGATATCCACACAGGTATCGCAACAAATACACAGGTCATAATCAATCTTTCTTATCCCCACGGTATCTCCTTTTTTCGTGCTATCTCGAATACACGATGCACTGTTTTCTCATTCGACGGATTGATCCGGTTTGATAATGGTAAATCCTCCGCCCAGATTTTCATCGCCCCGCTTTCCTGCTTGAGCTTTGTCACCTTCAACCAGTTGGCATTATCAGTACAGGGGAAATCTTCGCGCAAGCATCCATCGCGGCTTTCAGTGCGTATAAGGCGCGATTTCAGGTACATCTCAGTTACAAGCAGCATATTTTTAGCTTCCATGGCCAATCTTAGATTATGCGCATCTGCGGCAGATAGCAAAGGTATTTCTTCTACCTGTAAACGCTCAATTTCCCTGATGGCTTTTTCCAACCTATCCAGGTGTGCAATAACCATTATCTCATAGGGGAATAGCGTTTCCTGCATTGCGATAATGACATGTGCCGGTTCAACCCCATTTTTCCTTTTAAGAGGTCTTGACAAATCTTCAAAACATTTTTCTATCTGCTCAGTTCTCACCTTCGGCATAACAGTGCACGCGGCAGTATATTCTGATGCAAATATTCCTGCCCTTGACCCGGTCACAGCGGCTCCCGCGAGGGCTTTGGGGAAATGCTTCATTCTGGCTACAGCATCTCCACACGCATAGAGCCCTGGTAAAGATGTCTCACATCGTGTATTCGTAATTACCCCACCTCCGGCACCTACAGTCCCGAAGAAAACAGGCACCCATTCAACAGGTTTCGTTATCTTATCATTGACGATAATTTTTGCCATCTCCATTATTTTTGTCGGAGTTGGCAGTACCTTGCGCATTTTAGCGATATCTTCAGGAGTGAAATGAGTCATATCAAGATAAATGGGACCTCGCCCTGCTCTTATTTCCATCGCGCTGCATTCAGATATACGGTTCATGGAGGAGGAATTACCGAGCTCGGGATCATAATCAAGCATAAAAGCCTTACCGTTTGCATTGATGAATTTTCCACCCAGACCTACATACATATTTAGTCCATGTAAATCGTAATCTTTAGCCGTTGTATGAAGAATATCGCCCATCTCGAAATTTCCCAGGATCGCCCCAGCATTATATGACATTACATATGACTCGCCTGTCTGAAATTTTTGACCGGCATACCTTCCTTTAAAAGCACAGCTTCCGGCTGCAAGTATCGTTGCTTTTGCTTTAAATACTCTAAATTCCCCGGTCCGAACTTCAAATCCTAATGCGCCTGTTACCCGTTCCCCGGGCTTTCCTGATTCTGTTAACAGGTCTGTTATCATAGTATGTCCGATTATTTTTATACCGCATTGGCTCACTTTCCGAGCCATTTCTTCCATCATCTGCTCACCGTGAAACATAGCCATCGGCAATTTCCATCTGCCTTCCTGGCGTAGAATGCGTCCCTCTTTGTCTTTCAGCCAGGTAACACCCCACCTTTCCATGTCCAGTAATCTATCCCAACTTTCGTTCAAATATACATCTAACCATTCCTCATTGCATACACCCCCACCCCATACATCTTCACTCGTATACATTTTAAAGAGTGCCTCTTTATCATCATCGGGAAACGCCACCTGAAAAATCCCGGCGGCAAAAGTAGAAAGGGAGTCTTTGCCCAGTTTGCCTTTACTTACAACAATAATATCTTTAACACCTACTTCACTGGCTTTTACAGCCGCTGTAACTCCGGCAAGTCCGGCGCCTATTATAAGCAAATCACTTTCCAGAGTGGTCATCTGTTACCCCCCCTAATAATATTTTTGTTTTTCTTCTTACATGTTCAAACTCAGTAACCATAATGATATGTATTATTTACCCCACTTTATCTGATGAACGGTATCAAGCGGTATTCACCATCATTCAATGACAAACTTTATATATTCCAACCTCGTCTATCTAGTTTATCCCACAACTTAACAATATGTTATTATCTTGCTATACTGATAATTAGTTGTTTGTTTCAAATAATTGGTGGATATTTATAAATAATTTATTTCGAATTTGCATCCGGTGATTAACTATATCGAATACCGCAAAGCGGTTACAAGTGTATTTTGGGCAGTACTGAAAACAGTTGAAGTCCAATCGGGCATGCCCAAATGGACTTTTTTCAGAGTATCTTATAGGGAAACAGGGACAATCAATTATGGAAATGTCTACAACCGAAGATAGTAAACAAAAACAAGACAAATTGGATATAATAAAGATTTTGTTAGCAGATGATCATCCTCTGCTTCGATTTGCGTTAAAAGAGATTCTTGAAAAGCAAGTTGATTTTAAAGTGATTGGTGAAGCTAGTGATGGTGAAGAGGCTATTAAATTAGCAACCAGGCTATTACCGGATATAGTTATTATGGACATCGATATGCCCAAAATGGACGGCATTGAGGCTACCAGACAGATAATAGCCAAATGCCCGGATCTAGCAATCTTGGTATTAACTGTTTATGACGACAGCGAACATGTGATGAATATACTTGAAGCTGGGGCTGTTGGATATTTGACAAAACGTGCATTTGCGAAAGAAATCATTCATGCTGTGAGGGCAGCAATTGCCGGTGATACAGTTTTATCGCCTCTAGTGTCAAAAGAAGTATTGAAATATGCACTTCGATATACCGGAAAGTCGACACGTCTCGACTCAACTGAGAAACTTTCGGCAAAAGAAGTTGAAATAATGAGATTAGCAGCGAAGGGTCTATCTAATAAAGATATTGCCATGCATCTATCAATAGGTCAACGTAATATTAAGAACTATTTTTCACAGATTTTCTTAAAATTGGGGGGCGGGATCACGTACCGAAGCAGCAATCGTATGTGTACGCAAAGGTATACTTAGCGTAAATGACATTAACTGAAATGAATCTTGATGAACTGAATAATCGTATTTTGATTATTAAAAATCCTCGCCTTTGGGCCATTATCTTTATCACTGCACTTTTCGTTTTTATGTATAGCGCATGGCCATGGACACAGGTATCATATACTATAGTAGATCGCATTTTACCTCTCCATTTATTACGTGAACTGGGCATTTTCGAGTTTCGTCATCACATTATAGGTTCTTTGTTTTTTTTACCTATCCTGTACAGTACACTTATATTTTCATGGCGGGGCGGCATTTTAACATGGATAATAGCTTGTTGTTTGATCTGTTATAACGTAAGTGAATATTCCTCTCGCCTTGAATATTGTTTAATGAGCCTTTTATTTCTGGCTATACCTTTACTTGCAATAATGGTAATAACCATTGAACTCAACTGGCGACAAAAACAAAGAGAATTGCTTGCGGCCCGTGAAGCAGAGCGTGAAACCATGAGACGGGCAAGTATATTGAATATTATTGAAGCTCAGGAAAACGAGCGGAGGTTCATTGCACATAATCTTCACGACGAAACAATTCAAAATTTGTTAACAATTGCTAACCGAACTGAAATATTATCGTCTGATATTACTGATAATACTACAAGAAAATATTTCGAATGGATGAACAATATTATATTGAACACCGTTGAAGATCTACGAAGATTATGTGCACATTTGCGGCCTAGGGCATTAGATAATCTTGGATTAATACCGGCAATGCGGCTATTAATCGATAAAATGAATAAGGAAAGCGAAATCGAGTTCCGCATTCATGTTGAAGGAGATGAACAGAAACTACCCTCTATTATAGAAGTCAATGTATTCCGTATGGTACAGGAGGCACTAACAAATGTTCGAAGGCATTCGCAAGCTACACAGGCTACACTCTCAGTGTATTTCAACCCGAAATCTCTTAAGATAACAGCTGAAGATAACGGACAGGGTTTTAAAACATTAAAAATGAATAATTCCGATTTTGTAAGTAAACTAGGAATGGAAGGGATGCGCTGGAGAATTGAATCGTTGGGAGGCGTCTTCCGGGTCTATTCTGAAATTGGAGTAAAAACTGTTGTTACCGCCGAGCTGCAGTATGAAAAATGTGTTAAATATGCCCAGAGCCAGACTAATTACAATACCAGATAATTTATTTGATTGTGTTATTATCGTATTTGTTAATTGGCAGGAGTTGTTCAGTTTTATTAAAGACTGAAGAAAAAAGCATATGTACCAGTAATTAATGAATAGGCATATATGAGAATTTAGTTATATTTGCCTGCTTGTTTTTAAGTGGGCTGATTTTTAACCATGTACCCCCTTGGCGGATCACCACCTTGCTCAACTAGACTTTTCCTGATTCCATACTATGCACCTCTGCTCCCTTCACCGGCCTTATCAGGGCGGTAGTCACCACCGCTATTCCGGCGGATACGGCCGTAGCGATGTTTGCGATATGATAGCTGCCGGTAAGATCGAAGAGGTATCCCGCCACGACCGGCCCCACCGCAGCGCCCAGAGTGAAGCCGAAACCGAGCATGCCTAAAATCACACCGTGCGATTTAATACCGAATATCGAGGCGACTATCGGCGATTCCTGCGCCGCACAATCTCCGTAGGCTATGCCGAATATGGTAGCAAAGATAAAAAATACAAGGACATTCTCCCAAACAAGCAGCAGCAGCACCGCTGCCAGCATTAGCACAAATCCGAATACCATAATAGAGCTGTTGCCTATCCTGTCCCCGGCAGTGCCCAGCACTACTCTGCTAACGATGCTTGCGCCGCCGATGGTGGCCAATATCAAAGCGGCAGTATCGTTAGCTATTCCCAGGTCAGTCACATAAGGAACGATATGTACTTGCATCACGAAGATGCAGAAACCGAAGAAAAAGAGCATTATTAATATGAGCCAGAACTGAAGTGTCTTTACCGCCTGACGCAGCGTCAGGCTCTGCTCTACCAGCAGTAGATTGCGTAGCGGTTTTCTTCTCTGTTTACTGCCGCCCTCGCCGTCATCTTCCATGATATCCTGCCTTAAAAACTGTGAAGCAGGTATGGTTATTACCAGTGTAGCGATTCCCAGTACAATAAAAGACGTTGTCAAACCGCGGGTCTCCACCATCTGCGTAAGCAGCGGCGGCATTACCAGCGAGCCCAGACCCGCACCTACCGTAGCGATACCGGACATCACCGTCCTACGGCGTGAAAATATCCTGGCTATGACTGACATAACCGGAACGAACACATTGCAGCCCAGACCGATCAACACACCGTAGAAGATATAAAGATGCATGATATTGGTCGCGAGCGGCATAAGCAGGTAGCCTGCCCCCGCCAGGATTCCTGCAAGGCTGAATACGATGCGCGGCCCTAAACGGTCATTTAAAATTCCCAACAGCAGCCCGGCGAAACCACCCACGACCCATGAGAAAGAAAAGGGAGATGAAGTCATTCCCCTGGTCCAGCCGAACTCAGCAATAAGCGGTTTGATAAAAATTCCGAAGGAGAAATATGACCCCATTAGCACGAACATCAATATAAAGGCAGCAGCCACTACCACGTAGCCGTAGTAGAAGCGGGGTTTACCCTGTGTATGTATGGTTAAAGGATCGGGCATTATCAATTATTTATGTTTGCGAATGCAGACCCGGCAGAAGAGCCGCCGGTTTATACCTCCAGCAACCATATATCATACCACACAGCAGTGCTTTTAAGAGAACTCCGTCATATAACACAGCTCTACCAGCACCGCTGTGTGATAGCTTATTATCATCTAGGTCAAGGGTATATCACCGAGGTTGACATCTTCCTCTGTATTGATAGCATCGAAGCTCTTTTTCTTGCCGTCTTTCTCGATAATCAGAGAGTAATTGCCTATCTCCATCTGCTCAAACCAGAAGTCACCGAAGTTGTCGGTCTTGACCGTATACTTCTTTTTGC
>CAZFIM010000035.1:0-3381 GCA_964519615.1 uncultured Dehalococcoidales bacterium
CATCGCTATCTCATTGGCGCTGCATCGTCCGGAACTGAAGATTTTTGCTGTAGACAGTTCAGCACAGGCATTGCAGATTGCCTGTTTTAATGCACGCAGGCATAATGTAGAAAACCGCATTACTTTTCTTTGCGGTAATCTGCTTACGCCTTTACCCGAACCGGTTGATATAATTGTCGCTAATCTTCCGTATATAAGCGATAATGAATTTAAAGCACTCGATCCTGAAATACGTGATTATGAACCCATGCTTGCACTTCGCGGAGGAAAAGAAGGTCTTGATATTATAGCTGAGCTGGTTCAACAGGTAGGCAATTTAAAGGACTTGCCGTATTGTGTTTTGCTTGAAATTGCTCATACACATTCATCCGGTGTTAAGAACTTGCTTGTACCTTCACTGCCAGAGGCAAAGTGTAATTTCATTAAAGATGGATCCGGTATTGAGCGGATTGCCCGAATTATCCTCTTACATGATGATTCAATTTTACAAATATAACCAATTCAACTAAAATATTTCTTATTTGTTTTGTCATAAATATAAAGGAGGTATTTAACCTATGAACATGATCGTCTGTTGTAAACAGGTAATTGATCCTGAAGCGCCTCCAGCAAGCTTTAAGATCGATGCTGCCAACAATCAAGTCGTGCCGCCTGCAAATGTCCCGCCTGTCATCAATCCTTTCGATGAAAATGCGGTTGAAGCGGCGCTCAAAATCAAGGACCAGCAAGGCGGAAAAATTACCGTTATCAGCCTGGGTAATAACCTTGTCCGTGATGTGGTTAAGAAACCGTTATCAATGGGAGCAGATGAGCTTATTCTGCTTGAAGATGCTACATTTGAAGGCGGAGACAGCTGGTCTACAGCGACCGCTCTGGTTGCCGCTATTAAAAAGGTTGGCGAGTTCGATCTCATTTTCTGCGGCAGACAAGCCTCTGACTGGGACGCCGGTCAAGTCGGTTCGGGGATCGCTGAGATGCTTGGTATTCCCAGCGTTACACTGGCCCGTAAAGTAGAGGTAGCCGATGGCAAAGCAAAGGTCGAAAGAGTTATTCCCGATGGATATCAGGTCGTAGAGGCACCGCTACCTGCACTTATTACTGTGAGTAATGAGCTTGGCGAACCACGCTATGCCACCTTGAAAGGTATTATGGCTGCTGCTAAAAAACAACCGACAATCTGGAAACCTGCTGATTTGGACCTTGATGCTTCACAAATCGGTGCCGCCGGAAGAAAAGCAAACCTGCTTAAACTATTCCAGCCCGTTAGTGAAGGAAAGTGCGAGCTTATTGAGGCAGACTCACCTGCAGAGGCCGGCGTAAAACTGGCTGAAAAATTAAGGGAAGTTAAACTAATCTAAACAAGAAATATATCTGAGTAATTATAGGAGGTCGTAATGACTGATAATAAAGGTGTTATGATAGTCGGTGAACTCACCGAAGGTAAACTGAGTTCAATCACTACAGAAATGCTTGGAGCGGGCAGAGCGCTCGCGGGAGCACTGGGTGATGAAGTAATATGTGTACTGCTTGGGGACCAGCTTGGAGATGCTCCCAAGTCCGCCATAGCTTATGGTGCAGATAAGGTTTATGCACTGGAAGACGCGCTTTTTAAAGAGTATCAGACTGAACCATATGTCGCTTCTATTGATAAACTGACTAAAGAACTTGCACCACGTATTCTGCTTATGGGGCAGACGGCTATTGGTCGTGACCTCGCCCCAAGACTATCGTTCAGGCTAAACGTTCCGGTTTCAATGGACTGTCTCGAACTTAAAATCAACGATAGCAAAGCGCTGGAAATGACACGGTCCGTATATGGTGGAAACGCACGGGCCATTTTCACTTCAAACGTTTATCCGCAAATGGCTACCATCAGGCAAAAAGCAGTTGCTCCGCTGGCTCCTGATGACTCGCGCAAGGGAGAAGTTATTGCTTATAAAGCAGATATCGACGCATCCGTGGTTAAAGCAAAGGTGCTTAATACTGTTAAAGAAGAGGTTGCTGGTATCAAACTTGAAGACGCTGAGGTTATCGTATCCGGCGGTAGAGGTATAGGTAACGCCGAAGGCTTCAAACAGCTTGAAGAACTGGCAAAACTTCTCAAAGGCGCTGTTGGCGCATCCAGACCCCCCTGTGACAATGGGTGGCTGCCCGATACCCAGCAAGTTGGCCTAACCGGTAAGATCGTATCCCCTGACCTTTACTTCGCAATAGCTATTTCAGGAGCAAGTCAGCACCTTTCCGGTTGTTCAGGCTGTAAGAACATTATCGCCATCAATAAAGATCCTGAAGCAAATATATTCAAAAATGCACGTTTCGGTGTTGTTGGGGACTGGAAACAAGTCCTGCCGGCATTGACCGGAAAAGTTAAAGAACTTACCAGCTAAAGATAGCAAAAGCCCGGGGTTCATATCCCCGGGCTTTTATTCTTTCTCTATTATTAAAACGGTATAATTATTCCTTTGCCTGATTTGCTTGCGATATTATATGCTGGGTAATATTCCCCGGCACTTCTTCATAATGGCTAAATTCCACTGTAAATGTTCCCCTGCCCTGCGTAATTGACCGAAGATCTATAGCGTATCGTTGTACTTCCGCCAGTGGAGCCTGCGCCTGGATTATATTAATACCCCCTCCCGGATTCATCCCCTGTACCCTGGCACGTTTGGTATTGAGGTCACCGATTATATCACCGGTATAATTATCAGGAACCGTTATCGTCATATTCATTATAGGTTCGAGCAGTACAGGTTGTCCCTGTGACATTCCCTTTTTAAATGCTTGAGCTGCTGCGATTTTAAAAGCCATTTCAGACGAGTCAACAGGATGATAGCTGCCGTCATAGAGGTTGACTTTAATATCAACGGCAGGATATTTTGCCAAAACACCCTCGGCCTTAGCCTCCACAACTCCTTTTTCTACCGCCGGTATATAGTTTCTGGGCACTGTACCGCCAACGACCGACTCAGTAAACTCAAAACCGCTTCCCTTCGGTAACGGCTGCATTTCCAGTAATACATGTCCATACTGACCATGGCCGCCTGTCTGTTTCTTGTGTTTGTATTCCGCTTTCACAGCAGCTGTTATTGTCTCCTTATACGGGACTCTGGGAGTTTCTAGCGTCACGTCTACACCGAACTTGCGCAATAGCCTGTCAGAGACAACATCCAGATGCGTATCCCCCATTCCTCCGATTAACATCTCCCCAACATCAGCCTCGCGCCTCAGTTTAATAGTCATATCCTCTTCTGTAATCTTAGGCAGCGCCATACTCATCTTGTCCAGGTCTGCCTTGGACTTTGGAAACACCGCCATATACAGCACAGGCACGGGAAAATCTATTCCCGACAATTTATATTGCTTGTCTTTCATCCCCAAGGT
>CAZFIM010000035.1:3391-12015 GCA_964519615.1 uncultured Dehalococcoidales bacterium
TATCACCGGTAGCAGTAGTTGTCAGTTTGGCTACTGCGCCAATATCACCAGCTATAACTCTGGTCGTGTTCTCCTGGTTTTTACCGCGTAAATAGAACAATTGGCCAACTCTCTCAGTGGCCCCTTTTGATACATTCCAGATCTGAGAATTGCTATCAATAGAACCGGAATATACCCGGAATAGACTTATTTTACCAACATGCGTATCTGTTGTAGTTTTAAATACGAGCGCGGCTAGAGGTCCCTCTGCATCTGGTTGCAGCATTTCCTCCTCACCGCCGGCTGCCTTCGTCACCTTAATGGAACCTCGTTCTACCGGTGAAGGGATATATGAATAAATTGCATCCATCAGCGGATTTATGCAAAGATTATTGAGAGAAGAGCCCAGCAGCACCGGTATAACTTTTCCTTGCATTGTAGCCTTCTTCAAACAACTATATATTTGATCCTCTGTTATCTCCACTCCGTCCAGGTAACTCATCAATAATTCGTCATCTACTTCCACAACGGCCTCAATCAGTTTATCTCTATATGAATTTACTTTATCCGCGATATCAGCTGGTATTTCTATTTCCTTGATCGGGTTCCCCGTAAATCCTTTCCTCGTAATGATATCGACATAACCTTTAAAATCTTTCTGCGATCCTATTGGTAATTGAATCGGGATACATTTCTTATCGAGTTTTGTTTCTACTGCCTGCATGGTATCATAGAAATTTGCGTTTTCACGATCCATCTTATTAATGTACATTATCGTTGGAAGCTGTAAATCATCTCTTCGCTTCCATACCTTTTCCGTCCCTACTTCAACGCCGGATGAAGCACAAACCACAATCACTGCTCCTTCAGCGACCCGCAACCCTGACTGCACTTCGCCGTAGAAGTCAGGATAACCAGGAGTATCAAGCAAATTAAGCTTGGCATCTTTCCAAGGGCAAGGTACTACGGAGAGATTAATGCTAATTTTACGTTTGGACTCATCAGGATCATAGTCTGATACTGTGCTGCCTTCATCAACTTTTCCGATGCGGGTTATGACTCCCGCATTAAAAAGCATAGCCTCAACAATCGATGTTTTTCCTGCGCCGGAGTGGGATAAAAACACGACATTACGGATTTTGTCTGAATTAAACTGGCTCACTTCGTTACCTCAATCAAGTTATTTACTTACAGGACATTCCGAATTGTATCAGCGTCCCGCTCCTAGCGTCAAGGTCACAGGAGTAGTGTCCGGTATCAAGAACTGTTCTTCTTATGGTATAATTCCTCTGGCTTATATTACAATATTCCCGTAAAAAGCCTCTTTGTTTTAATAATGAAATTAAGTCGCGAAGAAGTACAACATATTGCCCTACTGGCACGAGTGGGCATTGATGATGCAGAAATTGAAAAATTCAGGCACCAACTATCTGCCATCCTTGAAAATTTCGAGATACTTCAAGAGATAGATACGTGTCAGCTTCCTCCTACCGCTCAGTCTGTAAATCTGCAGAATGTCTTAAGAGATGATATAGCCGGAATATCTAACCCACCAACAGAGATATTGGCGAATGCACCTCATCGTGAGAATGACTATTTTCGAGTACAATCCGTTTTAGATTAGATAATGAATAACCTACATCAACTTACCATCGCCCAGGCTCATAAGCTCTTACATGAGAAACAAATTACCTCCGTTGAGCTTACCACTGCTTGCCTTGAGCGTATAGCTCAAATCGAAGACAAGGTTCACGCTTGCGTTACGATTTCGCAAGAAACAGCTCTTGATCAAGCACGTAAAGCTGACAAAATTTTGCAGAGCGATAATAGTGCGCCTTATCTGACGGGCATACCGATGTTGATCAAGGACAATATGTGCACCAGAGGTATACGTACCACCTGCTCATCAAAAATGCTGGAAAATTTCATCCCACCTTATAACGCTTGCGTGGTAGAAAAACTGTTGTCAAGTAATGTTATTATTCTCGGCAAGACTAACATGGACGAGTTTGCTATGGGATCATCTACAGAGAATTCAGGTTTTTTCCCAACGCACAATCCATGGAATCTTGACTGTGTACCCGGCGGAAGCAGCGGCGGTTCCGCTGTTGCTGTTGCTTCGGATGAGGCAATTTTTTCTTTGGGTTCCGATACGGGAGGTAGTATACGGCAACCGGCAGGTTTTTGTAATGTTGTGGGGTTGAAACCCACTTATGGGCGCGTTAGCAGATATGGCCTTGTAGCTTTTGCCAGTTCTCTCGATCAAATTGGTCCGCTAACTAAATCAGTTGAGGATTGTGCCTGCGTTATGAATACTATTTCGGGACACGATTGTAGAGATTCCACCTCTGTTCCACATCCGATACCCGACTATACGCGTGCACTTAAAACTGATCTGAAGTCGTTGCGGATCGGCATCCCAAAAGAATTTTTTGTTGAAGGAATGCAAGAAGGAGTTAAAGAAAACGTATTAACCGCAATCAAGACTCTTGAACTACTTGGCGCCAGTATTGACTGGGAAGCATCTCTGCCTCATACCAAATATGCCTTATCAGCCTATTACATTATTGCCCCCTCGGAAGCTTCGGCAAATCTTGCTCGCTATGATGGATTCAAATACGGCTATTCTTATCCTGCAGCAAAAACCATATGGGAAGAGATGGAAAAGACCAAACAGCTTGGCTTCGGTCCTGAAGTTAAAAGGCGTATCATGCTTGGTACTTATTCTCTTTCAGCAGGTTATTACGATGCTTATTACCTTAAAGCACAGAAGGTACGAACTCTGATCAAACAGGAATTCGATAAAGCATTTGAAAAATACGATGTTCTTGTCACACCCACTTCACCCACAGTGCCATTCAAGATAGGCGATAGAGTTGATGATCCTCTGCAGATGTATCTGGCTGATGTATGCACCCTGCCGATAAATATCGCTGGAGTGCCGGCCATTTCAATCCCCTGCGGATTTGCAGACGAGCTGCCGACCGGCCTTCAAATTATAGGTAAACATTTCGCTGAAGAGACTCTACTGGGGGTAGCAAATGCTTATGAGCAAGCTACAAAGTGGCATACAATGAAGCCGCCCCCTATAGCTTCATAAGTACATCAGAGACGCAGTATCGATAATATCTGTTGATTTTTCAGTCTATAATATGCTAAGTGCTGTAAAATTAGTGAGTCGTTAATACAGGATAGAATGTCGTAAACCTTTGCTATAATGTTCATGTATATAATTTCTCATATCGGTTAATGATAATAAGGGAGGGGATTAATGAGACAAATATTTGAAATACTTGAAAACGACGCCAAAATCACCCCGGAAAAAATTTCTAACATGACTGGTATTTCTGCCGCTGATGTTAAGGAGGAAATTCAAAAGGCAGAAGAGAATAAAACAATTTTAAAATACAAAACTGTTATTAACTGGTCTAAACTCGGCGAAAATAAAGTGATAGCCCTGGTAGAAGTCAAGGTAATACCACAGCATGATGCAGGGTTTGATGCAATTGCCGAGCGAATTTACCGTTTTTCTCAAGCACGCTCCGTCTATCTGGCATCGGGAACCTATGATCTTGCTATTATCGTTGAAGGTGAATCGATGCATGAGATAGCTCTCTTTGTATCGGAAAAACTGGCTCCTATGGATGCAGTTCAAAGTACTGTTACTCATTTTATCTTGAAAACCTATAAAGAAGATGGTGAGATTCTTGAAGGCGGTGAAGGTACTAAGAGACTTCCCATCACTCCTTAAGATGCCATCCTTGCTTCAGCTATAGTAATCAGGAAAGCGTGTAAGTGTCAGAGCATACAGGAAAACTAACAAATAAATATATATCTGAACTAGTAAGTAAAGTCCCTCCATCAGGTATAAGGAAGTTTTTTGATCTCGTCGCATCAGCCGACGATATCATTTCACTGGGGGTGGGAGAGCCTGACTATGTAACGGCCTGGCCTATACGTGAAGCAGCTATACGTTCAATTGAACGCGGCTACACCATGTATACATCCAATAAAGGTCTCATCAACCTACGTAGGGATTTGTCACGTTTTATACAAGCCGAAGACAATATTTCATATAATCCTGAATCAGAGCTGCTTATTACATTCGGTGTAAGTGAGGGACTTGATCTGGCATTGCGTTCCATCCTCAATCCCGGTGATGAGGTGATCATGCCTGACCCCTGTTATGTTGCCTATTCCGCATGTACATCTCTTGCCGGCGGAATTCCCGTAAAGGTTCCTACCTATGAAGAGAGTGGTTTTGTTTTGAAGGCTGATGACATCAAACAAAACCTTACCTCGCGTACCAGAGCAATCCTTATAGGGTATCCTGCCAATCCCACCGGTGCAGCGATATGTAGAGACGATTTGCTGCAAATTGCAGAACTGGCTAAAACCTATAATCTTCTAGTCATCTCTGATGAAATATATAGAAAGCTGGTTTACGGAGTAGAGCATACCTGTTTCGCTACTTTACCGGGTGTAAAAGACCAGACTATCATTCTTAACGGCTTTTCAAAGATATATTCCATGACCGGTTGGCGTGTCGGCTACGCTGCAGCAAACGCTGAAATTATCGGGGCAATGACCAAAATACATCAGTACACCGCACTCTGTGCATCGATTGTCAGTCAGAACGCCGCTATTGAGGCCTTAAAACAAGATGAAGCAAGTGTACAGGCTATGGTCACGGATTATAACCGGCGCCGTATGCTCATGGTCAACGGTTTAAGGGAAATCGGTCTTTCTTGCTTCGAGCCAAAGGGAGCATTTTATGCTTTTCCCTCTATCGGCGTGACCGGCATGTCATCAGAGGAATTTGCCGAAAAGCTGCTTGTCGAGGAGAAGATCGCTGTTGTTCCCGGCACTGCATTCGGCCCTTCCGGAGAAGGTCATATCCGCTGTTGTTATGCCACCGCTTTAACTGATATCGAAGAGGCGTTAAAACGGATGAAAGCTTTTGTAGCGCGGCATCGCGTTCGATAAAATTTCATCAAGCCACTGGTGACATCAGTAGTTAAGCAGCCCCATCAATTCTTTGTGAACTTTGCCGTTGGTAGCCACTAATTGATCGGAGTGGAGGGATATTGCATTATTATTCCAATCAGTAACCTTACCACCCGCTTCCGATATCATTAGAAGTCCTGCTGCAAAATCCCAGGGGTACATGAATCGCTGTATATATGCTGTGATACGGCCACAGGCAACATATGCAAGCGCCAAAGCCATGGAGCCAAGAGCTCTCATACAATGGGTATTTTCTCGTAAATGCCCTGCAATTCTCATAAGTTCTTTATTACGTTCATAATCATAACCCGTATCCAGTGAGAGTAGTGCTTCAGAAAGAGCAGGAATCTCAGAGACTTTTACATAAGCCTTGTTTAAGGTCAAACCTTTCCCTTTTTCAGCAGCAAACATCTCGTTGTGAATAGGATCATAAATTACCCCGATAAGTATATCGTGTCCTTTTGCCAGTGCAATAGACACACAAAAGAAAGGAATACCAAAAACAAAGTTATTGGTTCCATCAAGTGGATCGATAATCCACGTATACTCGGTATTTTCCAAATTTAGAAGAGAACAGTGTGTTTCTTCGGAGAGGAAACCAAATTCAGGATACTTTGATTTCAGGGTATCTATTATTATTCTTTCAGATTCCAGGTCTATTTTAGTGAGTAGATTTCCTCTGCCTTTATACCGGATACCTTTATCGGTACCGATGCTGTTCAGAATAAACGTACCTGCTTCTCTGGCTGCATTTTCTGCAATATTCAGCACATTATTCTCATGATGACAGGTTATAAGCAGATCATCCATTGATGAATATCTTCGAGAAATCCCGTACAAGCCCCATATTTTGTTTGACTTCTGCCAACGTCTGTCGTGCTATTATCTTCGCCTGCTGCGCTCCATGTTCCATTACTTCCTCAATATAACGTGGATTTTGTGACAGTATAGTCCTTCTTTCACGTAAATGCGCCAGTGCATTATTTATATTCTGCGCAAGTGCCTTTTTACAATCCACACAACCTATAGCAGCTTTACGGCACTCTTCTGCACGCTCTTCCATATCTGACGAATCGAAATAACTGTGTAATTTATATACATTGCATACTTCGGGATGTCCGGGATCTTTGCGAAATTTTCTGGCCGGGTCGGTTACTGCGGTCATTATTTTTTGAGTGGTCTCTTCAGGAGTGGCTGCCAGCTCGATATGATTATTGTAACTTTTACTCATCTTCTGAGATCCATCCAACCCCAGCACAAGTGGAAACGGCGTCAACTTTGCCTGAGGTTCCAGCAGAGTATACCCGAACTGTGTATTGAAACGTCTGGTTATTTCACGAGCCAGCTCAAGATGTGGGAGCTGATCTTCACCTACAGGCACAACTTCCGCTTTGTAAATAACAATATCAGAAGTCATAAGTACCGGATATCCTACAAGCCCGTAATTTACATTCTGTGGCTGCGTTCTGGCTTTTTCTTTAAACGTGGGTACACGTAATAGCCAGCTAAGAGGCGTAACCATACTGAGCAGCGTATGCAACTCCATGACCTCAGGGACGTCAGATTGCACAAAAAGAATGCTTTTTCTGGGGTCCAACCCCGCTGCAAGCCAATCTAACATCATTTCATAGACATTATTTTGAAGCTTATCGGTATCTTCCAGACTCGTGAGAGCATGTATATCAACAATGCAATAAACACACTCAAATTCGTCTTGAAGCGCAACGTAGTTTTGAATTGCACCAATGTAATTGCCGATATGCTGTCTGCCAGTTGGTCTGGCACCAGAGAAAACACGTTTTTTCATTTTCAAAAGGAAAGTTTAGCACAATTACACAGGTTTTGGCTAGAAAAACAATACTTGCATATTATGTAATGTTTTACATACTCTCAGGCGCGGTCATACCCATCATATGTAGTGATCTGGCCAGTACGATTTGCGCACTTCTTACTAATTTTAATCTGGCGGCACTTAGCTCCTGATTTTTTGTTACAACTCTACACTGCTTATAAAAGCTATGAAAAGCTGTAGCCAATTCCTGTGCATAATATGGTAAATGATGCGGTTCAAGATTGACCGCCATTAGTTCGATTATCTCAGGTAATATCATCATATGCTTTATCAAGGACAGTTCCGCTGGTGTGGTCAATAAAGCGATATTTCCCTTTCCATAATCAATACCCTTCTCCTGCGCCAATTTGAGAATACTGGATATCCTGGCATGCGCATATTGTACATAATAGACAGGATTCTCGGCAGAATGTTTCTTTGCGAGTTCAAGGTCAAAGTCCATCTGACTGTCTGCCGATCTCGACAAAAAGACAAACCGGCATGCGTCCGGTCCTACTTCATCCATCAGTTCTCGCAAGATTATTAAGTCACCACTTCGCTTCGATACTCTGACAATTTCCTGACCTCTTTTTAAGGTCACAAGCTGACAAATAAGAATTTTTAATTTGTCCGGATCGATACCCAACGCCCCCATTACCGCTTTCATGCGGGAAATATGTCCCTGATGATCCGCACCCCAGATATCTATAACCGTATCAAATTTACGGTTTACGAATTTATCGTAATGATAAGCAATATCAGCTGCAAAATAGGTTGGAACACCGTCCGACCTCACCAAAACATTATCCTTATCTTCTCCTAAAGCTGAGGATTCGAACCATACCGCATTTTCTCTTTCTTTTACATAGCCTGCTTCTTTCAACAAATGCATTATCTTACTATAGAGCCCCCCGGAATAAATGGTCTTTTCGCTAAACCAGACATCGAATTCAACCCCCAGCTTTTTTAAGTCCTGTTGAATAGCATCGATAAGCCTGCGCATTCCTTCAGCTCCCAGTTCAGTTACCGCATCAGACTCGCCAAGTTTAATAAAACGGTCGCCTTCATCATCGGCCAAAGTTTTTGCCAGATCTATCATGTAATTGCCCATATAACCATCATCAGGCATTTGTGCCTCTTTGCCTAAATGTTGTTTATATCGTACATAGAGCGAGCGGCTGAATGCATCGAGCTGATTTCCCGCATCATTTATATAATACTCTTTCGTTACTTTGTACCCGGCATTCTCAAGTACATTGGCCAATGTGCTTCCCATCACTGCCCCTCGACCATGTCCTACATGAAGCGGACCGGTAGGGTTCACACTGACAAATTCTATTTGTACATGTCTACCCTTGCCTAAATCGATTTTTCCGTATTCCCTATTTTCATGCAATATTTTTTCTACGAAGCATGCAACCCACGTAGCGCTAAGCGTAAAATTTATAAACCCCGGTGCAGCAACAGTGATGCTGCTAAACTCTGCCAAGTCTTCAAGATTATCGATTAGCCGTTGCGCTATTTCCATCGGAGCAAGCCGGGCTGCGCGTGCCAGTTTTAAAGGGAGGCTTGAGGCATAATCCCCATGTTCGCTATTTTGAGGATGCTCCACTATTATTTCCGGTAAAGAGGTAAAAGCAAGCAAACCCTGTTTCTGTGCCTTGCTTGCCGCCTCTGCAAGTGCCTGTGCTATTCTTTGCTTAATCAACATTCACATTAACTCCATTCTGTGGTGTTTGGCCAAACTCTCGCCAATTCTTTAACAAGAATCGTCTTTTCCTGACTATATAAATTTGAATGATCTTTA
>CAZFIM010000035.1:12025-27196 GCA_964519615.1 uncultured Dehalococcoidales bacterium
AAAAGCATTATCGCCTCTTCTCTGGCAACTGTAAGAAGGTTAACATCAGATAATTTTGCCATTTTTAAATCCGGTAATCCACTTTGCTTTGTACCAAAAAACTCCCCTGGCCCTCGCATCTCCAGATCTTTTTCAGCAAGTTTAAATCCATCATGGATTTTTTCCATCCATTTTAACCTCACTGCGCCCTCTGCCGAGGATGCTTCAGAGAGCAATAAACAATAGCTTTGGGACTTGCCTCTTCCAACTCTACCCCTGAACTGATGTAATTGAGCCAGGCCAAACCTATCTGCGCATTCGATCAACATAACAGTTGCATTTGGTATATCTATACCCACTTCTACCACAGGTGTTGAAACTAGAATATCAATACTGCCGTCACGGAAACCTGCCATAACATCGTCTTTTTCGATTGAAGACATTTTCCCGTGAAGAAGTCCAAGAGTAAAATCAGGGAAAATCTCTCCAGATAGCTTTCTATATTCGGTAATGGCCGCTTTAGCCTCAATATTATCAGACTCCTCAATAAGAGGACAAATAATAAATGCCTGATGCCCCTGATTGACCTGCTCACGGATAAATTCATATACCCGCTCACGTAACTCATATTTGAACCACTGCGTTTTAATAATTTGTCTTCCCGGTGGCAGCTCTCTTATTACCGAAATATCCAGATCGCCATAAACAGTCAAAGCCAGTGTTCTCGGAATCGGTGTTGCTGTCATTACTAGCAAATGCGGATTGAAGCCTTTTTGCCGCAAGGCTGACCGCTGCATAACCCCGAACCTGTGCTGTTCGTCTACTACTGCTAATCCCAGATTCTTGAATACCACATTCTTCTGTATCAATGCATGAGTTCCTATGACAATATCTACCAAGCCATTTTCTATTTTCTCTGATATCTGCGATCTTTCCTTTTCTGTAGTTTTTCCCGTCATTAAAGCAAAACCGATATCTGTTTTCAGAAAACCTTTAAAATGACAAATATTTCCTTCACTTAACGTACAACTACTTAAGCCAGACAGAAGCTTACATATATTTGTATAATGCTGTTCTGCCAATATTTCCGTGGGAGCCATTAATGCACCCTGATAGCCGCTGGTAGCAGCAGCCAGCAATGAAACAATAGCAACAACTGTTTTTCCACTGCCGACATCCCCTTGAAGTAAACGGGACATCGCTTTTGGCTTTTTAACATCATTCAATATTACTGATAAGGCTTTATTCTGATCCCCGGTCAATACAAATGGTAATCCTGAAATAAAGTTATCTATAATCCTTTTGTCAATTTTAAACGCGTGACCGGGTTGATCAGAATGCCAATGACTTTTTCTATTCAATACTCCCAACTGAATAAGGAACAATTCATCGAATGCAAACCGCCTCCTTGCAGCAGCTAATTTCTCATGACTTTCAGGATAGTGCACCTGGTAAATTGCCTGTGAAATACCCGGTAGATTATTTCTCATTCTTATTTCTTCAGGAATAAATTCCGGAACAAAGCAGCCCCATTCTTCAAGAGCCCTTTTCACTAGACCACGCATTTGCCTGGGATAAATACCACTGGTAAGTGAATATACCGGCATGAGCAAATTAAAAGGTTCTGATTCTTCTGGCTCAATAAGTTCCCATTCAGGTGACTCAAATACAATTTGTCCTTTGTATACGGACACTTTACCGGTGAGCATTATAGATGTATTCGTCTTAAAAGACCTTGCTAAAAATGGCTGGTTAAACCAAACTGCCCGCGCAGTCCCCGTCGCATCCCCTATTATTATTTCGGTTCCCTTCTTTTTACCAAGCTTCACTACATTTGATTCCCATATCATAGCAAATACTGTTTGCTCATCCACTGTGCCGAGTTCAGCTTGAATTTGTGCAATGCTTTTTTTATTGCTGTAATCTATATAACGCCGTGGAAAAAAGTAGAGCAAATCTCGTATAGTCCTTAATCCCATTTTATTCAATTTTGTACCCAGAGCTGTTTTGATGCCCTTTATAGAGGTTAAAGGAGAGTCAAGGCCGATCGCTAAAGATGTGGATTCAGAAGGCAATTCTTGTCTTATATCTTTCTTACTGTTACCACCCCTTTCACTATTTTCTAACCAGCGCAACAAGCCGGAAAGCCACATTTCCCTTCTGCTGAGATCCCATGAGGCATAAGCGCTGTTGGAAAGATTAACCGCATTAAATGCAGCCAAAATTTCAGTAGAATTAATATACGGACTATTCTTCTTTGACCACTTGGTAAGGAATTTATCCAGGCCGCCAATAACAACCGTATTTTTACAGCCGCTTTGAAGCTCCATCCTTAGAATGGTTTTGAGAGGTTCAATCTCGATCGCTGAGGCCGGCATGATCCTTCAATAAATATTTAAATATTCGATAATTACTTATTAAATCTAAAGCGGTAACAGGAATGCAAACCGATTCAAAATGCCGACAATTACAGAATTTAAATTAGATTGACGCTTAGGAGCCTATTTTGTCTCCATATAACATACGAAGAGCACGCTGGGACCGACATGAGTGCCGATCACCGGGCCAACTTTTGTACGGTACATCTTCTCTTTTGGATAAAAATCGCTGAGTTTATCGGCAAAGGATTCGAGATCAGCAGGCGTAGTGGCATCTTGTATTACCATTTCTTCTATACCATTTGCCTCTTTAACCCTGTTAGTCAGAAACTCAATACCCTGAGATTTGCTGCGGGTTCTACCGGCGGGTGTTACTAGACCATCTTTTAAGGTGATTATCGGATGAAATTTAAGCATACTGCCTACAAAAGCCTGCACCCTTCCTATTCTCCCGCCTTTCTGTAGATATTCGAGCGTATCAAACATACCGTAGCAATGAATTCTGGGTAAAATGTCTTTTACCATTGAGCATATTTCTGTCAATTTAGCTCCCTGCTGAGCTGCCTGGGCAGCACGCAGCACAGCGATGAACTCCCCTCCGACTGTGAGTAAAGTATCAATAACTTCAATTTTACAAATATCTCCTACCATGGCCTTGGCCTGGACAGCACTTTCATACGTTGCACTTATGCCGCCTGAGATCGTAAGAACCAGTATTTCGTCCGTTTCCTTTGCTAATTCCTGATATATGTCCGCAAAAAGACCGGGCGCAGGTGCGGAGGTAGTCGGGTGATTGGTATCGGTTGTAAGTCTTTTGTAGAAAGCGTCTGCGGTGATATCGATCTTATCTTGCAGACTGTCAAGTCCGAAATGTATGTTAAGCGGTACAATGCTTATTCCGTACTTCTGAACAACATCAGGAGTCAGATCTGCTGTGCTATCACACACAATTTTAACCATATATAACCGAGTCCTCCTTATTTATATACTTAGCTTTCCAGTGAAACAATATAGTAATAATGCAGTTGCCCGCCATCTACAACTTCCACCTGCTTGCCCGGATAAGATTCTTCTATTCTCAGCACCACGGCGTCTGCCTGTTCTTTTGTTATATCAGCACCATAGTAGAGCGTTACGACTTCGGCCTCTGTTATACTGGCTTTTCCCAAAGAAACAATCAGCACCTCAGCAATATCATCCCCGGCAGCAATTACTTCCTTGTCATCTATTATGCCGATTGCCTGTCCTTCTGTAATATCTATGCCATTAACCTGCGTAGTTCTTACAGCTCTGGTGACTTCAACTGTTGTTACAAGCCCCATGGCTTTTTCCATAGAGGCAACATTTGCATCCATAGATTCTTCATAATTAAAAGCAAGTAAAGCAGCAATACCTTGAGGAAGTGTGCGAGTAGAAACTACAGCCACTTTCTTCTGGGTAAGCGGCTCAACCTGTGAAGCAGTCAGAACAATATTCTTATTGTTGGGAAGCAAAATTACTCTATCAGCCGGCACTGTTTCTATGGCCTGCAGAATTTCTCGCACGCTGGGATTCATTGTCTGGCCTCCGGGGACAATGGCAGTGGTGCCCAGGCTCTTAAAAACATCACTCATACCATCTCCAGCGACAACAGCAACAACAGCAATTTCAACAGTGGGCGTTTTTTCCTGCTGCATTTCAATAAAATCTTCATGCTGGTCATCCATATTCTGAATCTGAATATAGTGCAATGTTCCCAATGACGTTGCGTATCTCAAGATCGCACCAGGATCATACGTGTGTATATGTACTCTTACCGTATTTTCGTCGCCGGCAACCACCAGCGATTCACCTCTTCCCTCAAGCCGGCTTCTGATTTTATCGGGATTTAACTTCTGACCCACAAGTAAAAAGTTAGTGCAATATCCATATGGTTCTTCGTGTTCAAAAGCTATCTGTGAAGCTTTGGCTGTACCCCGCACTTCCGCCACAACCATTTGCGGTTTATTATATTGCATTTCCTCCGCTTCACCCTTTAAATACCTTAGTGCTCCCTCCAGCAATATATACAGACCCTGCCCACCTGCATCTACAACCCCCGCATCACGTAATACCGGAAGAAGCAAAGGTGTACGCGCAACTGAGTCTTTGGCTTCGTTAACAGCCGCAGCCATTATCGCTGTCAGGTCTTCAGGTGAAGAGCGTGCTATTTCCGCAGCTGCTTTTGATGCATCCCGTATAACGGTAAGAATCGTACCTTCTGCGGGCTGCGAAAGTCCTTTATAGGCAGTTTGAGCGGCTTCTGCAAGAGCTACAGCCCAATCTTGGCCAGTAATAACTTCTTTACCTTCAAGGCCTTTAGCAATTACACGAAATATCTGAGACAGTATTACGCCGGAATTCCCCCGTGCTCCCATTAAGGCGCCTTGAGCCATAGCTCTGGAAACTTCAGATACTGTTCTCCCACTCGCCCTATCAATTTCTTCCAATGTAGAGCGTAAAGTAAGGAGCATGTTTGTTCCAGTATCCCCATCAGGGACAGGAAAGACATTAATAGCATTTATTTCCTGAACGCTCTTTTCAAGCCACCTAGTACCTGCAGCGAACATTTCTTTAAATTCATGCCCGTTGCATGATACGGTATTTTCCATTCTGCTCCTTTGATTAATTCTGCAATTGTGCTATTATTTTACTACCTTTGTCAAACTGACCTTCAGTAATTAGGGGGATTATATATTGGCCAGAAAATGTGATATATGTGGTAAAAGAGTTCGCTTCGGCAACAATGTAAGCCATTCAAAACAACATACCCGGAGAACATGGCTGCCTAATATCCAAAAAACTATGCTTATCATCGACGGTGAATCAAAACAGCTTAATGTTTGTACTCGTTGTCTGCGTACACAGCAGAAACTAACACGATAACTTCATACTCTTTTTCATATCCCGTATAGCTTTCGCTACATCCGAACTTGAAAACAGAGCTGAGCCGGATACTATAACATCTACTCCCGCCTTTACAAGACGCGGGACAATCAGGTTATTTATGCCGCCGTCTACCTCAAGCTCGGTATGAAGTTGTAGATCATCGATCATATGTCGAACCTTTTCAATTTTAAGGGTCAAGTCAATAAATTTCTGCCCTCCGAATCCCGGATTTACGGTCATGACTAACACAAGGTCTATGTAAGGCAATATTTCCTCAAGTGTGCCTGCTGGAGTTGCAGGATTTAGAGCTATTCCGGCTTTTACACCGCAATTTTTAATCTGCTCTACTAATCTATGTAAATGTCCTCTCAGCTCAATATGGACAGTTAATATATTTGCTCCGGCATCTGTGAACTGCCGTATGTAATCCTCCGGCTTCTCGATCATTAAATGTACATCCAGCGGCAAATCTGTCCACTTACGGATGCATTCAACAACCGGAGGGCCTATGGTTATGTTTGGAACAAAATGCCCATCCATAACATCTATATGAATATAATCAGCACCCGCTTCTGTTAATGCCGCAACCTGCTCACCCAGTCTGCTGAAATCAGCAGATAAAATTGAAGGAGCTATCTTCATAACCTTTTTAGACACTATCAATCCCCACCAGCTTTTTTGCTATAATTAGCTGCTTGCGCACCTGATCCGGATTTGTACCGCCTACAACATCTCTCGCAGCAATTGATGTATTAAGTGATACCTCGTATATACCCTCCTCGAACAGGGGTGAAAATTGTTTATATTCTGATAGATTAATATCGGTAAATGTTTTATTGTTTTGCAGTGCGTATTGCACCATATGCCCGACAATAACATATGCCTGACGGAATGGCAAACCCTTTTTAACAAGATAATCGGCGATATCTGTCGCCAGTATAAAACTGTCTGATGCCGATTTAATCATGTTTTCAGCTTTTATGGATATTTTCTGCATAAGCCCTGTAAATACTTCCAGACTATTTATTACCGTATCTACCGTATCAAATAGCCCTTCTTTATCTTCCTGCAAATCTCTGTTATACGCCAGAGGAAGTCCTTTCATGGTAGTCAATAATGCCATCAAATGACCGAAAACGCGTCCGCTTTTTCCTCTCACTAGTTCCGCCACATCAGGATTCTTTTTTTGCGGCATAATACTGCTTGTAGATGCATATGCATCATCCAGTTCAATAAAACAGAATTCTTCAGTATTCCACAGCACAATTTCCTCCGCCAGCCTGGACAGGTGCATAATTAATATAGAAGCTGCCGCTTCATACTCGAGTATGAAATCGCGGTCGGATACAGCATCAAGGCTATTTGAAGTTAACTTGCTGAAACCAAGCTCATGGGCTAAAAACTCTCTATCGACAGGAAATGTCACCCCCGCGAGCGCGCCGGATCCTAAAGGCATCACATCCGTATTTCTAAAGCAGTTGCTTAATCGTTCAATATCCCGCTGAAGCATTTCAAAATACGCTAACATATGATGCGCGAATAAGACCGGTTGCGCTTTTTGCATATGTGTATAGCCCGGCATAATACTATGCCCGCTTGTCTCAGCCAAGGCAAGCAGCGCCTTTTGAAGGTTCTTAATACTATGGATGGTAAGCTTGATAGCAGATTTTAAATATAGGCGCATATCTAGCGCTATCTGATCATTGCGCGACCTGGCTGTATGCAGCAAACCTGCTGCTTCTCCTATTATCTCAAACAGCCTGTTCTCTATGTTCATGTGAATATCTTCGAGTTCATCCCTGAAGATAAAGTTGTCTGATTCTAACTCCTCTGTGATGGTCTTAAGTCCATTGATTATCTTCTCGCTATCAGATGTCGGAATAATCCCCTGCCTAGCCAGCATTTTTACATGGGCGATGCTGCCTTTAATGTCTTCTCTATACAACCTTACATCATATGAGATCGATGCTGTAAAACGTGCGACCCGTTTATCAATGTCCTTTTTTAGTCTACTGCGAAGATATTTTTTTTGTTCACCCATTCAAAAACCTGCAACCGTTATTATATGCCAGCCGGCCATGAATATATTTGCCGAATAATCCCTATTTAATCTTCTTTTTTGTCCCTAATGCAGCACTGCCCTGCACCTGCGCCTGAACACGTACCGGCAGTCCCCATATTTTAATAAACCCCGGAGAAGCAGTCTGGTCGAATATATCACCCTCATCATATGTTGCTAGTGCCATGGTATAGAGAGAAGAGAGAGATTTTCTGCCCACCACAGTACATGTGCCTTTATGAAGTTTTACGCGTACAGTGCCGTTCACATACTGCTGAGAACTAGTAATATATGCAGCAAGGTCTCTACGTAAAGCACTGAACCAGAGTCCATTATAAATAATATCGGCATATTCGATAGCCACCTTATCACTAAATCGTAGTTGATCTCTTGATAAAGTCATAGCTTCCAGTGCCTTGTGCGCTTTCATCAAAACAATTGCAGCAGGCGCCTCATAGATCTCACGCGATTTGATGCCTACAAGTCTGCTTTCAATATGGTCAACTCTACCTACACCATGCAATCCTGCCATCTCATGCAAACGCTGTATTAAAGCTATGGCATCTATTGCGGTACCATCTAATCCTACAGGAATACCCTTTTCAAATTGTATTTCAACATATTCGGGTTTATCGGGAGCATCGCCGGGTGATTTTGTCCATATATACACATCACCAGGCGGCTCTACCCACGGGTCTTCGAGAACCCCACACTCAATACTTCGCCCCCACAGGTTCTCATCGATTGAATAGGGGCTCTTTACGGTTATAGGGATAGGAATACCATTCTTCTGAGCATATTCTATCGTTCCCTCTCTGGTCATGCCCCATTCACGTGCAGGCGCCAGTATTTTCAAATCAGGGGCAAGTGCTGCCACACTCACATCAAAACGCACCTGATCATTGCCTTTTCCGGTAGAGCCATGTGCAACCGCCGTTGCCCCTTCTTGCCGTGCAATATCAACCATCAACTCCGCCATCAAAGGCCTACCCAGAGCAGTTGCCAGCGGATACTGCCCCTCATACATGGCATTAGCCTGTAATGCAGGAAATACAAAATCACTTACAAAATCTTTCTGCGCATCCACAACAAATGCTTTGATCGCACCCATATCGAGCGCCTTCTTTTTTATGGCCGGGAGGTCTACAACACCGCCGATATTTGCAGTAAATGTTATTATGTCTACGTTATATTTTTCTGCCATCCACTTCATGGCTACAGATGTATCTAACCCACCACTATATGCCAGTACGACTTTATCCTTCATTCCAATTGCCTCCGGTTAATATATGATCAAGTATTTTTAGTGCGCTATCGATATCTTTTTTCTCAACGATTAACGGCGGCATAAACCTTATTGCATTCGGCTTTACGCCGTTAATTAATAAACCTTCGCTTAAACATGCCGTTACCAGATCAGCAGCAATCTCGCGCTTAAAAACAAGCGCTAAAAGCAACCCTACTCCACGTATCCCTTTAATGCAACTGAATTTCGTCTTCAATTTTTCAAGACCTGCGATGAAATAGGCTTCCATTTCTTTTACATGCGCCAATAAATCATTCTCAATGATATATTTTAAAGTTGCATAGCCCACAGCACAAACAAGCGGATTACCACCAAAAGTCGTTCCATGTTCACCGTATGTAAATACTGAAACATCTTCTTTTGAGAGTACCGCTCCTATAGGCACTCCACTACCCAGTCCTTTGGCCAGTGTCATAATATCAGGTTCTACGCCGGCACGCTGATAACCGAAAAGTGTTCCGGTTCTACCTATACCTGTTTGTATTTCATCCAGAATAAGAAGCATACCTTTCTGATCACACCATTTCCGGACTTCCATTAAGTAGTTAGCATCCGGTACATTTACGCCTCCCTCTCCCTGCACAGGTTCAAGCATGACTGCACACGTTTTATCACTGGTTGCCTTCCTGATCGCTTCTATATCATTGTAGTCAACATTAATAAATCCCCCCGGGAGCGGTTTATATGGTTCCTGGAACTTTTTTTGCCCGGTTGCTGCTACCATTGCAATTGTTCTGCCGTGAAATGAATCATGCGTGGTTATAATGGTATTAGCGCCATTAAGATGAAGTTTTCCATATCTGCGCGCAAGTTTAATTGCGCCTTCATTTGCCTCGGCACCGCTATTACAAAAGAACACACGGTCTAAACAGCTGATATTTACCAGCAATTCTGCAAGCAGCAGTTGGGGTACGGTGTAAAATTGATTTGATGCCTGTAGTAGTACGGTCGCCTGTTCTTTCAAGGCATTTACCACAACCGGATGACAATGTCCCAGACTATTTACGGCCCATCCTGCAACAAAATCAATATATTTTTTTCCTGAAGTGTCCCATGCATATACTCCCTTTCCCCGTAGTAGCGTAACAGGAGTGCGTTTTACTATTTGCATATACACTTTTCGTTCGAGTTCCTGCCAATCTTGCTGGCTATTCTGAGATAATTGTTGTGCCATCGATTCTTCCTTCTATTTCACAGGACAGTGCATGAATGACTCTTCCGTCTATTACTCTCGTAACATTCACTTTGCGTAATGCACTCATACAAGCCCTTATTTTTGCGACCATACCACCAGACACTATTCCAGTATCTATCAATTCTCTTGCCCTATCCATAGACATATGGTGAATCAACTGCTTTGATTGATCATATAAGCCCGGTACATCCGTTAAAAAGATAAGTTTCTCCGCATTTAAAGCAGCGGCTATCTCAGCAGCAACCGTATCGCCGTTAACATTAATGAGATTTGTTGTATTGTTATTATCGTTATATATACCGAGACATACAGGAGCTATTACAGGCATATACCCAGCAGCTAAAACATTATGTAAAATCTCGATATCAATTGTCAACTGCTCACCAGTATAACCAAGCTTTGGATTGATGTTTCTGGCCCTTATCATGGAACCGTCAGCACCGCTTAACCCAACCGCTTTTCCCCCGCGTTTACATATCCCGGATACGAGTTCTTTATTTACCAATCCGCAGAGCACAGCAGTTACTACCTTTAGTGTTTCCAAATCTGTCACCCGCAACCCCTCAATGAATACTGTCGGCACATTCGCTCGATTAAGCCATTCGGTTATCGTTTTTCCACCACCGTGAACCACTACCAGAGGAATATTCTTGTTCTGGAGGTAAACAAGGTCTTCAAGGGTAGTATCATTGTTTCCAAGAGTACTACCTCCTATTTTTACTACTATGGGCTTCATATCATTCTACGTTGTATAAGCGCTATTAATAGTAACATATTCCTTAGAAAGGTCGCATCCCCACGCAAGCGCCTGACAATCTCCTAAATTCAAATTTCCTTCAATAAAAACAGTATCGTTTTCTCCAGTCATACTTCTGCTTAGTCCTGTCTCATCAAAACCCGCTGGACTACCCTGCTTCATTACACAAATATTATTTATAAATATATCAAGTTTTGCCTCAACAACTTCTGCACCACTTCTACCTATTGCCGCCACTATCCGTCCCCAGTTCGGGTCATTACCGTGTACTGCAGCCTTCACAAGAGCGGACCCCGCAATAGTTCTTGCAGCCAATCTTGCGTCCTCATAGCTCACTGCTCCCTTAATAGACACTTCGATCAGTTTTGTAGCTCCTTCTCCATCCCGTGCAATGCTTTTTGCCAGATATACACAAATGTCATCAAGCATTTGCTGAAATAACTCACCGTTCTCTTCTCTTATAAGCGTATTACCAGCCAGCCCGTTAGCAAGTAATATAACAGTGTCACTGGGGCTGGTATCCCCATCAACCGTTATCATATTAAAAGATCGGCGTACAGCTTTGTAAATTGCTTTCCTTAAGAATTCGCCCTCCACTGCAGCATCGGTAGTTAAATAACAGAGCATCGTTGCCATATTGGGATGAATCATTCCTGACCCTTTTGCTACCCCTCCCAAAGAAAATTGGTCTTTCAGACAAGTACTCTTCAGGGCACTGAACTTCATACGCGTATCTGTAGTCATAATCGCCTTAGCAAAGTCTAGACCACCTTCACTGGATAGTTGGATACGGTTTATACCCGAGATTATTTTATCCATGGGCAATTTTGCCCCGATAACTCCAGTACTGGAAACAAGAACTCTACTTTCATCGACATTTAGCTTGTGTGAAGCTGCCCTTACCATCTCCACGGCATCTTCAATCCCTTGTTTACCCATACACGCATTTGCGCAACCTGAATTAACAACAATAGCCTGTGCCGCATTGCCTCTTAAATGATCCCTAGTTACCAGAACAGGTGCGGATTTGACTTTTGCAGTTGTAAATACAGCCGCTGCATCACATGTTACTTCTGAATATAACAATGCCAGGTCCAGTTGTTTATTCATTTTTATGCCAGCTTCAACTGCTCCTGCCAGAAATCCTCGCGGAGTTGTCACTGTTCCGTTCTCTATCGTTACATATTTGCTGTTCATCGAATTCCTTTTTTATTACTATACTATATTTAAATTTAGATAATAATCATTTCTATATTTATCGTTATATCTTATCAATTTCCTGAGTTTTCTGTTTGATTTCATAGAGCTTGGTTATAGCCTCCAGAGGTGTCATAGCATCGATATTCATTTCTTTAATCATTTTCATCAATTCGTTACGATCATTAAACAACGTTAACTGTTGAGCAAATGATCTATTGCCCAATGGAGGATTATACAACCTGCGAACTTCGAGTCCTGCCAATACCTCATTAGCCCTGTGAAGAACAGGAGGAGGCAACCCGGCCAATTGAGCAACATGGATACCGTAACTTTTATCCGCACCACCCGGTACGACTTTTCTCAGAAAAACAACTTTTCCATTATTCTCTGTAACAGATATATTAAAATTTTTCACGCGCGGCAAAATCTCAGCTAGTTTTACCAGTTCATGATAATGTGTAGCAAATAGTGTTTTGGATTTTATCTTAGGATTGTTGTGAATAAATTCTACTACCGCCCAGGCAATAGATAATCCGTCATAGGTACTTGTACCTCTACCTACTTCATCCAGAATAATTAGTGATTTTGGAGTAGCATTATTTAAAATATTAGCCGTTTCAACCATCTCTACCATAAAGGTAGACTGCCCGGTGGCCAGATCTTCTTGCGCTCCGATTCTGGTAAAAATACGGTCAACAATACCTATAGTCGCGGAATCAGCAGGTATGAAGCTTCCGATCTGTGCAAGTAATACTATTAGTGCTACCTGTCTAAGATAGGTTGATTTACCGGACATATTTGGACCAGTAAGAATAATAAGCTGATCATCTTCGTTGCATAGAAATGTGTCATTGGCAATGAAATTTTCCCTTTCCATGCTGCATTCGACAATTGGATGTCGACCACCTTTAATGGAAATGATTTCACCATTACTCAACTTTGGTCTGCTGTAACCATTATTGACTGCAATATCTGCAAAACTGGTATAGACATCCAATTTTGCCAAAGCCTGAGCTGAACCCATAACATCTTCGGTCATTTGTGCAATCTGCTGACAGACCTGCCTGAATAGACCTGTTTCCATCTCCACTATTTTTTCCTGCGCATTGAGAATAAGGGATTCGTACTCCTTTAATTCAGATGTTATATAACGCTCTGCATTCACTAAAGTCTGTTTGCGGATATATGTCTGAGGCACCATATGTAAATTAGGTTTCGAGACTTCTATATAGTATCCGAACACCTTGTTATAGCCTACTTTAAGTGATTTTATCGCAGTCTTTTGTTTTTCCTGCTGTTCCAGATTGGCGATATAATTTTTTGCATTAAGCGCTGCGTCTCTAATACTATCCAGTTCTTCTGAAAAGCCGCTCTTTATGATATTGCCCTGGCTCAAGTTATTGCCCGGGTCATCAGCAATAGCATTTGCAATAAGTGTTACGGCCTCGGGACAAGGTCTCAAGTTACTCTTTATTTGATGGGGAAAATTATATTCCTTCAGGATCGTTATTAATTCAGGAATACGTTCCAGGCTTCTTCGCAAGGCAACAACCTCACGAGGAAGAGCAATGTTGGTATCTATCCTGTTAATAATTCGCTCCAGATCACTTATATTTTGAAGAGTAGACGCCAGAGCATGCCGTGCCAGACTATTTTCAAATAGCCATTGAACTGCATCCTGACGCTCAACTAGACGCTCAAGATTTAAGAGCGGCTGCCCTAGCCACCGCTTAAGCAACCTACCACCCATAGCAGTTTTAGTACGATCTAATACTGTAAGCAATGAACCTGCAACTACACCCCATCTGGAACTCGTGTATATCTCTAGGTTTCGCCTCGTCTGGATATCCAGCGTCATAAACGCTTTTGTAGTATACGTAGACAAATGGTTAACCTGACCTAGAACCGCCTTTTGTGTTTCCTTCACATACTGCAATACTGCACCCGCAGCCCGAACGGCCAGAGGTAAATGTGCGCAACCATACGAATCCAGAGACATTATGCCAAAATGTTCAGTGAGTATTTGCGAGGCAATATCCAAATCAAAATAGTAATCATCCAATTTTGAGATCGCCTTTGGTACTGATTGATCAGGTATATCGAAGTCAGTCGGAACCAATAATTCTGCAGGCTGCAACCTTTCAATCTCGTTGTTCATCTCGTATTCTTCTATCTGTGTTGCGGCAAACTCTCCTGTTGTTATATCTATATATGCAAGACCTACCTGCGTGCCATCGCCTACAATACCTGCTAGATAATTATTGTTTTTTTCATTAAGTAATCCCGTCTCTAAAACAGTCCCCGGCGTAATAACTCGTACGACTTCCCTTTCAACCAATCCCTTACCCGGTTGTGTCATCTGTTCACAAACGGCAACTTTATACCCTTTATTTATGAGTTTACCTATGTAATTATTTACTGCATGATAAGGAATCCCGGCTAATGGTACTCTTTTACCTTTACCCATTTCACGTGAAGTAAGGGTAATTTCCAATTCTCTTGAAGTAATTCTGGCATCTTCATCAAATGTTTCATAAAAATCGCCCAGCCTAAAGAAGACAATCGTCCGGGGATATTGTTTTTTTATTTGCAGATATTGTCTGCGTAACGGAGTTATAGACATTTCTCACCTGTCTGCCGTATGGTTTTATACAATTTACTATGTTCCTTTCGTATCCATCCGTATATCAGACAATAATATGAATCGCTGATGGAATGACGCTGAAATGAGCAAGGGTTGAACCTGCAAGATCGCCATCTATCTGAACGGCAATCGTGTTTGTCGAATCAATAATAACGTCCTTAGCTTTAACCACCGAGACTTTTGGATGATTTATGTGTGTGCCTTTATATAGAGTCGGCAATGACCACAACAAGTCAGGTTTTGATAAATTTCCCACAATTAAGACATCAAATAGTCCATCACCCGGATCAGCATCAGGATTAACGAACATTCCGCCGCCTCCATATTTCCCATGACTCATCATAACTGTGTATGCTTTTTCGCTTTTTATCTCACCATCAATAGTGATAGTAATATCCTTGGGTTTATATGTTGTCAGCACGGTAAAAAGAGCCAGTAAATATGCCGTCATTTTGCCAAGCGCTTTATATTTAACTGTGGTTGTGCGAACAATCTCCGCATCAAAACCGACTCCCGCAAAATTAATAAATATTCTTTCTGTGTCTTTTCCTTCTTTCATACAGTGAACTATACCAAGGTCAACTTTACGTTTGGTATTTTTTAACAACAATTGAGCAGCTTGGCCATAATCTACAGGAATACCAATTGTCCTGATATAATCCGAACCGGTACCGGTACATATTACCCCCACTGCCACATCATCCGGCAATCCAGAGTGATAGAGACCATTAACCACCTCATTGAGA
>CAZFIM010000036.1:0-23939 GCA_964519615.1 uncultured Dehalococcoidales bacterium
CGGTCCACCAGCGTATTGAGTTCATGTTTTTTATAAGAGCGGTGTATGCGCGGTCCGTAGGCAACATTATCGTAAATGGACATGGGTAAAGGAAATGGTTTTTGAGATAATAATCCTATCTGGCGGCGAATATCGGTCGGATCATCTATTTTGGTACTGTAAATGTCTTCATTATCCACCAATATGCGGCCTGATATCTTTACTCCATCTGTTAGTTCCAGAAGTCTATTACAGCTTTTTAGCAGCGTTGTTTTACCGCATCCGGATGAACCTATGATGACTGTTATTTTATTTCTGGGAATTTGTACCGTAATATTCTTGAGAGCCTGATGAGTCCCATACATTACCGTAAGGTCTCTGATATCAATATGCGTCGATTGAATAATCATAATTTTTACCTGATTAAGTATTTTGAATATTTTTTTCTTATCCCAAGGGAAATTATGCTTATGACCAGTAAAATAATCAGTAAAATAGCGGCAGCGGCGTAACCTCGCTCCTGGACTTCCGGAAACGGAGTACCGATCTGAAAGAATACTGCCAATGGCAGTGAAGCAACGGGGTCAAGCAATGAGTGAGGAAGACGGTCTGTGTAACCTGCGGTAAAGAGAATTGAAGCAGCATCACCGATACCGCGTCCAAAACCAAGAAGTAATGCAGTTAATATTCCCGGTAGTACTTGTTTTAATATTACCTTTGTCGTGGTTTCGAATCTTGTCGCTCCCAGAGTATACGAGGCCTCTTTAAGTTCACGAGGAATCATTACCATTACTTCATCGATAGCTCTGATCATAATAGGAAGCTCAAGAAGTGTCAACGCAATGATTCCACCAAGTAAACATGCCTTTATTCCAAGATACAGCATAATGATAAAACCAAATGCACCGTACACGATTGAGGGTACACCCCAGAGGATATCGAGTGAGAGCCTTACCAGTGAGCCCAATCTCGATTTGCCTATATATTCCTTTTGCAAAAAAAGAGCAACGGGTATGGCAATGGCAAGTGAAAGTATTGTCGCGCCTACGGCAAGGTAAAGCGACCCTATTATCGCATTTAAAATGCCTCCTTCTCCGCCAATATAATAGCCGCCCTGTGGAAGCATGGTGAGCATTGAAATATTTAAGGCAGGTGCGCCTTTGACAAGAACAACCAGAAGCACGGTTAACACGCTCCCGGTTACAATAGCTACAGAGATAATCATGAGCCCTTTAAAGATATTTTCTTCCAGATGCCTCTTATTCATATTCTTACCTCTTCTCCAATCGGATAAGAACTATCCGGGCGCCAATGTTAAAAATAATCACTATTACCAGCAATATGAATGCTGCCAGCATTAGTGCGGAATCATAAAGGGGGATCGACATCATTTCGCCATAGTTATTGGCGATCAATGCCGTTAAGGGATAGGCAGCATCGAAAAGTGAAGAAGGAACTCTGGGTGTATTGCCTACAACCATCAGGACAGCCATTGTTTCACCAAATGCGCGGCTGAAACCGAGAATGACGGCAGCGATAACGCCCGGCAGCGCACCACGAAGTACGACCATTTTTGTCGCTTGCCATTTGGTGGCGCCGAGGGCCAGAGTTGCCTCCCTCATTTCATACGGTACATTCCTGATTACTTCTTCAGAGATAGCGATAATTACGGGGAATACCATTATGGCCAGTACAATGCCGCCTGACAATACACAATAGCCGTTGCTGGTAGTACCGAAAAAAGGCGCTATCATTTTAACCACAGGAACTATAACCAGCATGCCCCATAGACCATATACTACTGAAGGAATGCCTGCAAGTAAATCTATTAAAGGTTTAATAGCCGTACGAATTCTTACATGCATATATTCAGCAAGGTATATGGATGAGAGGAGACAGAGCGGTATTGCCAGAATCATTGCCGCACCTGTTACCCATATGGTACCCATGATAAAGGGAAGAAATCCAAATTCCTTTTTTAAAGGATGCCATGATGAAGAAAAGAGTAGATCCCCGAGCGATTTTTGTTCAAGTATTGGCAAAGATCTTTGAAGCAGGCCGATAATAATTAAAACGATAAGGAAGGCTGCAAACACTGTTGCAGCCAGCATCAGTCGGCTTGAAAGTATCTCTTTAAAATATCTATAACGCATCGGTTGCCGAGATGTTATTTGACTATATCTGCCCAATCAGTTATTTTGCCGCTTATCCATATATCCTGGAATTCTTGTTTTCCTATGCCTTGCGCCAGTAATTTGTCCAGATAAGGATTCTCACTATTGGCTGTTGGCACAACGGCATCTTTAGTAACCGGAATCCAGACCGCACCCTTCTCCACTTCCTGAGGATATATTTCTCTGGAAACCATACCAAGGTCTACAAGAGACCCCAGAGCATCAGCCATGCCTTTGCCCGCCCCTCCTGCGGAAATGTCGAAATTAACATCAGGATGCAGCCTTTGAAATTCCTCTGCCCATTTTACTACCATGGGATAAAGAGCCCAAGCCCCGGAAATAGTAATCGTCCCATCATAGGCAACCGTGCCCTTGTCATTACCCAGAAAGTTAAGGCTTTCATTGATAAGTTTGTCGTTCAGGTTGATGTAGCCGGCTTCAGGTACATACTGCTGACCATCCGTAAGTATCCAGCGTATGAACTCGCGAGTTAATCCTTTGAAACTATCATGGGTCACCAGATTGAGTTCTCTGGCTGGTGGAGAAGGGAAATGCCCCTCTGCAATTGCTTTTGTGAGATTATTTTTATTCGCATAGAAATATTCAGTACTGTCTATTTCTCCATTTTCGTCTAAGTCCAGGGGGATAATTGCCAATCCCATCACGGGTTTTCCCGTGGTCATATCATAAGCATAGTTCAGATTATTGTATCCGATTCCCAGCGAATCTTTAATTACCGCTTCGGCAAGACCAGGGTCACCGTATACGGCTGTGCCTGTGAGATCTTCCTGAAAGTAATCTCCCATGTATGCCGCCCATGTCTGAGCTGCACCGCACGCATCTGAACGTGTGTACACATTAATAGGAGTTCCTGTGGGCTGCTGCTGTGCACAGGCAGGAAAGCAAACAAGAAATAAACCTATAGAAATAATAGCAGCAATTGTTTTCATTGAATTCTCCTAATTAAATGTAATTAGTATCACGCTGAAAATTATATATAGTTATTTAAATATTTGTCAAGGAATTGTAATACGAACCGAGATAAAAACTATCGGGTTTCTATTGATTACGCTCGGGATGATCATAGCAAATACTAAATACAGGGTAATTGAATATCATGAAATATGAAGATGTCGAATTGTTCGAGAGCTGTATCGGATTGAAAATGGTTTGCGTAAACTGGCTCAGCTTGAGTAAAACGATGTGGTCAATAGGGGAACTTTTGTTGCTTTATATTAATTATACAGATACAATGATAGCCATGAGATGTCCTTTTTGTAATAAAGAATATTCCTCTCAAGAAGAAGTTATGGAGTGTATAACTGCTCATGTACGGGCGCAACAGGAGGAAACAACAAGACAAATGCAGAGGCAGAGCCTGATGCTAATGGCCAGTCAGCTTACTATGGCCGCTCTTGCTACACATTCATCTGCACGCGATGTTGTTGAACGTTTTGGCGAAATTTATGAACTGCTGGATAGCTTAATTCAGAAACCGAATGTGGTTACTGAGATAGAGCATTGGCTTCAACAAAGAGATAACGGCCCGCAGGAACAAGATAAATCGTAAGCTTATTCTCTTAAGATGAAAACGGATAAAAAATAAGCGGCAAGAATATAGTAATTACAGCTCTGTAAAGCTATTTAAGCAGTTGATTTTTTAGACCGTTATACAGATTCGCTGCCAGTACTAAGGGAAATATTAGCCCGTCTCCCATCTTATCCAGGCTGACTTCGATGCCATCGGCTACTTTATCTATTACGAGCTGAACCCCTGTTGAAGGTGGATAGTGGTGGGAGATGAGGGTTTCTTTTTGAGTGAGGTAGGTTTCTTGCGTGATGAGCCCCAGCCTGAAGCGAGCTTCCAGGTTTTGTATCCGCTTCTTAAGATCGTCATGGTCTTTTTTCCCAGTATCATGTGAATTATCGAGCTGGTCTTTAATGGAATTCAGGCGCGAGATAGCGTCTTCACAGATGGCCGTGTAATCAATGGAGAGGACGCCAAAGCGGTTTTCTATATTGGATATATCGGATTTCAGTTTTTCGAGATCAATTAAAAGACGTTCGGCTCGCGTTCTGGTCATTTGTGATTCTTGTTGATTACGGATCTTCACACTCATGATGTTAGTATAAATGCTCCCGCTAAGCCCAATTTTCCGGCTACTAATGCATGCTATTGATCTTTAGCTGAACCATCGAATATATACTATCGGAAACGTTTATAAACCCGGCTATAAGATAGCGCAAGTATATTCTGGTTGTCAAATAAAAAATGCCCGAAACGAATAATATAGAATATTCCGTTTCGGGCATTTCATGCCTTCTATCTCATATTATTGGGGTGTCTTAAATGATTTATCTCCGGAAGTAACTTCCGCGCCCTTCTGACCTTTCATTATAATACGATAATGATAGCTACTGTTACGAGGTAAGTCGGCAAGCGTCACTTCGTGAGATTTTTTATAGTCCGTTTCCCATTCCGTGATTTCTCCATAACTATCATCTGTACCATATTCAATTCGGCCGACGGCTAATTTATTAGATTCCCACGTTACCTTCATGGTCACGTCAGTTGTCGTATTATCCGAAACAACAGTAATAAACGGCCCGGAATTGATGGATATTGTTGATGAGCTGGAAGAGAGCCCTGCCCACGGTGGCGAATCGCTGAAAAAAGCGAAATAACCAAAAGTACCCAGACCAGCCAGTAATAAAATTAATACCACTATTAAAATAGTACCCATATTACCGCGAGGTTCAGATTGTCTCCATGGACCGCTTTGCTGTTCCCATCTCGGAGGCTGCTGCCCCCACCCCTGCTGTTGAGTGCCCGCCGGCGGTTGATTCCAGACCGGTGGTTGCTGAGGTGGCGGTGCAGGTTGCTGACCCCACCCTTGCTGTGGGGGAGGTGGTGGCTGCTGTGTCCAGCCTTGCTGCTGTAATCCTCCCTGCGGCTGTCCCCATCCTGCCGGTTGAGGTGGCGGTGGGCCCCAGCCGGGCTGCTGCATATCGCTTGCTGCCGGCTGTATGTCAGCCGGTAATTGCGCACCGCAATTACCGCAAAAACGTGAACCGGCATCAATCTCCGCACCACAATTAGGACAACCGGATGCCAGAGGTGTACCGCACGTGCCGCAAAACTTCTGTCCATAGGCATTATCACTGCCGCAATTCGGACATCTGCTAATTTGCTGCATAATCTAGCCTCTCCAGTTTAATTACCCGACGATTCTCTATCATGGCCAAGTATAAAAGTTTATATTTAAACGATTATACAACTTGAGCTTTATATAACGCAATTGTGAAGTAAACTTGTATGTTTTCCGTAATTATAAGAACGATAAACAACACTATGGGTTTATTAAATGGCTGTTACCGGGTATTTCGTATCAGTATTTTCCCGCGTTTAACCAGTATAACAAATACGGAACATATAATTACCAAGAAACCTGCAGCTATATATACCGCAGTGAAATTTGTTTCCCATTCGGCGTTTACTGATTTGGGTGTGTCAATGATTAATGAGTTGCCTGCTGATCTGCCGGAATAATCACCACTCCAACCTGTGAAATGCCTGCGGATAAATATTCCATCGGCCGTTTTCACAGAGAAAGAAGCTTGTGAGCCGCTGTCATACCATCCTTCTCCAAAGGGTTGATTGAATCGAGATGACAGGCTTAAATAGTATTGTGTCTTAAAGAGAGGCTTATATGCTCCTCCACTGGATATAGACCTGACAGGGCTATCATATCCGTCATCCCATGTTGTAAATACTACCCTGGTGCCGTGTCCTGAATCTATCTGCTCCGCTACAGCAACATCATGCGAGGAACCTGCTGCCCAGGTTAACGTAAGGGGTAAATCCTCAAAGCAATATTCCTGTCCATCGATTGTCATAAAAACATTTTTCGCAGGAAGACCGGTATCGGTCGAGAATGTACAATGATATAGCAGTGGAAAGTTGCCGGGAAATAAGTCTGCGATAACAGGGTGCTGTCTTAGATATTCTGAAGGTTTTGCTCCGTTGCAAAAAATAGTCTCTTGCGCGGTCATAGTCTGCGCATAGAAAAATAGTTCCTCAGCTGATAACTCATGATCGTTATGTAATTCGGCTACCGCCGGATTCTGCAGTGCTTCCAAAATATACGTGGTAAAAACCCCATATTCCATTTCTGTGCAGTTAAGAGAGCGCTCATGGGCATCACTGGACATCATGACCACTCTATTGAAGTCGCTTAATTCACTGCCTAACGATCCTGCATAATTCATATCAAGTATTATCAGAACTTTAGGTGAGCTCAGCATGTCCAACCATTGAGAGAGTTCAGAAGCTGCAATATCATAATTGCGTTCGCGGTACCATGTGCGATAAAGGTAGGGTATCTCATTATCAAGCTGAGACGAAAGCGAGCCTCCACTCTCATAAGGCGCGATATATCCAGCTTTGGAGTTGAGTGTATAGTAAGGTATATTCATTTCAGACAGCGCAGCCGGTGCCAGACCGAGCCCGGAAAAATAAAGAATAACGGTATCATCTACGCCGGCATGGTCAGCAAGCCATTTAACCCCATAGTAAATATCGTATTTTGTTGCGTTTTCATTGAGGAGCAGTTTACTCTGTTCTTCCAGACCGTAGCTGCAGAGAAGTTCATAGAGTGCGCAGGCATTATTGGCAGCAGGTGAAGCATCCTCAGGCTTTGTGAGAGCACAACCGCCGTTGCATTCTTCGTTGAGAAAGGGGTACTGTGAAATGCCCATTATAAGTGTCCATATGTGCTGCTTGCCTGCATTTGCCAAAACAGGAGTGGCTGCCAGCGGGCTGATAAAAATCACCAGCGCAATAAAAGAAAAGATAAATAAAAACAAATATCTTTTATACATATTTCGCTTGACCGTTACTTTTGATTTATGTAAGTTCCCGAATCATGAAGAACGGTGTAACTGCGTCTGTCCATTAGTACGCCCTGTGAGTTATAGAGCACAGCACTATCTGCTTTATCGTTACTCCATATATTACCGCGGCTGTAGTTGAAACTGAGATGGCTTCCCTGATGGATCGTATTAAAGGGGAAGAAACTACATTTCTCATTGTCATCATCGTGCACATCATCGTAATAGTCGAATAGCAACTTACCGGCATTATAGGTGCTGCATAGTCCGTCCCATTCCGGATGTATTTCATTGGTATAGATACGAATAGTTTCAAAAGGGCAGAGATAGAAACCGTGCGGAAATATAAAAACGGGAAAATCGCGGCTTTCGTTAGCCAGTTTCCAGCCGCTTATATCCTGAAAACAGCCGCTAATATTCTTGATAACGACATATTCATTTGCCTCCGAGAGACTGCCGGATGGGCCGTCCTGCTGGTTGTATGATATTGTCCCTTTATAATTGATGCGGCTGATCTGAATCGGCGAATCGGCGGCCGGTTCAGCAATTATGGTATAGCTCCTGCGAGAGATCTCATTGCCTGCTGAATCGCACAGAACTGCTGTATCAGCTTTTTCATTGTCCCACATATTTCCCGGTCCGTAGTTAAAACTGAAGCCGCCTGATGCCGGATTGATTTCATCCGTATATACACGGAAACTTTGATATGGTCCCAGTTTACAGGGGGCAGGCGGGATGCAGTTATATCCGCAATCCAGATATGTATTGAAGTAGGGAGGACATGTACTGAGGTACTGGGGAAAGGTAAAGACGGGAAAAGCATCGGCTGTATTGCGCAGGGTCCAACCGCTTATATCTATCCATGCATTGCTGGTATTGCTGATTAGTACATATTCATCCGGCTCATTCTTATACCGGCACACAGTACCTGTCTCCCCGAAATCCACAAAACCACTCCCGTTTGACAGTTCATTAGTTTCTACAGCATCCTGCGGTATATAAGATTTTTTTTCAGTGCCCAGATACTTTATATGTGATATTTGTACAGGGGAAATATTTACTCCTGTTTGTTCCTGGACGGCTATGTTCCACTCATTTACATTAGCAGCGAATACTTTAATATAATATTCCTGCCCGACATTTGTCAGATATATTGTTTTATCCTGATAGAATTTATCATCAAGCATGCTTGCGACGGGATATGAGAAGGGGCTGATTTGCTTAACGAAAAAGCCAAAGGTGCTCAAGTTATTATCCTGTGAAATAACAGACCATTTTATACGCCAACTGTCGCTATGTACGCTAAAATGCGGTGTAGAATTACTTCCGGTACCTTCAAAGACCGTACTTGTTATCCATTGCATTTCAGCTTCTTCAAAATCGGATGGGCTAAAAGCCGGTATACTGCCGGGCATTACATCTGCATCGGCACGTGCGGCCGGTGATAATCCGAAGCAGGCAAGGAGTATCATCCCTCCTAGTGTTATGAGGATGTTCCTTATATTATTGCAATACCTAAAATGATATCGTATACGCATTATAATACAGGTCAGTGTATTATCCGTACATGCCTGCCGCAAGGCAGAACGGATGCGCCCTCCTGTAATGATAAGTATATATCAGGATAGATAAGGATATATGACCAATAAGTAACCTATCAGATGTGACTTTAGTCCTGGGCACTATAACCGGAGATAGCTGTTTGCGGTAGAATAAGAGAGGGGAATACTGACTGCAATTGATAGCAACCCGCGTGATGGGTGATTATAATATAATAAGGAGCTACAGGATGACTATTCAATTATCGCGGGAATCTTTAATGCCCTGCCTGGCCGCAGCTACCAGGTTGGGATTGTCTGTAAGCGTCAGCACTTTCTCGAAATCAGCGATGGCTTCATCGTATTTCATTTTGGCAAAATGTACCCATCCCCTGTTGCAGTAAGCAAGCGCCATAGAAGGATCGAGTTCAATAGCCCTGTTGAGGTCTTTAAGTGCCGATTCATAGTAATATACATTGAAATATGCCCAGCCTCTATTGCTGTAGTATGCGGCCTTATTCGGGTCAAACCCGATTGCTGTACTGGCATCAGAAATTGCCTCGTCATATTTACCCATACTGATATAGGCAGCACTGCGGTTATTATATGCATCAGCAAAATCGGGGGACAATTCTATCGCTGTAGTAAGGTCATTCACGGCTAACTCCATTTCCCCCAGATCACCGTAGACACTTGCTCTATCGTAGTATGAAATAGCTCTTTCAGGTTCAAGTGAGATGGCCGTATTATAATCATCCAGAGCTGATTCCGCTTTTCCCATGCTCCTGTAGGCTACCGCTCTTTCGCAGTACGCTGTAGTTCTATCAGGTTCAAGTGAGATAGCGGTACTCAGATCATCGACTGCCTGCTGGTAATCGCCTTTTAAACGATACAGCATTCCTCTCTTTTGATAGATCTCCGCTTCATCCCGCCCGCTCGCTATTGCCTTGCTATATTCGTCTATCGCCTCATCCACTTTTCCCAGCCCCAGGTAAGCGTCACCCCGTTCCACATAGTTTTCTTGAGATCTGCAGCCCGTAGAGACTATTAAAACTATCAACAGTAAAGCAAATAACAATGTAACGCTTGTCCGCAAGCAGGAGCATACTTCATTCTTTTTTTCGCTGAAATTATTTATGATCATTATGATTCTATATAGATCTATCTTAAGAGAATTCTATTATCCCGGGATATATAAATTCAAAAAGCAGGTATTAATTATAGACTTGTATTTTAAACCATTTATAGATTAAATGTACAACAGCAGTGGCCTGTAATTCCAACTGCCAATCAGGTAAAATATGACAGTATTCCGGAGCTGTCCGTATGAATGATAGATATTGCAGCCTTTTTGAACCCTGTAGAAGTCCTGAAGCTCCTTTATGTCCGCTCGATCCTGAAACTGTGAAGAACGGAATCTGGTATCCGGATGAACCCATCTGCAAAGGTGAGGAGTTTCAGCAGGTTCCCTGGATAAAAAAGCAAAAACAGATTGCTCATCTAAAGCTGAAAGCTGACACAGGCTTCTTTACCGTCACGATGCTCAATGCCATCCATATGGTAACTCCCTCCGTACGAGGGGCAGATCCTGATGAACCGGAACCTGAACAGGCATGGTTTAAAGAGCAGCGAAGTAAACACTCTACGCAAAAACCGGGTGCGATCCGAAAAAAATCTTCACGGAAATGCCGGCAGTCCGCTCAAATCCGTATGGATGATTACTGCCAGCCTGCCTCAGAGTAACAGGTTTGCCTCGCTGTTTTATATACGATATGATGTGAAATATGCGTGGTTTTGTTGAGCTTATTTGTGATTACAGGCTTCTTCTCATTCCGGCAGGCGCGTGGCTTGTGGCCCAGGGATTTAAATTTATTCTGGTACTTTTACGCGATAAACGTTTGGACTTTTCAGCGATGGTTCGTATGGGTGGGATGCCAAGTTCGCATAGCGCGACGGTATGCGCATTGGCAACGGCTATCGGCATAAGCGAAGGATTCGCCTCTCCTCTTTTTGCCGTATCGTTTTTCCTTGCCATTATTGTGATGCATGACGCGGCGGGAGTACGGCAGACTGTAGGTACGCAGTCAAGCATATTAAATAAAATGCTGGATGAGCTATTTAAAGGACGTCCCGCTTTTGAACAGCGTTTGCGTGAGTTTATCGGACATACTCGTCTGGAGATTATTGCCGGCGGAGCACTGGGCATATTGCTGGCCTGGTGGTGGCTGTAATTGCCTGCAGTTTGCTACAATACAGTCCTGGAATAAAAAAAGACCGCCGCAAAAAAAAACGGCGGTCTTTTACGTATAATCGTATAATTAAATGCCGTCTTACTGAAGTGACAGTACTTTCTTAAGGGATTTTGCCGGATTATCAGCAGGTGTGAGCTCACCCTTATCCCGGTAAAATACCCAGCTTCCCTCGCTCGGTATGCCAAGGCCGGGGCCGCTGATCTGGAATGTCGTATCATTTATTTTTGTAACTTCCCACTGCTCGTAGTTCTGGATGACATTATCGAAAGTGGAAATGACCTGTCTGCCCTCCTCAATGAGAGCTGCGCGGCGCTGCTCAAAAACGGTTTTCTTTGACTCCAGGTCTGCCTGGACTGCTTCCCAATTATTCTTGGAACCTGTGGTTAGATCCTTGACAGTGATTTCTGAAGTTATTGCTTCCCGCTGTCCGCCCATGTCCAGTCCCTGTACAGATACAGAGGCGATTTGATAAAAATCGCTGACAAATTTCTCCTCTGACCACGGCTGGTCAAGCGTCCTGCGCCATGATCCGGAAAGCTTTTTCCCTATTTCTTTTTCCTGCTCCTCGGTCCAAACTATCGCGGGAGCAACAACATAGGCAAGTTTCAACTGCCTTTCCATATTCTCAAACAGCTCTTTATCTAGACGCGCGATATCATCATCGAGAGAGGCCATTGTGTTATCAATCATGGCTTTAAAAGCGTCTACCGCCTCAGCCTTGACTTCATCCTGGTAGCCCGGCCCGCCGCAGGCAGCCATTACCGGCAAAAGGAAACTTGCCAGCAGCGCAATAAGTATCAACGTTCTCCTCATATATGGCTCCTTATCTGAGATTGATAATTAACTATAGATATATCTGAGTCTACTGCCCACAACTGTCACTACAACCGCCGCTGTCACCGCCGCCTGAATCTCCACCGCCTCCGACTTCATTTTCATGAAACGGCCAGGGGGTATTGGGATCGTACCAGTCTTCATTCTGCCACCATCTGTTGGTCTCTCCCTTAGGCGGGCAGTCTTCAGCGCGTACGCCTGAGCCGTTGGTGCCGGGGACTACCACGCAGGGGAGGCGCGGCTCGGCATTGTCATCAAGCTGCCTCTGAAGCTGGGTTAGATAGGCGCGTGCATCGGTCATTACCTTTTTCCCGGGCACGTCCCCTGAAGAAGATCCTCCCAGAACCACAACGAGGACGACGATAATAACGATCACCACACCACAACCGGCAGCTGCACCGATCTTCATGCTTTTTGACATATTTTTTAGCATGTTCAAGATCTTATCCATCTACTGTTTTTCCTCCTGTCTTTAAGCTCAATCATACCGGAAGTAAGAACTGAACTAAATATAATTATAGCAGTATCTACTACCGCTATGATATATTCTTTATAAGCAATTGCAGAAAATATTCAGTCATTTGAGACATATATAATCACGGCAGTGAAATAACGATGTTGTCATAGTATACCTTGGCGCTATTGCCCGCCTCTTTTCGCGCTTCAAGTACTATCTCTCCGGTACCGTATGTAGAATCGGTTACAGATATGATTTTACTTTCATTGGCAAATATTTCTATCTTATTACCTCTGCAACTGATTCTGATATGATTGCTGCTTGTTCCTCTATTTAAAGAGGAAGTGGGTGTCCAATCTTTTAAAGCGGTCCACTCGCCGTTTACCTGCTTGAAAAGCGCATAGCTTGCTTTGTCCGTGCCCGGCTCGTTCCTTACAAAAAAGTCATATGAATTATCCTCGTTTTGCTGCCTGAAACCGACTCCGTACCATGTATCGGCGGGACCTGACTGCAGCCGGATATCGATATCAAGCGCAAAATCGGAAAGCGGGCCTATCGCTTCATTGGTACGCGCTACGATGCTGTCATTGCTGCTGGCGATGGAAAGCATATATTGACCGCTGTCATATTTGCCTTCACCCCAGCTATCTACCCCGATGAACCAGCCGCTCTGTGCATTGGAGAAATCGTCCTGGAAGATAATCACTGCCTCAGATGGGGCTGGTTCTTTCAATACTGTGTTGGCCAGAACTGCATAGACAGCGCCGAGAATTATAAGGCCGAGCAGGATGAATACCACTACTTTGTGATGGGCTGCCCAAAGCATCAGTCTGCCCATTGTACTGGCGTGTACCGACAGGCTGACCCTGATGCTTTTCCTGCCTCCATTGGTGATAATGCTGATTTCGCCCTCATCGGTATACCCGGTGCTGAGTCCCCGCGTATCGATTGTCGCGTTTACTTGCTGCTGCATTTCTTCCAAATCCAGGGATTGAGGAGAGATGAGCAGCCATGGACGGTTGGTTGAAAGTCTGCCAACGAGTTTGCCTGCTCCTTCGTTCTTGATGATAAAATGCTTGGTGAGCAGTCGGTCAGGCATTATGCGCGCGAACTCGAGAGTATCGGTTTCAATGGTGAGTATAGGCGCTTTCTTGATAAGATTTTTTAAAGCGCCCGACATTTCTGCGGTGCTTGTATAACGCTGAATGCTCTCCCGCTGCAAGGCCTTGTCAATTATAAGAGCAAGCTCCTGTGAAATACCGGGAGCTTTATCCATCAAAGGCGGAAAAGCCCCGGTTCCTTCCTGCGAGGTGCCTGTTCCGGTCCGGTCAGGAAGATAACCTGTTAACATATAATAGCAAATTGCACCGATGGCAAAGACATCAGCGGTTTGCTGTAATTGGCCCTTCAGCTGCTCCTTTGCTACACTGTTAAATTTATTCTGCCGTATATCTCTTCCATATACTTTTTCATCCAGCTCACGGAAGAGGCCGAAATCTATAAATTGAATGAAACCCTCATCCGAGTACATGACTGAGGCAGGGCTGATGTCTCCATATATCAGTCCCGCCTTATTGATAGCTGCGGCTACATCGCAAATAGCGATAAAAAGGCGAATGGTATCTTCCTCAGACGATTCCTGGCTGTTATCCTGCGCCAGTGTTTCCAGAGTTCTGCCCGCAATATGTTCCGTTACCATGTAATAATAATTATCTTCCAGAAAATGATCGAGAATAACGGCAACATTGGGAAAGCTGTACCTGGCCATATTCATTACTATCTGCCGTATCATGGCTTCTTCTTGATCAGATTTAACGGGTTCTTTGAGCTGTTTGACAACGCATAAACGGTCATACAGTTTTTTGTCTCTGGCGGAATAAATATTAGCCAGGTGTCCGGAATGTATAAGCTCAGCGATTTCATACCTGCCCTGCAGGAGCACACCGGTGCTGAGGGCATCCTTATCCTGTGTCAGGACATAGCCGCAGTGTGGACATACGGTATCTTTTTCATCATAGGGCTTATTGCAATTAGGACAATTCGACATTTTCTTATTCCCCGTTTTTATTGCGGATAGACGATTACCAGATTATCAAAACCGACAGTAACATTTCCGCCGCTCTGACCTGTTTCAACTGCCAGACTTATTGTTCCCCCCGTAATGGAAGTATCGCTGAAGCTGTAAAGTTCGATAGCGTTGATATACAGCTCTATCTGTTCTCCCCTGCAGACGATCTTGAGGTGATTGGCAGCCTGTCCTCCTTTTATCTTAGCGGTATCAGTCAACTCTTTTATTGAAGTGATTTTACCGCTCATCTGCTTTTCAATAATACAGCGGCCTGCGTCAGGATCAATCCTGAAATAGTAGAAGTTATCAGGGGGATTGGTTTCTTGTTGCCGGAAAATGATCCCCTGATTACCGGCTGGTGATGATAACGTTGCTATATCAACATCAAGTATGAAGTCAGTTACCTGCCCGATATTCGGATTACTGCCGATGATGATAATCCCCGGCGTTTGAGCTGAGAGTACATATGTTCCGTTTTCATACCTTGCACTTCCTGCTGCGCTGCTGTTCTCGGTCCAACCTGATGCTGTATTATCGAATGAGTCCCTGTAGATGGTAGTGGTTACCAGAACATCAACGGGTATTTGCTTGGTGCCGCCGTTGGTCTGGATTTCGATTACTCCGCTGTCTTCAAACCCATAAGGCAGACTTGCCGTATCGATATATACCGTTACAGTTTCTTCTCCATAGGGCACTTTTAATTCCGTGGGACTGACTGTCAGCCAATTCTTATTTGATGTAATAGAGCCGGTAAGAACCTTGCCGCCGTCATTCGATATGACAATATTTCTGGATGCGCTCTTATCCGCGGGCCGGACATCTTCAAAAGTAAGTGTCTCGGTATCTATAGTGAGTGACGGTTGTTTGAGTAGTGTGTTTGGTAGTACGGTGCCGGCAATTACCGCAATGATAAGAACTATCAGCACCCATTTCAGTTTGCCTATCCAGAATAGCATGGTTCCCACGGTATGTGCTGCGGCTGAAATTATTGCCAGATCAACTGCAATATTCGCCCCCCCCCCGTTTGTGTCAATAGTAATATTTCCTGAATCGCGCGTTCCGGCGCTCATGGCGCGGGCATCTACCGTCACGGAAATCACTTTCTCCCCCGGCTCCATATCCAGAGTTGACGGTACTACATGCAGCCAGGGCTTTGATGGTGCGAGAGAGCCGGTCATTCTTGCGGTTCCGGCATTCATTACTTTTAGTTGCTTTACATTCTCTTTGCCGGCAACAGTCTTGCTGAAATCGAGACGCTCATTCTCGAGGCTCAGCACTGGTGCCTGGATTTCTATGAGACTCTGTAAATCGCGCTGGAGCTCTTCTGCAGAAGAATGTCTTTTATCAATATCGAGCTGAAGAGCTTTGCTGAGGATTTTCTCCAACCCTTGTGAAACCTCGGGGTTTTTCTCTCTGATGAGAGGAAATACGGGATTGAAATCCTGGCTTTGCGGCCCTTGTCCCTCCAGATATTCTTGTGATATAGGCAAGAATCCGGTGAGCAAATAATAAATTGTGGCACCGAGTGCGAAAATATCCGAGCGCAGCTCAGGTTTACCCATCCACTGTTCAGGCGGGGCATAGCCGAATTTGCCCATACCCGCAGTCCCTCCGGCGGCAATATCACGCAACTCACGTAGAGTGCCGAAATCGATAAACTTAATGATTCCGTCATCAGTGAGCATTACATTTTGCGGACTGATATCGCGGTGAACAACACCTGCGCGGTGAAGGTAGCTTACCACATCACACATTGCAATACCCCATTTAATCACATCGTCCTCATTAAGCCTTCCCTGATGATCATGAAATATTTCGCTGAGTGTTTTCCCGCGAATGAATTCTACAATAAGATAATAAAAAGGCCCCTCTACAAAGTGATCCAGTATCATAGCTACATTGGGATGGCTCAGTTTTGACATCTCAATTGCTTCAGCTTCAAGCTTTCTCAGATCCTCCTCGGATTTCACAGGTTCTTTAACCTGTTTGACTATGCAGAGGCGGTCAGAGAATTTTGTGTCTTTTGCCGGATAGACATTACCCATTCCTCCGCTGTGGGTCAGTCCTTCTATTTGATAGCGTTGCTGCATAAGTACGCCCGGCTCCAGCACATCAGTGGAGAAGGGAAAGACGAACCCGCAGTACTGGCATACTTCGTCACCGGGAGTATATGGTTGGTTGCAATTAGGACACGTAGACATATTATTAATTCTTCCTCATTTTCTCTCGTATATCTATCAGCTATCCGGCGGTGAAAGTGAAAAATATCTTTCCCAGAATAATCTCGTCTCCATTATGCAGTTCACACGGCCTTTTGGGTAGCAGCCGGGCGCCTTTATTGACGAATGTTCCGTTCACACTGCCCATATCTTCGATAAACCACTTGCCATCCTGATTGTAGATTTTAGCATGCCGGCGGCTTATATAGCCGTCGCTGTCATCTGGAGTAAGATCGATCTCAGGGAATGAACCTGAGTCTGCGTCCCAGCGGCCTATAGACATTGTCTCCAGAGTAACCGGAAACTCAATACCTTTTCTGCCGCCGTGTTTGATGGTAAGCTTTGCAAAAAACATTGGCTTTGAAGAAGGTTTTACCTGTACAGTGGGAGAATCTCCTGCTATTAGAGTGTGCTCGCCTGTCTGTGATACTTGCTGTGGCCGGACGACTACCGTAGGGGTTTCTCCTAATTGTGAACTGCTCGGTGAAGGTTTAGCGACTTTCATGGTAGGCGGTTCAAACGCGGCCGGTTTAGCCGGTCCGGTGACCACGGTAGGAGGCTCGGGAGTGGAAGCGGGCTGCTGCGGTTTCTGCCGTTCAACTTTCATGGTAGGCGGTTCAAACGCGGCCGGTTTAGCCGGTCCGGTGACCACGGTAGGAGGCTCGGGAGTGGGAGCGGGCTGCTGCGGCTTCTGCCTTGCCACTTTCATGGTAGGCGGTTCAAACGCGGCCGGTCTGGCCGGTCCTGTGACCACGGTAGGAGGCTCGGGAGTGGGAGCGGGCTGCTGCGGCTTCTGCCTTTCAACTTTCATGGTAGGCGGTTCAGCTGTAATCTGTCCGGACTTGAAAACTTCAGTCGGCATATCCGTCATTATACGGCCTGCCTTATTTATTGCTGAACCTTCGGCTTCTTTCAGTATGGCACCGCATTGTATACAGAGGGCACAGCTATTATCATTATCTGCAAATCCGCAACTAGGACATTTTATCTTTGACATCCTCTTCCTCCTTTACAACAGGTAATTGAATCCCGGGCTCCTCTATTTTAACTGTATGGCTGGCGCCGACTTTCATGGTTTTCATTGCTTCGGCGGAGATAGTGCCATGTTTATTCAATTCGACTGTTGCATTGTTGATATATGAAGTTAAAGCAGGATTTCCCACTTTTTGCGTTAACATTTGTGCCTGATTGAGAATTTTTGTTGCCGCAGCAACATTGCCGGCTTTGGTTTCATTTACTGCCTGACTGATAAGACCTTCAACATTGATTTGATTGAAATAGTTTAATACCTCTCTATCAAATTCAGTACACTGATTGCGATCACCGGTATATTCGATAGTGACCTGGCATTTATCCGTGTTCCCCCTTATTCCCAAATTAGGGACATCATATTGGACTGAAATAACAGCCTCGGTTACCGGGCCGCTCTTTCTGGAGGGCAAATTCATTTTAATGCCGAAAAGTGAAGTATCGGTAGAACTAAGGCTGTTAATGTTAAGCGTATAGCTATTATTGTTGTTATCCTGCACGGGATTCAGACGGGTACTATTGGGAAAGATACGATGTACATCACCGAGTTTTACGTTGTTTCCAAGCTGTATTTGCATGGTGACATTGGTAATGGATGTAGTGCGGGTAAAAGACACCTCATTGTGGAAATGATCTATTATCTGCTCGGGTGACTGAAGATGCGTGATATTTCCCATTGTAGAGTCAGATATCATTTTAAGCAGTTCTTCATTGTAACTTGGCCCGATACCAAATGTTGAGATCATGGTTTTAATCTGGGCTGCTTCCTTTGCAAGAGCAAGACATTTCATTTCGCCCTCGGTTTCACCATCGGTGAGAAGCAATAGTAAATTCAAATGGGATTGTGCTTCGTTCCGATGCAACTCCGCAATAGCCGCTTCCATTCCTTTAAACATACGCGTACCACTGGCAGGACGTATTTTATCGATAGCTTTTAAAATTGGCTCGGCATTTTCCACCCGCCCCTGGCTGACCAGCACTTTGGCATCATCGCTGAAAATCACTATCGAGATAAGATCTTCCGGGCTAAGAGATTGGACAATGTATTTGGAAGCGTCACGAGCATAATTTATTTTGTCGCCTTTCATAGAAGCACTAACATCAATAAGTATGCCGATATTCAAAGGTAAAGAGCCAAACATAACCGATGTATCCGGTATTGTTTTAACAAGTAAATATGCCAGGCTGCCATCGATATTTTCGAGGGCATATCTCCGTGCCGGCTTACATTCCAAACTTAGCGGTACTGCCATCTCTAATTTCCCTTCCGGTTATACTATTCTGACTTTACCAATACGACGCTGATATTATCAACGCCTCCCAGTAAATTTGCTTCTGCAATTAGCTGTTTACACCCCTGATGTAGATCCGTATTTCCTGCAACAACAGTCTGGATTGCTTTGTCGTCTATTAAGCCGTGCAGACCATCCGTACAGAACAATAGTATATCACCGGAAATAAGCGAAAGACTATCATTATTGGCGATATTTTTATAAGTGTCAATGGAGATATCGGATGATGTGCCCAGAGACCTGTATATTTTATTACGATCGGGATGTGTTCTGGCCTCTTCCTCAGTGATCATTCCCGCTTTTATCAAATTTGCAACCAGAGAATGATCGTTGGTAAGCCGGATGCTCTCTTTATTCCTGAACAGGTAAGCCCGGCTGTCGCCCGCATGACCAATGTAGAGATGGTCGTAAATACGTAGTCCGACCGTAACGGTTGTTCCCATGCCTGCTAATTCTGTATTGTTCTGTGCTAAGGAGTACACGGCATTATTTGCTTGAGTTATAGCATTTACTAATAGCTGTGAATAGTTATTAATCGTGGAACTATTCAACATTATTTCATTGATTATCTTGATAATCAGGTCAACCGCTGTACGACTTGCCACCTCCCCCGCTTGATGCCCGCCCATGCCGTCAGCGACAAGATAGAGTCCATAATCGATTGAAGAACTTCCATGATTACTATAAACATCCAGAGCATAACAGACATCTTCATTATTCTGTCTTAAAAGGCCTTTGTCGCTTAAATATGCGGAAGAAAACATCATAGTGACCGTATCCTTATGGTATATAACTGCTGTTCTATGTCTTTATTTTAAAGGGAGGTCATAAATACGCCAGACCTTATATTTTTCCCCATCAAAAAGTTCGATAAAGTTGATAATTTTGCTGTTATCTTCCAGCAGCAGAGAAGCTTCCATAATCTTGTAATTATTTTTTAACATACCTTTGGCAACGTCCATAATAAGGAGTGTGGGTATCCCTGTACCCTGATATTCCGGTATAATGCCGAAAAACATACTACGTACACGCGGTATGTTTCTGCGAATAAGCAGCAATCGCGTTAAGCGGACTAAATCAGAATCTCCGTACCATTTCCAGCGAGGACGAAGCGCATAAAAGGGATCGGGAATATTTCCCATGACCGCTATGGGCTTTTTACCGATATAGGCAAAATAGATAATATCTGCATCGGCGATGATGCTGAGCGAATTAGCAATGACATCCGCATCATCATTCGTTAACGGCAGAAATCCCCAGTTATGAGACCACGCTTGATTATAGATATCAACTATGACGCTTACCTCAGATTTTAGATTTTTCAAATCAATACGTCGGGTGGTGACGTCAGGGCTGACTTTTCTAGCCAGTCTCTTAGCAAACGGCACTGCGCGCGCCAGCAGTTCCTCTGTAACAATGATTTTATGTGCTAAGTAATCTTTGGCTTTAACGAAGCCGTATTTTTCCAGAAAATGCTGGTAATATGGCGGATTATGCGTCAGCTCTACGGTAGGTGGATATTCAAATCCATCGATAAGAATTCCCTGTCTTTCATGAGTAGCATTAGAATACTCACCCGGTCCGCGCATTACGTGCATATCCCGCCTCTTTACCCAGTCACGGGCTTTATCAAGCAGGGCTTTTGCCACTTCGTAATCTTCAATAGTTTCAAAGAAACCAAAAGAACCGATTTTAGTCTTATGATAATCATTATATTCATGGTTTACGGCGGCAGATATTCTGCCGACTGTGCTACCGTTTTTACGTGCGAGAAAATGTGTTACTTCAGCACTGCGATGGTAGGGATGACGTGACGTAAGAATGCCTTTAATCCCTAACAGCTTATTCCCCAGAAGGTCGGCGTTGAGGGGTGGAGTCCAGCACGGATCCTTCCGGTATAGTTCCCATGGAAATTGGACGAACTCCTTTAGTTTAGGACTATCAAGAGGTATTTCCTCAATTATAATATCGTTAGGCTGCATAGCACTCCTTTTTAACTTACAGAAATAAATAGTGTCTCTGGTATATAAATAACTATACTTGTTAATATCCTTCGCCAGAAGACCGACTGTTGGTATCCAAAGTATAAGAGAATAGCGCTCCTGTTCTCGAAGGAAGCAAAGGAAAACCACCGATATAAATATCTATTTGTAATCATACCACTCTGCTTAAAGCTATAACGGAATTATGCCCTCCAAAACCGAAAGAATTGGAAATTGCCGTGTTGACTTGGCATTCTCGGGCTTTGTTGGGGACATAATCGAGGTCGCATTCAGGGTCAGGATTTTCGAGATTTATTGTTGGCGGTATCGCTCCGGTATTTATTGCTTCACAACAGACAATGATTTCGAGTGCGCCTGCTCCACCCAGCATATGACCGACCATAGATTTGATAGAACTTATTGGAATCCCGTATGCTTTGTTGCCGAATACTTTCTTTATAGCCTTTGTTTCTCCCAGATCATTCAACGGTGTTGATGTCCCATGTGCATTAATATAATCGATAGATCGTAGTTTGCCACCGGTTATTGCCCGCTCAATTGCTCTGGCTGCCTGTTCCCCCGTCTCCAAAGGTTGAGTTATATGAAATGCATCGGAAGTTGAACTATAGCTGACTATTTCAGCGCGTATTCTGGCCTTTCTCGATACGGCGTACTCGTAGTCTTCAAGTATCAGAACTGCGGATCCCTCACCTATAACAAAGCCGTCTCGCCTGGCATCGAAAGGCCTGGAAGCTTTCTGCGGATCAGGATTTTTAGAAAGTGCACCAGCTTGAGAAAACCCCGCAATTCCCAGAGAGGTAACAGCGGCATCACTTCCGCCGGCTATCATCACTTTTGCCTCACCACTCATAATGGTTCTATATGCGATGCCAATTGCGTCTGTGCCTGTAGCGCAAGAAGAGACAATCCCAAGATTGGGGCCGTGTATGCCCAGTGTAATAGATACGGCACTTGCAGCACTATCTACTATCATCATTGGAATAGTAAAGGGGCTGACTCTGGTCGGTCCTCTGGACTGGAGCCTGTCGAATTGTAATAATGCTGTAGAAACACCGCCGATACCGCTTCCTATGGTAATGCCTGTATCGTTCCTGTTGGTATCATCAATAACCAGATTTGCGTGATCGATTGCCTGTATACAGGCCGATAGTGCGAACTGGGTAAACCTGTCGCTATATTTGGCTGTTGCAGGATTCATAAAATCCAGAGGATTGAATCCTTTCACTTCAGCGGCTATTTTTATGGGGTATTCCGATGCATCGAAGAGAGTAATATAATCCACACCGGATTTTCCTGCAAGTAGATTATTCCAGGTCTCTTTAACATCAAGTCCTAATGGCGTTATTGCTCCATAACCGGTTATTACTACTCGATTTCGCATAAAAATGTATTATCCAAATTCCCGGTAAACAGCAATGTAAACCGATAATGATTAAAACGATGGGACAGCGCGCTACTATTCGTAGAGATTATTTCAAAAACTCAGGAGGGTGTCAATGAGAAAGCACGAATAACGGCAATACCACAGGCAACGTAATACAAGCGGGAAGTAAAACAATGAAAATGCGAACCGGGCTTTAACCGTAAAGCTGGATATTACTTAGGAGATCGTAATCTAGCTTTAGCTTAGAATACTAGCGATAACAGTAAAGTAAGACCAAGAAATAATATTCCGAAATATAAATTGACTAAATACATATAATTTTCTATGTCTTTATACTTGACCTTTTATATATAATAGAACGTGAAAACGGATTTTAATGTTTATTGTTCCGGACTGGTAAGAATATAAGGCTTATTCTGAAATAATTGACTGTTAAAGTTATGTATTTTCGGTCTTGCTGCATATGCTGATTTCTTTTATCTTTAAAGCATATTATTTGGATTGAAATTTAAAAAAGCTATTTTAGCGCGCGTATGTTTTATGGTGGTGAAAACGGTGGAGTTAGGCTTACGTTGGTTAAAAAATGGCAGGCCAAGAGATTTTATAATAACAGGGTTATTATTAGTAATCTGCGGTTTATTATATTACGCAGGTGAACTCGCTACCCTTGCCGGATGGACCAATGTGCATTTCGGGTTATCTTATACCGTTCATGATTTGCATCGACTGCTTTTTCTTGCTCCGATAGTCTATTCAGGCTATATGTTACGCATCAAAGGTTCACTCATTGTTACTTTTATTGCGGCTATAGTAATGCTTCCGAGAGCTTTGATTATTTCCCCCTACCCCGATCCTGTAATACGTTTGATCGTGTTTTTATTCATGACCGGAATGGTGGGGATTTTAGTTGGTATGATGCGTAATTGGATCGAGATGGATTCTCATCTGTTCAGCCAGCAATTACTGCTGGCTGAAAGAGTGAAAGCCTCGCAGCAGAAATACCGCGATATATTTCAAAAAGCGAGCGACGCAATATGGATTGCTGATATGAGCGGCAATATTATATCTGCTAATAATGCAGCGCTGGCATTTAAGGATTTTAAAGTAGAAGAACTGGCTCATACTTATCAGGATACTATTCTTACAGAGAAAAGTTTACATAAAGCTAATGAAATAAGGAGAAAATTACTTGGTGGCATTGCAGTTCAGCAGCCCTATGAGCAGATTCTTGTTACCCATAAAGGCAATGAAATTATATTGATGGTCACGGCAAGTGTTGTATACGAAGGAGAAAAACCTGTCGGTTTCGAATATATAGCGCGTGATATTACTCAGGAACGTAGTGAGACAGCGCGGCGAATTGCACTTGAAAGAAAAGTTCGTCTGGAGAGAGATAAATTATTCGGAATTCTGGAGAACATGCAGGATGGTGTTTTTATAGTTGGGTCTGACTATAAAATAAGGTTTATGAATACAAGTATGATACGACAATTTGGTCCCGGTATTGGACTCTATTGTTATGAACATCTTGCGATGAGGAAGAGCCCCTGCCGGGATATTTGTGGTATGGGCACAGTACTTTTGGGGGACACAATACGATGGGAGTATTCATTGTCAGATGGAACAATATTTGAAGTGAGCGCCTCACCGTTTATGGATTCAGATGGATTGCGCTGTCAACTTGCCGCATTAAGGAATATTACGCAGCGAAAGCAGTTGGAAAATGAGCTTGTTAAATTGAATCAGCTGAAATCAGATTTACTTTCGAATGTTTCGCATGAATTAAAAACACCGTTAACATCAATTAAAGGTATTATCAG
>CAZFIM010000036.1:23949-25311 GCA_964519615.1 uncultured Dehalococcoidales bacterium
AGCAGCCTTTTACAAAAAGATATCCAGTGGGATGAAGCAACAATGGAAATGCTGTTAAACGGCATGAGCGAAGAGACGGATAGATTGACCAGCCTGGTTACCAATCTGCTTACTATGAGTAAAATTGAATCAGGTGTATGGCAACCTGAGCTGATATGTTGTGACATTTTTGATACCATCATTGAGGCCGTCGAAAGTCAGAAATGGATTCATCGTAACAGAATATATGAGGAAAATATTGAGGTAGGGTTGTCAAAGGTCTGGGCAGATTGCAATCAAATAAGACAGGTGGTAAATAATTTGCTCGAAAATGCCTCTGCTTACTCTGCTGATGATACAAGAATTAGAATAGCGGCCAGAAAAATTAACGGTATGGTTGAAATAAGTGTTGAGGATCAGGGCACAGGTATTCCGGCTGCCGAGGTGGAAAAAATTTTCGAGAAATTCTATAGGGGGAGCTATAGGAGAAGGAGTCCGGGAGGTACAGGTTTGGGTCTGGCTATCAGCAAAGCAATAGTAGAGAAACATGGCGGCAGGATCTGGGTAGAAAGTGAAGCCGGACACGGTTCCACTTTCCGTTTTACATTATCGTTATGTGATAATTCGGATTGAGTTCATACTGACTATGGCAAGAAAGATTAAAATATTGGTATGCGATGATGAACCAAAAATACGAATGTTTATCCGTGCCAATCTGGAAGCACGTGGCTATGATGTTTTTCTGGCTCAAGACGGTGTAGAAGCAGTTGAATCAACAGGGATCGTCTTGCCTGATCTCATTTTGCTGGATATAAATATGCCCGGTATGAACGGTATTGAAGCATGCAAACAGATACGAATGTGGAGTGATGTCCCAATAATTGTACTGAGTGTACGCGGCGATGAAATGGATAAAGTGAAGGCGCTTGACGGGGGTGCGGATGACTATATTACCAAACCCTTCGGGGTTGAAGAACTGCTGGCCAGAATAAGAGTTGCCTTGAGGCGTTCCTCCGATAGCAGCAGTGCAACTGCTCTTTATAAAGTAGGTGATATAGAAATCGATTTGTCACGAAGAACGGTAAAACGTAAAGGCAAGAATATCAGACTCACGGGGACTGAATATGAATTACTGGCTTATCTGGTATCTAATGCCGGTAAAGTGCTTTCCCATAAAGAATTGCTTAAGCATGTATGGGGACAGCAATACGGTGAAGAGAGTGAATACATACGAGTGTTCATTGGACAGCTGAGACATAAACTTGAAGATGATGCTTCAAAGCCAAAATATATAATAACTGAGCCGCGTATCGGTTACCGTTTTATTCGATCAGGCTAAGTTTGCCACGTGAATAATTCAGCAATTACGCAAAAAAATAGTAC
>CAZFIM010000037.1:0-21973 GCA_964519615.1 uncultured Dehalococcoidales bacterium
TACCCATCGGCGCCATGGCGATTCTATTGGGAATTTCGACACATCCTATGGATATCGGTTCAAATAGATGTGAAAAACGATGGTCCGGCATAGTTTATCTTTCCTCCGTGTTGATTCTCACTATAAACTCATTCAGGCTGCGCAGAGAATATATCCGTATTCGGCTATTGTTACTGTTCCGATTTAAATTGTGAGAGTAATAATTGTATCACCAGTATAAACTACGTTGCGAATCCGGTCAAAGGAATTAATAAAGCAGCCGCATAAGCGAAAACTAAAAATTATCTGTCTTGACGGTTGTCCAGGATAAAGCGTATTATTTCAAAAGATGAATTGTTAATAAATATCCATTTCTCTCCTTTAATCCTGCATTTGAAAGGAGGACCTGCTATTATGCCGACGTGAATTTTTTTATTCTGCTGATATCATTTGCGATCATATTATTTGTAAACGTATAATGCAATATATATGCTCAAATAAAAAATGAGGAGGCTACCGTGAAACCGCTTACCACTGACCTTTCAATCTACAAAAAGTTTAATTTCGAATATTCTCCCGTTGGTGTAAAATTCCTTTTTGCCAAGCCGGAAGGCTTTAAGCAGCTTGATAAAGAATTGCCTCTCTGCGAAATGGTGATGGAAGCGCACAGGAAAAAGGAAGCTTTTTATATAACCAAGGAAAATGAGGATTGTATGGGGAGAGAGATTCTGGGAATGTTGCCGTTTCCTGAGTATGCTAAGGCCGGGCAACTGGGCGTGGATTTTGAAGTTTTCGAGGATTCGCGAGCTAATTCAAGGATGTATCACCATAATATGACATTTCCGCTCGGGACCGTTAACTATATCATTTTTGCGCCGCTGGACGCATTAACCTTTGATCCTGACCTTCTGATTCTTATAACGAATGCCAGTCAGGCAGAGATTGTTATGAGAGCATCGAGTTATAGAACAGGAGAGCTGTGGAACTCCGTTTCTTTCTCCGTTGCCGGTTGTGCCTGGGTTTTTGCTTATCCCTATAAGACAGGCAAGGTTAACTATATCGTGACCGGCATGAATTTTGGCACCAAGGCAAAAGGGATATACCCCGAGGGGCTGATAATGATCTCAATCCCGTGGGATAAGGTGCCTGAGATTACCACAAGCCTGCAGGAGATGAAATGGGTTCTTCCATCATATACTGATGGCCGTGAAAACTTCATAAAACGTGAACGCCGCTATAATTCAACATGGGCTAAAAAGGCTTTAAACCCATAATTATTTTTATGATATTGAAACCTGAGCTCAGAATCTTCGTCTGATCTGACTAGCTAAAAGTTGAGATATCACCGGAGAATTGACAGGATAGAAGGCCTGGAGAAGGAGTATCATTATCCGGGCGCTCTATCTTATCTGTCATTTATTCAGGCTATTTGCACTATATGCAGCGGATTTCTAAAACTAGCTGTTGTGATACGGACAGCGAACGTATTAGCGGATGAGATTATAGCCGGTTAATTATTGCCATCTGTCAGATTTACACTTATACGATTAACGGATCTAAGTCAGACAGCGAGAAGGAAAAAACGCGTTTAAAGACCTGTGAATAATGGTAATAGCAGCGTTGACGTCGAATAACTGCTATGCTAGAATTTAGCTTGATTTTTAGATTATTACCGGTACGCACCTGCATTTATCACCTCAGGGCATAATGGTGAAAAAAAGTACATTTTTTCTCTTTGAGCCATGTAATTATGATTTTCCGGCAGCTATTGTCTGGATACGGAAACTAACGCCGCGGTTACGGAAAGAAAATCTGAAATGCTCTGGTATTACAGATAAATACCATCAAATAGAAAACATTTTGCCTGTATATTAATTAACCGCGCTTAACAGAGAGTTATTAAATCAATCAATTAATTAATAAAGGAGGTCTCTTATGGTAAATCCTGATGTCAATCTGTCGATCCCAAACACTTTTATCGGTATTAATGCAGTGGAAAAAATAGGTGAGGTAGTAAAGGGATTCAGGCCGAAAAAAATTCTCATTCTGACGGACAAGCCGATCATTCAGTCCGGGCTGCTTGACAAGGTTAAAGGGCAGCTTGATAAGGGCAAGTTTAAATATGATGTTTATGACGGGTGCAAGGCAGATCCGCCCATGACGCTCATTCAGGAGCTTGGACAAAAAATAAAGGATGCAAAATACGATCTTCTAATCGGAGTCGGCGGTGGCAGCAATATGGATGTGACCAAGGTGGTGAGTTTGTTACCATTGAACGAAGGTGTCACGGTAAGGGACCTTGTAAATGGGAAGAGTGTTCCTAAGACATTACCGAAAATCCTGGTTCCGACTACCGCCGGTACCGGTGCTGAATGGAGCAGTGTCGCTATTGTTTCAGATACGGATGACCAAAAACGCGCCATCCATACAGATAAGAATCTTCCCAATGCGGTGATCATCGATCCGGAACTTATGCGCCGCATGCCGCCGGGCCTTACCGCTGCGACAGGTATGGACGCTCTTGTCCATTGTATTGAAGCATATACCAGTTGCGCAGCCAATATTGTTTCAGATATGTTTGCCGCAACGGCAATCGAGTTAATTAGTAAAAATATACGTCGTGCGTACGCTAAAGGGGATCTTGATATGGAGGCGCGCTATAATATGGCCATCGCGGCACCTATGGCTATGCGTGCTGCCTCCCTCAGCGGAACGAGTATAGCTCATTTCTTAAGTGAACCGGTACAAAAAAGAGTTCATATGCCTCACGGTCATGCCTGTACCATGATGATGCCTTATGCCATGGAATTTGGTCTCATAGGTAATCTCGCCAGATTTGCTAAAGTGGCGGAGATTATGGGAGAGAATATCGTCGGTCTTTCAACATACGATGCTGCGAGAAAATCAATCGACGCAGTCAAACAGCTCATGATAGATTTCAAAATGCCCCGCAGCCTTGCTGAAGTGGGAATAAAGGAGTCTGATATCGACGGCATGGTACAGGAGATGCATGATGATAAAGAGTTCCTTATCTCGATTTGGAATCCGCGTAATATCACCAGGGAGGAGTCCAAACAGCTTTATCTGAAGGCAATGAAAGGGTGGTAATTCTCAGGCCCAGTCCTTTGATGACAGCTTCAAGCTGCTAGTGCTATTTCACGGTAGGTGATGCTTTCATAATAAAATGCCTGTAATCTTTAGATTACAGGCATTTTCATTTATTAACTCTTAGTAATGGTATATAACTGAAGGACAGTAACCGTTCTCTATTGCATGAGGTGGCCGCCGTTAACCAGTATGCACTGACCGGTAACAAAATCGGAATCCTTGGAAGCCAAAAAGAGAGCCGTGCCAACTATATCTTCAGCTACTGACAGCCGCTTAATACACTGTGACTGGATGACGTTCGGCATAAGATCGCTATATCCCTGCTGCCCCTTTGCTGCCTCTGTCGCAGTGTACCCGGGTCCTATGCTGTTAACGTTAATCCCCGAAGGGCTGAGCGCTCCTGCCAGTGCCTGCGTAAAGAGGTAAACGGCTGATTTGCTAAGGGCATAGGGAAGAAAATATTGCGCATCGGGAGATTTGATTACATCCGATGCTATATTGACAATTTTGCCCTTTTTTTGTTTGAGCATGAGGGGTGAGATATACTTGCAGCATAACCACGTACCGGTGACATTGACCCGGAATATCTTGTCGAAATCAGTTGTTTGCCATTTATCCCATGGCCCGGGATTAATAGCAGCCCATACGGCGGCATTGTTGACCAGTATATCGACTTTACCGAATTTCTTGATTACTTCATCGGCCAACTTCTTTACATCATCTTCATTGGAGATATCCACCTTCATCGCTGCTGCCTGACCGCCTTTAGCTTCGATGGCTTTTACCACCTTTTCAGCATTTCCTAGATTGATATCGGGAATAAAAACTTTAGCTCCTTCTTCTGCGAACCTGAGAGCAAAAGCCTCTCCCAGGCCGCTGCCTCCGCCGGTAATAATGGCTACTTCATTTTTTAATCTGTCTGACATATCTGACTCCTTTGTTATTTATTGCGGAAATACTCTATTTGTAAAGTAGATTATTTAGATGTGTATACAATCACGGATCATAAAAAATACACGTCAGGTATTTATATTATGCACTTCCAGGTTTCTCAGTGCAATAGTGTATCCGCCATTAGTAATAATTTTAGATAATTGTATATTCGCCCGGTTTTTCCCTTTGTTCTATTTACAGTCCCAGATATACTTTTTTTACATGGTCGCTTTCCAATAGCTCGTTGCATGTACCTTCCATGCCCACAGCCCCATTTTCAAGCACACAGGCACGGTCAGAGATTTCCAGTGTATGCCGGACATTCTGCTCTACCATCAATATGGTTATACCTTGCTTGCGCAGCGATTCCGCTACTTTAAAGACCTCAACGACAAATTTAGGTGCCAGACCGTATGACGGCTCATCGAACATAACCAGTTTTGGCCTGGACATCAGCCCCCTGCCCATTGCCACCATTTGCTTTTCTCCGCCGCTTAAGGTACGTGCCTGCTGCCCCTGTCTCTCCTTTAAGGTGGGGAAAATCTCGTAGACCTGTTTGAGTGTTTCATCTTTATATTTCCATGCGCGGTTAGGGAAAGCGCCCATTTCCAGATTCTCAAGTACCGTCATATCGTTAAAAAGTTTGCCGCCTTCGGGTACATGCGAGATACCAAGTTCGACTATCTCATGAGGCGATATACCGACTATCGATTTATCCATGAATTCAATTGTCCCCGAAGTGGGACGTACCAGACCTGAAATAGTGTTGAGCAGAGTGGTTTTACCGGCACCATTGGAGCCTACAAGTGCAACAATCTCTCCCTCGTCGACACGTAACGATACATTCCAGAGGGCCTGGATATTGCCATAGAAAGTGTTTAAGTTCTTTATTTCAAGCATAGTCATAGTTTATTCTCCCAGATATACCTCGATAACGGTATGGCTGTTGGCGATCTCCTGCGGATTGCCTTCCGCAATTTTCACACCGTGGTGGAGCACAATAATTCTGTTGCATATGTTCATTATCGCTCTCATTACATGCTCGATCATGATGATAGTGATCTTCCTCTTTTGAATACGCTTAACCAGTTCCATAGCCTCGCTGACTTCGGTGGCGTTAAGACCTGCCATAAGCTCATCCAGCAGCAGCAGGTCAGGTCTGGTGGCAAGAGCCCTGGCTACTTCCAGACGTTTTTGATTGACGAGAGTTAAATCTCTGCCGTAGACAGCCTTCAGATCTGATAAACCTACAAATTCCAGGAGCTCATGCGCTTCTTTTAAGGCCTCGGATGTTGAGGATCCGTGCTGTATGCCGTAATATGAACCCAACATAACATTATCGAGTATGGTCAAGTTGGGGAAAATTTTAACGGACTGGAAAGTCCTGGCCATGCCCATCCTGCATATTTTATAGGGATTAAGACCTGTAATATTACGACCCTGGAATATTATTTTGCCTGGTTTCGGCGTGAATGCCCCTGATAGCAGGTTAAACAGCGTAGTCTTGCCGGCACCGTTAGGGCCGATAAGGCCGAGGATCTCTCCCTCATTAACCTGGAAACTTACATTGGTAACCGCGGCCAGCCCACCGAAATATTTGGTTGCTTTTTCAACTTCAAGTACTGGCATGTTGCCTCCCGGGTGATCGTTGCCATAATTTCTGCACGATTCCTATAATTCCTTTAGGCATATAGAGTATGGAAAGTAATAAGATTATGCCGAACATGAGCATATAGTAGTAGGGGAATTCCGTTATCAGTTTCTCCTCAAGGAAGGCAAAGATGGCAGACCCGATCACGGGGCCCATTATATGTCCCACTCCGCCGAATATAGCCATCAATACCGGCAGGAAGGAGTAGAAATAGTTAAAGGCAATGTAAGGGTCTATGTATGTCCAGCGCGTAGCGATGATAGCCCCTGCTGCGCCCGTGAAAAAGGCACCTATGGCAAAGGTAACTACCTTCAATAAAGTTGTATTTATACCTATATGCGCTGCCGCCTCCTCATTATCACCGATGGCCTCCAGCGCCTTTCCCCATTTGGACCGCCGTATCAGGTAAGCTACGATCATCAGTACCACGAGTATCCCCAGTATCCAGTAGTAAATAGTGGTGTTGTCTACAACGATAACAAAGCGGCCTCTTGTGCCGGTGAACTTGACCTCATACCAGAGCAGGACCTGCTTGATAAGTTCAAGCAGACCGAAGGTAAAGATGGTGAAGTAGACGCCTTTCAACCTTAAGGTCAGTGCTCCAGTTAGTACAGCAATTACAAAGCTGATTACGCCCGCGGTGAAAATTACCAGCGGCAGGTTAATCTGCTGGCCAAGCAGAGCGGAAGTATAAATTCCTACACCGAAAAATACCGCCGGTGCCAGCGAAATATAACCTGTCGGTCCGGAAAATATAGCCCAGCTTACGGTCAAAATGACGTACATCAATATATCGGTCATAAGAATTATTGAATAGGTTGTCCCATACAATGTTAAGGTGGCTAATACCGCAAGAATTATAACAATTAGACCCGGTATCCACGCTTTTTTCCAATTTAATCCCATCTCATTCATATCTTTACTTCCTTCCCATAATGCCTGCTGGCCTTACCAGAAGCAGGATAATGAAGATTACATAATATGCAGCTATGGAAAGGCCGGGCTCGATAAAGGCAACGATACTTCCGATAATGCCCAGTATGAAGCCGCCGATAAAGCTGCCCGGTATACTACCCAGACCGCCCAGAACTACCACGATAATGGCGATTATGGCATATTCCAGTCCCATAGTAGCAAAGGAAGGATAGAACATACTTATTAACGTTCCTGCTACACCGGCCATAGCGGCTCCAAGCCCGAAACAGAGTGCAAGCACCATATTTATATTTACGCCCATCATTCCCGCGGTGGCCGGATCCTGCGCTGCTGCGCGGATGGCTTTGCCTATACGGGTTCGGGCAAGGAAGATGTAGAAGGCAATGCCGATTACAACGGCAAATACCAGGGTAACAAGGCGGTTAGCGCCGAAAAGCGCACCTCCTATATCTACGGAAATTGACAGATAGGAATAAGACCGTAATTCTCCACCCCATATTATTAAAGCAATGTTTTGAATAATAAAGAGGATACCGAAAGCTGCCAGCATTGAACTTCCTTCAAAAGCTTCCAGAGAAGCGGATGATTGCAGCAGCTTTTTAAAAATGATGCGGTGAATGGCATAGCCCAGGACAAATGCGATCGGGCCGCAAATTACTACGGCGATGAGAGGGCTGATACCCAGAAAAGTGTACATTGTCCAGGTACTCATAGCACCCAGCATGATAAACTCACCATGACCGATATTAAGTACGCGGGCGACGCCATACTGCAGACTGAGTCCCATCGCAATCAACGCATAGATGCCGCCAAGGATGAGACCGGCGATCAACACGTCCAGGATCATTACAATCATAATGATGGCTCCCTTACTACAGCAGTTAGAAACGGCAGGCTGTCCAAAGGTAAGGTGCTTTCTGTCAACAGATATCAGCACCTTTGCCGTCATGCTGTTGGTGACAGCCTGCCTGTTTGATCACACTATTTTCAATTCAATGGTTTTACTTGGGCCATGCGGGTTTGGGGTACAACAGGGGTGCCGTAGCTCTGTCCTTTGGACCGACTACCTCAAACTCGCCGTTTTGCCACTGGCCGATCTCGCCGGTATGGCATTCTTTAGCCAAAAGCCCGTTCTCAAACCAGGTGGGTCCGAGCATGGTCTCATATGTTTTAGTAGCGCAGAGATCCCTTAGTTTCTCCTGGTCGGTTGAACCGACTTCCTCAACTGCCTGCTTCCAGAATTGCAGGCCTGCCCAGTAGAGCGGGTGTCCCCACCAGTCGGTTAGCTCTGGAGGTCTGTTATCATAGAGTTTGTGAGCCAGTTCTGCCGCCGCATCCGACTGCTTGGGGTTAAAGGTAGTGAAGCCCATCACGCCGTTGGTTATCTGAGGACCAAAAGTAGTCTGATAGAAACCGAAGTTGACGCCGGGGCCGCCTATCATTGCTTTGGGATTAAACTGAAGCTCCATAGCTTGGGCAGTGGAAGGTATTACCTGATCGGGATAGGCAAATACGCAGAACAGGTCTGGATTTGCGGCTTTTGCCTCCTTGATTATGGGAGAGAAATCTTTCATCTCAGGCGGAAGACTTTTAACGCCGATTACCTCTATACCCTTCTTAGGAAATTCGATACCTGCCACACCGGAGTACTCGATGCCGTGGAGGTCGGCAATGAAGGTAACGTAGGCGGTTTTTACGCCCGCATCTGCCATGATATCGGCCAATACCGGTATCTGATACCAATCCGAGAAGCTCAAGGGAACGAATACATAGGGCAGACTGGGAAGCATGTCTTTCAGACTGGTAGCGCCACCCTCGGCGGTAATCAATACATAGCCATATTTATTTGCGATAGGCGCCTGAGCGAAAAGGAAAGCGGTACCTGATGCAGGCCAGAGAAAGTCAACCTTATCTTCGACTATTAATTTTTCGGTGAGCCTTGTCATTGTTCCCACATCGCTCTTGTCATCGTATATCAACAGCTCTATGGGCAGTTTCTTGCCGTATTCAGATAGATATATGCCGCCGTCGGCATTAACCTCTTCTACGAATGTTTCATATATAGGTCGAAAAGCAGAGTCCCCGATGGTGGCATTCCAACCGGAAAGCGGCCTTGACATACCGATGACTAGTTTATCTTTTGTTGGTTGGGAAGGTTGTGAGGGTGTCGATGGTTGTGAGGGTGTTGAAGGTTCAGGAGTTTCCGGTTTACATGCAACACACAGGACCAGAGAAAGCATTACCAGTACTATTAAGCTTGATAAAATAAACCTTTTCATATATATCACCTCTCGAAACTTCCAGCTTTCAATCCGCGGTGTTTTTCTATCGCATAAACTCTCACCCCCTTTAAATGAAATATTCCTTTCATGTTATTCAGTTCCTGTTAATACCTGCCGTATTCTTTTGTTAATTCAACCATCGCTTTAACATTTTCGGGTTTAGCTTCATCGAAAAATGCGCCGTTGGCCATTATATAACCGCCGTCTTTCCCTACTGTATCGATAAGATTTTTAGTATAATTCTTGACCTGATCCACGGTACCGATACCTAAAAGGTCGAGCGGCATATTGCCCATAATACAGGCAACGTCTTTAAGAGCCGTCTTAGCTTTCACCATGTCCGTATCATCGAACATCCACAGAACTTTCCCTTTTGGCAGGTCTGTAATGACCTCCAGCCGCGAGTTGTAACCGCCTTCCGCTACCGGAAACGGCACACAGCCTTCATCGATCAAGCCCAGCATCACTTTTCTGAATGAAGGCCAGTAGAATTTTTTAAACTGCTCATCGGAAAGAAACCCGTCAGCGCCTTTATGCAGAGGTATGAAGATCAGGGGTTTGGCATTCATCTGGGCTGCGCCCACGCCCATTTTTATCATTATTGGCGTAAGAGCATCCAGTGCTTCCAGTAGTTTATCTGGACGCCGGTACATATCCACCATAACGCCCCTTGTGCCCCGCAAGGTATCTCCGATCACGTCGAAGGGTGCTTTAGTAAAACCGGATAGAAATGCAGGGAACCCCTGCGCTGCCATGCTAGTATCGAAGGCCATAACTTTCCCTGCCCATTTAAGGGCTTCTGCGCCTGCCTCGAAAAGCTTTTGATACGTGGCTTGCACCGGAGGCAGGCCGAACGGAATAAAATTGAATGCTACGCCGTATATCTCCAATATACCTGTAAGTGAGGGCAGCATCTTCCAGCCTTCCAACGAACCGAATACACGGGGAAGATAAACGTGGCTGAAGTAATTCGATGGGTCCTGAATAAGATCATCGTACTCAGAGGCTGTCATATACTCCCCTTCATTTGCCTGATAGGAGCAGTTAGGGGCTACTCCATGGCCTGGCCAGGAATACAGCTTGTAGTCCATTAGTTCATAGAATTTTCCCGGCCCGGGACCGGCACAGCCCATGCTGGCGTCCGGTTCAAAATCGAGTATGAATCTTGTCCATGCATCAACGCATTTATCATAGTCGTACATGACATCATGTGGAGTAGAACCAATATAGTATGCAGGGAAAAAGCTGGGTAGCGGGATAACGGGAATCCTGTCCGGTTTCTTCTTTAATTGAATGGCGTCCTTTATTCTGTTTACACGTTCTTTATAAGCCTTCTCCGCCTGAGGGTTTACAAATTCAACCCCCTGTGGCGAGAGCCATTTATTAAACATCTCTTCCTGTTTCTCATCCGCCGTCAATTCCTCCCATTTTTTTACCATTTCTATTACCTCCTGAAATAATAAAATCGGTAATCTCTGTTAAGCGGCTATCCATTTTTTAGCGAGTGCTACTCCTGTCATGGCGTCTTTACCATAGGCATCCGCGCCGGTGTATTTTCTTACCTCATCGGTCATCTGCCCGCCGCCGATCATGATTTTCACCTTATCGCGCAGGCCGGCCTCTTTGATGGCCTCGATAGTATGTTTCATTGAATCGAATGCCAGCGTCAGAAAGCCGCTTAAGCCAACGATTGGTGCATTCGTCTCCTTGATTTTCTCCACGAATTTCTCCGCCGGCACGTCGATGCCGAGATCGTAGACCTCGAATCCGCTCACATCAAGCATAAAGACCACGATGTCTTTACCGATATCGTGTATATCTCCCTGAACTGTGCCGAAAACGACCTTTCCCAGACGTTTTGCTTCGCCCTGAGTGGTCAATTTGGGTTTGACCAGATCGTTGATGCTCTTTAAAATTTCACCGGAATAGACCAGATCGGGGATGAAATACTCGCTTGATGCAAAACGCGCTCCGACGATTTCCATGGCTTTACTGGCATCAGCAAGAATAGCCATAGGATCATCACCGGAATCCAGTCTTTTCTTTACGATGTCAAGAGCCTCATCTTCTTTCAAATCTGCCAGTGTATTTACCAGATCTGTACTCATGGTTCTTTTACCTCCTGTTTGTTGTGTAGTTACTTATTGTCATAAGTCAGGATTCTGCTGAAATAAAGAGTGCGCCGCAAAGAATATGATTTTCCTGCCCATTCGAATGTTTTATTGTAATTCGCATTTGCATTACCACGCTACTAAAATCCTTGATTGCCTAAAGTACACCCCGTTTTTTTTTGCCATCCGGTCTGTTGTGATGAGTAGTTAGACCTTCTGTCTGATCAGTCAACTGGTAACTACTATTATCCAATAATAAAGTCTTTAGAATATATAATACTACAATAAAATATAAAAAAGGATATTATAATAGCATATAATCCCCTTATTTCAAGAGTTATAATCCCTTTCCTTTATGTTATATGTGTTCTCTATAAGAATCTCCGTTGCCGCAGGAGAATATATGCGTTATCAGAGTTGTAAAAGGGCCATTATCAGGATTACGTAAAATAGCAGGAGAAGATACATATGCTGCCTGATATGAAATTTCTTAACCTGGAGTGGGGAAAAGCAGCGCTTTCCCTGTTTTCCATCGCTTTACACCTTCCCTGTATAAATTCAACCTATGTAATGAACCGACCATTCGAGTTCACATTCCATTGTCAACCTTCTCCAGAACTAAATAACTAAAATTGTCGTCAATATTAAAAAAACTATCAAATGCGAGGAAATATATGATAACAAATTGCAAATAACACTTATTGTATACCTGATTCTTAAAGTATTATACTATGCAAACAGGCTGTGTCAATAGGGTCATCCGTAAATCCATATGGATTTATATACCCTTCATTAACGAAGGTAACCATGTGGCCATCCCCGGCCAAGCTATTAGGAGTGCTATGTGAAGAATATCTGCAATGATAAATGGCACTACGCCTTTATATATTGTCCCCATTGAAACATCAGAGACAATGCCTTTGATAATAAACAAATTGATACCGTACGGCGGTGTAATCTGTGCCATTTCCACTACTCGAACGGCAAGGATGCCAAACCATATGGGACTTAAACCGAGTGATAGCACAATAGGATAAAAGATAGGGATAGTAAGCAGAATCATTGCCATGGAGTTCATAAAACAACCAAGAACGAAGTATACCAGTACAATCAAAGCTACAATGACATAGTGACTCACTGCCATTTGACTTACCCATTCGGCGAGCATAAAAGGTAGTGTCGATATTGACAAGGTGTAGTTCACCATCATAGCTCCTACTATGATGAATGTAGTCATGCAGGCAATAAGCCCTGTTTCTTCCATAGCAGCCCTGATCTTACTCCAATTAAGCCGTCTTCTAATAAAAGCAAAGAGGAAAGCGCCAAAAGCTCCCACTGCACCTGCCTCATTGGGGGTAAAAACACCTGCGTAAATGCCGCCTATAACCAGACAAAATAGGACTATTATCGGCCATGTTTGGCCTAAAGAACTCACTTTTTCCTTTATACTTGTTCTTGGTCCACGTGGTCCCATCAATGGATTTATACGGCAAAGCAAAAAAATGGTAATTATATAAAATACTGCCTCAAGTATGCCCGGTATTATGCCAGCCATAAAAAGCTCGGCAATAGATTGTTCTGTAATAATTCCGTAAATAACCAGTATTATGCTCGGGGGTATAAGTATACCCATTGTCCCTGCAGCGCAAATTACACCGGTAGAAAGCTCGTCAGAGTATTTATATTTTCTCATCTGGGGCAGGGCTACTGTTCCCATAGTTGCTGCGGTTGCCATACTGGAACCACTTACGGCTGCAAACCCGGCACAGGCAGCCGCAGAGGCCATCGCCAGCCCTCCGGATAAACGTGCAAACCATTTATGAGCGGTTTCATAAAGATCTTCGCTCATCCCCGAATAGTAGCAAACCATTCCCATGAGAATAAACATTGCAACGACACCTAATGTATAGCTGGCCGTTTCTGAATAAGGAATAATGCCCATAAGGGCGATTCCCGCTTTGCCTCCGACAAGATAGACCGCACCAACTAGGCCTACTATTCCCATAGCAAAAGCTATTGGCATTCCGGAAAACAATAGAATAAATAGTATGATAATAATAATTAATCCGACCGTTGTCGGACTAAATTGGAATGGTAATTGATTGCCATAAAGAGCAACGGCCATCACTGCGCACATCAATACAATACATGAAGACAATATTATCCACTGCTTCCGGTCTGCTTTTCCTAATGAGGATAGAGACCGGGACAAATCATTAATCAGTACCAGTGCCAGTATTACGCATCCAAAGGCAGCCAACCATAAAAAGGGATAAGTGGGTATTGCTAAAACCGGAGTTCTGCCGGCAGCAAGTCTTATCGTTTCAGCCTGCACAACGAGCTGCCACGCGATAACGCCCATCATGATCAAACCGAAAAGGTGACCAATGATATCAATTACTGCTCTGTTATTTATCTGCAGTTTGTCGACTATAAAGGTAATTGCCACATGCCGTTTGCGTAATTGTGTATAACCAAGACAAAAGAAACCAAAAATTCCCATTAATATCGCTGTCAATTCATGAGTACCCTGTACTGGCATATTGAAGACATAACGGCCAATAACATCCGCTGTGGTGAGTAACATCATTATAAATATAGCAATTACACCTATGATCTCCGCTATATAAACTAACATGTTGAAGGCTCTATTGTTCAGCAGATTCATTATGACCAGCTCCAAAAGATTGATGTAAAACTATCCAAGTATGGTACCAGCATGACCTTTTTATACTGTATCATTTAATTTATTTCAGATTTTTTTGTATGAATACTACCTGATAGGTTGGAGCCGATAAGGCTTGCCCTGGACTCCGTCCTATCAGATAGGGTAGCAGCGATAGAATTAGTTAACCTGCTCTTATTACATTATTAATGAAACAACTATTTAGATTTTGCTATTTGATCCAATATGTAATCGTAAATCTCCTGTCCCGGTAATCCTTTGTCGTTTAAATCGCTGATATATTTATCGTGAACTGATTTCGTCATATCTCTCAGCTTCACTTCGAATTCAGGTCCCGGAACAATGTATTCGGTGCCGGGAACGGCCAGGGCATCCGCTTTACGAGGTTCATCTTGAAATATATTTTCTCCCAACCATTCGGACCCGGCCAGCCCACACATAGCGAAAAGGCTGTCTTGAATGTCTTTAGGTAAGCTGTTCCATTTATCAAGGTTCATGGCAAAAGACCAGACAGTACCGCCAAAGTTCAATTGTGTATAATATTTTGCAATATCTTTCACTCTGTGAGTTGACATGCCATTCCAGTCCATAAATCCGCCGTCCATTATTCCCTTTTCCAGAGCATCGTATTGCTCATTGGAGAAAACATTAACCGGAACAGCTCCAATAGCTTTGACAGCGGCAACCTGTCCGTCGCCAGCTGCTCTCAGCTTCATTCCTTTGAAATCTTCCACAGTACGAACAGGTTTTTTGCAGAATAAAACACAGCGGGGCCGGACATAAATGCACACAGAATTTTTACACCTTTATAGTGCGAATCCATAGCAGCCTGATATTTTTCGTATAAATTCCAGTGTACTGTGCCGCCTTGTTTGGCGCTATTAATGCCCAGGAATGGAAGGCTTAATGTATCGCTTATAGGAAATTGTCCTGGTTCGAAAGCTGTAAGCAAAGGCCCCATATCAGCGGAGCCAGTCGCTATGAAATCGTATTGCTGATCTGATTTGGCAAGGCTTCCCCCTGGATAAACGGTCAATTTTATCCTATTGTTAGTGACCTCTTCCAGTTTTTGCATGAAAGGTTCCCATGCCAATGAATAGGAAGGTGATGTTGCAGGCGTCCAAAGAATAAGTTTCATCTCAAACACCTGTGCTGGCGCTGGTGTAGGCGCTGGTGTAGGTGTAGGTGTTGGCGTCGGTGTCGGTTCTGGTTTTGAGCATCCGACAAGTATCATCGTAAGCAAAACAACTAAAGCCAGTGTAGAATACAATATTTTCTTCATTTTGGGCCTCCCTTATAAATTAACTGGACCTTACAATTTAAGCTAACCCGCAAACCCGTGCTATTTCATTCGGCCTCCTTATTATTGATAGATGTTTCATATAATTTAAAATACTGCCAGCATTGTTAACGGTTTTAAATCATAAATCTGATTATTACTATGTGTTGATTTTGCATAATCTTGTATGTATTCTGCTATTGTGCCATTCTATCCTATAAATTTGCAGCACTTTGCCAGAGAGCCATTTCGGTTGTGCCGTATCCATGCAGAGTTGTATAAATATCTCTTATATATTTTTCTATTGGCAGGCTTTTATCCGTGCCCATACCGCCAAAGATATTTACGGTATAGTTAACGATATCCAGAGCAGCTTTATCTGTAAATCCCTTTATGGCCAAACCCATCGTGGGATCATAATCTGTTTTAGTTTGCCATGACCAGGCGCATTTCCATACCATCGTTCTAATTGCTTCTATGTTTACTCGCATGGTAGCCAGTTTGATTGCAACAGTTGCATGCTTGAAAATAGGCTTACCGCCTTGAATACGGTTCTTAGTGTAATCAAGAGTAGTTTCATAGATATTCCTCAGCGTTCCAAGTGTACAGGCTGTTCCGAGCAGGCCAAAAGGAGGGCTTTTAGGGGCAAGTCCACTCCATTTCTTTCCTTCCTGACCAACCAGATATCTAGCTGGAACACGGGCATCTTCAAAAATCAACTCAGCATTAGGAAGAAGACGCCTGCCCATTTTATTATGGAATTTTCCTATTGAGAATCCCGGTGTTTTTTGCGGGATCAAGAATACACTAGTGCACTCCGTAATAGGAAGCTTTTTGTCAGTTCGAACATGCACAAAATACAATTTGGCTATGCCGCCGTTTGAAATGAAATGTTTTGAGCCGTTAATGATATACTCATCACCTTTCCTTTCGGCGTAGGTTTGCGTTGAGGCCCCCGGTTCGTTATTCGGCAGGTGAGCATCTGTTCCTGCGTTGGGCTCTGTTCTTGCGGTTGCCAGCACAAAAGTATCATCTTTCAAAAAATCAGGTAAAAATTCATCATGCTGCTCTTTATTACACTCTTTTACCAGAACAGATGCATGGGTTAGATTGCCTCTCATTATACTGGCAAATCCAAGGTCAGCCGCCCCTAACTCCTCAAGCACAATTGCTTGTGTCAGGTAGTCGGCGCCTAATCCTCCAAGCTCTTTAGGAATGGTCATCGTTCTTAAGCCTAACTCAGAGGCTCGTTTTATGAGCTGCCATGGTATACAATCCTGTGGATCGCTTTTTGCATCTAGTTGTATCGATAATGGCTTAATTTCTTTTTGAGCAAATTCGCGGACCATTTGGCGTATCATCAATTGGTCTTCTGTAAGTTTAAAGTCCACTCAAATCCTCCTTTGTCTCTAGCTGGAAAATAAACTGTTTTCTGCAATTATGCCGTAAGCTTTATGGTCGTTTTATATTTTTATATGAATCACTTTCGAATACGTCGGCCAGTGCCATAGCGCTTTCAACCAGCATTGTCTTCGAGGCCCCGTAATCTGCCAGAAACGCTACCTCCATGATTTCTTCTTCCGTGCAACCGGCAGCTTTGGCGTTGCCGCATTGAGCCCCTATTCCTTGCCAGTGACGTAAAGCCATATATATACCAAGTGTAACCAGATACCTGGTTTTCGCATCCAGTATCCCCCTGTCCGTCACCTGAGTAAGCTGGTTATGGGCGAAAGTCGCTATCATTTCAGGTTTCTTTTCAACATATAAGCGGAGAACTTTTAGAGTACCTTCCATGTCCGCTCCGGGTCTCTGGTCTCCCCAGGAGAGAATCATTTCCTTGCCGGTTTTGGCCTTTTTCATTTTTTCCGTAGTTTTAACTTCTTCAGGTCGTGCCATAAATATTCCTCCTTATTTATATTTAATGTTTATTGGATACTCGGATCTTTTTTAAAGGCGGGACTTCTGCGATACGGGTTCTTATAATCAGGATTATCAATGTAAGGGCAGGTATCACCGCAGGCTTTTCTAAAGCAGCATTTAATTGTATGGCTGCCGTCGTTCATGCGAACAATAAAAAACTCGACATGTTTAACGGGACAATGGACACGCTTTTTTTCAGTACTCATAACAATTGGCCTAATTCCTCTCTGATAGCATTGATTTTAAAAAATGTATACGTTTTTCCCTTTTATCGGCGATAGACTTGAATAAAACGGGAACATCTGCCAGTAAACCTTTCGAATGATTATATGCGTCCAAGTAATAGCTTGTGATAATTTTTTCAGTATCAGCTATTTTTTCAATGACTGCATTTACATTTTGGCTGTCCAATTTAGGTAAATTTAATCTATAGTTATCGGCATCCAGGTTAAAGGCAAAACAACCCTCTAGCGCATCGCTAATAACTCCATAATAGGCTGTTTGTATTTGTTTAATATATTTCCTATTTTCACTTGCGATTTTTATTATTTCCTCGTGTGCGATATGGGGATATGTAATGGCAAACTGCTCATAGAAAGCTGCTGACTCTTCCTCCAGATTTTTAGAAAAACTTATAATTTGAGAAGCTGTCTGTAAAACCATAGTATATGTTCTCTAAGCCGGCCATCTTTCAATAACGACTTTGCTTTCAGTGAAGAATCGGACGGCTTCTTGACCCTGTGTGTGTAAAATTCCAAGAAAAGAGTCTTTCATTCCGCTAAATGGGAAAAATGCCATGGGTGCGACTATTCCTACATTGATACCAACATTACCGCTGGTTACTCTGTACCTGAACTCTCTGGCATATTTACCCTTTGAGGTGAAAATTGCATGGGCATTGCCATAATTGCTGCTATTGCATTTCTCTATAGCGTCATCCAAATCAGAAGCCCTAATTATGCTCATAACAGGGCCAAAAATTTCCTCTTGCGCAATGGTCATATCGATATTGACATTCTCAAAAATTGATGGACCAAGAAAGCATGTGTCAGGATAATTACCATTTATTGTGAGATTTTTCCTCCCGTCCAGTGTGAGTTTTGCCCCCTCCCTGATTCCGGATTCTATGTATTTAATGATGTTTCCTTTTTTCACTTCGTCGCGTAATGGACCCATCTGAACTGATTCATCCAGCCCATAGCCAACAATTATGCGAGAAGTTGTCTCTACTACTGCGTCAACAAAACGCTTGTAGAAATTATCATCATTGCCCACGATTAACAGATTTGCGCCCGCTAAACATCGTTGACCGGCATTTCCAAAAAAGGATGTCATAAGAGATGGGATGGTAGTTTCGATATTGCAGTCCGGCATGATGACCATGAAATTCTTGGCGCTGCCTTGAGCGATAACGCGTTTACCTGTTTCGCCGCACTGCTTGTATATAACTTCCTTAGCCGTCGATGTCCTGCCCACAAACGCTATCCCTTTGACATCGGGATGCTGCAGCATGCTACTCACAACTTCTCTTTCACCATTTACTACATTCCACACTCCGGGAGGGAAACCTGCTTCATCTACCAACTCCGCTAATCGCATTTGACTCAAAGGAACCTCTGGAGAAGGTTTGATGACAACGCAATTCCCGGTGGCAACAGCATAAGGCGCTGACCAAAGCGGAATCATAAACGGGAAATTATACGGAGCTATTATTCCAAAAACTCCCAGAGGCTGCCTGATTACGTATTCATCAATACCTGAAGCAATATCCTCAAGGTTATAGCCCATCATTAATGAGGGTATGCCACATGCTACTTCTACATTTTCGATTCCCCGCCTTGTTTCTCCTCTTGATTCATCGATAGTTTTCCCATGTTCTTGTGTTTGAATTCTGCTCAGTTCTTCGAAATTTTCTTCCAGCAATTCTTTTAGCCTGAATAGTAGCCTTGCCCGCGCAACTGGGGTCGTAGTACGCCATCCGGGAAAAGCCTGTTTTGCTGCAGTTATTGCATCGTTCATTTCATTTGCGGTAGAAATAGGGACTTGCCCCAGCACCTGGCCGGTAGCAGGATTGACGATCTCTTTCAGTTCTCCGCAGGATTGAACCCATTCGCCATCAATAAAATTGTTCACTTTTTGTGCTGTCTTTATGGGCTCTTCAAGTATTGCCATCCTCTGCTCCTTAATTATTTATTTTTGCTTAATAAGAGAACTCTTCCCATCTTTAGTGGAAAGATATGTGCCAACAGATGTTACATGCTGTATCATCATTGCTTCAGCTTGCTGTTCGTCATGATCTGCGAGGGCACGATATATTTTCCAGTGTCCATCGATATTTTCCCTGGAAAATTGCATATCTGCTGTGATATTTGCTTTTTTAAAGCTAAATAGAAAATCCTCTATATAACTTATTGTTAACGCTAGAATAATATTATGTGTGGCTTCAGCAATCAGCCGGTGAAAATCAACATTTCGTTCTTCGATGAACAAGAACTCCTCTTGTGAAAGAACTTGAGAGTTAACATTTATTTTCTTTTGACAAGATATGATATTATTTTCCAGTTGTTTCAAGTCACTTTTTGTAATACGTGCAGCAGCAAGTTTCGCAGTCTTCGGTTCTAACATTGCCCGCACTTCATTTATATCTGCTGAGCTTGTTTTGTTGATGCTTAAAAAGCTCTGGATCACATCACCTACAACTTGCTTTTCTGCCTGAGCGACAAAAATACCGCCACCTTTCCCCCTCTTCTTCTGAATCACTCCAAAAGCTTCCAGACCTCTTAATGCTTCTCTGATAGTAACGGTGCTCACGCCAAATTGACGGCTTAGTTCCTGTTCATTGGGCAATCTGCTTCCAGGGCTTAACTCACCGATAAGTATCATGTCTTTTATTGAATCTTCGATCAGTTGGGAGAGGCGTTTTGTCTTCAATGGCGCGAAAGTTATAGTTTTCATGTACCACCTAAAACATATAATATTATATTCTATAATATTATAGTATATAAACTGTGTCAAGGGCAGGTTTGTGTGAAAATAACGTATTAGCCTGATTGTGCAGGGCTTTTTGCCTTTGTGCAGTGCTTATAGCGCAATGGTAATTAATGAGTCATTCGTAGTTTACACAAGTTGCAGAAATGGGTGAGATTCGAACTGCCGGGTAGTGGCTAAAGAAATATGAGTCAAGTGTTTAGGGGAAGTCTCATACGGGAATGTTTGTTTTATTACTGCAATAACGTTTGTTAAGAATGCAGCAATTGATATTGGGGCATTAGCACGCACTATACTGAAACGAGTGTAATTACTGCAGTACTTTCAGTAAATAATCACAAAAAGGTACACTTTAAAATTCACAGGTAACTTTTCCGCGGAATAATCAAAGCCAATAAACCACTGAATACTAATTTCGGAAGCTGATAGGGACAATACAGGACTCTATCAGCTTCCGATGAGAAGATGGTTTAATGCAAAATTGCTATCCCTGTTGCATTGTATCGGTATTTTAGAAACTATCTTTTTCTTCCCTCGTAATTTCAATAGCCGGATGGGTGGTGATCCATTTAATATCTTCACTACCATCATTCACAATCGTATACCACGAATTTGCCGGAACAAGACAAACCATCCCAGGTTCGATTCTGTATGTATCTTCGCCTTCAATTTTAAGATAGCCATTTCCGGCGAGTACATAGAACGCCCCCTCGATTTTATGTTTGTGGATAGGGATGCTTGTACCAGGATGAAGGATTTCAGTGACTAAAGTGATAGATTGAGCACCGCGAGTTTTGTCCATTAATACTTTTAACTCGAATCCGGGAAACGGGGAAATAGTTTCAATATCTTTACCATGGATTACCGGCATAGTTGACCTCCTTAAAAATTAAGTGTACTGAATTATTTTATTTTCAAACAATATATAATCGATTGTCTCTTGCCTTATGGGTTGAGTATGGCTTCTCTTGCATGGCAGAGACCGGTTTATCGAGAGAAGAGAGTGAAATAATAATAATCATGGGATCTGTTCCCGTTCGGCAAAGTTGGCATCGTGTACAGGTATGACTATATCGGCATGGTCCTTCACCCTGATTACACTATCATAAACCCCTATTACATCCTGATGAACTCCGGGTGTAATGACGGGCATCATTTCTCGCACTTCCAGCGGCGGCTCGAAGTTCTGGAGTATACAGCAAAATCCTGTGATTACCGCTTTGCCTTTTGCAGTATCTACAACGACTGACTGTCCTCCGGGGGTATGACCGGGCGTAAGCCACACATTTACTCCCTCCACTATTTCCCGGTCGCCTTCAATAACATCTATATCCAGGCCGTTTAGAAAATCCTTGCTGATAAATGGTGGTGCCACGCTTGGGTGCAGATTATCGATAAAGTCATATTCGGCCTTTTGTACTATAAATTTTGCTCTGGTGAATTGATGGGCGAACTCAATATGGTCCTTGTGCAGATGGGTGACAATGACTATGTCAATATCTTCCGGCTTCAAGCCCAAGCGTTTGAGCCCCTCATCCAGTGATTGTATATGTTCCACGATCGCATCCGGAGCAAGCATTTTCATCGCCTGTACTGCCCCCTCAGTCGAACCGCCAGCGTCGACTACTATTTTCTTCTCCGGCCCCTCTATATACCAGACGGCAGTTGCCGTAGTGGGCCGCGGGCCAATGCCCGTGAGGTACATATGAAGATGCTGCGGCGTGTTTTTTGTCCGGTTTAACGCTATAGGCCGTATAATATGCTCTGCCATTTTATACCCCTTTACTCGTTGTCTTTCTGAGTGTGCCTGATATTTTCAATACTTGGCAATTATCCAATTAAGTTATCTGAGAATCGATTTGCCAATGACTTTCAACAGCTAAATACTATATTTATTACCTGAGATCTATCTACTATTCTGAAAAGGCGCGCCAGACACCCCGCCCGAAGGCCTCAATCAGATAGTACATCGCGGTAGCACCGGCATCCTGTACGCCAACACCACCGTCAGTTCGCCAGCTGGCACGGCTGTGTTTTGCCCTCATTTCAATAGTTGCTTCCATTCCCTTTTTGGCAGCCTTAACAGCTGATTCCACAGCA
>CAZFIM010000038.1:0-21821 GCA_964519615.1 uncultured Dehalococcoidales bacterium
CCTTTCACGCTCCATCCTGCGGTTTATTTCAGCCTCCGCCTGCTTGCGCTCGGTAATATCGCGGTGAAACACCAGTATCGCCGGCTGGCCGAGGTAGTCTATTCTGGAAATACGTGATTCCTGATAAAAGGCGCTGCCGTCTTTACGGTATACCTGGCCTTCAAAGGTAACAGACTGTCCCGTTTGCATCGTTTCCCAGAACTTTTCTCTATGCTCTTTTATATTCACGCGCGGATTGGTATCAGTAATTTTCAGGCTCCTGTATTCCTCCGGAGAATACCCGAACATCATGCAGTCACGCTGGTTAAAGGTTAAAATATTGCCTTCGAAATCGTGCACGGTAATCCCGTCCGGCGCCTGCTCCACCACCTCCCTGAAGCGCGCTTCGCTCTCACGTATCATTTGCTCCGCCTTCTTGCGCTCGGTGATATCGCGGTGAAATGAAAGTATCGCCGGTCGGCCGAGGTAATCTATTCTGGAAATACGGACTTCCTGATAAAAAGGCCTCCCGTCTTTGCGGTATACCAGCCCTTCAAAGGAAATTGATTCTCCTACCTGCATTACCTCCCAGTATTTTTTTCTGTGCTCGGCCATATCGAGGAGCGGATTGAGTTGTTTTAAATTCATATGTGCGTATTCCTCAGGTGAATAACCGAACATAAGGCAGTCACGTCGGTTAAATGTTAAAATATTGCCTTCAAAATCGTGCACAACAATCCCGTCCGGCGCCTGCTCCACCACCTCTCTGAAGCGCGCCTCGCTTTCACGTATGATTTCCTCTGCTTTTTTGCGTTCACTTATATCCCTGTGAAATGTCAGCACCACCAGCCGGCCTCCGTATTCAATTACGGAAATAATGGCCTCCTGATAAAAGGTGCTGCCGTCCTTACGGTATACCGGCCCTTCAAATGTAACTGCCGCTCCTTTTTGCATCTTTTGCCAGTACTTCTCTTTATGTTCAGCGATGTTAATACGGTGATTGATATCTGAAATTTTCATCCCGGCAAATTCTTCAGCAGAATAGCCGTAGAGGGCGGCAACACGCCGGTTAAACAGCAGTATAGTACCTTCAAAATCGTGCACAATGATGCCGTCAGGGGCCTGTTCAATCAATTCGCGGAAGCGCGCCTGGTTTTCACGTATCACTGATTCATTTTTCTTTCGCTCGGTGATATCACGGCAGATGCAGAAGATAAGCCTTTTATCTCCAATAACGGCTGCATTAGTGCTGATCTCAACATCGTATACTGTGCCGTCCTTGCGCCGGTGCAAGGTTTCAAAATGGTCGCCGGCCGCATCCAGAGTACGAATCATCTCCTCAAGCTGCTCACGGGAAAGAAGGTATTCCCAATCGCTTACGTGAAGTCTGCTTACTTCTTCGGGGGAGTAGCCTATCATGGAAGCAAACTGTTTGTTTGATTGATATACTCTGCCTTCCTGATCCAGAATTACGATGCCGTCCCTGGATTGTTCAATCAGGATACGCAAACGGGCCTCGCTCTCCCGCAGCTTCTCTTCCACCCTTTTTTGCTCTGCCACACCGCGCGCAAGCTGAACATTGCTGTAGCTCACGCGTGAAATAATCTCAGACAGATTTATAAGGAAATTCATCATTTTTATTACAGTGTCACGTTTGAGACGGGGAATCCGGGCAAGCGCGTCCAGATACTCTTTTTCATCAAAACCGTACTTATGCGCCTGTTTGATGAAAAACTGCGTATCGACTTTCTCATCATCATAGAAAAATTGGCCGATAAAAACATTGCCGATATGCTTGTCTCCTATATAGAGGGGAGTTACCACATCATTCAAGCCGTTGAGACAGCGGTAGGTGGTATATTCACCCCTTTTTACATTCCTGGTGAGGTAGATATCGCTTTGACGGCAGAATTCCGCTGTCTGAGGACATACACGATGGAACCTGGTACACACATCCTGCCATTTGGCGGAGGCCAGCTCATTTCCGTTCACATCGAGTATTATGGCAAAAACGCCGGTGAGGGCTGCCAGTTGTTTCAACAGACTGTCTATCATCGGAGTATTGAGGATATTTTTTAACTCCTGTTGATCGATATCCATCTCCGGCAGCATAATGGAATCCAGTTTCAACCGCAGCCGTTCCTCGCTCTTGCGCAACTCATTTAAAACGCGGTTGCGTTCGGTGATATCGGTTGCTGCAATCAATCTGCACGGTTCTTCACCAACCATGATTTTTTCCATGGATACCAGGACGGTTCGCATTTCACCGGACTTAGGCTTCAATCTCAGCTCAACGTCGCGTATCCGGCCTTCTCCAGTGAATCTGTCAATCAACCAGGTATGCACATCCTTTTCCAGTATCTCCATCTCACCTACAGTACGGCCTATGGTCTCTTTATAGCTGCAGCCGAGCACACGGCACCACGCCTCGTTTACCTCGATTAATACGCCGTCACTGTCCCTGAGTATGCACATCAGCAAGGGAGAGGACTGAAATGCCTTGCGGAATTTCTCCTCGCTTTCCGTAAGCTGCCGCTCGATACGTTTTCTGCGCGTGATATCGATAATATTACCGCCTACCCTGACAATTGCCCCATCCCGCTTAAACGGCCTGCCGATGGTCCTCACCCATAACGGATTTCCGCGGGCATTGGTGAATTCCAGCTCCAGATCGTAAGGTTCACCTTTTTTCAGTAGCGTTTGAAACGCCTCCTCAAGCTTGCAGCGGGAAGAGGGGCTGTAGAAAGATAAATCATGAGCAATATCATCGATATTGGAAGCTTTGGTGATACCGTAAATCCTGTACACTTCATCGGTCCAGGTCATAATGCCGGTGCGGACATCAAATTCCCATCCACCTACTTTAGAGATGCGCTGCGTTTCTCTTAACAATTCCTCACTTTTTTGCAGCTTCGCTTCAGCCTGCTTTCTCAGAGAGATATCCGCCGCCACGCAGAGCAGATACTGCTTGTTATTTGAACTGATGATATCTGCCGAGAAAAGGATTGTACACATTTGCCCGGATTTAGTGCGGATATCTACCTCAATATTTCTCGCAGCTTTTCTTTCATGCAGCATGTGCAGCATGCTGTCTCTCTGCTTTTCATCCTTCCACAGCCCTATCTCCGGTGTGGTAAGGCCTATTACCTCTTCAGTGCTGTAGCCTGTGCAGCGGCAGAACTCTTCATTTACATCGATGATCCTTCCTTCCTCGTAACTGGTGATATACATCAAATTGGGCGACGCATGAAATGCAGCAAAGAACTTCTCTTCGCTCTCTCTGCGGCCATCCTCAGCTTTCCTCTGCGCGGTAATATCGCTGAGCTTAAAAACAGCATTGGTCACGCTGCCCTTACCATTTATTACAGGCGTGACCCTGATTTCCAGAATACGATTAATCTTATCCCCGAAGAAAAAGTTTGAACGGGAGCTATCGTAATCAATATGGAAGCTTACCTCTTTTCCGTCTCGGTAGACCTGCTCTACCAGAGGCAAAAAACCCTGATCACGTACGCTACTATCCTGAAAAATATTATATACACCCTTTACATCGCTTTCCTTGATATTCAGCGCCTTTTGCAGCATATCATTGCACATAATCAGGGTGCCTTTTGCGTCTGATACCCAGGCAGCTGCAGGCACCGCATTGAATATACTCCGTAATAAATTATCAGTAGTTTGAGAGGAAGAATGCGGCTTATCAATTCCATTTTGAGTATGCAAGAAATCTGGGGACAAGCTGCGAATGCGTTCGGCAGACTCTCTTGAGATGGCGGTTGTTTTCTTCTTCTTTTTAGTGCCGTCTGTTGTATGCTCCATTTCAAGAACCCCTTTGGACAGTGAGGAAAGCGGACATTATGTCTTTTTAAAAATCATGTTATTTATGTAAGGTTAAAAACCCCTTATAACTGATACCCTTTTTCTGTAAAAAGGCTCAAACAGGCATCTACTACTGCTTTATCAAAAAGCGTACCCCGGTTCTGCTTGATTTCCTCCAGCGCCGCCTCTATACCTAAAGACGGGCGGTAAGGCCGGTACGATGCCATCGATTCCACCACATCGGCCACAGCCAGTATCCGCGCTTCCGTGAGGATATCAGCACCCTCCAGGCCCTGAGGATACCCGGATCCGTTCATTCTCTCATGATGCTGCAATACTATCTGCGCGATCGGCCAGGGAAATTCCACATTCTTCAGTACATCATACCCTGCCTGGGCATGCAGTTTGACCATACTGAACTCAATGGCGGTCAGCCGGGCCGGTTTGCTCAATATCTCCGAGGGTACATACATTTTCCCGATATCATGGACCGATGCTGCCATACCCAGTGCTTCTACACTCTCCTCAGACAGCTTCATCTCTCTGCCGATATCAGTGGCAAGTTTAGTCACCCGCTGCTGATGCCCTGCCGTATAGGGGTCCTTCATTTCAAGCGAGACTGCGATAGCCTGTATTGCCTGCTTAAGCGCATTGATCATGTCCTGGTTATGCTGCAGACGCTCCTGCTCCACCTGCTTTCGCTGTGTGATATCCCGAATTGCAGCCAGCATTAGCGGCCGGCCTCCCTGACTGATCTTCGTTATATTCATTTCTACGGGAAACGTACTGCCGTCTTTTCTGCGGCCAACATGCTCGAACAGCCAGTAGTTCCCGAAATCCAGTTTATCCCAGGCAGCATCATCCTCCTCGCTGATGGGTTCACCTGCGCAATCATTTATTTTCATGGTTAAAAGCTCGTCTCTGGAATACCCTGTTTTTTCAACCAGAAAATTGTTCGCCATCAATATGCTGCCGTCCGGATCGAGCACCGCAATGCCCTCGCCCACACCTTCCACCAGATGGCGAAAGCGGGCTTCGCTCTCCTCCAATTCCTTTTGTGAATTCCTGTATTCGACAGCTTCCCCTAAACGGGCAGCCACGTTATCAAGCAGTTCCTGCCTTTGCTCCAGGAAAGCGCCCCCGGTCACTACCGGCATTTTATCCGCGCGGCCCATCTGGAGAGTACCGGCAATTTTACCGCCTGCCTTGATAGGAGAGGACAGCAGCCAGGTTACATCACTGCTGCAGTTCACCTCGAATACTCTATCATTCAGCGATATTCTGACACTCACCTTCCTCTCATTATGCCATTCACCGGAAAGCGTCGCGGCGATTTCCCTGCACATTCCCTCAACATCAAGTCCAACACGGCCGCATATCTCGGATATATGGAGCAAGAAAATCCGCTCTTTTTCCTGTCTTTTTATCTTTTCTTCCGCTTTTCTGTGCTTACGCCGTATTTCGGCATCACGTATCTCCCGTTCAACGGCAGGTACCAGCCTTTTCAAGTTTCCCTTGATAATATAGTCGGCAGCGCCCGCCTTCATCGTTTCTACCGCCACATCCTCACCGATAGTACCGGATACCACGATGCAGGGGATGTCACAGCCGTCTTCATGCAGGATATTTAGCCCCTCGAGCGCGTTCATACGGGGCAGAGTGTAATCTGCCAGTACAACGTCCCACTGCTGCTTTTGTAAAGCGGAACACATCGCCTCAGCAGTTTCCACGCGTTCATAATCAATCTCATAGTTGTTTTTCTTGAATTCATGCATCGCCAGCAGCGCATCATCCTCCGAATCCTCCAGGATCAGTATCCGTAATTTTTTCTTTGGCGTTACCATCAGTACACCCCTTTAGATTTATACCGCCCTGCATTAAGCGAAACACCGTTTGAAAGCATCAACCGGGCATACATACAGGTATGCAGCACGTATCTACATGTACACAGGTCATCAATATTTCAACCAGTACCATACATTAGTATAAATTAGTTCCGGCAAATAAACCTACTAATAATTAGCGAGAAAAGCATATATAAAAGTATTATTTTTCGTCTGTGTTCGAATGTATACAAAATTTCTGCGTTTGTCAACAGCATATTATACCATAATTACTGATATTAATAATCATTACTATTTATCGGTATGGAAACTGAACATTGTTATATACGCACCACCTGCTACCATACATTCCAGTTGACTATTTTTAAACTTCTATGATAATCTGCACTACGAATGCCGAGTTGTGTAGCGGTAGCACGGGGGACTTTGGATCCCTTAGCCCAGGTTCGAATCCTGGCTCGGCAGCCATTCGTACCTCACCCGTCGTATTCACATCGCTATTGGATGGTAAACGAAAATAAATGAGTCTCCTCCGTAATTTAGGTCAAACACTGCTTTGTGCCATGCTGGCCGCAGCAGTGCTGTTTGCCGGAATCATCCTTACGGCTAATCTGACAATACTTAATCCTGACTTTGTTCTAAAGGAAATGGACAAGGTCGATATCTATTCCCGCATATTCGATGAAATTAAAAGCCGGTTCTCAGACAATGAACTTGAGCCAATTTTTGACCGTGCGCTTGAGGAATTGAAGCCGTGGTTTGAAGAGCAGGCAGACACGGTGATACACGCCGGCTATGCCTATTTGAAGGAAGGGAAAGAACTGAATATCATCATCTCACTGGAGCCGGTACGGGATGTCGTTAAGGAGGCCGTCGCTGATTCCGCTTACTCCTATTTGCCTTCCGGCTATGACCAGGTCATGCCGGGGCTCTTTGACAGCATACTGGATCAGATATACGGTGAAATTACCAGTTTTATTCCATCTGAGTTTATTATCACAGAAAGCATCCTCGGCCCGCAGATAACGCCCTATGTACAGCAGGCGAGGCAGTTGATCACGTACATGAAGCTTGCCTATATTCTCTGTGTCTTTCTGGCGATACTGGCGGTATTGCTGCTGGCCTTGCTTCACCGCTGGGCGCTCAAACCGGTTGCCCGTGCCGCGGGGTCTTCTTTTGTGCTGGCGGGGGCCGGCTCAACCGTGATGGTGCTCTTACTGCGCTTTACCAATGCAGCGGTGAGCCAATTCGCATCTGAGGCAGATGCCATGTTCGGGGTTCAGCAAGTTCTTGCACAAATTATAAAGGATGCGACAACCCCGCTGCTTATCTACGGTATATGTTTTCTGGCAGCCGGAATAGGGCTGATCGTGCTCTCAATAGTGTTTAAAGACAGCCCGCTGCCATTTGGTACGGCACGTAGATATTCACCCCGGAAAGTCAATACTTAGCATCCGCCGGGGAGTATGCTTATCAAGCGCTAATGGAGTAAACGTGTTTGAGTATCTCGGATACCGTGGTGAAGCCTTCTTTTACCTTTTCCATACCGTCTTGCATTAAAGGCACCATGCCTTCTGCAACAGCCTGATTGCGAATATCGGCAACGGGAGCACCGGCAAGTATCAAACGTTTGATACCATCCGTTACAGTCATCACCTCATACACTCCCACTCTCCCCAGATAACCTGTCCCGGCACACGTATTGCATCCGGCACCGCGGTAAAGCTTTCCCGCTTGTTGGCCTAAATACTTTTCATATACCGCCTGTTCCTCAAGTGAAGGCTGATATGACTCTTTACAATCAGGGCAGATACGCCTCACGACTCGCTGAGAAATTGAGCCGGCTACGGTAGAGCATAAAATAAATGGTTCAACATTCAGATCGAGCATGCGGTGCATGACACCCACCGCATCATTGGCATGAATGGAGGAGAAGACCAGATGCCCGGTAAGCGCTGCTTGTGCCGCTATCTTTGCCGTCTCGTCATCACGTACCTCACCAACCAGAATCACGTCCGGGTCCATTCTCATAAATGCCCGCAGGCCTGCATCAAAAGTCATACCTGCTTTAATATTGACCTGGAACTGGTTGATACCTTCAAAAGCGTATTCTACCGGGTCTTCGATGGTCATAATATTCCGTTCCAGCCTATTCAACCTGTTGATGGCGGCATATAACGTTGTCGTTTTTCCCGAACCGGTAGGCCCCCCCAGAAGTATCATTCCGAACGGTAATTTCAATAAGTGTTCAAATGTGGTAAGCGCGCCGGAGGACAACCCCAATCCCTGCAAGTCCAGCAGTGTATTGGAGTGAGAGAGCAGACGCAAAGCGGCCATCTCACCGTGAACTGTGGCACCGCAGCCGACACGTATGTCTATTTCCTCCTTATCGACTACTACGGAAAAACGGCCGTCCTGAGGTCTGCGCCGTTCTGCTATATTCATCCCGCTTATAATTTTCAATCTGGAAAGGAGCGCCGGGTGCAGGTTCAAAGGCAATGAGCCTTTTTCATGCAGCACTCCATCGATGCGAAAACGAACCTGTACATGCTCGTCCTGCGGCTCGATAAGTATGTCTGAGGCCCTGCTTCTCACCGCTTGCTGCAGCAGCATATTCAAATTGCGCATAGCAGGCGCCTGAGATGCCTCTTCCTCCAATACCAACTGGCTTTTTTCTTCTTCCCGTTGACGTTCCTGGACAATTGTATCGTCATAGTCAACCTCTAGGTCTCTCAACGAATAGTTCCGGTCGATGGCTTTACGGATCTCGTCGGCATACCCCATCACCGGCTCAACACGCATTTTTGTTACAAAAGATATATCATCAATCGCGCGTATATCCTGTGTATTCTCCATCACCAGTACCAGTGAATCACTGATGATATCCAGCGGTATTACGTTATAGCGCCGGGAGAGCTCTTCCGGGACCATTTTTAGCGCGCTGGGGAAAACTGTATGCCGGCTTAAATCTATGAGTGGGACTTTAAGCTGGATGCTTAAAGCCATAGCAAGATCATGGGGTGAAATTATTTCCTTCTCTACCAGTACCTGACCCAGCAGCTTGTTCTCCGATTTACTGCTCTGAAGTGCGTGCGAAAGCTGCTCCTGCGTTGTTAAATTCAATCTCAGCAGTATCTCGCCCAGACGTTCTTTCTGCTTATCCCCCGGATTCTTTTCCGTCTTCTGTCCGGGCATATCCGATCCGCTGTAAGTATACCTATCCGTCATCATATTATGAATGCCGTTACCAATACATTTATGTCAATCAACATGCCACTGCAGACGCATCAGAGATTAAAGCGGCAACGCGCTCAAGCATTACCGATGGTTCTACTGGCTTGGGCAAATAATCATTTGCGCCTGCGCGGAGGCCCATTTCTTTATCCTCTTCTCTTGCTTTGGCGGACATCATCAATACCGGCAATAAAGCCGTCCCAGCCCTTTCGCGTAGCCTGTTACACACTTCGTACCCATCGATGCCTGGCAGCATTATATCCAGTATTATCAGGTCCGGAGCGTGGTTTAGTGCCTTGCTCAACCCTTCGAATCCGTCATATGCAAGTACGACATCGTATCCGGCCTGCATGAGCGTATATTGCGCCAGCCGGGCAGCGCTACGGTCATCCTCTATTATTAATATCTTCTTAGACATGATTATCTCCTTCTAACTAACCGGCTGAAAGTCAGCCTGAAACCCTCCGAGTTCACCTCGCATTACTTTTCTATTACTATGTACCCAAAGACCAGCCGTTTTAGCGGCAAATCATTTTTTTCATTCTTGCAAAACATCACTACGTATCTTTATAAGTCTTTACCTTTTTGTGAGTGCCACCGGCATACCTCTAAGTGTAAAATAGAACACAGAACCCTTCCCCTGCTCCGATTCCACCCACGCTTTACCTCCATGAGCTTCGATAAAATGTCTGGTTATATACAGTCCCAGCCCTGTTCCGTTCTGACTGCGTGTCATGGAACTATCGATTTGAGAAAATTTTTGAAACAACTGCGTTATGTTTTCTGCAGCTATACCGATACCTTCATCTTTCACAGAAACCAGTAAACCCTGGTCATTTGAGCTGGCCGTAACAACAACCGCGCTGTCGGCATGGCTGAATTTTATAGCATTGCTGAGCAGATTACGCATCACCTGCCCCAACTTCTCAGCATCGCCGTCAATGGAAGGCAGAGGCTCGTCAATATGGACATTCAGCGCAATATTTTTTTCCATGGCAATATTCTGCATTTTGACTATTACGTCACCAATAACTTTTTCCATTTGTACAGGTTCTACCCTGTATTTGACGTTGCCTGATTCTATCCTTGAAATATTGAGAATGCTGTCTACCAGGTTATTGAGATGCTGGCTTTCATTATTAACAATTGTCAGGAATTCATGCTGGGTATCTTTATCGTTCACCTGTCCGTTTAAAAGCAAATTAACGAATCCGCGGATAGAATGCAGCGGTGTACGCAGTTCATGTGTGGTATTGGCGATAAAATCAGACTGCATCTGCTCAAGCTCTTTCTGTCTGGTAACATCGATCACTATCCTGACTTCACCTGACCGGTTATTACCATCCCGTTTTATACCTGAGGACCGCACCTGCAGGATCTGCCTGCGCGGATATTCGATAAAAGCTTCCCGGCCGAGAAGAAATGCGTGATTCAAACGGCTGAGATTAGCAAAAGAGTCCTTTTGTTCCAACTCAGCAAAGGTCTTCCCTAATACCTGCGAACTGTCTATACCCAACATTTCCTCCAAAGCAGGATTCATCCTCAGAATACGTCCGCTGTCGTCAAGCATCATCAATCCCTCGTTGATACTTCCGATCAAAGTAGAAACTTCTTCGTCTTTAGTACGTACAATCGTTCCCACCATCGATTTTATTGCTTCCGCCACACTTGCCACTTCATCATTACCGCTGACGTTCAAATCAGCGCTGTAGTTGCCGTGAGATACTTCATCTGCGTACTGTACCAGCGCGCCGAGCGGGCGAAGTATTCGCCATGAACCGATAACAGTCAGCACCGCTGCACACATAAAGAGCGCCAGAGTGGTGGCAAGAATGAAATTCGGCAGGACATTGCCTCTTTCTATAACGGCACTGAGCGGTTTTTCCAGTATCAGTCCCCAATCGGCAGGAGCAATAGCCGCGTAGCCGGCAATATAAGTATCGCCGTCTCTCTCGTAATCAAGTGTACCTGAGTTACCTTCCATCGCTTCTCTGACCGGCTCATATACACTATAATCCAGCCCCAGTATGTTCCCGCCACTCCCCGGGTTATCCGCCTGCGAATGCGCAAGGACCATGCCGTTGCTATCTACAACAAGCAAATTCTCATTCTCATCCAGCTCGAATTGTCTGACCGCCTCAACCAGACTGCTGATGGAAGCATGTGCAAAAACAACCCCGGCAAGATAGTCCTGCATATCATATATCGGCGTAGCAATGGTTATTATCATCGGCCCGGCGGAGCCGGCAAGAAAAGGCTCACTGAAACAGGTAGCGTTAGTTTCCATACACTCCGTAAAACAAGATAGTTCAGATATATTGTTTAATGTAGCAACAGACGCCAGGGGTACGCCGCTCTGATCGTTTGCCTTATAGCTGACAATGGTCCCGTTGCTGTCAGCTATACCCATATCAACGGTTTCAAACCTCCACGATGACCTTGAGCTGATTGATAAAATAAGTTCCTGTTGAGCGCTATTCATACCACGGACCTCAGGCATCCTGGCAAGCATTTCCAATTTATAGCGCATCTCATCTTGAAACCCCGTGATCATCATGGCAATAGGCGTTATCCGCTCTTCGTAAAGCGCCTGCTGAAGATTGACCTCACGCTCCTTTATCTGAGGCAGTATATACAGGACCTCTATAATAAGAATAAAGGCCAGCGTCGTAGCCATCAGTATCCCTATTTTTGTAGATAACTTCATATCTCAACCAACTATTGCGTAGTATATCCGGGAATAGCGAATGCACGCCGCATTCATAACTACATTATTTATTTTGTATCTTATCCTAAAGTTAATATAGGCATATAGGGTTGTCAATTGTACTTAAGTCCTAGGAAAGTACACGTCTGTACGAATTCGGTTTGTATCCGGTATGCAAATGGATTGCTTGCATGTCTTCTTTCTTTCTTTTATGCCCTGTTGAACCTGCAATAATGTAGCGGCGGTTTGGTAGTACTTTGGTCCCGTTTTGGGTAGTACAAATAGTCCATAGTGAGATGTGGGTACCAAAGTACCGCGACAACCATGACCTATAGGTGATTTACTGCAAGAATGTTTGGAATATACTGATCTCTGTACCGGCGGCAAGCCTGTCATTTGCAGACTGAATGATCGGAAAAATATGAAACATACTGGGAGGGACCGGCAATTATCAATCTGAAAAAGCAGCGGTATTAGATAATATGGAAACGACTGAACAGCCGTGTTATATACATACAAATTGTCAAAACATTCTGAACGAAGGAACAGCCAGTATGCGCCCGGGGAGAATGTTTTAATGCTAAATAACAACTATTTGTACCGGCTATTTAATATGAATGGCATGCCGGGCAAAGAAGGAATACTTCTATGGCAGATTTAAATCATAGAGTAACCGAACTGGAAAATGAAATAAAGGTGATAAAGAATGAGGTGAAGGCAATACTGCTTGATGTGAGAGAGCAGTATCTCAATACCGAAAATCCGTTTATTATCGGTGGGGCAGGGGCACAGGGGGGACAATTCTCTGCGGTAATAAACTGCCAAACGGATTCACCGGAATCAAAACCAAACAGTCCGGCGGATACTGAAAGCAAAGAAGATAATAATAGTAATTCAGCTAAAGATCAGAGCGAAGAGGAAATCATAAGCGAGAATGAAAAAGATAAGAAAGCCAGGAAAAGCACTCTTCCTTCTTTAAGTATGGGGTCTGATTCAGGAGAAGGCAAGGCGCCCCACGGTAATAAAACGGGTAATAAAATGAAAACAGCTTTTGGCAAATTCCTGAGCGGAGATAATGATTCCGATACAGGCCTCAGCGGAGAAGGACAGTTCGGTAAAGACTCATGGAATAAAAAACAGGCCGCTGCAAAATCCGGCAAAGGCAACAACGGCAATATTAACCTGTTGACAATTGCGGCGCTGAGCAGATGGGTAGATGAATCTACTGAAAAAATAGGCAAGGAAAGAGCCGAGGTTATGGTCGAGGCCTGCCATCTGGTAGGCCATATCAGCAACGAATTCAAAGACCTTCTTATAAGATTGGTACGCTTATCTCAAGCAGATGAGCCGAAGAAAGGCAGAATCAATACTCAGGACTATCTGGGCGTAATAGCCAGGCTGGACGGACTGCTCGGTTACAACAACGGCTCCGAGTCCTCACTTCTTTCGATACTGACAGACAACAAGGAGTCGCATAATGGATAAAGTGATCGTTACCGTATTACTGCTCATTGCGGGCGTAATATGTTCTCTGGTCGTCTTCAATTCGGTCTACCCGGCCATTAATCATGGAGCTTCCGCCATTAGCAGCATGTCGGCAAACCTGGATGACCGCATACAGAGCCAGATCGAAGTTATAGAGACGGGCACTTCCGGCAATGAAGTCTATGTATGGGTTAAAAACGTAGGCGCATCTAAGATAGGTGCCGTCGATAAGTCAGACGTATTTTTCGGACTTACGGGTTCTGCTGACCGTATACCGTACGGTTCGGGTACACCTCGCTGGGAGTATACAATCGAAAACGATACTGAATGGCTGCCTACGGCTACCATAAAGATCACTATTACGCTCACCGGCAGCCCATCGTCCGGCAGTTATTATGTGAAAGTCGTATTACCAAATGGAATTATAGACCAGTACAGGTTCAGCATATAGGTAAGATATGGAACACGCAATTATCTCTTTAGTATCCATAGCGATAATTTTAGGCGGCACAGTGACACTGACGCTGAGCGCGCTTTTACCTATCGATACGCTCGCAAATTCATGGAAACAGGCAACGGAAAATTCAGCGGAAATGATGAGGACCGATATAGCAGGGGCAGGCTCGGATGTACCGGACCCGTATTCAGGCAGCAGGGTGGAGATCAATATCAGGAATGACGGCAGTATTGCGCTTTGCGACTACCCGTCCTGGGACGTTATCGTCTATTACTATTCTGATAACTCGACAGCAACGGTCCAGTGGCTGCCTTATACAGCATCGCTTGCAGATAATGAATGGACGGTTGACAGCATCACTTATGAAGGACAGCCTGAAACATTCCAACCCAATACGCTTAATCCGGGCGAAACCATGAAATTATTGATTCAGCTTGATCCGCCTGTTAACGAGGGCTCCGTGAACGCGGCAACGATATCTACTCCCAGCGGAGTAGCGACACAGGTTATCTTTCAGAGAGGTTCCGGGTCATGAAGAGAGAATACTCAATTAATGAAGACGAGAAGAATAAACAGCATATTATCACTACCGGTGTAACCGAGATAGATAAAAGACTGGGCGGAGGTATTCCCTGCGGCTCACTTACTTTAATCGAAGGTCAATCGGACGCGGGCAAATCCGTGCTCTCGCAACAGCTCGCATGGGGTTCTATGCGCAGTCATCAGAACGTGGTATTTTTCTCGACGGAGAATACCGTTAAAAGCCTGGTGACGCAGATGGAAAGCCTGGGGCTGGACATACTGGATTATCTGCTTATGGGATGGATAAAAATATATCCTATGCAGCCTAATAAGAACAATTACCATACCTGTTATGACACATTGATCGATTCCATCAAGCGCATGAAAGATAATTTCGGGCTTTTTATTATCGATTCCATTACTCCGGTAATTGCCTATACGGAGTTGGAGGAATCGCTGAACTTTTTTGACCGCTGCAAGAATCTCTGTGATAGCGGCTGTACTATTATCAACGTTGCGCACAGCTTTGCCTTTAATGAGGAAATATTAATACGTATACGGTCGATGTGCGATGCTCATTTTCGTCTCAGCATCGAAGAGGTAGGCGATAAACTGTTAAAAACTCTTGAAGTCGCCAAAGTACGCGGAGCCGATAAAGGAACCGGTAATATCATCAGTTTTGATGTTGAGCCCGGCATAGGTATGAAAATACTGCCGTTGTCCAAAGCGAGCGTATAAAAAGGATTTGATATGCCGACAATGAAACTGCCCTTTAAATTGAAACCTCTGCCGAATCTCACTGACCCGCAGCTGCTGAGGACCGAGTTTTATATGTCCTTGCCCGGCATACTGCAGGACACCTGTAAACAACATATTCACCTGCTTAAATATTTAATGCGCCTGCCTGTTGAGGAGTCCGGACTGCCGCAATATCATCCCAAACCATCGCGTAATCTGGGAGATTTAAAGCAGCCGAACATTATCTACCCCACCAATATTCCCGGCAATTTCACCCACATATATGCAGATATGGAAGATGAACGGCACACCTATATCTCCATTGAGCCGCAAATGGGTGAAAACCTGGATGAATTGATTGCGGAAATAGAAAGGAGAATGCTCGACCACATAGATGACCTGCGCGGCATCAATGATGACGCCAGCAAAGCCAAGGCATTTATTAAATTGGTGGATAAAATCTGCGTTCCCAGCGACGGTAAGGCAAAAACAAAATCCAACGGTAACGGAAACGGCAAAGGCAACAGCCTGTTTCTGCATAAATTCGGCATCGGCGAAAAAGAGAGCAAAGTCCAGTGCACAGCACATCAGATACAGGCAATGAAATATATTATAGTGCGTGATAAAGTCGGTTCAGGCGTTATCGAACCCATCGTTACAGATACAAATGTGGAAGATGTAAGCTGCAGCGGCCTGGGACATATATTTATCGAGCATAAGATATTCAAAAGTGTGAAGTCAGCAACCGTATTTACAGACATGGACGACCTCGATGCTTATGTCATAAGGTTATCCGAGCGGGTGAAAAAACCCGTGACGCTGGCTAATCCCATCGCGGATGCCACGCTGCCTGACGGATCGAGAATTAATATCGTCTACGGGAAAGAGCTGACCAAGCGGGGCAGTAATTTCACTATCAGAAAATTCGCTGACACGCCGCTTTCAGTTCTGGAGCTTATTGAGTTCGGCAGTCTCAACTATAAAATGGCTGCGTACCTCTCAATGGTAATAGGCGAGGGAATGAATTTATTCGTATCGGGTGAAACCGCCTCCGGTAAGACAACGCTGTTGAACGCCATAACTACCTTCATTCAGCCTAATGCCAAGGTCGTCTCTATTGAAGATACACCGGAGCTTCAGGTCCCTCATAAGAACTGGCTGCAGGAAGTAGTACAGACCACAAAAGCGGAATCAGGCAACGAAGTTACCATGTTCGATTTGCTCAAGGCGGCATTGAGACAGCGGCCGAATGAGATAATTGTAGGTGAGATCAGAGGAGCGGAAGGAGCTATCGCCTTTCAGGCTATGCAGACAGGACATGCCGTTATGGCCACTTTCCACGCTGCGTCTGTACAGAAGCTGATACAGCGTCTTACCGGCAATCCTATCAACGTACCTAAAACCTATGTCGATTGTCTGAATGTGGTGGTAATTCAGAGCGCGGTCAAGCTGCCCACCGGTAAAACCGGCAGACGGGCTTTAAGCATCAATGAAATCGTCGGATATGACTCACAAAATGATGCCTTTTCATTCATGGAAGTGTTCAGATGGGATCCTATCAAAGATGAGTTCGAATTTACCGGTTACCAGAATAGTTATTTATTGGAGCAAAAGATCGCCCCTACTCGCGGTATTCCCAGTCATCAAAAAAACCGTATTTATGCCGAGCTGGATAAACGGGCAAAAGTGCTGGAGAAATTGCATAAGGAGAGAGGTATTACCAATTTCTATGAACTGCTTACCACTCTGGCTAAAGCACAGCAGCAGGGGCTTTTCTAAGGATAAAAGGATTTAGTAAATGGTTAATCATCTTGTTACAACTGAAAAACAGCTCAGCAAGCCGCAGACGGGGTTGATCTCCCAGGTTACTGCATTGAGCCAGAAAATTGCTGCAACCGTAGAAAACAGCAAAGATAAAACCAAAGATAAAGAATATCTTAATTCTGATCTCTTTGCCCAGATGACATATATGGCTGCCATCTCCAGTGCCGGACTGTCAAGAAGAGAGATAATCAATAGCGCGGCCGATCTACCCTACTGCTCTTCTGTCTATTTTAAAGATATCAACGGGCTGGTACAAAAACTGAACTTCAACTATCCGGAAGCATGCCGTATGGTGGGTGAAAGAACAATGGAATCTGCTCCCAGATCCATACTGCTGCGTATGGCGGGCACATTCACTTCCGGCGAACCTGAGAGTATCTTCCTTGCCCGTGAGGCTGTAGCGCAGGGCGAGACCTTCGGAAATGCCTATGAACGCGATCTCCAATCGCTGAAAAGCTGGACAGATGCCTATATTTCACTGACGCTTTCGGCGTCACTCATTATCATTGTGGCTGTTATCTCCATGATGATCTATCCTGTCGCCAACAGCTTCGTCTATATATTGAGCATTCTGTCTATGATCGTCACGGTTGCCGGCGCATGGATTATTCACCGTGCCGCCCCCAAAGAATTAAAGACGCACAGCTTGAAGGAGAAATCAAAGGGGCAGACGCTTGCCGCCGCTATATTCAAGATTACCACACCCTTTGCCATCCTTATCTGCTCCGTGCTGGCGCTTACAAACGTCGACATCGGCTGGATTCTATTGGTAGGGGCTATCGTGGTCATTCCTCCCGGAACGATAGTGATGTGGGATGACCGCAAAATCGATAAGCACGATTCTGATATAGCCGGCGTGCTGAGGTCTCTTGGAGGAGCGGCAAAAGCCATTTCATCCACCATAACTCATGCGGTGAGCAAGCTGGACCCGCATGCCGCGGCCTCGTTTAAAATCAGCATCGAACGGCTGCAAACAAGACTGGCAACAGGCCTTAATGCAGACCTGTGCTGGCTGAAATTTATAAGTGAATCAGGCAGTGAGCTTGTACACCGCAGCATTAAAATATTCCGCGATGCGGTGAATATGGGTGCGGATCCGCAGATGGCCAGCGAGCAGGCATCCATGTACGCTATGAAGATAGACCTGCTGCGTGAAAAAAGGAAACTGGTCTCATCAGGTTTTTCCTGGCTGTGCATGGTTATGCACGGGGTAACATGCGCGCTGATGCTCTTTATCTGCGGTGTGCTCGAGGTATTTTCAGGGGCAATGAACGGTATTGAAGATATTGAGAAAATCAATAATACAGTTCTGCCGACGTTCGGATTCTTCGGTGAGTCCACCCAGCTAGAGATGTTCGGGACCCTCGTTATGGTTGTTATCCTTATTTATACCATAGCCAATGCTTTTGCTATACGGGCAACTACGGGTGGACATCATTATAAGTTCCTTTTCTATCTGGGCATTCTTATGGCCATGTCAGGATTCTGTTTCCTGGTGGTACCACAAATAGTGGGAGCTGCACTCAATACGATGGCACCGTTAAGTTAAATATGCAGATTATGGATTTTATATACGATTACTTTTATGACGTCCTCTCTCAGGAGGGTATATGGGTGCTTATACTGATAGGCGCCGGCTTTGCTGTGGCATCCTTTATTTTGCTGACGATGAGAACCGAGACCGGATTTAAATACAAAGATGCACCTAATCAAACCGGCAAATCCGGCAAATTCAGCTTGAACAGAAAACAGGAGCAGCAGGTTGAGGGTATGGAGACTTTCGAAGAGATAACTGCTGTTGAAAAACCTGAAAAAGGTAAAAAAGAAAAAAACAAGAAGAAGGATAAAAAGGGAAAATCGTCCGCACCGCTCCGGCCGCAAATGGTACCGCCGGATCTGCCTGCAGAAGAAGCAGTGAACCTGAACATAATAGACAGCATTGATATTGCCTCAATGACGGCAACGGCAGGTGGCGGTGATGCGGATATCGATATTCCCGATGTTCCGGCGGATATGACTCCGATGGCAAATGAAGAAGGCGGTATAGATATCGATAACAATCTCGTTGCCGCCGCGGCTGTGGAATCAAGCGATACCGGGGCGGGCATGATAGATCCGTTTTCTTTGGCTGCCGATCTGCCGCAGCCGGACATGGAGATGGAGCAACTGGCAGAAGAAACGGATAAAGACCTGAGCAGCGGATCAAGCAGCGACGATATATTCGCTATCTTTGACGAAGTGGACGATGAAGAGGAATCGGAAGCATCTCTTTTTGCAAAAGAATTGGACGATGTAGGCCTGGACGATATGTTGTCCGAAACGGTAAATATTTCACAGGATCTAAAAAACATATTTAATCAATTCAGGAGGGCGTAAGCTATGAACAGAAAAAAATTACAAAGAATCTTTTATCTCGGTTGTAAGGCAAGTCTGCTCGTAATTGCTCTCGGGCTTATACTGGGAAACGTTTTTCCCGCAGCTGTGTTGGCCGATGAGACCAGACCTGCCATAGACCTTGACCCTCGCGAAGGTCCTGTGGGAACCAAAGTTATCGTCGTCCTGTCAAATTTTGAACCCGGCGTGGTTGATATATCGTTTGATGCTGAATCAAATATCGTAGAAACCTGTTCCACCGATGACAACGGTGCCGCCTACACTTATTTCATTGTTGATGAATACCCTAAAGGCGAATACAAAGTCTGGGCAAATGACGATGAAAACAGAGAATACATTGTATTCAAGGTTGTGCCGGAAATCGAGGCTGATGTATATAAGGGTTATGTCGGTGATGAGGTGGTAATCAACGGAACGGGTTTTGCCGCCAAGAGCGAGGTAAGCATCAAGTTCGATAATGACGAAGTAACCATCGATAAAACGGATGAGAACGGCTGCTTTGCCGGCGCTACTTTTACAGTGCCTGAAAGCGCTAACGGCGCACATACCATCAGGGTGCTGGATGAAGATAAGAATTTTGCAGACGCCAAATTCACCACTCAGCACACTATCTCCATATCCGGCACCGATGGAAAGGTGAATACCGGCGTCACGGTCAGCGGTACAGGATTCAATGCCAATGCGGATATGACCATTACTCTGGCTAATGAGAAAGTATCTATCAGCAAGAGTGATGCTCATGGAAGCTTCAGCGATACTTTTGTCGTGCCCGCTATTGTCCAGGGTACTTACAGGATAAAAATCAGCGATGGGGCCAATAACAGCTACGCTGATTTCACTATCTCCGCGGTGGCAACGCTTAATCCCGCTGAAGGCCATGTAGAATCGGATGTCACTGTAACGGGAAGCGGCTATGCCGCCAACAGTCCTATTACTGTGAAATATGATAACGATAAAATGGCCTCCGCCAATTCCGATGCCGGCGGATGCTTTGAAATCAATTTCACTGTGCCGGTGAGCGAACACGGAGAACACACTATCACCGTTAGTGACAGCACCACCACAAACGAGATGACGTTTACCATGGAATCCGATCCGCCTCCCACACCCAGGTTGCTGCTGCCTGCCAACGCCTCCAAAGTGACCGAAACGCCTACTTTCAATTGGGAGAACGTGAACGATCCCAGCGGCGTGTCATATATCCTGCAGGTGGCTGCTGATGCCAACTTCTCGAACGTAGTAATGCAAAAGGAAGGGTTAACTACAAACGAGTACACACTCACAGAGGCGGAAAGCCTGGCGCCGCGAAAAAAGGAGGAACCGTATTATTGGAGAGTACGCGCAACCGACCGCGCCAGCAATGTCGGTGAATGGTCCGAACACGGCAGCTTTTATATGGGGCTTATACTCGCCACCCCTCCGGGCTGGGTGCAGTGGGGCCTGACAGGGCTGGGTATAACACTGTTCGGATTCCTCTTCGGCACCTTCTTGAACAGGCTGAGGAGATTGGCAATAGGCGATTAGGCCAAGTAAAGGTGGGAAACCTCGCACGGCGAGAGAATATAAGTAATAAACAGCAGGTAATAACATATGTCAGATGATGAAAAAGTATTATCGCAGGCTGATATCGATGCCATGCTTTCTTCTACAGCGGTAGATGGACCGGCATCCATCGAGGGGTCTTCTGTTGCAACTGCAACGAAGACGGAAACAGCCGCAGCGGCTCAGCCGCCTAAAACAAGTGCCGCAGCACCGAAAAAGGAATCTCCCTCTCCCGTAAAAAAGGAGGGAGCTACCCTTCCCGGAGCCGAGGTTAAACCGGCCGGACCGCCCAAAGAGATGGGCTCTCTGCAGAAATCTCTCGATGACGTGATGAAACGGCTGGATAAGGTAGAAAGCGCTATTGAGCAGTTGGGGCAAATAGAGAAGAAAATGGCAAAACAGATGAGCGAGCTTGCCTCCAAATCCTCTCACAAGGGCGATGACCTGCACAAACAGGTGCGCGAGATGAGCGAGCAGCTTGAGGAGATCAGCGATAACCTCAGGTCCAGCCTGGGCTACGGAGCCGCCAAAATATTCCAGTGCAGCGAGTGCGGATCCGGCGGGACAGTGGCGATACATGTAAAATGTACGAGCTGCGGTGAGGAGAACTGGATGGGGTGGTGGCCGGAAGAAGATGACGAGTAATTAGCCTCGTTGCACTATCAGGAGGGCGTCTGCCTGCATACCGCAGGCGGTACAGCATATCGCTGTGCCTTCCGCATCCTGCGGTTTGTTTTGCTGTTTTTGCTTTTGCCGTCTTTTTATCCTCATTAAAAGCTGTCACCCTCACCCTTTCTGGAGCAGCTGTACCGATATAGCTTTATCCCAATTTCCAATCTGATGACGCATAGAGCGTAATAGTGCCGACGTAGTAAAATGATGTTTTTACCCCATCGGTATAATAACTGTATTTGATGTAATGTATTTTTGACATTTTCCTTGTATGCGCTAAAATGCTATAAAACTTTCCGCTGCATATTTACTATTGTTCCTCGGTAGCTCAACGGTAGAGCGGGTCCGCCTCAGGCGGATTAACCATAAGTTACGATTTTTCTTACACGGGCCAAAATGCTATAATACTTTCCGCTGCATTTTCACTATTGTTCCTCGGTAGCTCAACGGTAGAGCGGGCGGCTGTTAACCGCTAGGTTGTAGGTTCGAATCCTGCCCGAGGAGCCAAATTTAATCCGCTGAACTTCAGCGGTTCTCGTTTAACGCAAGACCCCGTGGGGTGATCCCCTCGGGGTCTCGTCGTTTTCGGCGTGCCCACGCCGAC
>CAZFIM010000039.1:0-14735 GCA_964519615.1 uncultured Dehalococcoidales bacterium
GCAGCGGAAGGAGCAGAACGCCGCCGTTTCCGGCCGGCTTTTTTCGCCGCTTTCTTCCATAAGTGCATCATCGGTAACTTTTGTCACCTTCAGGCCAATGCTGCGAAGCTGTTCATAAAGCTCTCCTGTCTTCTGCGGGCTCTCCTTCTTTATCCTTCTTCGAGACAGTACAATTCCCACAACGGCTGCAATCATTAAGACGACGCTGATAATACTTCCTATACTCATGATTCTAAAATTTCCTCACTGTAGTTTCAAACGTTTTCAAATACTCATAGAATTTATCGCCCTTTACAACAACCAGTAACGCTCAACCTCCTCAAAAGGATTACCTGGGGTTTCTATATATAATGTAGTACCTTTTCCCTGTTCTGATTTAAGTTCGAGAAAACCGCCCAGTAGCTGTACACGTTCCTGTAGCCCGGTAAGACCAAGTTTGCCTGTTTGCGGCAATGCCCTTAGATTATCTGGAGGCGTGAAACCCGCACCGTTATCTGCTACTATAACTACAATCTTGTTATCTTCAAAACGCACTTCCACTTCCGCTCTGCTTGCGTGTGCGTGCCTTACCACATTACGGAGTGCTTCCTGTACTATTCGGAAAAGTGACAACTCCGCTTCAGCAGATAGTCTTCTGGACCGTCCGAAAACCTTCAAGGCAATATCTATCGGATAAGCATCTTTTAATTCACTTGTTATCCATTCCAACGCCGGCAGAAGCCCCAGGTCATCAAGAAGAGACGGCCTTAAATCTCTGCTGAAATGGCGTACTTGCTGCAACACGGCTCTAATTTGCTGATGAAAGTTCCAGAGCACTTTTGTTTCTTCAGGCGGAATAGCTGTTTTATCACTTAAAAGATTCTCAAGCTGATGCAATAGAGCGATAAGATTCTGGGCGGTTTCATCATGTAATTCACGCGCTATGCGCTTACGTTCATCTTCCTGTGCCCTGGTAATCTCTTTTAAATAGTATTTCGTATTCGCTTCAGCATTTTTTCGCTCTGTAATGTCAAAAAGTGTTTCTATTGCACTAACAGTCTCACCATTATTACCCTCGATAGCACTGGCGGTAAAATAGAGCCATTTCCCACTCTCTCCTAATGTGGGGAAAAAGAATTCTGCTTCGTAGGAACCTTCAATCAAAGGGTTTTTCCAAAATGCGTTCCCGTATCTTTCTTCAATTGTTTCCTCTGAAGCTCCATCGATAAGATAGTCAGCCATAACTGGTCTTGGTGATTTAAAAAAAGTTTTCCAATGGTCACTTGTCCCGACTATCTCCTCTCTTTTTATACCCGTAAACATTTCTAGAGCTGTATTCCAATGCGTCACTTTATGCTGTTTATTGATCACAAAAGCAGGCAGCGCGGAACTATCAATTATTCTATTGAGCATCTCTTGCATGCTCCGATGCTCAGATAATTTCTTAACATAGTTGCGCGATCCAAAGATAATAAAAAAACCCACAAGAGCAATAACAACCACTTCAAGACAATCAATAACCGGAGTAATTGAAAAAAGCAGCAAATAAGGCAGCATAACTATCACAGCTAAGACCAGCCCCACCCCTCCGACCCGGGGACCTATTATAAAACTAAAATATAGTACCGGGATCAATAGTAGTGTCCGGCAAATTGAATGATAATTTATCCAAGAGTAGAAAACAGGGGGGATATATGCTATAGAGAATAACGGTTCGGCATAATGTAAAAAAACAATCAGCAGAAAGAAAACTCCTATGAGCCAAAAATGATATCGATGTTTTCTACAACAATTTGTTGACGTTTTCAGAGTAATCAGCTTTTTCATATCCGGTAAAACTATGAAGACATATCGGTCATGACAACTCTTCCAGCGTAAACCATCCCTTCTTCATCGCCTCAATGACAGCCTCAGTACGCGAACCTACAGCCAGTTTATTGAATATACTGCCCAGATGGCTCTCTATTGTACGAACACTGAGATGCAGGCTTTCAGCTATTTCACTGTTGCCCATGCCTTTAGCTGCCATTTTCAGAATAGTCGTTTCACGCCTTGTTAGAACATCCATCTCCTGTTCATAATCAGCATCATTACCGGTGCGTTTAAATCTCCCGAGCACTTTCCGGGCAATAGCAGGATGGAGTACCGCCTCTCCCCGGTAAACAGTCTGTATCGCATTGATGAGCTCACGACTGCTGATATCCTTCAAGAGATAACCTGCAGCTCCTGCTTCCAATAGAGGAAAAATATATTGTTCATAATCATAAGCGGTCAATACCAGAATAATAGTAGAAGGCTGCAGTGCTTTTATTTGCTTGGTTGCCTCGATCCCGTTTAGTTTTGGCAATGAAATATCCATAATGACCACAGCAGGTTTCAGTTTTTTAGCCATCTCTACCGCCTCTTCGCCATTGCCGGCCTCGCCAACAACCTGAAAATTCTCCTCGCGTTCCAGAGACTGACGTATACTTTCTCTAACAACTACATGGTCTTCTGCCAATAATATTGTTATTCTTTTCACTGCCGGTCCTTCCTATGTTATCTACTAATTATTACCATCAGTTTTCGTACACAATAGTAATCTACTTTATCTATTTTACGCAAACACAAAGAGATTTCTGATAAATGAGCAGCTGCATATTAGGCTTGAACACTGTCAGAAAACTGATAATACTGACAACTAACTGTCCGGATTGATAGTCCGGCACCAGTGTCGCCGCGTCCGTACTACATAAATGTAATTATTAGGCTTTAACCTATTAATATTTACCGCACTGATCCGCCTGACCGGTAAACGATTATTAACAAGGCCGGTCAATTATGACTTATTCATTTCATCAGTGAGAACCTGCGACACCCATAATATAACAAGTTTAAACAGTATTCTTCAATGCACATTTATCGTTCTGCGATCATCTCTGTCGAAGTATCGTATATACGTACTATGACTAATAGGCTTCCGTAAAGGTGACTAAATTCCCATTGTAATGTGCAAATTATTTCCTATAATTGTGTATAAGGCGTCTTTTGCACACGTGCACTTTAGGGTTTATCATGAAATATATTGCAGGACAAACGGCACAATCGGACTTGAATTCAGATCATATACGATCTGACTGTAGAGATTGTAGCATACTCCACACCAGAATCGAATCACTGGAACAAGCTCTCCATCTGAGCGAAGACAAGTTCAACAGTTTTTTCAAAAAAAGTAAAACTCCCCTCTTTATTACTGATAGTGATTGCCGCTTTGTTGAATTCAACCAGGCAATGCTTGATATGCTGGAATATACAGAGAAGGAAATATCTGCGTTGAAAATTGCCGATATTATCGATAATCCGGATGATTACCATCATTTCCAGCGGAAAATTATTCATAACGGACATATTTGCGGTTATAAAGCAAAACTCCGTAAAAACAGTGGGGATTATGTTGATTGCACAATTACCGCGGATATTAAAATCGATGCATCCGGATTCTTTGCCGGACTTCAGGGCAGCCTCAATTACATCACGTCACAAAAACATATCGAACAAAAGCTGGCCAGAAGAGACGAACTGCAAAAGCTCATCATGCTTACCTCAACAGAATTTCTCAGACTGATGACGGATGAAATAGATACAGGAATTCAGAATGCATTGAAAAGTATTGCCCAATACACCGGAGCCGACAGCTGTTATGTGTTTCTTATGTCCAAAGACGGGAAATCCATGCAATGCACACATGAATGGTACGCCGCCGGACCAAATGAACTGCGTTCAGACATACACGAAATTCCCTCTGGGCAGTTAATGATAATAAAAAAGCTGCTTGATACGGCGGGCATTATGACTATAAAGGACGTTGACACTCTGGCGGGAGAATATTATTTTCTCAAGCGGCTATGTCTGGCAAAGGGAATTCAATCTATCGGCGGAATCCCGATTGTTTCCGGGGATAAAACGATGGGCTGCATAGTGATAGCTTCCCGGCATTCCAATTTGACATGGACGGATAATGAAATTGCACTGATAAAAATTATCGGAGAGATATTCGCTATTTCCTTAGAACGAAGACGGGCTGAGCAAGCCTTGAGAGAGAGTGAAGCCCGTTTCCGGGCGCTCATCGATCAGGCCGAGGACAGCATAGTGGTCCATGATTTAGAAGGCAATATCGTGGTGGCAAATAATAAAGAGGCGGAGTTATTAGGTATATCCAAGGAAAAAATAGAGTCCTCTAATGTTGCCGATATCTCACCAATTGTAATGAAAGATAACCATCGTACGCGGTACTGGGAGAAATTGACACCCGGAAAGTCGGTCAACTTCGATAGGATCGTAAACCGCCCGGATGGGAGCACCATTCCTGTTGAAGTGAAGCTGTGGCGTCTTACTCTTGACGGCAAGCCCGTTATAATGTCCATAGCCAGAGACATATCCGAGCGCAAGAAAGCGGAAGAAGCCCTGCGGGAAAGTGAAGCACGTTTCCGCGCCCTCATAGATCAGGCATCCGACGGAATTATAGTGCACGATATCAACGGAAAGATATTCGTAGTCAACGAATACGAATGCACACTGGTTGGATACTCCCGGGACGAGCTTTTCGCCTCAGGTATGTCAAGAATACTTTCTTCCGATGTGATGGAGGAGCATAAGAGCAAATACTGGAGAAAACTCAGATTTGGTAAAAATATCCATTTTGAGAATGATACCAGCCGTAGAGACGGTAGTACTTTTCCGGTTGAGGTAACGTTAAGCAAGATCAATTTCAATGGCAGCCCGGCTATAATGTCCATTACCCATGATATTACGGAACGTAAACAGGCGGAAGAAGCTCTTCGGGCTAGCGAGAAGAAATATCGTACACTTTTTGAAAACCTCCAGGAAGGTATTATGATAACCGATGTGGAAGGTAATATTGTATTTGTTAACGATATTTTTGCCGAAATGCTGGGCTACAACACCGAAGAATATATCGGCAGGAAACCATACGAGTTTGCTGAAGAAGGTCACAATGATATCGTCAAAAATCATATGTCCGAGCAGCGCAAGGGACTTGCCGGACACTATTTGTCCAAATACAAACATAAAGATGGCCATATCGTCTATACTACCGTACACGCCGGACCGATATTCGATACTGCGGGGAAATATGGAGGAGATATTGTTTGTTACAGCGATATAACGGAGCGTATCAAAGCGGAACACGAGCGCGAATTGTTGCTTAAAGATATACAGGAGATCAATAAAAAACTGGAGCAATCAAATAAGGAATTACAGGACTTTGCCTATATCGCCTCCCATGATCTGCGTGAGCCGATGCGCAAGATTTCCTCTTTCGGGTTGCTATTAAAAGAATCGCTAAAGGATAAACTGGACGAAGATCAGCAGGAGAATTTTGATTTCATGATCGACGGCGCCAATAGAATGCAATCGATGATCGAGGATCTACTTACCTATTCCCGGCTGACCACAAAAGCAAAACCTTTCAGCAAAGTAGATATCAATGAAATCATACATAATTTAAATAAAGTAGACTTGGCGGCCCGCCTGGCAGAAACAGGGGGTACAATAAATGTGCCGCAACCCCTTCCCCCGGTATATGGAGACCCCATCCAGATTCATCAGCTATTTCTCAATCTGGTTAATAATAGTCTCAAATTTCACCGCAAAGGCATTGCACCCATCGTAACCATCCGTGTAAAGAACAACGATGGCAATACGCTCAAAATCGAGGTAGAGGATAATGGTATCGGAATACCTCCAGAATATCATAAACAGATATTTTCAATGTTCAAACGTCTTCATTCCCGTACAGAATATGAAGGTACCGGAATCGGTCTGGCGATATGCAGTAAAATCGTATCCAGGCACGGCGGAGAGATAGTGGTTACATCAACTCCCGGTGCAGGTTCGATATTTACATTTACGCTTCGCAGAGGAAGCTCACAATAATAGAAGTAAAAATCATGAGAGGTTATTATGGTCGGACTGAAACCAATAACTATTCTGTTGATCGAAGATGATATCGCTGATCAGAAATTGATAAAAAAGTCGCTGGCAAACCAAAAAATCGCCAATGACCTGCAAATAACAAACAGCGGCGAAGAGGCATTTCATTATCTCCACAGTATCACAGACAGCAATGACAAACCTGATCTAATCTTACTTGACCTGAACATGCCCGGAATGGGAGGAAAAGAATTTTTACGTAGAGTCAAGCAGGATGAAGAACTGAAAAGTATCCCCGCTGTTATTCTCACTACATCTGATAACGAAACGGATATTGTAGATAGTTATAAGCTGCAGGCAAGCGGCTATTTAAAAAAACCTGTTACATTGGAAGAATTTCGTAAAGCGATGGAAAAACTGGAAGAGTATTGGTTTGTGCTGTGCAAACAACCCTGTAGAGTCTATTAATGGTAGAAATAGCCGAAAAACAGCTTATCAAGGTACTTATTTGCGATGACGATCCGGCGGACCGCAAACTGGTTTGTACATACCTGAAACGCATGGTCAACCGGGAAATAGTTGTACTGCAAGCAGGTAAAAGCCACGAAATTCAAAATGCTCTGGAAAAAGGCAGGGTAGACTTAATCCTGATGGATGTCCATATGCCGGAAAAATCAGGTATGGATTGGCTCAGGGAAATCGTTAAAAATCAGACGGCACCGGTTGTTATGCTCACCGGTGCGGCAAATGAAGAAATAGCTGTTCAGTCTATTGAGGAAGGCGCCTGCGGCTATATACCAAAATCAAGCCTTAACAGGGAAAAATTATTCAATGCTATCAATACTGCACTCGATAAATGGAAAAAACTGCAGCAGAGCAAAGCTGACATGGAAGAGATCGAGCGGCTCATTCATTACGATGCGCTTACGTCACTCTATAACCGGCGTACAATAATCAAGAAGCTGGATGATCATCTAAACCATACAATACGTTATTCGGAAAACTTCACCTTGATTATGCTTGATATCGATCATTTCAAAGAGGTCAATGACTATTATGGGCATCTGGTTGGTGATGATGCCCTGGAATATATAGCCTGTATAATCAAGCACAGCCTCCGTAAAACGGATATCGCCGGCCGTTACGGTGGAGATGAGTTCGTTATTATTTTACCGAAAACAGATCTGGCGACAGGCGAGCAGATAGCCCAGCGCATACGCCGAAATATAGAAGCCGCTGAAATGACAGACCATTCCGGTAACACTTTTCATATCACCATAAGCCAGGGCATTTGCTGTTTTCAAGGCAATGAGAAGGCAAGTTCATTGATAGCACGTGCCGATAATGCACTCTACAAAGCTAAAAAAGACGGGCGGAACAGGGTTGAAGTCTCATCATAATGCTGATCACCCCCACTGGCTACCTTAACTGCTACTGCCAGTACCATGCACTATCCTGATACCATATCGTATCCTTTCAATTACACACCTAAGCATACCGACTTATGTAAACCTGTTCTTTCTGGCAAGTATTCCCTCATTATGATCGTGTTAATACCTGTTCTTGAATTTACCAGTCGACAATGAGCGTACGCGGAGACGATTTACTCTATTGGTAAAGTAACTTCATGCTTGTAGTGATGAACCGGGCAGGCTGAAATGCTACAATTTACATTAATTGAGGCCGTAAGGAGAAAAACCGCAATGCAGCTATCAACATATTATCTCAATGGTGAGGGAAATGTTAAAACCAGCCTAACAGAATCAGAAATAAAAAAGGCTTATGACTCTCACTCAGGCCTTCTCTGGGTGGATATTACCGATGTTACTGAAGCTGACAGCCCTTTTATGGAGCATAATTTTAAATTTCACCCGCTGGCAATAGAAGACAGCCTGAGCAACCGTATTCACACTCCCAAGGTAGATGAATTTGAAGACCACCTGTTTATTGTCTTTCACGGGATAAACTACAGCACCAATGCTGAAGTGGTCACTACCGCGGAACTTGCCCTGTATCTCGGCAGCACTTTCATAATCAGCGTACATAATACTCCTCTCTACGGCATTGACGCCGTAAAACATCAGATAGAAGTTAACGGCTATCCAATGAAGCGGGGAGCGGACTTCCTGGCACATGCTCTCATGGATATGCTGGTAGACAATGTGATGCCTACGATCGATTCCATGACTGATGTAGCGGATGAAATTGAAAATGAGGCAATTTATACGCCCCGTAAGCATACCCTGCAAACCATTATGCGGCTGAAACGTTCGGCACAGCGCATTCACAGGGTTATGACACCTCAACGTGAAATAATCAACAGGCTCAGCAGAGGGGAATTCCCGCTGATAAAACAGAATATGCTCATTTACTACCGGGACATCTACGATCACCTGATAAGGATAGAGGAGTTTAATCAAGCAATCAAAGACAGGCTTGATAATGCTCTTTCAACCTATCTTTCGTCCGTTGCCAACATGCAGAATGAGACCATGCGTGTTCTTTCTATAGTAGCCACGATCTTCATGCCTCTCACATTGCTGGCAGGAATATACGGCATGAACTTCGAATACATGCCGGAACTAAAATGGCACTGGGGTTATTTCTCTGTGCTCGGAATTATGGCCGTCGCTATTATCGGGCTTGTTGGCTGGTTCTGGGCTCGCAAATGGATCGGACCCGGACGGAAGGCAGTTTCACATGCCAGATTACTTATCGCCAAACATGAAAAAATTAAAGGTTACAAAGCAAAAAGTCCAGCTAATTAAAGCTATAAGATAGGTTTACCTGTTTTTCACAAGCTTAGAAACCGCTTTAAACTGCGGACCGCTTGCTATTTCAAGCATTTGAAACAGAACTATCTCCGTTGACGTAATAACCGCACCCATCTGCTCCATCATGTTAAGGGCATACTGTTTGTCAGAAGAAAAACGCGAACAGGCCGCATCGGCAACGACATGGACGGTATATCCACCGGCAAGCAAGTCGAGAACAGTCTGCAGTATGCATACATGCGTTTCTATCCCGGAGATAACAACCTGCTTTTTCCCTGTACTTTGCAGCTTCTGACGAATCTGCGGCTCACCCCAGCAGCTGAAAGCCAGCTTTTCCAAAGGCTGATAAAGATCACCGAGGGTCTGCTGCAAAGAATCGATTGTGAATCCCAAACCTTTTGTATACTGTTCGGTCACTATTACCGGCACACCCGTCTCCCTCATACCCGAAATTAATATAGAGGTATTTTTCTCCACCTCCTGCCTGTCTGTAGCACTCATTACTGAAAAAAGCTGAGTCTGTACATCGACAAGTAGAAAGAGTGAATCCTCTTTGCTGATTTTAAATCGCTCGCTTACAGCCATAGATAGCAATCCTCCAGATAAATGTGTTTCCTATTGTAGCAGGTTACACCATCCGCTGTTAAATACAGTACGGCCTCTCAATGCATGTGTGCGAAATGTAGCTTGCCTTCTACAGGAAAATGCAGCGGAGCTACTTCTCTGGCGATAATAGAAAGCGCCTTCGGGCCTCTTCTCTGAATCATTCCCTCAACAACCAGCCAGCCGCTGCGGAACAGCACTTTGCCGCACTTCTGCTGCACATCGCCGAACACCGTTATATCGGCCACCCCCGTGCCATCCTCCATGATGATATATACCACACGATTCCCATTACGGGTAGGAGGAGTTTGATAGCGGATAACGGAGCCGGCTATTCGCACTATTTCCCCGGATGCCAGCGCAGGCAGGTCCTTGATCTTTGTACACAGCCCCTGCAGATTACAAAAATCGCGTGGGTGTGCCGATAGCTCCAGCGAGAGTAATTCTCTTTCTACCAACAGCTGTTCTTTGAGCACAGATGTCTCGCTTTTAAGCCCCATCTCAGTTATTATGTCAATCTGATGAAACAGCGGCAGATTCCTGCTCTGCGGTATACACTTTATCTCTTTAAAGTCTGCAAGCTGTTCCACCAGGTCCTGGCGCCGGCCCAGACAATCACAGGCGCCGACATGCACCAGCTTTTCCAGAGCGGTCCGGCCGATGCCGCTCCGTAAAACAAGGTCCCGCAGGGACGTATACTTCGATTGTACTCTCCCCATTACAATCGACTCGATCGTTTCACAGCTTAATCCCTTCACCTGCTTGAGTCCTACCCGTATCGCCCCGTCTTCGACGGTATATCTTTCAAAGGAGTTGTTCACATCGGGAGGCAATACCTGTATGCCGAAGCGTCGGGCATCAGCCACCAGCACCCTGGGCGGATAATAGCCCATGGGCTGGTTGGAAAGCAGGGCGGCAAAGAACTCCGCCGGATAGTGACATTTAAGCCAGAGCGTCTGGTAGGAGAGAAGCGCATAGGCAACAGCATGCGCCTTGCAGAAGCCGTAGGCGGCAAAGGCCGCCAGCTGGCTGAAGACCTCCTCAGCTATAGTCTTGCTCACCCCTTTTCGAGAGGAACAGTCGATAAATGTTCCCCGCATTTTTTCCATCTCTTCTCCCGTACGGTCGTGCGTCATAGCCCGGCGGAAGCCATCCGCCTCGGCATAGCTCATCCCCGCCAGGTCATGAGCACATTTAAGCACCTGCTCTTGATACAGTATCACACCCATCGTCTCGGACAGAGCGTCCTCAAGCAAAGGATGAAGATAGCTCACCGGCTCTCTGCCGTGACGGCGCGTCAGATATGTTTTATCCATATCGGACTTCAGCGGTCCCGGCCGCACCAGAGAGATAGAGACAATGATATCATCGAAGCTGTCCGGCAGGAGCCTGCCGGCCATCTCCCGCTGTGCCGGCGATTCGAGCTGGAAAAGTCCAATGGTACGGCCGCTTCTGAGCAGAGCGAATGATCGGGCATCATAGCGCGGTATAGCATCGATATCTATCTCTATGCCACGCCCTTCTTTCACGGCAGCGACTGTATCCTCTATAACGGTCATGGTGGGTAAAGCAAGCACATCCATCTTGATAATGCCAAGCCGCTCGATATCGTCCTTATCGTATTGACTGATGATATCGCCTCCGCTGGAGCGCTCCAGCGGTACCAGCTCTGAGAGATTGCCTTCGCCGATAAGCAAACCGCCCAGATGAACGGAGAGATGCCTGGGAAATCCGTCTATAGCAGCACAAAGCTTAAAGAAATGCGCAAGTTCAGGACGTCTGTAAACCGTGCTTTCTTTCAATTCGGGAAGCATATCCATTTTACTCATCAGTCCGCTCGCGGAGAGAAAGTGGATTCCTTTGCACGCTTCCTCTATTATCTCCTGCGGCAGCTGCAGGGCCCTGCCCACGTCTCGTATCGCTCCCCGTGCCATATAAGTGCTTATGGTCCCCACACAGGCAACATTCCCTTCCCCGTAAGTAGCATAAATATAGTCCCGCACCTCATCACGGCGGCGGCGGTCGATATCCAGATCGATGTCCGGTGGCTCACGCCTGAGAGGATGCATAAATCGTTCAAAGAGCAGATTGTAGTAAACCGGATCGACGGCGCTGATATCAAGTGCATAGACTACCAGACTGTCGACGGCGCTGCCCCTGGCCTGACACCGTATACCCCTCCCCTTCGCCCATCTGACGATATCCCACACCACCAGAAAATAGCTGCAGAACCCGAGTGCTGCAATTGTCTCAAGTTCTCTTTCCAGACGGTGTTTTACCTCAACACTCAACCCTGTATATTTCCTATACGCCCCGGTATATGCCAAACTGCGCAGATATTCATAGCTCGTTACACCCTCCGGCAGATTAAAACCCGGAAAACGGGGGCGTCCCAGCTCCAAATTCAGGTTGCAGCGGTCAGCTATCTCCGCGGTCATCTCAATGGCCCCGGGGAAATCCCTGAAAAGCTCACTCATCTCCTGTGCTGTTTTAAGATATTGCTCTACAGTACGACAGCCCTTTAAGGAGGCAACCGGTACATTCCGGCTGATAGCATTGAGCAGTTCCTTGATGCGGTAATCTTCCCTGTCCACATAATGGACATTATTTGTAGCAACAGCAGGTATATGCATATCGCGAGCAAAGGCAGCCAGACGGTGAGCGGCAGCTGTTCCGTAACGGGAGGGATGGCAGATCAGTTCAATAAAGTAATCTTCTCCGTATACATCACGATAAAAACAGGATGCCCGTCTTGCCTCTTCTACCTTTCCGCATTGCAGTAGTGACGGTATCTCTCCCTTGCTGCATCCGGAAAGCGCAATCAACCCGCTTCTGTGTTCACGCAGCATATCGGCGCAGGCCGCAGGATTTCCGGTTGCGGAGGAAAGGTGCGCTGCGGTGAGAAGCCTGCACAGATTGGAATAGCCGGTACTGTCCTTGCATAGCAGAGTGAGGTGATATCCTCCCGCCATGTCCAGTTCCACCCCGATGATGGGCTTGATACCGCACGCCCGTGCTTTCTGGTAAAACCTGATCGCACCTGTAAGCCGATTATGATCCGTAAGCGCAAGCGCAGACATCCCCAGCATCCCGGCCTTATTCAGAAGCGTATCGATGGTAGATGCTCCGTCGAGAAAGCTATATTGCGAATGCAGGTGAAGATGAACGAATTCCATAGTCCTGTTCTTTCTAGTCAAGCAAGCGGGAAAGCAGCCAGTCCTTGCCGTTTCTGCACAGCTCATAGACGCCCTCGATACCGCTGCGGCCGGCAGCGCTGACACGTACCAGATACCGTACCGGCTCACCATTCCACCATGCCGACGGCTCATGCCATCTGGAAAGGATATTTATAATCCGGTAGAGACGCCGGCGCCAGATAAAGGCTGCCGGGTCTGAATTAATACCTTCATGAACGATGATAGGCTCATTGATAATTCTGGGTGCCACCCGGTCCCCTCCCAAAGGAATACGTCAAGTATATAGAACATTTGTTCTATTGTCAAGCAGGTATTCCCTCCTATCCGCAAGAGAGTTTGCCGGACCGTGTAATAAGGCAAGAGTAACAAGCAAGTGTGCTAATGGGTATACGGAGTAAACTTCTAGGACCATTAAATGACAAAGAGGTAAGAGCCGTTCTATTTATATGCGGACGGTGACAATGATATCGCCCGGCTGGTTGTCGGTAACTGTTCTGGCATTTCGCAGGCGAATTTTTGTACCTGATTTGACGCCCGCAGGTATTTTTACCCTCAGTTTTTTACCTTTCCTCACCAGGTCCTTCTCCATCCCCTTTTGCGCCTGGTCAGAAGTGATGGTTATTTCATAGTTGACATTTCTCTGTGTTTGTCTTTTCGTCTGACGCAAGATCTGGTCCAGGTCTATCCCGGATGCCGAGGTAAAACCGCTTCCGGGTGCAAATCCATTTCCATATACCTGAAATGAGAAATTCTTGCCTTTGAAAAGATTGCCGAAAATAGAATCGAGGAAATCAAAACCAAGCCCCTGCCCCCCGAAGTCTCTCATGACATCCTCAAACGTAGTGCGTGTAGCGGAACTGCTGAATATGTCGCCAAGCCCACCGGCAGTCCCGAACCTGTCAAATTGTTTTCTTTTCTGAGGATCGCCGAGTGCCCCGTAAGCCTCATTGATTTCCTTGAACTTCTGATTGGCCCATTCTTCCTTACCGGGATTCCGATCCGGGTGATACTGCATGGCCAGCTTCCGGTATGCTTTCTTTATCTCCGCGTCGGATGCATCGGACGGCACACCGAGTATATTATAGTAGTCCTTAGCCATTATCCTCGTCAGTCTTCGCTATAATGTATATATACAACCCTTTTCTTCTCACGAATCTGCTCATGATGCAGACATTTCGCATTACGCCGGTTTCCCGGAAGTTCCTGCAGCATCGTAATATCCGGTCTTGAGCAAATAGCGATATTTCTGGATACCTTTATCTGTCGGCCTGTATTGATAAAGAGACATCCTTCCTCCATCTTCACGAGAAACATAGTCCGCTGCCACCAAGGCTTTAAGCGATATATCTTCAATAAATCCGTTAAGCTGCAAACGATGGTCCGGCAAAGCGTTGCCGCTCGTCTCAAACTCCTTGCATATCATCTTCAGCATATATGCCGGCTCTTTCTCCAGCAGAGTAAGCACTCTTCTCATTACATCGGTCTTCTTTATTTCCTCGATAAATTCTGTAAATGCGCCCATATCTCTACCCATCATTACAATTTTAGCGAGATACTGGCGGTATAATCAAGCAAAGCATACGCTGTTGACTATTGTAACATTGTTTTCAGGCCGGTTCGATAACCAACCATATCTTCCACTGCACAGGCACAGAGTACGGGCTGCGCAAATGTTAATGGCTCACCGAGCAGGGAAAGCAGCGAATAACGCTGTTGAAATGACTAATTTTCACAAATTGTATTCGTGGGGATATCTGATACAGCAATCGGCTGTCTTAATCTGTGCGGTCCAAAATTGCACCTCAGGATACTTCAACTCTATTGCGGTTATTTTTCTTTGCACGATAAAGCATCTCGTCAGCACGGGCAATGAAGGAATTCACGCTTTCACCCCATTCATAACTCGCTATCCCCTGACTTACGGTTACACTAAATACGGTATTTGTATTGTCAAGCATCATACACGTTGCAATAACGGTACGTATACGTTCAGCAACCAGCCTGGCAACAGAAGTATCCGCTTTTGGCAGGATAATCATAAACTCATCACCCCCGTATCGCCCGACTATATCCAATTTCCTCACGTTCTGCACCAGTATATCAGCGATTTTCACGATAACGTCGTCTCCGGTTATATGTCCGTAGCGGTCATTAACGTTCTTAAAGAGATCGATATCCAGCATAACGATACTGAATTTTTCAAATTGATATCTGGCATGCTCCACATGCTCGTTAAGCAAATGCATAATTG
>CAZFIM010000039.1:14745-21723 GCA_964519615.1 uncultured Dehalococcoidales bacterium
TTGCCCGTCTATTGAACAAACCTGTTAAAGGATCGATATTAGCCAGACTCTCTAATTCCTGTTTGTGTATTTCTTCTTTTTGCATTTGTTCCCATTTCTCCAATGCGTTATCAATGGTGCATTTCAATTTTTCAGATGAAAGACCGTTTTTTACCAGATAACCGGTAGCTCCATGCGTCATCGCCTGCACCGCTAACTCTTCGCTGCCATGTCCTGTCAACATGACAACAGGCACTTTCTGCGTTTGATTGATCTCATCCAGCCAGTCCAATCCCGACCGTTCAGGCATTTGTATATCCATTAAAACCAGATCTATATCCTTTGAACGCAGAGCCTGAACAATCTCATTCATATTTCCTGCTTCAACCAGAGAAATACTTCTGTCCTTTATTTTTTGCACATAAGCCCTCACCAGTTTTCGATCTTCGGGATCATCATCGCAGACAAGTACATTAATAGATACTTTAGCGATCTCCAAAATAATCCTCCGCAGACGGTCTTTTACATACTGTACCCCAGTACGATTCGATTCCGTTCATGATTCGGGTGAGTTCCTCTATCGCCAGTGGTTTTTTTACATACCCGCTCGCTTGCAGTTTGTAGCTGTCGATAATATCGCTTTCGGAACTTGAGGTTGTAAGGACGACAACAGGAATATGCTTTGTGGATTCATCGCTCTTCACTACACGTAGAAACTCTTTTCCGCCCATACCGGGCATGTTCAAGTCCAGTAATATAATATCCGGCTGCAGACAATAATCCTGATATAAACCTTTGCGGTGCAGATAGTCCAATCCCTCCTCACCGCTGTTAACAATTATAATGTCGCTGTCCATGGCCTGATTGTTAAGCGAATATCGTATCAGCTTCTGGTCAGCCGGATCATCCTCAATCAGCAGTATCTTCAATGATTCCATCTATGCTACCCCGTTAAATACAATAGACAGCACTTTCCAGCAGAATTACGCATCGTTACAGCGGTAAAATTGTTTTTTAGTATGTGTGATTTTACGCTTTCAGTAAATAGGCTATTAGTCACCTTAGAGATAGTAATAAAGTCCTGTCAAAGATACAATCTCGCTCTCACTGTCATATTGACTATTGCAGATGAATATATCTTTTTATTTCTTTAACTCATTACTATAGTCCCATATAAAACAGTACTAAAAGGGTATTGCTGAATGTGAGAAAATGGGAATACACTCAAAAGAGCGGCTGTTATCCAGAAATTCTTATAACTGCTAAAAGGGAAAATGTCTATTGCCCGTAATAATATTTTAATTGTCGATGACGATAATTTAGTACGCAGAATCCTTAGCAGGCAATTGAAAAAAGAGGGATACTCTTGCATAGAAGCTGAGGATGCCGTTGAAGCTATTAAAAAGCTGCAAAGCAATTCCATTGATCTCGTCATTCTGGATATCATGATGTCCGGAAAATCCGGCCGGGAGTTACTGCCGCAGATCAAAGCTGATTTTCCCGACGTAGCGGTAATAATGTCCACGGCTGTTACCGATATCGATGTGGTAATCGAATGCATGAGAGAAGGAGCTCAGGACTATCTGATAAAACCTTTCGATCTTGATAATATCACCAGAAGAGTGGAAGGTGTTTTGCATAAGCGGCACATAGAGCAGGAAATCAAACGCTATCAGCAACAGCTTAAAACATCTCTCACAGAACAAACTCGGGAAGTTCGCAAGATCTTTATCGGCGCTATCGAATCCCTGGTAACAGCACTGGAGGCCAGCGATAAATATACAGCGGGGCATTCCCACAGGGTTAAGAACATAGCTTTAGCGCTGGGTGAAAAAATACATCTCACATCGGAAGAGCTGGAAAATCTTTGCTGGGGCGCACTGCTGCATGATGTGGGGAAAATAGCTCTTGATCCACATGTTCGTAATAAACCCGGCAAATTAACTGAAGAAGAATACGCACATGTTATGGATCATATCAACATCGGACCCGAAATAGTAAAATCTGTAGTAAATGACAAAATCGTTCAGATGATAAAATATCACCACTACCGTTATGACGGCAGAGGGTTCGAACAGAAATTAACTGGAGATGAAATACCTCTCAGCGCAAGAATACTCGCCGTTGCAGACACATTCGATGCTATGACCTCGAACCGCCCTTACAGAGCCGCATTATCACTTGATACTGCAATAGCGGAAATTAAAAAGAACTCCGGTACGCAGTTCGATCCAACAATTGTCCAGGCATTCCTTTCACTCAACTTGCAGCCAAACAGACCCGCAAGCGAGTGACAGGAATGATGTAAATCCGTATCACTGCCTTTCCATTGAATTGCCGCTAATCACACCATGGTGTGGGCATACTGCTAATTACTGCAATAACCGGCAGACGATGATACAAGAATGAGTAACGTTTCTTGCGCTTTTCCCGAAAGCCCCAGAACATCGAGGTTTTCCTTGAGGTCGTCAACTGTTCCGTTGTCTCCCAAATAGCCGTTTACTCGAGCGACTGCGGTAGAAGCGATAAAATCGTTCTCATCCGGATAGATAGCTTTATACTCTCCTGCTATTTCCGGGTTCAAACGGAGATAATATTTCTGATGGTAGTCTTCCGCCAGATAATATTCTTTAAAGGGCACGATCTCAGTATGAACCTTCTGTCCTAAGCGCGCCCGCTCTGTTTGCAGCGTTTCCTCTGCCAGCTTCTTCTGTTCTGTATTATGATAATGAATGATCGACCTGTATTGATTTGAATATGCAGGATAAACAGGATTATGGCTTGCCCAAAACACTTCAAGAAGATCTTTATAGGAAACTATCTGCGGATCATATTCAATTTGTATAGTCTCACTATGGTCGCCCAGATTGTAATAAGTAGGGTCCTTTTTCGTTCCACCGGCATAGCCTACGGACGTCCGTATCACGCCTTCCATACTCCCGAAACGGGAGTCATGACCCCAGAATCAGCCCAATGAAAAGGTAGCAATTTCCACATTCTTCGGGGCAGACAGGTCGATAGGCGGTATTGTTATAGACGCCGCTATATTTTCGGCGGGTTTTTTTAATAATGAATCCCTCATATACAACGCTCCGTAAATAAATCCTGAAATCAATAGAATAACACCTGCTATAGCAGTAATTCGCATCTTTTTCTCCACCATTTACCCCTGCTCATGTTTAATAATGATAATGCTTTTATACTTGTTACACATAAAATCATAATCTGTTTTTATAGTATAATTGTAGCTAACAGAGGGTTGCCTGTATGTGATATTTATCCCATTCCGTTCCGGTCGACTATTCAATTCTAACTACGATGCAATTGCTTGTTGAATACACCGGAAGAAAGGAGCGGTATTGTGCCCCTATTGCACGTAAACGGTATCGATATCTCTTACAGTATTTCCGGTCAGGGAGAGCCTCTGGTCCTTATTCATGGCCTGGGCTCCAGCCAGCGTGACTGGGAGCTTCAGGTACCGTATTTTGCTCAGCATTACCGCGTGATTACCTTCGATATACGCGGTCACGGCAAGACCACCATATCACCCGGACCTTACAGCGTCGCAATGTTCGCCGCTGATACTGCAGCCTTACTAACTAAATTAGATATCAGTTCCGCCCACATCGTAGGCATTTCATTGGGAGGGATTATCGCCTTTCAACTCTACTTCGATTTTCCTGAAAAAGTCAAAACACTTACTATAGCAAACAGCTATCCTGAAATAGTATTGAACAGGCTGAAGGATAATCTTGAATTTTGGAGAAGGATGATTCTGCTGCGCATTGCCGGTATGAGAACTCTGGCAAGAGTACAAAGCAGACGCCTTTTTCCGGACGACGAGCAAAAACTGATCCGCCAGATAGCAAAACAGCGTATAGCAGAAAATAGCAGGCGGGTTTACATGGATACTATCCGGGCACTAAAAGGCTGGAGTGTGGTCGATTACCTTCCCACGATAGGCTGCCCTACTATGGTCATCGCGGCAGATCAGGATTATGTACTTCCCGAGCAAAAGCGCAAACATGCATCGATGATTCCTGACGCCGAGTTTATTATACTGGAAAACTCCCGACATGCTTCACCGATTGACCAGCCGGAGGAATTTAACAAGCTCGTACTTGATTTCCTGTCAAAGCACTCCGAGAAAAAGGATTAAACATTTCACGCGGCAATGTTGCGTGATAATATTTTCCACCACAAAGACCCGAACATGGCCGATAAAACGTACAAATCTTCACAAAATTTTTTCCTTCTTCTACAATTCCTGTTTTATTTCCACAAGTTAGGGTATAATTAAAAACACAGGTTTGTGTTTATCTGGTGTTTAGTGCTGCCTTTTAAAGGCAGGTGATCTTAGTAAATGAATAGACATATTGCCCATTCTAATCTAGAACAATTTCAAATACTATATCCGGAGAAATTCGTACCGATAGACCGGGCTTTAAGCCACATTCACCGCGGAGATAGTATATTTATCGGCACAGCCTGCGGCGAACCGCAGTATCTGGTCAACGCTTTTATCGATTACGTCAGCAATCATCCGAACGCTTTGTTCGATGCGGAGCTAATACAGGTATTCACACTGGGATTAGCCCCCTATACCAATAAGAAATTCAAGAGGAATTTCCGCCATAACTGCTTTTTTATCGGTGAGACCAACAGAGAGGCGGTTAATACCGTTATGGCGGACTATGCCCCAACGTTTCTATCCGAGATACCCAGACTAATTGCGGCCGGTCAGGTACCCATCGATATAGCTCTTATTCAAACATCCCTGCCTGACAAAAATGGCTTTGTGAGCCTGGGAATAAGTGTCGATATCGTAAAGGCAGCTGCACAAAATGCCAGACGGGTTATCGCACAAGTCAATTCAGAAATGCCGCGGGTACACGGAGATAGTTTCATCCACCTCGAAGATATAGATTTTGTTATTCCGCACGATGAACCTCTGTTGGAGTTCGAATCCGCTCCGCAGGATGATGTGTCAAAGCAAATCGGCGAATACGTGTCTGAGATTATTCAGGATGGTGATACGATTCAGGTAGGGTATGGAAGCATCCCGAATGCCATTTTAGCTCATCTGGAAAATAAGCAGCATCTGGGTGTTCATACCGAGCTTATTTCAGACGGACTCGTTGAGTTGCTTAAAAAAGGGGTAATCGATAATACGTTGAAAACATTCAACAAGGAAAAGACTATAGCTTCCTTCTGCATGGGTAAAAAATCAACGTACGATTATATTAACGATAATCCTGCTATCGAGTTCAAAACAATAGACTCAACTAATAATCCCTTGGTCATTGCCAAGCACGATAAAATAGTTGCGATCAATACCGCGCTTGAAATAGACCTCACCGGCCAGGCAACAGCAGAATCCATCGGCTCGAAATTTTACAGCGGTATAGGCGGCGAATCGGATTTCATGCGGGGCGCAGCCCTGGCAAAAAGAGGCAAGTCCATCCTTGCCCTGCCATCGACCGCTAAAGATGGCACAATATCAAGGATCGTACCCTTTCTGCAAAGCGGGGCCGGTGTCACGTTAAACCGCGGCGATGTACATTATGTCGTTACAGAATACGGTATTGCTTATCTTCACGGTAAGAACATCAGAGAACGGGCAATGCAGTTGATCGCCATAGCGCATCCGTCCTTCCGCCCTGAGCTGATCCAGGAAGCCAAACGGCTTAACCTGATATATAAAGACCAGGCATTTATCCCCGGTAAAAAGGGAGAATATCCCTCCGGGCTTGAAACATACCGTACAACTAAAAAAGGACTTGAGATCTTCCTCAGACCTGTAAAGATAAGCGATGAGCCTCTGTTGAAAGATATCATCCACAACTTATCCGACCAGAATCTCTACCGCAGGTTTATTTCCACGCGCACCAGTATGCCGCATGAGTTTCTTCAGGACTTTGCTGTGGTAGACTACAGCAATGATATGGCTATTCTTGCTCTTTTGGGCAAAGGAGAAGCAATGGATGAAAAAGCGGTAGGAGTGGGCCGGTATTATCTCGATAAAGCCACTCATACAGCAGAGATTTCATTTGCTGTCCCGGACGATTATCAATCAAAAGGTATAGCCACAACATTGCTTTCCTATCTCACAACCATCGCAACAGGGAAAGGGCTGCTTGGATTCACGGCAGAGGTACTGGCGGAGAATCGGTCTATGCTGCACATCTTCAAACAGGCAGGCTTTGTGATAGACCGCCCGGCCAGCGAAGATAACGTATACCACCTCAGTAAAATATTCACAAGGTAAGGAGTATGAAACAGGACATTATTAAATATCTATTTGAACCACGTTCCATAGCAATTCTGGGTGCTTCCAGAAACAACCAGAAGCTGGGATATAAAGTTGTCGAGAACATCGTCACCAGCGGCTATAAAGGGAAGATATATCCTATTAATCCCTCCGGGGGAGAGGTGCTGGGATATCCCATGTATAAAGATATAGCCGATGTGGAGGATGAAATCGATGTAGCCACGATCGTTATTCCTGCTGCACATACCTTTGAAGCGGTAAAAAGCTGCGCTCACAAGGGTGTAAAACACGCAATCATTATCACTTCAGGATTTTCGGAGATCGGGAATGTAGAGGAGGAAAAGAAAATCGCTTCATACGCTGCCCAGTATGGCATGAGAATTCTCGGCCCCAACGTTATCGGCGTGTATTCATCGATGGCGCCGATTAACGCCACCTTCGGTCCTTCCGATATCTCAGCCGGCAGCGTCGCCATCATCACTCAAAGCGGCGCGCTCGGTGTTGCTATGATCGGCAAGACCAAAGTTGAGAATATAGGGCTTTCTGCGATCGTATCGGTAGGCAATAAGGCAGATATAGATGAAGTCGACCTGCTCGATTACCTGGTCTCCCATAAAGGCACACGGGTCATAATGATGTACATCGAAGGCGTACGCAATGGAGAAAGGCTGGTTGAATCACTGAAAAGAGCAACCAGGGTCAAGCCGATCGTTGTGGTCAAATCCGGT
>CAZFIM010000040.1:0-21534 GCA_964519615.1 uncultured Dehalococcoidales bacterium
AGTATATTCGATATCTCAGCTAAACGCAATATATTATGTCGTTATATATAGTATGCTATACTATTAGTGATTAGTATGTTAGCTGAACGAATACCTCTATATCGTCAGTTAGAAGATAAGCGTAAATCGAAGGTAATAACATATATTACCGGTGATCGCAGAAACCTTGAAACACAAATCCATCCTGAAGTTATTGATTTCTTTGTTCACCATCTAGACATTATCGGTAATGTTGAACGTATTTCGTTATTCTTGTATACAAGTGGAGGAAATACCCTAGCTTCGTGGAGTATTGCAAATTTAATTCGGCAATTTTGCAATAAATTTGAAGTTATTATACCAATGAAAGCCCATAGTGGAGGGACTCTTATTTCTCTCGGAGCCGATACAATATTAATGACTAAACAAGCTACTCTAGGCCCTATTGATCCAAGTGTTAATACGCCCATGAATCCACAGCCGGTTGGTGCGAATCCTAATCAAAGAGTATCTGTCAGTGTTGAAGCTATTAATGGTTTCCTTGATTTCGTGAAATCTGCTTCTGTGCCAAAAGATGATATAGGCACAATTATCAATGAACTATCTAAGCAAGTACACCCTCTTGTTCTTGGGCAGGCATATAGGGCAAGAACCCAAATAAGAATGCTAGCAAGTAAACTTCTATCTAGGCAAATTAACGATAAGGAAAAAGTGGAGAATATTCTTCAATTTCTATGCAGCGAATCGGGTAGTCATGACTATACAATTAATCGTAAAGAAGCACGTGATGAATTGAAATTAGTAATTGAGAAACCCGATGATGATTTGTATCAAACAATTAAAATGCTCTATGATAATATTGCGAATGAGCTTGAATTATCTTCGCCATTCGATCCTAATATGCTACTTGGTGGAAATAATCAATCAAGTTATGTATTTCGTCGTGCATTGATCGAAAGTATATCTGGTGGTTGTAATGTTTTTGTCAGCGAAGGAGAGCTTAAACGTCAATCCGTTCAAGTTCGGCCAGGTATAACACAGCAAGTAGTTCAAGATACTAGAACCTTTGAAGGGTGGAGACATGAACCTAATTGATAATGATAAAATAGAGTATGTAAAAGAATCAACAGCAGCTAATACTTCGTTTAGCTCTAGTTCAAGCGATAGTTCATCGTTGATTATCGGAAGTATTCCGGTACGAATTGATTTTTATCACCAACCTGAGCAGCCCCAGTTAGATGATTATGCAGTAGTTACAAACATAGATAGGGCCCGTATTAAAAAAGTCTACCCAAAACCTAGTAGAGCAAAATCACCAGTAATTGGGGCAGACCTTGATATTATTTGAATAAATGTTTATCGAGACTAAAACTGATAATTTGCACCAAGGTGATATTCTTGAGCAAGTTTTGTTTACTCCCTGTATATTCCACAAAGCAAAAGACGGACAATTTACTCTGCCTCAAACCTTAATCCGGCGAACTTATCTTGTTATAATTTCTCATTGCTGCGAACTAACATGGTATGAAAACGATCAAGGAAAACTGCAGCCCAGAAGGCCATATATATTAGTTGCACCCTTGTCATTAAAACTGCCGTTTGAAGTTGATTCTCCTGAATATCAAAGGCTAATAGAAAATGGTATAAGTCGACCTGAAAATGATCCTGTCCAATTCTTTTATTATCAGAACAATGATGTAATAGGTTCTGAATCAGTTGTTGATTTTTCAACCATATTACCTATTAGACATAAACTATTATTGGATATCGGCTTAAAAAAGTTGTTACAGCTTAATGTCAAACATCGACATCTATTTCGAACAAAGTTACACGAATATTTCTCGAGGATACCTGAAGAAGAATGGGAAGAGGTTCAACAATTATTCCCCGAAGATTTTACTTAATGGATGTCCATAATGCTACACTTTTGAATGCGCCCCTTTTCCTACGTGCAGCCTGCCCTCAGGCTGCCGTATTTTTCCTTCATATGGGACTTCTATCCGGAAACAACCGGAAACGTTTTACTTGATTTGGCCAGGTCCCGGCACAAAATGAGCGCAAGTACAATGCCTGCAAATGCCAGAGAAATATCGGTAAGAAACGCAGTCCGGTAGCTGGCCGTGACATCGTGTATATAACCGAATACGTAGGGGCTGGAAGCCGCGCCAAAGGCAATGAAAAGATTGATTACGCTGAATATCCTCGCGTGAGCGCGGGGCCCCCAGATCCTGGCTATTAAAGTGGAGCCCAGCACCAGTACGCCCGTGCTGAAACCGAACAGCATCCCGAATAAATATAAATACCATACCTCTCCGGCAAGCAGCAGTCCGCAGAGGGTCAGCATCAGCGTAATTAAACAGGCAACAAGCGTTTTCCCCTCGCTGATTCTATCGGCGGTGACTCCTATCCCGATTCTCCCCAGCATCATAGCGGCACCCATAAAAGACAGGATGCTCGCCGCGACCAGAGGAGCAATGCCAATATCAGTTGCGTAGGGAATAATATGGACCGTAATACCCTGAACACAAAAGGCCACACTAAAATTTATTACTACAAGTATCCAGAACTGTCTGCTGAGAGCCACTTTTCTCATGGACAGCGCAGGTAATGAGAATTCCACGGCGCGCATAGATTTTTTGTTCGGCAAAGCTGCGGGGATTTCTTTCTCCGCCCGCGGGTTCTTTAAAAACTGCGCGGCAGCAAGCATCACCACCAGAGCGGTGATCCCCAGGATAGCAAACGATAATTGCCAATCATAGGTAGAGATCAGGTAGGCAGCAGCCGGCGGTACGATCACCTGGCCGGCACCTATGCCGCCAAGCACTATGCCCGTTGTCAACCCTTTTCTCGCTTTAAACCGCCTGACCATGGTTGCCAGCAGCGGGACATGCACGGCATTGCCTATGCCTATTACGACGCTGTAATAAAGGTATAGCTGCCATGCCTCACCGATACTGGAAAGCAGTATATAGCCTGCACCCATAAACAGGCCGTTTATCATCAGTACGATACGGGGGCCGAAGCGGTCGGTGAGCCTGCCCAATCCAAGGCTGGCGATGCCGTGCGTGATAAAGCTTAACGCTATAGCACCGGAAGTGAGAGCCCTGGTCCAGCCGAACTCATTCATCACCGGCTTGAAAAATACCCCGAAGGCAGAGCTCGTCCCCCCGAAGACGGCCATGATAATAAATGCGGCAGCAACTGTAAGGGTGCCGCTGAGAGCTTGATGATTATTTTCGGCAGAGTTTGGCAAAGCGGGTCAGATCACACTATCTAGTAAAGCATTATACGAGAGTTTAAGCACTGAATAACTCAATTATTTTACTACTATTTACATGGCCTGACGAATTTAAGATCGTGCCGCGCAGTGCTCCAATCCCATTCCCCTGACTGCCGCTGCTATGCCGTCAGGACAGCACCGGGAAAAGAAACCAGCGCCGTCTACCCGGCCTTGCGCCTGCCGGAGATGCGCGCTACCAGCAGCACTGCCGCTATCAGTCCCAGCAGGGCCACAGCTACACCGGTGAGGAAAGCCTCGTGATAGTTGGTGTTGAGGTCGTGAATATATCCGAACAAATACGGGCTTATCGAGGCGCCGAAGGTAAAGCTGAATGTGGTCATACCGAACAGTGCGGCATGCCTTTTCAGCCCATAAATCCGGGCTATCAGTGTGGAACCTATAGCCGATGAGGTGCTTAAAGCCAGCCCGAACAAGACGGCGATGAGATAGAAGGCCGCTATCTGCCTGACCAGAAGCAGCCCGATGGAAGCTGCCGCCAGCAGCACAAAACCTATAAGAAATATGCGGTCCTCCCCTATCTTATCGGCGGCGGCGCCCATGGCCACCCGCCCGGCAATCAACGCGCCACCTATCACGGAGAGGATGCTTGCCGCTACGGTGGGCGCTATGCCCAGGTCGGTGGCATACGGCACGATATGCACCATAACGGCCATAGTGCAGTAGGCCAGACAGAATTGGATGGCCATTATCAGCCATAACTGTACCGTATGCATCGCATCCCGCACGGAAGGTTCGCCCACACTCTGTTCCGCCAGAGCAGCTCCGCTCCCTGCCGTAGATGCGTCAGCAGTCCTTCCGCCGGGATATTTAAGGAACTGCGCCGAGACCATCATCAGCAGCAGAGCACCTATACCAATAATAATATAGGAGAAACGCCAGTCATAGACAGAAATCATCCAGGCAGCCAGCGGCGGCACGATCAGCTGGCCCACACCCACCCCCGCCATGACGATGCCCGTTATCAGACCTCTGCGTTCGGTATAATTCTGCGAGACGGTGGAGAGTATGGGCACATGGACGCAGTTGGCAATGCCTATCATAACGCTGTAAAACACGTACAGGTGCCATACATGGCTTGTTTGCGCCATCAGCACGTACCCGAGGCCCATGAACAGCGCTTCCACCGTCATAATAAGACGCGGGCCTACCCTGCCTAAAATTCTACCTATCAGCAGGCCGGTGAGCCCGTGCGTGATATAGCTGAGCGAGTAGGCGCCGGAGGTCACCGCTCTGCTCCAGCCCAGCTCGTTTATCAGCGGCTTGAAGAACACGCCGAATGCAAAACGTGTTCCACCGAAGGTGGCTGCAATGACAAAGGCGGCAACAGCAATAATATAGTTGTACGATGTTTTTTGTTCCTCAGACATGACGGATTCAGGCCAGAACGTTTCTGAACGCAAGCTTCAAAAAACGGCCGCAATATAAACACACTGTAATATGTATATATTCTACCACCGTCTGCTGCGGTTTTCCTGCACGCAGCCCTGATAACATAGCGGCTGACGGATAACAGGGCTGCCTTATCCGCAACAGGACATTTTGCACTCATCCCGGCCACAGGAGTTATTGACATGCGATAACAAAGCTAATATAGTGTAAGTACGGCCTTGAATATTATTTGGGATGGGAGGGGCGGAAGATGACAAAAACTGGTAAAGCATGGACAGCGGGCGGTCTTTTTATTCTGTTCCTTATGATATTTATACCATTATTTTTATTCTTAGTACTAGGTTACGCCAGCTGCGGAATGGTTGAATTGCAATACGATGGTGGAAATCTTCCGCAAGGGGCGTCCCTATTCGGCGCTGACAGCGGGGGAACACCCGCTACTGATATCAGAAACCTGTCCACCAAGGAAACAAATGTGGCTTCAGGCGGCGATGCCGATCAGAGCAGCAACAGCGGCTGCAGTGACGGAAAATAGAAATTTCTTGCTTATCTTTCTGCCTGCTGCCCGGAGGAAATCAAATTGCGCGGTACTGCCCCGATAGTAAGGTGTGTCCGGAAGCATACTGATATACACTTTCTTCCGCATGGTGCCCGGCAGATTGCAGTATTTTTCTGAAACGGCCCTGCGGCTGTTCTATAATAGCACTCTCCATATATCGGGAATCACGGGCAGATACATACGGGGAGTATTCAATTAATTATCTTATACTTTTTTCTTCTTTGCCCGTACGACGAGGACGGGCACACTTTCCTCATGACGCAGGACTTTATCCGTTATACTTCCGAAAACCCAGCGGCCGATGCCGGAGCGGCCGTGAGTGGACATAGCGATCAAATTCGCGCCCTCTTCACCAGCCACCCTGACAATTTCCTCTGCGGCATTACCGAATATGACTTTTGTTCTCATGGTGATGCCGCTAATACTTATTGACTGTCTCACTCTATCAAGGTACTTCACAGCCTGCTGCTCCTGCATTTCCTTTTCCTGCAGTTCAATCCTTTTTACATAATCGGGAGTATATACGGCAACTTCCGCACTCGGCGCGGTCAATTTTAACGGTTCCAATACCTGCAGCAGCACTATTTCCTTTTCAATTTCAGGAGCAAGCTTGGACATCATTTCTTCCACAAGCGGCAGCGCGGCCTCACCCACCTTTGATCCGTCAAGCGGGACCAGAATCGTCTGTCTCATAACCTGTCCTCCTTTATGTCAAGTTTATGACTTACACTGATAATCGTTTTATAATTACGTCTGAACATACGGGCAGCGCAAAGCTGGATTTTTCGTCCATAAAGAAAGTGCCGGGGATCTGCAGCGTCTAATCCAGCTCGCAATAAATGGGAGCACCTAACTCCTGAAGATTCCAGTTCTTGAATGCTCGTTCTCCGCTGTAATCCAGTATCCTCAGGTCATCGTTTTCATGAAGGTCATTGCAGACAACATCGAAATGTTTTCCATACCTGAGCCTCGCAGATTCCAAAGAGACCTCATGGGCGACGAATTTGGTAAATCCCCTCGCGCGGAATTTACCCAGCAGTTCAGGATGATTAATGGAGTCATAGGAAGTCAAGACCACCAGCGGCCCGCCGGCTGTAAACAGAAAAAAAGCTTTCATAACCGCCTCCCCTCCGGTTTTTATCCTGTCACTTCTGAAAAGCTGATATCCTGATTTCTTTAGTATCCCGTTAATCACAGCTACGCTGCAAGATTCCTGTACTCGCGGATGATGACATATGTGGCATAGTCGGTTATCAATACCGTCCTGTTAATGCTCTGGACCGACTGGTAAATATCCAGCATGCTGGTAAATAAAGCCTGGAATTCAGCGTAAAGCCACAGGTGCCGCCGCATCATCACCAGCGCGTACACGGCCTCCTGCAAAGGAATACCTTCAGCATACCTGGCAGCCGCGTAGCGGGAGAAATAGCTGTCAATTGCAGAATAGAGATCATCGCTGTTATAGATTCTCTTGAGGTTCTTATAGAAAGAGACGGCAGAAGCAAGCGCTTTATTTTCCGGCAGCCCGTGGTACGATGAGACTCTTTTATTTTTCAGGATATGCTTCCACCATGCCCCGGCTATATGTTCAGCGTGGTGTTCGGCAAAATCAAGCAGCCTGTCCGTAGCAACCTGGCTTAACATCATACTGTACCTCCTTTCCCTTCCTCACCATGATGACGTTTGATACAATTCAACCAGGTTATATCTCAATTCTAGTACAACTACTCTTATATAACAAGAGGATTTCTGTTACTATTTCTATAACGCAGCCGCAAGCGGCAGGTAATACATTAATTGAGAGCAGGCACTAGATGGAAACGAATGAAACTGACTTCAATAAGAATTCACCCGGCTTTAAAGCCCTGATAAAACTCCTTGCCGGCATCCCGGCAAACAGCGAGGACCATGCTCCGGCAAATGATGCCGCAAGCAGATTGGTGCCCCTCATATTCGGAGACAAATGGCAGCGCCCGTCCGAACATCAAAAAGAACTGCTGATAAATGCTTCGGCCGAACGTCTCTGGTTTAACTACAACGCGCTGCGAACGTCCGGTGAAGATGATGCAGACGAGGCGGCAAGGAAAGTTCTTGAGAGCGAGATATCATTTCTTGCATCCAATCTGAGATACTCCCGCTAGTTGCTCTTTACTGCATTACGGGGTTATGTGGATCTTTGCCAGGTGTTTGAGCCGCTTTCATGAGCGGATAATACCGCAGCAGCAGATCTATGCACCTGAGGTTCTCCAGTGAGAGGGAAGTCTGATCTCTTTAGAGACGGCCAATCCCTGATTCCCCGTCTGCTGGCAGAGGAAATTGCGGTTCCTGCCCGCGGAACCGCCGACCACGATCAACAGCTGGTCCGGCCTTTGATCCCATTAAAGGTCTGTACTCCTATATTGGGCGGAGGTATTCCACTACGCGCAGGTTCATAAGCCCGGGTGTCCGGGCAACCGTGTAGGCGGAGGGGATAAATCCGGTGCATATAACCACCGCTGCCGGTTTACCTGCTTTCTCCAGCCATGTTGCGGCCCGCACAACTGCGGGCGAGCAGGTTCCTCAGCCTCCCACAAGCACAATGCCGCTACTGTGAACGCAGCTCCGCTTCCAGAACATCGGCCAGTTTATCTCCATTGGTGAAGATAGTCCAGAAAAAGCCTATCCGCTTTCCTTCCAGGCTGTCCAGCGGTTGAGCCGGCTGTATTTCCTTTATGACTGATTCTCCCAGCGGTTTTACTACTGCATACATTGCTTCTAATTTTCCTTCTCTGTCTTATGCGGCCTGCGGCTCAGTTCTCTGTTTTTGTTACGTTAAAAACGGCGGTATGTAGTCCAGTCCAAGCATCTCACGCGCCCGCGTCCGTATACGCATGAGACAGGAATCAAAGTGCTTGCGTTCTTCCTCATCCAGCACTGAGAATAGCAGTTCCAGCGACTTTCTCTCCACACCGGAGTATAAGCGCCGGCCTTTTCTGGTAATAGAAATCTTCATAGTTCTGCCGGGAGGTAATTTTGTCTTTCTTATCAGCCCGCTTGCAGCCATCCCTGTGAGAAGCTCCGAGATTGAATGTGGCTTTCTGGAAAGCATGTTCGATACATCGGTGACATTGACAGCCTTATTTATTTTTAAAAGCAGATAAAGCAGCCTTACCTGTACGTATGATAAATCGTATTGCTGAAGCTCTACTCCCCGTACCTTAAGCGCGTCCCTCGCAGTCGCATCCAGCAGCACCAGCAAATCCAGATTCGGGTCACGCAAATTCCCGTTCTTCAAGACCAAACCTCCCTCGCTGCGCTATGAGCGGCCGTACTACAGTACACAATGTACCTTGCCGGTTCGCTCAGACTATCTTAATGAAGGGGGAGCGAACCGGCAAGGTAGAAGTAAACGGGTTATAGCAACGTATGATGCCTGCTATTGTATCGTAGCCCCGCCGTCAACGAACAGTATCTGTCCGGAGATAAAGTCGGAGTCATCGGAGGCCAGAAATACGGCAGCGCCTATGAGATCCTGCGGCTTTTCACCGCGGGGGATGCACCTTGCTGCAATCGTGGCATCCTCTATATCTTTATAACCTACCTGCGCCAGACTTGCTTCTGATGCGGTATATCCGGGAGCAATAGAATTCACATTAATGCCCGACGGCCCCAGAGACCGGGCAAGGGCGTTGGTCAGCGTATATACGGCGCCTTTGCTTACCGAATAGGGCAGCCACAATGGAGATGCAGGAGACTTGGGCACACCGGAAGAGATATTGATAATCTTACCTTTGTTCTGCTTGATCATCAGTGGAGCTACTGCCTTGCAGCACAACCATGTCCCCTTTACGTTTACGTCAAATATCCTGTCCCATTCTTTTTCTTCCCATGAATCCCATGGCTGGATATTGAGCCCGGCCCAGATGGACGCATTGTTAAGCAGTATATCTACCCTGCCGAAATGCTCCATTGCCTTGTCAGCCATCTCTTTGGTGGAGTTGCTGTCTGAGATATCGGTCCGTACGGCAAAAGCCTGGCTGCCTTTAGCCCGAACTTCTTCGGCAACCTTTTGTACGCCTTCCAGCTTTATATCCGCCAGCAGCAGCTTTGCCCCTTCCTCGGCAAAGCGTAGCGCAAATGCTCTCCCGATCCCCTGGCCCGCACCTGTTATTACCGCAACTTTATCCTTTAACACAGACGACATAGATCCCTCCTTATTACGTATTATAATCCGCCGTGATAATGATACCCGGCTGTATGTCCATCCAATATAATATATACGCCGTTATATGGATTAAACGCTATTCTATGAGCCTACCCGATACGAACTATTTCTCAAACATCTCCGCCATCATCCTACCGCGCCGTGAAACCGCCGTCTATCACCAGCTCTGAACCGGTAACAAAGCTGGACTCATCAGACGCCAGATATAATATGCCGTAGGCAATATCTATGGGATCAGCCAGGCGTCCGATAGGGTGCCAGTCCTCTCTTGTTTTCTTTACCTCTTCATAACTTCTCCCGGTAGCGGCTACCTCCTGTTTAATTTCAGCATCCACCATGGAGGTCAGCACAAGACCGGGATGAACGGAATTTACCCGGATATTATAGTCCAGAACGGACTTTGAGCATTCAAGAGCGGCTGCCTTGGTGAGAAGGCGCACTGCGCCTTTACTGGCGTTGTAAGCAGACGTTCCGGGAGTGCCGACAATTCCCCCCATCGATGAAATATTAATGATAGAACCTCCTCCTGTCTTCTTCATAGCAGCGATCGCGCATTTCGTCCCCAGAAAAACACCGTCCACATTGACTCTCATAGTAAATTGCCATTCTTCAAGTGAGGTATCCTCAATATTCTTGCGGAACATCACTCCGGCATTATTAACCAGAACATCAAGTTTGCCGAATTCAGCCACCGTCCTGGCGATAACCTCGTTCCACTGGCTTTCACTGGTAACATCATGCTTGATAAATATGGCTTTGCCGCCGTCCCTGTTTATCTCATCCACCAATTTTTTCCCTTTGGTTTCATCGAGGTCGGTAGCGACAACCTTCGCACCTTCTTTTGCCAGAAGCGCGGCATAAACACTTCCCAACCCGTTAGCTGCGCCGGTTACTATTGCTGTTTTACCTTTGACACGATCCATTTTTCCTTCTCCATAAAATATTTATTTTTCCGGACGGTTATATTAGCAAGCTAAAACATATGTGATATCACTATTGATAATAATGCGTACAACCGGGGGGGTTTTCGAAATTATACCACACGATCAGCAGTCATTCCAGACATCACAGTATAATAAAGTATAATTATTTGCACGAACTCCCCAAATTATGTAAAACTATCGGTTGTCGGATGAGCACTATTGACAAATGCAATTATAGAATCTATTATATACACCGATGTAAATATTTGCTACACTACAGCGAATATTCACGAATATGTTCAATATTGCACTTCAAAGGTACTAATAGTTATTGCGAGTCAGGCTGCAATTTTTTTACACCCTGAAGAGAAGTGATTTCAGTAGGGTATTTGTTTAATTTGGCAGATAGAATCGTCAAAACCGGTAACTGTACTGAGATAAATTCCGTATATACGTGGTTTCTACCGGTTGAGGATTTTCCGTGAGTTAACAAGAAAGATACGGACCGGACAATCCTCCGGAGCAAAGAGTCAAATAACAGGGAGGAGGGGTGTATGATCTAAGATTCCAGCAAAGAAGAGCAAGAATAACTAACTGGAGAGATATAATATGAACAAAAAAATTATATCAATATTGATAGTAAGCGTACTATGTCTGGCATTGCTCGCAGTGGGTTGCTCCAAGACGGGCAAATCATCCGAAAAAGATGAGATAGTAATAGGTGCTGCGTGTTCATTGACCGGCATGTTTGCCGGCTTCGGAGAAGGCTCAAAATACGGGCTTGAGGCGGCAATAGAAGATATCAATAAACAGGGCGGCGTTTACGTAGAAGAATACGGTAAGAAACTTCCCCTTAGAATAATAGTCCGCAACAGCGAGAGCGATCCTATAAAGGTCGGAGCTCTTATGGAAGACCTGGTTTTAAATGACAAAGTAGACTTGCTGTGCATGGGTGGTGAACCTCCCACGACTACTTCCAGTGCATCCAACGTAGCTGATAAATATAAGATTCCGTTTGTAAGCTGCTGCGGCCCGTGGGAGCCATGGAAAGCGATGAAAGATGCTGCTCCGGGGCACTGGGACTGGACCTTTGCCTGCGGCACTTTCGCCATAGCCTCCCCGGCCGAAGAGGGAGACTTTAGAGGAGTACCCGGTTATACGGTATTTGATGCATGGGCATCACAGCTCAAAATGTTTGGTGATCAGACCAATAAAAAGATGGCGGTATTCGCCTCAGACGACCCGGACGGCATCGGCTGGTACGGTGTATTCCCTTCGATAGTTCCGGACCTGGGTTATGATGTTGTCGGATTGGATAAGAAGCTGGGTCTGGCACCAATGGAAACCACTGATTTCTCATCGATTATTAATGAATGGAAAGCCGAAGATTGTCAGATTGTATGGGGCAATGCACCCGCGCCTTTCATCGCCACGCTGTGGAAGCAATGCAGACAACTCGGTTTCAAACCCAAGATTGCAACTTTAGGGAGAGGTTCGCTTTTCCTTGAAGACGTACAAGCATGGGGCGGCAATCTCCCGCTCGGCGTAGGTACTGAGATCTACTGGCACCCGGCATGGGAAGACAGCCCGGGAATCGGAGGTGAAACTCCTCAATCAATCCATGACCGCTGGCATGAAGATACAGGGAGAGGAATCAACTCCGGTATGGCTGACGGCTACCGTACCATGCAGGTGATAATTGACAGTATCGAGAGGGCCGGCACTGTGACTGATAAAGCAAAGCTCCGCGATGCTTTGTGGGCAACAGACTTGCCGACTGTCATTCACAGGGTGAAAGGCAATTCTGCCAATTTCAGCCGTGGCGCTCTCGTATACGGGCAATGGCAGGGTTCGGATGGCAACTGGACGCTCGAAGTCGTTCATTCTTATGTAGATTTCGTCAAACCCACCGCCGATCCCATTTTCCCACTTCGCTATGACTAACCCTTTGACAAATTAGAATGAATAAATATGGAGAGAAGCTTGGGATACAGGGCAACTGCCTGTCTCAAGTTTCTCTCCGATAAATATAAGGCTTTTAATATAAGGTAGTTAATTGGACAAACCGATTCTTTCAGTTACTAATATTAATAAGCATTTCGGAGGTGTTGCCGCCGTAAGCGACCTGAGTTTCAATGTTCAGGCGGGAGAAGTAATAGGCCTTATGGGTCCTAACGGTGCAGGCAAGACAACGCTTCTAAATATTATCTCCGGGGAATATAAGCCGGATACAGGGAAAATAACTTTCAATGAACGCGATATTACCGGTATGCCTCCGCATGAGGTTTGCCATATGGGTATCGCCAGAGCTTATCAGATCCCTCAACCGTTCACTCAGATGACAGCCCTCGATAATATAGTTGTGGCGGCTATTTATGGACAGGGACTGAGTAAATCCGCCGCTGAAGCGTACGCAGAAGAAATGCTGGACTTTGTCGGCCTTGCAGACCGTAAACAGCTGCTCACTAAGGACCTGCTTGTCGTTACGCTTAAAAGGCTTGAACTGGCCAGAGTCCTTGCAACCAAACCTGCATTAGTACTGCTGGATGAAGTAGCTGCAGGGCTGAACGAAGAGGAAATACCTGTTTTTCTAAACCTTTTAAAGAAGGTTCACCAGATGGGAATCACTGTTATCTTAATTGAACATGTTTTACAGGTAATGGTGGAGGCTGTTGACAGAATTGTAGTCATGGACAAAGGTACCAAGATAGCTGAAGGCAATACAGATGAAATTATGGTAAATAGCAAGGTAATTGAGGCCTACCTGGGCCAGTAAAAAAACCGGCAAAAAAATCAATAACAGGAAGAAAACGCGTAAAGAAATGTCTTCGGAAATATTACTGGAAGTTAAAAATGTGGATTCGTTTCACGGCAGTTTTCAAGCTCTGTGGGATGTTTCTCTCTATGTAAAATCCGGTGAAATCGTAACGCTGGTAGGCGCCAATTCCTCCGGTAAATCAACACTAATAGATACGATATCGGGCATGATCCATCCAAAGAAAGGGCAGATAATATTCGACGGGAAAGATATCTCAGGACTCACACATTACCAAATAGTCTCTCAGGGCATCTCACAGGTACCTGAGGGAAGGAGGATTTTTCCTGACCTGAGTGTAATAGATAACCTCATTATCGGTTCTTATAACCGAAACGCAAGGTCGCAGAAACAGCAAAATCTAGAGCAGGTTTTTGATCTCTTCCCGATACTTAAAGAAAGAAAGAATCAATTAGCCAAAACACTCAGCGGTGGAGAACAGCAAATGCTTGTCATAGGGAGAGGGTTGATGTCCTCTCCCAAACTTATGATACTTGATGAAATGTCTTTGGGCCTTGCTCCTTTAGTTATTAATGAGCTATACAGGATTTTACAGGAGATTCGCAACAGAGGAGTGACTATCCTCTTTGTTGAACAGAATGCGAAGCGCAGTATCAGTGAAGCGGACAGGGCATATATTTTGAAAACAGGACGCGTTGTATTAAGCGGGAGTTCATCTGAGATACTGGCGGAAGCAGAGATTAAAAAGGCGTATTTTGGCATATAAAGATGGTAAGGAACTATAGATGACAGACTTAGCAAGCTTATCCTCTGCCATAATCATGGGCATTTTACTGGGAGGGCTGTACGCATTAATTGCATTAGGTCTTTCACTGGTATTCGGGCTGATGCGATTAATCAATGTCGCTCATGGCGACCTGGTGATGTTCGCCAGCTACTTTGCCTATGCGCTGCTGACCGCATGGAGTCTCGACCCGATCATTAGCATATTCATCGGTATACCTCTATGGCTGCTGCTTGGTTACGGCATCCAGAAATTTCTCATGAGCCGTGCTTTTAAAATATCAGCGGAATCTCCTTTAATAATAGCTTTTGGTATTTCTCTCGTGCTTCAGAATCTGGCCCAGATTCTATGGTCGCCGATGTCCAGAAGTATCACAACGGCATACAGCCTTGAAAGCTTCAATATCGGCAGTATCGTTATACCAAACACCTATGTATTCGATTTCATCGCAGCAGTAATCGTGATGATCTTCCTGCGGGAATTTTTAAGAAGAACATACTTGGGAAAGGCAATATCAGCTTCATCTCAGGACAATAAAGCAGCACAGCTTATGGGAATAAACACCGGGCGTGTATATGCCTTTGCCTTTGCCATTGCCGCTGCAACCGCAGCAATAGCCGGTGTATTTCTCGGCTTGACATTTCCCTTCACACCACAATCAGGAGTCTCGTTTCTCATTATCGCTTTCGGTGTAACCATAATAGGCGGATTGGGGAGCATGTTCGGGACATTTATCGGAGGGATTATTCTGGGTCTGGCTCAAACCCTTGGTGCATATTTCTTTGGCAGTGCACTCCAAATGCTTTTTGCCTACCTCATTGTTATCCTTGTACTTGCCATCAGACCGCAAGGAGTATTCGGACGTTGATTGAATTATGAACACATTTATTAATCAGTTTAAAAAAGGTGTTTTCCCACTGGTAATATTGATAATCGTGCTGGCGATAGCCCCCTTTACAGGGATCCCGCAGAGCTGGCTTCTTTACCTGTTTCTATTTTTTATTTATCTGTCCATGGCCAATATGTGGAATCTCCTTGCCGGCTACTCCGGCCTGCTCTCACTATGTCAGCCGGCGTTTATAGGTCTGGCAGGCTATGCACTGGTGGTGGTCACCTGGTCAGGGCTGCCATTTTATCTGGGCATCATCGCCGGTGCTATAGTTGCAGCAATTGTTGCAGTAATTATTTATATTCCCGTCTTCCGTCTGCGCGGTATCTATTTTGCCATAGGAACACTGGTTATACCCGAGATCTTACGGATTATCTTTTACCGCTGGAGGCCGGTAGGAGAAGACCTTAGCGGCGGGGGCGCAGGCTACATAGTAAAAGCAATCGGCGATCTATCGATTACTCATTTCTACTTATTCGGTCTTGCTGTCGCCGTGATATCAGTAATAATCATCCGGGTGATTCTACGATCAAAGCTGGGATTGGGGCTTGCTGCTGTTCGCGATAATGACAAGACAGCCTCCAGTGTAGGTGTGGATGTTTTCAGATTAAAGCTTTATTCTTTCATAATCGGCGCTATGGTCACCGGTATAGCCGGAGCTATCTTTTATATTTATCAGGGATACATTGAGCCTGCCAGTGCATTCAATATACGCTGGACTATGACCATGATGCTTGCCACCGTTATCGGCGGTATTAGTACTGAAAGAGGACCGATTATCGGTACAATCGTCTATGTTGTGCTCTATTTCCTGCTCAGCAAATATGGCGGTATCAGCCTTCTTATTCAGGGAGTCATTTTAATCGTCATCATGCTATTGCTGCCGCAGGGTGTCATGGGGCTGATAAACCAACTCCGGCGAAAATAGCAAAGATATTATTTTTCACCGTGCGGGCATAGAGCAATCCGATAGTTTTTCTAAAAAGGAATTAAGGCATCCCAATAACATCGGGATGCCTTTTCAGCTAATATCAAGCCATCAAACTGAAGTGGGGAGGGGTAGACCCCAGAGTATGTACAAATTCGAACATGGAGACTTTCTCCGGTTCAATCAATAGCTCTCTTATTTTTCCGTCCATCTCCTGTCTTTCCGGACTGTTGTACCACGCCCTCCAATCTTCTTCATTGTGCCATGAGCTGATAATAATGACATGATTGAGATCAGTTGTCGATTGGAGCGTTTCACCTGAAATATAACCCTTATATTTCATGGCCTCTGTTCTACGTTCAATCAATAATCTCTCCAGTTCGGTATGTGCACCCGGTTTGATTCTGCGTTCAATGATTACCCTGATCATTCCGGCACCTCCTTCATCCTTTTAATACCTGCCCGCTTTATGGGGTCGACCCGCGATCGGTGCATAAATATATTTCTCTGTCGACTATATTAAAAAATAAACACCCATCCGCCACTATTACAAACATTTTCAGAAGAAGATCAGGGACCAGCTTTACGGCATTGAGTAAAAAAGCAAGAATATGATAGTAAGCACCACTGCCACATCACCTCGACAAACGGCTATAGTTTCATTTTCCGGCCTTGCGAGGTCAAAGTCAATACTATTTTATAAAAAACGTATTAAGATTGACCGGCTAAGAGAAAATGCCATAACTACACTATCCGCAGCAGAAAAATGCTGCTGGGTTTGCATGAAATGACGAAGCCCAAACCTGCGGTACGGCACAGGCCAGACAGCTGTCCCTACCAGCTAAACCTTCTATATGTCTGTCTGCGCAATAACCTCACGAACGACGTTGAGAAAGAGTCTGGCAGCCGGATTGACTATGTTCTTGCGCCAGGCAACAACATAAATACGTATGGCATCTTCACCTGGAATACGGGTAAAAGATACATTTTCAGAGTAAAATACCTTGCTGAATGCCTCAGGAATTATGGAGATGCCCATTCCGGTGCCCACCGAGAACAACACCGCCTCAGGACGGTCGTACTGACACACGATATTCGGTGTATAGTTTCTTGCGGTACATACGCTCATTATGGTGTTATACAGGGCAGGGCTATCGCTCTCTGAAACGCCAATAAAGCGTTCATCCGCAAGCTTGGAAAAATCCAGCGGCGCTCCTGCCATCGGGTGTCCGGCAGGAAAGGCCACACAGAGGTGGTCTATATACGATATTATACTTTCAAAAGTATCTCCTGCCGGTACCATTTCACGTACGGCAAAGTGAAAATCATACCTGGCCTCATTCATAACAATCACCTGACTGCGGCCTGAATTGAAGTTGATATCCACCATGATATCGGGCCACTTATGCGCAAAGGCAGTCAGACATCTGGAGAGTACTTCGCTGGAAGTGGTGAGAGCGGCTATTGAGACACGACCGCTGCTGCCGTTTTCCATCCTTTTTATCCTGTGCGCTGCCTTCTCCGCTATCTCAACCATTTCAACGGCATACGGCAAAAATTCACGCCCTGCATCAGTTATTGCCACACTTCGCCTTGATCTGATGAACAACTGCGCACCAAGCTGCTTCTCCAGTTCCCCTATATAATGGCTTATGGAGGGCTGTGTGACCCCATTACGCCGCGCCGCCTCAGAAAAATTTAACGTCTGCGCAACCGCTATAAAATATTTTAACTGATTAACATCCATCGGCAATTATCTTAAAACTAATTGTTCTTTTTCCTATTTTTTTATAAAATACTGAACGTGTAAAGGATTGATATATAGATAATTGTTATTATATAATAAATCATCAATATCAATCTATAGGGTTAATATAATAGCAGACGATATCAAACTCGATACACTACCCAGGGAAGCCAACAGGGTTATAGAGGAATTGACCAACCATAATATGGTCATTGTGCGGTCAAAAAATGAATTCCTTTATATTTTAGACTTCGATGGTAAATTCCATCTTTTTTATCATACTCCGGGCTCCCCCGACGGTGGGCGAAAGCAATTTGAAAAGAACGAAAAATATACCGCGGTCATACGCAATCTTGCAGAAGTGGCAGATTCGCTCTTTGTGGCTGAGTTTGATAAAGATTTAAACCTGTATAACGTAATGGCTACCGCGGAAGAAGCCATTTTATCTGTTTTTCCGGGCAATGACCGTGATCAGGATGAAGATATTGAATTTGTAATCCGTAATAAATCTGAGCAACAGGATATATCAGGAGGATAGTGCAATGCCAAAAATTTCTACCACTAATACCGGAGAGCTCTCCACCACCGTCAAGCGCTGGCTTGAGAAATTCCCCGGCGATACCGTTTGCGCGTTTCAAATCTGGTATGAAGGTCTGGACGGCTGCGGCGTTCCTAGCAAGTCAGTTCAGGAGACAATCAACGGGATTCTGAGCGGCATGGAAACGTGGAAACCGTTGGGCAATGTCCGGGATGAAAGGTATGGAGTGCAGTACAGCTTCAGAAGAAAATAATAACGGCAGGAGAACATATATGTCTGAACAGATTATGGTACAACATTCATTTAAGCTTAATCGTCTCTATAAAACACCTGAAGGTAAAGTACTGAAGGTCGTTGTATCAGAAGTATTCAACGTCCGGTGTTATGAGATTGTCAACGGCCATATGGTTGGCCGTATGATCAAGTTTCTTCCTACTTCCGATTTTGCCAAATCCCTGGTCGAGATCACCGACTGAATTAATTAAAGCGGCAAGGAGAATATAATGACTGAAAAAGTTACACACAGTATATGCGTCGGTGGGCCTATCGCCATCCACACGGAAAACGGCGTTATCAGGCGCATACGGCCTATCATTTTCGATTCAAAAGACCCTGCCGGATGGGTTATCAAGGCCCGCGGCAAGAAATACACTCCGTATCGTAAGACCACAGTAGCACTTCATGCTCTCACAGAAAAAATCCGTGCATATGCCTACGACCGCATTCGCTACCCCCTGATCCGGGAGGATTTCGCGGAGACCCCGGACGGGCTGAACCGCAATACCGATAACCGCGGCAAGTCCGGCTATAGGCGCGCGAGTTGGGACGAAGCACTCGGTCTGGTTGCAAGGGAGATAAAACGTATTCAGGGTACATACGGTAAAGAATCGGTGACCGCTATTACCAGCTCCCACCACAGCTGGGGGCTGCTGGGATATAAACTCTCTGCTTTCGCACGCTTCTTCCGTATGCTGGGCTACACCCAAATTTTAGATAACCCCGACTCATGGGAAGGCTTCCACTGGGGTGCGCCTCATACCTACGGTTTTTACTGGCGCCTTGGAGGAGCAGAGACCGTCGACCTGCTGGAGGACGCTCTTCAGAACGTAGAGACCATGATAATGTGGTCGCACGATCCTGACAGCACACGCGGAGGTTATTCCGCCAATGAGTCTACCATGTGGCGTCATTGGCTGGATGACATGGGAGTGCAGTTTATTTACATCGATCCCTTCCACAATTTTTCCAGCGTCAAACAGGCCGATAAATGGTTTGCACCCCGTCCCGGAACGGACGCAGCTCTCTGTGAGGGCATTGCCTACGTCTGGATAACGGAGGAAACATACGATAAGGAATATATCGCCAGGCATGCTCACCGCTTCGATGAATGGGCGGACTATATTCTGGGCAAAGGAGCTGACCGCACACCCAAGACTCCCAAATGGGCAGAGGGTGAGACCGGAATACCTGCTGCGGATATTAAAGCGCTGGCTCGCCGCTGGGCTTCAACAAAGACCATGGGCGGCTCAGGGCTTAGAGGTGGATTCGGCGGTGTCTGCCGTACAGCCAACGGCACTGAGTTCGCGCGTTTAATGGTACAGCTCTTTGCCATGCAGGGCATGGGTAAACCCGGCCAGAATATATGGTCAGGTGCCACCGGCTCCCCAATGGACTATGATTTCTGGTTCGGAGGATACTCCGACCCGCTCTCATCTATAGCTAACGAGCCTGTCGCTGATAACAGCGCGGTCAACTGCGTGACGCAAAAGCTGTACCGCCCTAACTTGCCGGAGGCCATACTGGAAGGCCATTATGAATGGTATGGAGAAGGCTTCTGCGGAGGTGGCATAGATTTACAGTTTACCCAGCATATTTATCCTGAGGTCGGCTGCAATAAGGTGCACATGTTCTACCGCTACGGCGGCACCTTCATGGGCACCATGCTTGACACCAATAAGTGGGTACGCATGTACAGAAGCCCCGAGCTTCAATTTGTAGTCAATCAGGATATCCATTTCCACGGTGAAGCTCGCTTTGCAGACGTTGTCCTGCCGGCCTGTACCAACCTGGAACGATGCGATATCGGTTCCATGGGCAGCTCCGGTGACGGCGGCTACCAATCGCATTCTCAAACCGGCAATAACTGGCAGATCATCGTCTTCCAGGATAAAGCTATCGAACCTTTATGGGATTCACGTTCGGACTACTGGATATTCTCGCAATTGGCTGAGCGCCTCGGCTGGGGCGATAAATACACCGAGGGCCGCAGCGAGCTGGACTGGTGCAAGCGTTTCTGGGAAAAATCGGACCTTTGTGAAAGAATCTCATGGGAAGACCTTACTAAAAAAGGCTACTATATAGCGGGTGTGCCCGAAAACTGGCACCGCCATCCTGCTTTCCGCTGGTTTGCAGAAGAGCGTCCCTGTGATGTACCCAATCATAAATATCTTCAGGAAGAAGGCAAGCTCGGAACCTTCACCGGCAAATTCGAATTTGTCTCCGAATCATTACTATACTGGGCACCCCACGACGAGACGCGCACACCAATCGCAACATACAAATACAGCTGGGAAGGGCATCACTCCATTAGAGCCAGAAAATATCCCTTCCATCTGATCTCGCCTCATCCCAGGTTTGATTATCACACCCATACCGGTTCCTCTACCCCCTGGTTATGGGAGATTCCCGAAAACAGGAAATATATCAACGGTAATCCCTACCTTATTGCCAGAATTCACCCCATAAAAGCGGCAGAAAAAGGCATTAAAGAAGGTGACTTTGTGTTGTTGTTTAACGAGCGGGGCAGTGTAGTCTGTATAGCACACATCACATACAGGGTAGAAGTAAATACCATTCATGCCTACTGCTCTTCACCCATCTATAATCCTGTGAAGCCGGGGGAGCCCTGTATGGACATCGGCGGCTGCGTTAATGTTCTAACCCCGGGCAGGCTTCAGGGCAGCATGGCTCCCGGTATGGTTCCCAACTCAGCTCTTATGGATATATGCAAATACGATGGTACGTTACCCGATAACCAGGGCTTCGAATACAAACTGGATGCTGTCGCCCGCTCTGCTGATCCGGAGGCACCGACATGCAAGGAGATCATCGAGGGACACGGTTTTGAAAAGGTCCAGGCAAAGATAAGAGAAACTAAGCAGAAGGATGGTATCATAAAATGAGATTAGGCATTGCTATCGACTCACGTATGTGTATGGCCTGCTACTGCTGCTTTATGGCCTGCAAGGATGAACACTGCTCCTATGCGTCCGCTGTTTCTGCGGCGCAACCCATGATGGGCCAGTTCTGGATGGACATCCGTGAATGGGAGCGCGGCGATAATTCCCGTCGGATTAAAGTCGCCACAGTCCCCACACCCTGTTCTCACTGTGCCGACCCAGCCTGCATGAAGGCGGCAAAGAACGGCGCTGTCTACAAACGTCCTGACGGCATCGTTATCATAGACCCGGTAAAAGCCAAAGGACAAAAGCAGATTGCTGATGCCTGTCCTATCGGC
>CAZFIM010000041.1:0-21361 GCA_964519615.1 uncultured Dehalococcoidales bacterium
CGAAGCAGACCCTCACCGCCGGAACGGACAACTACGGAGATTTCGAATTTGACGGTCTGGAGGCAGATACGGAATACTCACTTACCATAGAGCAGCCCGGCTATCAGCCTCAGAAGCTTAACGTGAAAACCCGCATAGATACCTATCTGGGAGATATCGTACTTAAAAAATAGTACTATTAAAACGTAAAAGAGAAAAATAATGAAGAGATGATATTTCATGTTCCGGATCTTTACTATGGAGAGGGTAATGATAACGGAGCAGGCGTATGGGTGATTACAGTACTAATGAATTAATGTGTTAAGGAGGTTTCAACTAATGGCTGATAAAGACAAGAATCCAGAAATATTTGTGCCGGACGTATGGAAAGAGGGTACGTTCTGTTATTCGGAGGGTTTAACTCTTGATACGGCAAAAAAGATGCTCGAGGCGGCGGAAAAAGAAGCAAAGAAACAGGGCCTGCTTATGGCCACTGCTATTGTGGACAGCAGCGGCAATCTTCTTGCCTTTCACCGTATGGATAATGCCGCATTATTCAGCATTCAAATAGCACAGGATAAGGCTTATACGGCAGTCTATGGTAAATTGCCTACGAGAGATTGGCTTGGTATATTCACGTCAGGAAATCTGCCGTCACTGTTTTTTCATGAACGCTGGACGGCTTTCTCCGGCGGCATACCACTCGTCAAGGATGGGAAAATTATGGGCGGAATAGCTTCCAGCGGTGCTACTGCCTATGGTGATATGACTGTTGCAAGGGCAGGTCTGGCAGCCGGGGGATTCGATACTTCTGCGATTGATGCTTCAATCGCAGAGTTATTAAAGCAACAATAATGAATAGATGAAAAAAGAGGGGATACTATATCCCCCTTTTTTTATACAATTAACACAGTACTATACTTTTACTTATCTACTTCTTGAATACCCATAAGCGCTCAATAAGCAGCTATTCTGATGCCGTCCTTGTTTAGCGTACATCTAAAGCAATTGAGAGCAGAACGGTACGCAACTTCGTGTAAGCGATGATGTATTCCATCTGTTGCAAGTATTTATTGCTGAATGGGGCAGATACAGGATGAGAATAATTAAGCGCCGGGTATTGTTTTCTTTTAATTCTACTGCTATACTCGCTGGAAGCTGGTTATAAAGCAGTTTGAAAGCAGTATTCAGCAGGAGGGGTATATTATGGCAGCAGTAACTATTGTCAATTTGATTCTCTGTGTGGTTATCTTAATACTGGGTATATGGGGATATTCCGCAAAGAAGAATATAATACCTCTTTTTATCGGCATAGCCTTCGGACTTTTTGGAGTGACTCATCTTCTCGCTCTGTTGGGATTGGAAGGGGGTATGAGCATACTATTTATAATTGTAAGGCTGGTGGCATATCTGCTGGTGATAGCCGCTCTTTTTAAAGTAATAGTGGGGAAATAACTCAACCTTGCTAATTACCCTTATTATGCCAAAGAGAAAACTGCATGACAATCACATACAAAAGGCAATATACATCTGTGCCTTGGAAATAATCTGATTTGTAGCGGACGTATGCGAGTACTAATAATAGGCGGTACAGGTTTTTTAGGCAGCTACCTTGTGTCGGAGCTTGTCCGTTTTGAATATAATGTCACGGTGCTTACACGCAGCCGCCAAAAAGCCGCCGTGCTGGTACCGAGGGGCGTATGCTGTATTCAGGGTGACCTTCTTGAGCCGCAGTCCTTTATTTCAGATTTGCCCCGGCAGGATGCTGTTATCTCGGTAGCTATGCCCGAATTTACACCCGGAAGGATAACAAATCGTACATTTCAGGCACTCAAGCTGCAGACCACTGCCTATTTCTCCTCAGCGATGGCCGCTGCCCGAAAATGCGGTTGCCCGCTCATTCTTACGCTTGGTACCAGCTTCAGAACAGCGGGCAATACGATTGCGGATGAAACATGGCCAATTGAGAGATTTGGAATGAGCGCCATCGGTGAGCAGGCTGACTATCTTATCGCACAGGCCGTTAGTGAAAGAGAGCCTCCCTTGATACAGATGCTTCCGGGGGAGATATACGGACCGGGCGGTATGTTTAAAAAATTTATGTACCGCTGGATGAAGAGCGGACGGTACCGCGTGATAGGGAAGGGTGATAACTACATACCACGGATACATGTTGAGGATTGCGCCGCTGCCTACATAAATGCTCTGCATAAGATGCCGCTGGGTGAGCGTTTTATTATAGCCGACGACCTGCCCTGTACTATGCGGCAGTTTAGTGACTTTATGGCCGATATCATGAGAGTATCCCGGCCCGGAGCTATTCCGGCCTTCATGATTAGATTTGTAATGGGACGAAGGATATATGAGACGGTTAAAATGAATTGCCGGGTAACCAATAAGAAGGCGAAAACAATGCTTGGTTGGAGCCTGAGATATCCCTGCTACCGACAGGGGCTTCCGGCGGCTATTGCTGCTATTGAGGGTGCTGTGGATGGAGCGAATAAAGAATAGCAGAAACGCATTTGTCAACGAATACAAAGGGAGAGTGGCCGTTCTCTTTTATGCATGATTATTGCCTTGAGGTGCAGTACATGATGGTGTGAAAGTAGACGCTTAAACTGGTTGTTTTCTCCTGATCATGGTTTTGTAAAAATCATTATTTGCTTCTGTAATTTCAAGCTCACCGTTTTCAATCATAGATCGTATACGTTGCGCATACCACCAGTCTCTTACTCCCAGTTGATTTAATCCCATTGTTTTGCCGATAGCGCTTGCTACAGAAAATATCCTGTCCGTAAAGGACTTCCTTAAAAAATGATCGTAGAAATCGATTGGTACGGAATGCAGATGTCCGTTTACTACTGCGCGTAAAGGCGCGTTCTCTTTAACAAGCATATCCCATCGCTGCGCGATGGCATAACGCAGGGAAATGTTGACTTCCTTTTCCAATGGAAGCAGAGTAAAAAAGTGCTCGGGGGCAACGTTGATAAAGCCGTCATAAACACATATGCCGGAGCTTTGTTGGAGATATGACGGGAGCTTGATATGTGTAATATGCACATCTGATTGTGCCAATAAATTTACGGTAAAAAAGAAACCGCACATTTCTGCCGGACAGTCACTCCACCAGATACGTATCCCTTCCCCCGTTTTAGTTGCTGCTAAGATGCGGTTCAACGCTTGCAAATTGAAATCCCACAGCTTACTGTAGTCATACTCATCACAAATACATTCAGGTCCCCGGAGAATGGAGAATATAATTTTTTTCCTGCACTCGATATCAGGTAATCCCTTTAAATCCCCTGCATCAAGATCAAGCCATAAAGATTCCACATCATTTTTATCCTCTTTGGCGTCCGATTTTGCTATCGCCATAGCTGCTTTGACGCTGTCGTTGAATACCAGTTCAATCATTATATTATGTTTCCTTTTTAGCGGTTGTAACCTTAAGAAAATCTATTTTCCGGTACATTATATCAGGCTGTAATGAAGTATTCCGATAGTAGATGAATCTAATCGTTCAATCTTCTCAATTCGAGGCGATGCTTTCCCTGGTAGGTCAGCTGCTCACCCAAGTATTACTGTGAATAGCACCGGTCTTACGGATTGCCGGTTCAGGGTTGAATTACCTGCTGAAACGGATGGGGACTTGTCATGCGGATATGAAAGTTAATTAGCCCCCAACGGCGTAATGTTTAGCCATATGCCAGTCTCTGGGCGGCCAATAGGTGAACCAGACTTTACCTATGATAGCATCGCGAGGAATAGTCCATCCTGCGTGTGAGTCACTGCTTAAATTGCGGTTGTCGCCCAGAACGAAATACTCACCTTCAGGGATTTGATAGGATGCAAGCGTATAAGTGGGCTTCTCATTGATATAAGGCTCATCCAGCGGTTTGCCATTGAGAAACACCGTTCGTGAAGAAACTTCAATCGTATCTCCCGGCAGCCCGATAACGCGTTTGATAAGATCTACCTGTTTACCGCGGTCGGAATGAAAGACAATAATATCGCCTCGCTGAGGATCTTTAAAAAAATAAGCTGCCTTGCTTACAATGATACGCTCGCCCGGCTCGACGGTTGGCAACATTGAGACATTATGCACTTCACGGGATTCAAGCAGCGTATGCAGAGCAAAGAAAACAATAACTGCAATGACGAGAGTGATGACAATTTCACGGACTGTTTGCATATGATATGGATTTCCAGAATGATTTTTGTTGTATTATACAGCATTCAGGATAGGGGTAGGTATAGCTATAATGAACAGGGCACACGGGGTAATTGGTAATTCAGGTGAATGCTGTTAATTAGTACGGAGTATTTATATTCTGATACGCAATTAGTTGTAGCGCATGTCTATTTCTTACAACTCAAGGTCACCTCTATCTTGAAGTGAAACCGTTTTCTCTTTTTCCGGCCTGAACTTTTTCCAGAAAGCTATCACCAACAGGACGATTCCGCCCAATGAAAGACATGCGCGGAAGATATTAATAGCGCTTACGATCTGCAAATACCTCATCTGGATTAGTGGTCCGCCGTGGCTTATACGAACCATTATCCAGGGTGAAAGCAACGTTGTAGCAAAGGATATCAATGAACCTGCCAGCAGCAGGCATACCCCGGTAAGTAAAAGCAGCTCCGCCCTTTCATTCTTCCTTCTGAATATTCTGATAGCAAAGACAACAGCCACGATCCACGCTGCCAATAGTATCAAATATGGCAGGGACGGTATCACTACAGAGGCAAAATTTACATTCATAATGCTGTGCTCCTTGCATGATATGGTAGCAAACACGCCCGGGTATGTACAGAGTAATAAAAAAAGCGGTGGCAGTATGCTTGATTATCCTTAATAGCGTATGCCATAAAACAGGGTTGTTATTTTACATAAATTTTTCAAAACGCTCTTTCTTAGCTTTACAGATGGGACATATCTCAGGCGGCTGCTCGCGTGCGCACAGGTAGCCGCAAACCTTGCAGCGCCAGACGGGCAGGGGTAGTTTATGAGCAGCCCTGAATGTAGATTTTTGCGTACGTATTTTTCTCTCCCGAGATGCAGGCCTGCGTTCGGGAATGCTGCCAATTATTTTTTTGCCGCTGGCGGCCGCTCCAGACACATAGAGGGCGCAGTAGCAGGCACCATAATCATTCAAATCCTGGTCACGGTAATCGCATGGACAGATAATGTCAAGGTCATCGTTGATATTACCTGATGCCAGGCGGCACGGGCATGATTGGTAACCGTATCTTTTTTCGTTTACGATGAGGCTTTTCACCAATTCTTTTGTAAACTCTTCGTCTGGATTCATATGATATCCACCAGCTTCCGCCTCGTCTTTAAGCTTGTCATAAAGTTCATCCACTTCAGCGCGGGTAATATCCGCTTGAGTCATCATTTCAGCGCTCCCCTTATCTCATCTTCCTGATAGCCTACAATACACTTGCTATTGTCAATGACAAGGGTAGGAAAGGAACCACTGGGATTCCATTTCCATATCTCCTTCAGTGTCTTTTCCTTCTCCTCTTCACCAAGCTGGTCGACATATTTAAAATAGTATTCAACACCCAGTTCATCGAGCAGCTTCTTTGTTTTTGCACACCATCCGCAGGTGCTCAGTCCATAAAACATGACATGTCCTGCATTTTTACCCGTGATATGTTTTGTACTATCAACCATTACACGTTCCTCCTCATTGAACCTCAGGGGAAAATACACACGTTGCATAATGAATTATACGTTATACAGGGTATTTTGTATCCATAGTGTGGAGAAAGGCGGAAAAAATCACTCATCTGTCGTTTTGATTATGCCTGCAGCAAGGCGCTGCAGCAAATCAATATTCATGAAATACGATGATACGGCGTGAGAAGCGGAAAATAGTGAATCAGGCTGCTTCAGGCGTTTCGTGATGGTTCATGGGCAATAGACGATAAGCCAACCAGATAACCAGCAGCGCATCCGCCACCAGCCCCGCTGATATTGCTACTTCCATCCAGTGAGGGAAGTAGACAAAGCCCGGGCGTATGGCCAGCGCCAGCATGCTTACATTAAACCGGTTCAGTACAAGCCCCAGAACGACCATCACCGCACTCCAGAAGATGCCTTTTCTGCTCTGTCTAACACGGGACGAAGATAGAAGTATTATCGGTAAAATAACACCGATAATCATCTCAGTCCACCACAGCAGATTTAGCGGATACGCTGTAAATATCAGTCCTATCTCACCTGCAACAATCAGATCGGCAAGTTTCATTATGAGATAGATTCCAAGGATGTAGGGTATTCCTTTGCCCAACCCCGCCAGTATTTGCTGCGGTAGTCTATGCCCGAAGGCTCTACTGCTGAGCGAGGTTTCGAAAATTACCATGGCCGGTCCTACGGCTATGGCCGAAATAAGGAAAAGGATCGGAAGAATGGGTGAATACCAGAGGGAATGCAGCGTTTCCGGCATCATTAAAAGCATTGTTCCCAGAGAAGATTGGTGCAGAGTTGAGAGCACGACACCAGCGATAACCAGCGGTATCTGGATTGCCCTAACCAGGCGCAGAGGCATATGCCAGTTAAAATATCTTAAGACAGGTAGATTGCTTTTACTCAGGGCTTCGAATACCGCAGGGCTGAATTCCAGCGCCAGCACTACAGTATAAGTCATTACACATACAGCAACTTCAAAGAGCGGCGAGTGGATATTCCAGTATATCATGGCATGCCAGATGTACCATGGCTGTCCCAGGTCTACCAGCAGGGCGAGAATGACCAGTGTGTAGCCCAGGAAAGCAGTCAACACTGCGGGCCGGGCTACGGCATGATATTTCTCACGTTTGAAGATATATACCCAACCGGCCAGGGTGAAACCACCGGCTGCCAGTGCGACGCCGCAATAAAGGTCAAAGCTAATCCAGAAACCCCAGGGGCGGCCGTCGCTTAAATTGCTGACGGCTCCGATGCCGTAGATAAAGCGGATAATTATCGGTATCAGACCGAGTATAACTAAAAAGCTGAGGATTGCGAGTCCGGGAGAGAATGTTCTTTTCTGCTGCATTATCAGGGTACCTCCTTTTTTTCATTCTCTCCGTTGAGCCGACTGCAGTATTTCTGTACCGTTGCCGGCCTATATTCTCGCCTTATCCTTATCGAAGGCAATAAAAAGCCGCCGGAACTTGCCATATCACGATACCCGGCGGTTTTTCTATTTGTTAGCGCCAAACGCGAATTGCTCTTTTGTCCCCTTCCCTGCTCCTGTCGCCACCTGGATTTGCCGCCATATGTTTATTTGGTTGCTATCGCGACTCCAGGGATTTCCTTGCGCATAGATTGCGGGATTCCCTGAGGAACGGTCTTCTGTACTTTTGCTTTACTAAAGACAGAAACAAGACTGCCCAGATTTATGTACCATACAAATAAGACAGGAAGTAAAATCACAGGCACAGCCACCACCAGTGCTACTATTATCTGCCATTCCATTTTACCCACTCTCCTCTTAGTGTATTTTCTCCCGCCAGATGAAAGTTACATTATGACTCTGCCGGAGAATCATATTCAGTCATGTTCTTGCGAGTGCTAGAATGAGTAGCGATGCGCTGTGCGCATATCCTTTTCATTCTTACATAAAACTTTAGCACTTGAGCTTTGATTTTGCTTCCGTAATGATGCTTATTCTCACTTCGTGAATAGTATGTATTTATGCCTGAATGGGCGCGCAAAGAAATAGGGGATTATACGGATACCACCCGTATTTTCAACGGGTAGCAGTAACTGTAACATATATGCACGTTATTCTATGATACGGACAATTTCCCCCTGACTTCAGGTTTTGCGCGCACACTATTTTGCAGACGAGTTGACGAATTTTACAGATACCTATTGCATCCGGAGATTAGATAAGTATATCATATAAGATAAAAGATGATTCCCAGCAGCCGTAAATGCAGAGCCGGATATAATTTGCAGACAACTATGTCTATAAACACCGGCTTCATATAGGAAGGTCTGTTATGGCTATGGGATAAAACCGATAATATCAGATAGTAAATCGAAAGAGGGGAAAATACTATGCAGTGTACAAGGTGTGGTCAGGAGAATATACCGGGTGCCACCAGCTGTGCGCACTGCGGCGCACAGCTGGCGGAATGGCAGGTGCTGCCGAAGATCGGAGCAGGTGCAAGCTACAAAATCGGCTGGACTATGATGTGGAAGCATTTCTGGATGCTTTTACTCATACTAATCATTTACACGGCCATATCTTGTGTTCCCTCTGTTTTAAACTTGGGAATCATGCCATCAACTGAGAACATTCCCGAATTTGGGAAAATGATTACATTAAGTATAGTTATCGCTGTTATTGCGATTCTGTACTTTGTTTTGGTAACCTGTCCTGTATTAACCGGATTAATGTATGCCTATATGAAAGCCGTGCGTAATGAGCCTCCTGAGATTGAGGATATGTTCAAGGTATTTCGTAATTACTGGCATGTGGTTCTGGCAGTTGTTCTTACAAATCTTATTTGCCTTATCGGACTGATTTTACTGATATTCCCGGGAATAATACTTGCCTGTAAGCTGGCCTTTGTACCGTACCTTCTCCTGGATAAAAAGATGAAAGCTGTGGATGCAATAAAGGAGAGCTGGCGAATGACCAGGGGACACGGATGGAAAGTATTCTGGATAGGCGTGCTCTCTATTCCTGTTTGCCTGGCGGGGTTTATCTGTCTTGGGGTAGGAATTATCATTGCAAGTATATGGGTTTACATGGCATATGCGTCACTCTACTATGCGGTGGACAGTTCACAACAAGCATCTCTTTCGTAGGAGCGTGTCTATTAATCACCCCTCTGGATAATTGCCGGAACAGAGTATTCAATAACCAGAGGAAACGTCCAGAGCGGGCGTCTCCTTTTAAAATTGATGTATTGCCGGAAATATATCCGTTATTATTATGACCCTTGTTCAATTGGTGGATCGCCTGTCCCGTGAGGTTCAGCATGGGCAAAGGCTGCAGCATGCTTATCTATAAATCTCCGCATTTCTCCTTTCACTTCTTCGATGTGCCCTGTAAGCAGGTGACCGCCGCTCTCAAATTTAACAAGCCGTGCGCCCGGGATATTTTGTGCGGTATGAGCGCCGTGCGTAAATGGCTGCAGTGCATCATCTTCAGCATGGATGACCAGAACCGGTATGGCGATACTGCTTAGCGGATATTCGTCCAGAGAAGGAGTAGATAAATATTCCCGGTCATTATATATTCCGGCTTTTCTTAAGCTCATAGGATGCATGCTTGATATAAAGTCAGAGACGAAGGCGCTGTCTGCTGGAGTAAATCCGGCCTGCACATCAGAGGAGACTCCGAACATGGAAAGCAGAAACGAGCGAAGGTATTTAGTTATCGCCCAGTAGACGAAGTCGGAACGGAATATTGTGGTAAAAACGATCTTCTGCAGGAATGTTTCAGGGGGAGGCGTTTGACTCTTTGCGGCGATCATTATAACCGCTGTTACCCGCTCAGGGTGGTGCAGTGCGAACTGAAGTGTCGAAGGACCTCCGTCTGAGACTCCTATAATAGCTACCTGTTGAATATGCAGCATATCCAGCAGGCTGGCATAGGCATCAGCCTGTGCCTCTGCGGACCCGTCCTCTGGTACGGGCGTGCGCAAATAGCCGAAACGCGAAGGGACAATACATCGGTAATTATTACCCAGTAATGTCTCCGCCAGAAAAACACCCTGATCGTAGCCGCCGCCGTTTCCATGAGCGATCAATACGGGATAACCTTCACCGATATCGGTGTATTCTGTGGGGCCGCAAGGGGTTTGAATTATCGTGCTGCCTTCTATCAGCCGTGTACGGGAAGCATTCATCTCTTTTTGATAGACCGGAAAGGCTGCGGTCATAATCACAATTGCTACAATTAATACTATGCCAGCTATAGTAAGCCAGATCACTGATTTCCTCCTTGATCCTATCCGGTGTAGTGTACCGCCACTATACTTCTTTGTGTTTTGATTTTGCACACTCATCTTTCTCTCCTTTTGAATATGTTCAGGATAATTACCCGGTTCTCCTGCCTGCACGGAAAACGCTGATGGTTGAAGCAAGAACAATCGCCAAAATGGATATACCAAGGGCAAGGTGAAAACCGTTACCTCCATCAGGTGTGACTGAGGGATTAGCAGCAAGATGCAGACCGCAAATGGTCTGGCAGGCAATCAGGAACAGGGCTAAGGCAGATAATACTTTTACTATACGCATTACAGTACTCCTAAAAATTATTTTCTTATCAATGATTCGCTTCCGTATATAATTTTTTTTGACGGCGTTTCAGAGTCACTTTGTCTTCCGGACAGCGACTCTGATTGCTATCAAGGTCAGATTGAGGTCCCGTATTTTATTAAGCAGGCCGAAAAGCGCTTCCTGGTCAGGCATATTCCCGGAGATGAGCATCTCTCCATTAGCGAGCTTTTTAACTGAAAGCTCCTCGAACCATGTGAGCCAGCAGTCGTCGAGATGGTTTCTGACCCTTATTCTGCAATCGAACTGCGCAGTAAGAATATCTTTTTGTTGTGTCATTATGTATCTCCTGTTTCCGACATGCTCTCAGAATACGTGAGATGATAGAAAACGGTATCTGCCAAATGGTATAGTTGATGGTTTATTTCGCGATATACTATGGTAGTGGGCCTTTGCCCTGTGTATAATGAGCGCATCTGACTTCTACGACCGGGACTTTGTATATGAAGGAATCGTTGCTCAGCACTAAACTGCATCAACCGCAGTGCCGTCCGGGAGTGGTACTACGTCCCCGTCTGATGTCTAAATTGGACTCAGGTCTTTACAGCCGTTTCATACTTATTTCGGCACCGGCCGGTTTCGGCAAAACCAGTCTTCTGAGCCAGTGGCTTTCACGCCAGCGGAGATCGGCTGCATGGATTTCGCTGGATAGAGGTGATAATGATCCTGTGCGGTTTCTCAGATATCTTATTGCCGCAGTACAATCGATATCTGCCGGTGCGGGACAGAACGCTGACATACTGCTTAGTTCTACACAACCGGGCTTGCCTGAGATCGAACCGGTGCTAACTTTACTGATAAATGAACTGGACAAATCAGGAGAGCAAATCATCATTGTTTTTGATGATTATCACGAGATTGAGAATATGGGCATACACAGCGCAGTCTCATTTTTTATTGATAACGCACCTTCTAACGCGCATGTTGTCATAGCTACTCGCAGTGATCCCCCGTTGCCGCTGGCCCGCTGGAGGGCGCGAGGGCAGATGATTGAAATCAGAGCTAATACCCTGCGTTTTCTGAGCGATGAGATAGAGAAGTATTTTGCCTGTTTTATGGGAGAGACGCTTTCATCAAAAGATATGGCCGTGCTGGCGGAGAAGACCGAGGGTTGGGCGGCGGGGCTGCAGATGGCGGCACTCTACATGCAGGGAAGGGGAGACCTTTCAAGTTTTATCATGGAATTCTCGGGGGGACACCGCTATATCATGGACTATCTGATTGAGGAGGTGCTGCAGCGCCAATCGGAGGAAGTACAGGCATTTCTGCTGCAGACATCTATCCTTGAGAAGCTCAACGGCAGTCTGTGCGATATGGTTACCGGTCAAACGAACGGACAACAGATGTTGGAGTTGCTGGAGAACGCGAATATGTTCATTGTACCGCTTGATGACCGGCGCGGCTGGTATCGCTATCACCGTCTTTTCGCAGATTTACTTAAAGCCCGTTTGTTTGAGTCCCGACCCGGCATAGCGGACAAACTGCATCACCGCGCAGCACAGTGGTATGCAAATAGCGGTATGATGAATGAAGCCGTAACGCATTCACTTTCAGCGCATGATTATGAAGGAACAGTAAACTTGCTGGAACAGGCCGCCATGCCGCTTCTTATACGGGGCGAATTGGATACTCTCGATAGGTGGAGGCTGCAGATACCGCAGGAGATATTGTATATGCGGCCGCGCCTCTGCGTTCATCTCGCCTGGCTCTCTATTTTTACGGGCAGAATATTTGACGCAGAACTATTCCTGGAACACGCCAGAAACAAACTTGAACGGAATGTATCTTCAGTACAGTCGCGTGATATTCTGGGCAGCATCGCCGCACAGAGCGCCTTTATTGCCGATATGCGGGGTGATACTGCCTGTGCCCTTGATAAGGTAAAGGAGGCAAGTGGACTGCTCGACAAGGACAATTTGACAATGCGCAGCGTGCTTCCCTTTGTTATGGCTAGAGCGTACCGTCTGGATGGTGATCTGGAAGGGTCTCTCGAACAGCTCGGCGAGGTGTCCGGAATTGCCCGGGAAAACGGAAATATACTGACGCTGGCCGTGGCAAACTATGAAATAGCTGCTGTCCGTAAGATCGAGGGTAAATTACAGCAGGCAGCTGATATTTATGAGGATACGCTGCGCATAGCGTATGAGCAAGGTGCCCGGCATTTCGGTTCGATAGCGAAAATTGACGCGGGAATGAGCGAGATTCTCTGTGAATGGAACGATCTCAAGCTTGCTGAACACCGTATAAACGATGCAATTATACGGATGAAATCATGGAAAAGCCCGACAGACCTTGTAATCGCATATATTGTACAGTCACGCGTGCTGCAGGCGCGGGGGGATGCGGAAGATGCCGTTGAGATACTGAAAAAGGCGGAGCAGATAAAACATTCTTCTCCGCTGTTTCAACCCCTTGGCGCGATGATTGCATCAGAGCATGTAAAGTTGTGGCTGGAACAGGGCAATCTTGCTGCCGCTGCTCTCTGGCTGGGAAAAAGCCGGCCGGGCGAGTCAGGACCTTTAATAGTGCGTGAATTGGAGCAAATAACAGCGGCAAGAGTACTTTTAGCGCAGGAAAAGACCGGACGGGCTCTCAGCTTGCTTGCGTCTTTGGGCAAGGCGGCGGAGCAGGGAGGAAGGTACGGAAAGTTGATCGAGATACTGGTCCTGAAGGCACTGGCATATCAAACACAGGAAAATGAGCCGGAAGCTTTAACAGCGCTTGGGGAAGCCCTCTACCTGGCTGAGCCTGAGGGATATATGAGAGTATTTATTGATGAGGGACTGCCTATAGCTGAACTTCTTTTTAAATTGATGCACAGACGCTCTGTAGATGCCCATGCTTATGTGATAGATAAGGACTATCTGTCTCGCTTGATCGCGGCAATTCGGGTGCCATCGCAGGAAAAAACGGGGGGATTATCTGAAGAACTAAGCGAGCGGGAAAAGGAAGTCTTACGTTTGATGGCTCGGGGTATGACTAATAAGCAGATAGCTTCCGAGCTCTTTGTTACGGCGGGAACAGTCAAGGCGCATACCGCCAATATATATCGCAAGCTAGACGCGGCCAATCGGACGCAGGCTATAGCGCTTGCCCGTGACTTGAAGCTGCTGATTTAGCAATGAGATTATTACCGACAATTTCTTTAGATTAAAACCGGTTTCGCTTCTGTACGCCATTATATCGGGAGGTAAAGAACAGGTTCAGGAAGTTGAAATCGATAGAACGAAAGGATATGCGGGGGAAGCGAGAGGCAGCTTAAAAATAAACGTGCGGCTGCAATAGTATTGTAATCAGGAGAGATAATATGTCGAGGTCAATAATTATCATCGGAGCTGGAATGGGCGGGCTGGCAGCCGGTGTCTACGGCCAGATGAACGGCTACGCGACACAAATTTTTGAGATGCATACCAGGTCGGGAGGGCAATGTACATCATGGAAGCGCAAAGGCTATGTTTTCGATCCCTGTTTCCACCACTTTTTCGGTTGCAGGCCAGGTTCAAGTGCCTATCGGATGTGGCAGGAGCTTGGCGCGATGCCGCGCGAACTGGTTTCTCTCGCAGAGTGCACGGCCGTCGCCTCGCCGGGCGGGAAAATGTTTGTAGACTATTATGATCTCAAAAGGCTGGAAGATACGCTGCACATATTATCTGCCGTAGATGCGAAAGCGATTGCACGTTACATCAGAACCATAAGAGTGTTTACTGATAATAAGCTTGACGATGCCATAAACGGAGCTTCATTTTGGAAAATGATAAAGGTCTTGCCTGTAATGCTCTTTTATCGGAGATGGTTCAATATGAATATGCGCACGTTTGCCCAAACCTTTTCTGATTCGTTTTTGAAGAAAGCATTTGCAGAAATGGTGTATTCCAATCCGGATGCACCATTTATCTTTCATCTTATGAGACATACCGGCGGAATAAGAGGGGATGTTAAGTGGCCGGTGGGTGGAGCGGGAGAATTTGCGCAGTCTATCGAAAAGCGGTACTTGGCGTTGGGCGGGAAGATTCATTACCGTAGCAGGGTGGAGAAAATTCTTGTTGATAACGGAAAAGCGGTGGGCATCAAACTCGTTGATGGGAGTGAGCACCGGGGGGATATTGTCATTTCCAATGCTGACGGGCGCAAGACAATTTTCGATATGCTTGACGGTAAATATATCAATGAAACAATACGCAGCTACTGTGCTCCACTCACTGATGAGACCCCGTTTGCTGTAGATATCTTTCTGGGAGTAAAGCGGGACCTGTCTGAAGCACCTTCATCACTGGTATTATTGCTTGACCATCCCATAACTATTGCAGGTCGCACTTATGAGAATATAGAGGCACAATTCTACGCTTTCGATAACACCATGGCTCCGCTGGGCAAAGGAACCATCAAAGTTGAGCTTACGGGAAGCTACACATACTGGAAACAACTCTATTACGACGATAAAGAAAAATATAATCAGGAGAAACAAAAGGTTGCAGAACAGGTTATCGGGATTCTGGAAAAACATTTCCCCGGGATAAGCAAGCAGGTTGAGGTTATCGATGTCAGTACATTAATGACCTGGGAACGTTATATGGGGGGAAGTCAGGGGTGGTTTAATCTTCCCAATAGAAAAATGGACTTTAGTATGAGAGAAGACCTTTCTGACAAGAAGTATACCACGACGCTGCCGGGATTATCCGATTTTTACTTTGTTGGAGTGTGGGCTACCATGATGGGATCTCTGGTCCATAACGCTCTTTCGGGAAAGACAATAATCCGACGTATTTGTAAAAATGACGGCAAAAAATTTATTGTTATAGATTAATTACGATACACGGTATCTTTCTTCCGATGCTGCTTTGATGGTCTGCCGGGTGTATTTAATGAGCTATAGACGGGCAGCTCACAGAATTATTTTAATTACGATTTTAGCAGCCTGGTTATTTCGACGATCCGTTTGCCGAGGGACTGAGCACCTTTGAGCGCAAGCTCATCGTGCAGGATGCCGTGTTTATCAGAGGGCTTGAATTTGCCGCTGCCGCCTTCGCTGGCGAGTCCGGCAATGCCGAGAGTGGAGCTTGTGCCGTGCAGTGGGCCGACTGGTATCATCTCCATCATTAACAAGGAGGTTATCAGACTCAGGAGGGTTGTTTCAACGCCAAGGTTGCGGCCCCACCCTACCGAAAGTGCGGCGCCGGTCTTATTGCGCATGCTCCCGCGGTATACCGTGCCGAGCAGTAGACAGCGCAATCTGTCCAGCATGCAGTCCATATATCCTGATGCCCGGCCGATGTAGACCGGACTGGCCAGCACCACAGCATCGGCTTTGAGCAATTCAGGGTAAATATCTGTCATGTCATCATGCTGACTACAGAACTTTCCCTGTTCCTGTCTGGTTGTACACCAGTTACAGTGTTTACAGTCTGCAATGCGCTTGCCGGAAAGCGTAATGAGTAGTGTGCTTACACCGCCGCAGGATAAGGCGGACTCCAGACACGTTTGCAGAAGTAATTCCGTGTTGCCGCCTTTGACGGGGCTGCCGCAGATACCAAGTACTGTTACATTCATCGGCTCATATTCTATCATTATTCGTGCTGCTTTGTAGTGGAAGCGTGAAAATCAGCGTACCTTCTTTACCACATGTTTTTTTTGCTGTAAATGAAAACCGACTGTAATAAATATGGGCCCTTTTCAGTTTCGAATATGTGTTTCGGGCAGGTGTAAAGAATAATTATCAGATCTGCCTTAAGACTCTATTTCTATATCGAATGCGATAAGAGACTGCCGCAGCTCCCTGAGGAAGTCGATAAGCGCAAATATCAATGAGCCCAGTGCCCCGGCGAAGAGCGCGACTATCAACCATACGGACTCGACATGCAGTGCTGCGGTAAAAAAAAGCAGGATGATGAGCACTGCGGAGAAAAGCAGACTGAGTACTGCCATAAAAATGGAGCGCTGTAATAAGTGAGCCCTCCGGGAAAGGATAGCAAGTTGTCGATCTATATTCGGGTGACTGGGCTTGCTTGTATCGCGTAGTTCGTAAGCCAGCGTACGCCCCCGGTCTACTACGCGGCCCAGCCGGTTGGTAAGAGAAAGCAGTAGAAGGCCCACCCCGGAGATTAAAACTACCGGCCCGATAGCTATCTGTAGTGTGGAGATCAATTCTGCATAGCTCATGTGTATAGTATAGCAAACGCTGCAAGGAATTTTTACAGATTAAAACCCCGCTTAAGCCTGAGTATAGCAACAAGAGCGGGAACTGGCACAGATGTCTTGCCCTGTATTCAACAATCCTATATAGTGGCGGTGAATACAGTAAAGGAGACTTAAGATGGATATCAAGTTTCAGACTGCCCTGCTGTTTGTCAAAGATATTAAGGTGTCTTCCATTTTTTACCAGAAAATTCTTGAACAGAAAATTGAATATGATTTCGGGGCGGATGTGGTATTTCACGGAGGATTTGCCATTCACGATGCCGACCATATTTCCAATCTGCTATTTGGCAGAGCAAATCCAAATAGCCTTGAAAAACTGGGGAGAGAGAATCTTGAACTGTATTTTGAATCTGAATCTCTGGAAGAGGTCTTTGTAAAGCTTGAAGATTACGGCGTGAAGTTTATACACACCATTAGAGAGCAGCCGTGGGGGCAGAGGGTCTTGCGGTTCTATGACCCTGATGATCACATCGTGGAGATAGGTGAGCCCATGTCTGCGGTAATAAGAAGATACCTGAAACAGGGTGCATCCGAGGCCGAGGTAGCGAGCCGGACTTCAATGCCGATCGAGGAGATAGCTAAAATTAGGGTGGAGCTTGATAAGACCATTTAAGGTTTTATCTCAGGATCAGGTTAGCCTTGGTCGTATTTCAGTTTTGCACATTGATGGCAATAAACGCTTTTGGCTGATAGGATTGCTGAACCGGAAGATAAATAACTGAACAGTCGAATATTATGGGATTATATTCAATAAATTCGGGTTTATTATTTGATGGAATAAGCATGCTCCGATACTTCTGATTTTGTTTCCTTCCATTTATAGTCAGTATCTACACATGTACGACGCTTATTGTTTTCTGTAACTGCTAGAGTGTCAGCATCAGCCCCGCACCGTATTTTATGGGGTCTTTGCGGTAGGAGATCTAATCTTTCCCATTTGAATTATGTGGGAATACAGAGAAATGTTCTGGATATGCAATGAACCACTCTTCCCGAATCCACAAAAGCTGCAGTGATATCGTGGGCCTTCCTAAACCATAAAACGGCATACATTATGGGTAAGGTTAATTGATTTATGTATATTTACTATAGAGCTTTCCCTTTCCTTATCCGCTAAAAAGAATGATTTCTCTATTGACAGGAACGCCGTACACTGCTAGAATCGGTAATATGAAAATGAGACTCAATCTCAAATATAGTTCTGGATGGTTTTAATATGGAACAAACAGCTCAGATCTCTTTAATTGTGGCTTTCTCTGCAGGGTTGTTATCTTTTTTCTCTCCGTGTGTACTACCGCTGGTGCCTGCTTACATAGCCAACCTTGCCGGGGCTACAGCTATTGATGCCGGCGCCAGAAAAAGCTATATTCCTACCTTAATGCATAGTCTCTTTTTTGTTCTTGGATTCGCCGTTATTTTTGTGTTTCTCGGTGCCTCTGCCGGCTTTTTAGGTAATATCATCAATGTCTATACCAATCTGCTCCGACAGATTGCCGGGGTGCTTATTATACTCTTCGGCATCTTTCTTATTGCCGCTTATAAGTTACCGTGGCTGAATTATGAAAAGCGTTTGCATGTGAATACTGCTCATAACCCGGGATATTTAAGATCGATTGTCATCGGTGCTCTTTTTTCCATAGGTTGGACTCCATGTGTTGGCCCAATTCTGGGGGCTATTCTTATGTATGCCGGCATGTCTCAAACCGCCGGATCGGGTGCCGTAATGCTTCTCATATATTCGTTGGGTATGGGTATCCCTTTTATTGTTATCGGCCTTGCCTGGGGGTTTATAGCACCGTTATGGCGGGGGCTTAACAAGCATCTTGGGGTAATTTCCATTGTTAGTGGTGGTCTACTTATAATAATAGGTGTTATCATGCTAACCGGAAAGTTATCTATTTTGGGGCAGTTTGCCTATTGATAACTTTCCGGTGAGCTTGAAAACGTGATTTGGACCGTAAACAGCGGTAAAACTTAAGGGAGAGTAAGATTTGGATATACGGCAAGAGGCATCACGTTGTACTGAGTGCGGCGTATGTTTGGATGTGTGCCCAACCTATAAAGCTACTGGAGACCTGCTTTTCTCTCCCCTATATAGACTCAAAACTGCCGTTCAATTATTGAGTGATCGGCCTCCCGAACCGCATCTTATCGAGAGTATATATAACTGTCCTAAATGTCTTCAATGCGAGATGGTGTGTCCTGAGAGTATAAAAATTACGGACGTAGTGCATTTTGCTCGTGAATATCTTGTACGAAAAGGGTACGGACCCCTACCTCGTCATGATGAAATTATCAACGGGATATTGACAAGTGGGAATTCTGTTAACGGAGATCCTTCAAAACGTCTGGACTGGTTGCCTGAACAATTCCCGTATGTGGAATCGGATACCCTCCTATACCTGGGATGCTTGCCATCCTATCTGGTGAAGGATGCTGCCGCCTCCACCTATCTAGTTTTAAAAAAGCTGGGTATATCTTTTATGATTTTGGAGGAGGAAGGATGTTGCGGCACATATATATATGAGACAGGCAAAACAGACATAGCTGGAGAATTCTTCCGGAAAAATGTAGAAAAATTTGATGCTTTAGGTATTAAGGAGATTATCGTCCCGTGCAATGGGTGTATGAAATGCTTTAAATATTTTTACCCCAGACTGCTGGGAGATATGAAGTTTAGGGTACGTCATGTAATGGAAGTAATCTGCGATAAAATAGAGCAAAATCACATGCGCCTCCGCACTTCTATAGGTAAGGTGACTTATCAAGACTCTTGCCGTTTGTCCCGTGGTGAAAAATATACAAAAAAACCAAGAGACCTGCTTGAATGGTGTGGTACGACCATAGCGGAGCCTGAACAAACAGGAGAAAATATGCCCTGTTGCGGAGCTGGATCAGGCATACGTTCTGTTTATCGGGATCTTTCACTTAAAATTGCTTCCGATCTCCTTATTAAGATGCCTGCTGATACAATAGTCAGTGCATGTCCTTTTTGCGTTTTTAATCTGAATTATACTGCACAAAAAAAACGAATCAATAAGCAGACGATCTATTTCACCAATCTCTTGCTTAACGCACTGAGTTAACATGTATAATAGTCTGCTGTATTCTTGCTCTTTTTCCCGCAATACATCAGAGGCTGTTACATCTGGTTATAGCTGTTTAGCTCAAACATCCTGCAATACATAGCCGAAATCAATGAGCATAAATCAGAAAAGCACGAAATCTTGAGGAATGGTAATGAGAACATATTTAGACTGTATACCTTGCTTTTTAAGACAGGCATTAAAAGCGGCTAGAGTTGCTGGTGTCGATGTAGATGTGCAAAAAGAAGTACTTGTTGAGGTTTCCAGGTTGGTTTCTTCTTTTTCTTTAGAAAACACTCCACCCGAGATAGGTAGAATAGTGTACCACGTAGTGAGTGAGCTAACAGGCAATAGTGATCCTTACGAGGAGATTAAGAAGAACAGCAATAAAAAGCTTCTGAGCCTTTACCCTGATTTGAAAAATATGGTGAAAAATTCCGATGATAAACTTCTTGCCGCTTTAAAGCTGGCTGTTGCCGGTAATGTCATTGATTATGGTGTGCCGAAGGCCTATAAAATAGAAGAGGAAATTGAGAATTGTTTAACTAGTGACTTTGCCATCTTTGATTATCAGGATTTTAAAAATAGGATGGATACTAATGGTCCGATATTGTATTTGGCTGATAATGCCGGTGAAACTGTTTTCGATCGGATATTGATTGAGGAACTCGGAAAAGATATTTTTTATGCCGTTAAAGAGAGACCGATCATAAATGATGAGTTACAGGGAGATGCGCATGATTGCGGCATAGATAAAATAGCCAGAGTTATTTCCAGTGGCTCTGATGCCCCCGGTACGATCTTAAAACTGTGCTCACAAGAATTCATGGAAATATACCATAATGCATCGTTGATTATCAGCAAAGGTCAGGGCAATTTTGAGGCGCTGTCAGAGCAGGGGGCACCCATATTTTTTTTACTTTTGATTAAATGTCAGGTTATCGCAAGTGATGTTGGCTGCAAAGTTAATGACATGGTTTTGAAAAGCAATGCATACAACTGAATTGGTTCGTTCAAGGAAATCTTGCATTAAGAATATTATAAGGAATGGTTTATTGCTAGAAAGCAGAGTCTGTTATCAAGGGGTGTATAGTTCATAATTCCTGGTCTGGCTTAACCGTAAAGAAGAAATTAGTTAAATGTAAATGAATCACCTGGTATCTTTGTCCTTTTTTTAAGGATCAGCCTTTACCTTTTAAGAGGCTGGACTTCTTGCATAGAGATAAATTTAAAAAAATTGTCGACTGCCTGCTGCCGTTGTTCCTCAGCGCTGCACCGGGATGGATTATCATTATAAGCAACATCGTGTATTATATATATTTATTTAACGATTATTGAGTATGCTTATTTTCAGCCTAACGGTTGATTGAGCGAGCCCATATCCGGTAAATTTGTTCGCCGCTTTCTTCAAAACACCGGAATCCTTTCGAATCAAGACTCTCCAGTTCTATATTCTTTTCACCATAAATTTCTATACACTGTTGAAGCCAATTCTGGAGGTGTGCCCCGCCTCCAAAATATAATTTTTGCCATCTGTTCCCATTCTCATCATATCTTTCCTTAACCATCTGTTCTTCTTGGATTCTTTTATCAGGTTCTCGCATTAAGTTCTCCGGCATTTTGTCCTATAGTACTTTTATACAAGGAAATACTACACCAATAGAAACAAGTTAATAAATAATTAAATATTTTATGACTTTGAACTCTATTTTCATATATTGTTTTTATAAAGCTTCGGCTAAGATTTGTAGACGATGCTGTGAGGTGGACCCCATCCTTAGGACAGGATAGGGGAAATATTAAGGTTGGATCC
>CAZFIM010000042.1:0-20956 GCA_964519615.1 uncultured Dehalococcoidales bacterium
CAGGATCATGCCCATATAAAGAGGGTGTAAATGTGTCTCCGCCACACCTCCCCATGGAAAGATGAAACGGTAGATACCGGGCAAGACCCAGAAACAGAGAAAATAGAATCCTGCCATCGTCCCCAGTATAGCTCCAATCTTCTTCATAGTGTCCATTTCCTTTATGATTAATCTGACAATCAGCCTGTTAAAAAACTATCCCACTCTTCCCATAGCATAAGGTAAAAGGAGCTGTATCCACAATAATGTGCAGACGGATAAGAAGACCGCCATCACCCCTGCCTTTTTCCTTTCCCATTTCAACTCGGCATAAGCCAGCACGAAGCTTGACAGCCAGATCATGGCCATCGGGACAGCAATCAATGCAATCTGCCACATCTGGCCCATAGCGGGAATCAGGGTGGCATGGTAATAAGAACCGTGCCAGATCATCATGGCATAGGACTCACCGATGGGAATGTAGAGCAATGCCAGATAAAAAAGAAAGAACCATTTTCGCTCATCATCCGATTTTTCAAATCCCCGCCAGGAGTCATTGACGCTCTTAAGCAAACGCAAGGCAAGTGAAAATATGAGCAGGTTCCAGCCATATCCGACTATTATGCCGATCGGCAGGCCAATCAGCCAGCTCCACACAGAGAATGTGGCGGCCGTTTCCCAATTAACACAATATATCAGCGCAGATGTCGCGAGAACAATGCAGACCACGACCAATGCCATCGGCCAACGGTTTTCTCTTTTCACCGCTATCATAGATCACTTACGCCCATTCTTCTTATTCTCGACCAGATAGAAGCTGTCTCCCATCCTGGCCAGGTAGTGAAAGCGCGTGGCGGAATCGAAGACAATATCGAAAACGGCGTCGTACGCTTTGCCTTCTGCTCCGTCCACAACGACGAATTGCTCAGCGCCGGCATGGTTATAGAGATTACCGTGCGAAGCGGTATACACCACCATTTGCCCGTCGGGGCTGAAGACAGGATCGCTCACAAATCCGTATGGGTTTCCTTCCACTCCATCGGCCACGACCGCCTGTTTCGTATTTTCAATGGACATGGATTCATTCAAATCTACCCGGTACGCCACCCTGCTGCTGTCGGGGCCGAAGACAGGAAAACCGGCCATGAAATAATGCCTGCCCTCGCTTCCGTCCACCACGATGAACCGCCAATCGTTCTCACCTGCCGCATGATAGGCATATCTGCTGCTGTCGGGACTGAAGAGCGGTGTCAGCGGCGTACCTATGCCTTCGTAGTGCTTGCCTTCCTCTCCATCCACCACCACCAGATCTTCCTTGCTGTCGGTCACGGCTCTATAGCCGATTCTTTTACTGTCCGGGCTGAAGACCAGGTCGGAGACCAGGAAATAGGGTGGGTGTTCGACTCCATCAAGGACAAGAAAACGGTAATTCCTATACATCTTGTCAATAGCGCAATAGGCCAGCCTGCTGCTGTCGGGGCTGAAGACAAGGTCGGAGATTGAGCCATAATAATTTTCATCTTCCACGCCGTCGATTACGACAGCCTTTCCGTCTTCAGCCGTGCACACGTAAGCCAGCCTCTGGCTGTCAGGGCTGAGCTGTACCTGTGATACCCTGGAGTAAAACTCACCTTCTTCTCCATTTACGACCACGCACCATCTACCATCTTTCCTGGCTGCATACGCTATTTTTCTGCTGTCAGCGCTGAACGTGAAATGGAGAATATCGTCATACTGCGCGCCCTCCTTCCCGTCCACCACCAGAAACTTCCTGTCATCGGTGTGCCTCTCCTGATCGCTGGTATAGGCTTTGTAGGCCAGGCTGCGGCTGTCAGGACTGAAGACAGGGGAGTCGGTTTCCTTATACGGCCTGCCTTCTTTGCCGTCTCTGACAACACGCATGTTCCCCTCGCTGAGGACGCGATAGGCAAGGTGTTTGCTGTCCGGGCTGAAGACAGCGGCATTCCCCCACTCGTCCCTGACTATTCGTTCGTAAGCCTTCCCTTCTTTGCCGTTGACCACCATGGCTTCCCTATCACCGTTCCGTGCGACAAAGGCGACCTTTTTACCGTCGGGGCTTACGGTATACTCACGGTTACTATCGACTGCCGGGTATGTGAACAGATGCTTTTCATACACCCACATGCCGGCGGGAGAGGAAGTGCTGCCGGACTCAGGTGCGCAACTGCACGATAGCATCGATACCGATAACAACAAGAGTAATGCTATGATCAGTCTGCTTTCCTTCATTTCCGCAAGTCCTTGCTTAATAGCTGTGCCACGCCCGTGCAGTTGACCGCCAGGCCCAGAAGAGCAATAACCACGGTCAGCAATCTGGCATAGGCCATATATAGCATAATGCCGCCTTCGACAGGTACGCGGAACTCCAGTACATAGCCCCATCTCAATACAAAGATAGATACGGCAACAGTCAGGACACCGGTGGCGATATGCATGGTTGCCGCTTTCTTCGTAACTTTCCTTCTTGTCAAAGAAGCGGCAGAAAGCAGCAATGTAGCGCCGGCAGCCAGAAGCAGAATGAATATGTATCGCGCGATAGCAAAAAGAGCATTATGCTCGGGACTTACATTGATTATCATCGCACCGCTCTCATCAGCTACCGTTTCAGTGAGAAGTGCATCGACGCCGAATATCATCCATGCCCCGATGCAAACGGCCGCGATTACAATCAGTGTGCCGAGGACAATCTGCAAGACGGTAAGTTTCATATCACTTGCTTTCCTTATGTATCTCAGCTAATTTATTTTCAAGCTCGGAGATTGTGATGGAATTGCCTTCCGGAGTAATTACCTGTCCGTCTCTGTAGCCGAGCTTCCCCTGCCTGCTTCCGGTGACCATGTAAAAGTCGCCGTGTACAAACTCTTGCGGAGCCGGAATTTTCCATCCTTTTTCGCTATCGCTCAAGAAGAGCAGGACCTCTTCCCCCAGATCGAACATGGGCTGGTCCTCTGCCCATATCCTCATATCTCCTATTTGCCCACCCAGCACCGCCAGCGTGACGTATGGAGACAGGGAACCACCATACAGGTACCGCTCGACTTGAATGACAACATCGGTAACTATCGTATGATGATCCATAAACTCCCAATCAGCAACCTCCCGGGATGGTAAAATATCCACCACCCTGCCGATAAGGACGGCATCCGCCCTTTCCGCCAGGGCTTCCAGCGTGAGATGTATCATCAGCGCATGAGTGGATATCCCGCTGTCCCCCGGCTCAATTTGCGTTGTGGTAATCCCGTGGTTGCCGGGGACGTATTTCTCGGATGGGGCAATCATTCCGTCAATATATAATTGCTCCAGATTGTATTCGCACATCTCCAGTACAGGCATTTGCACTTCATCATAAGGAGTATTTAGCGTATCGGCGATAGACTGCCTGAGGGCGTCCTGGTCATAGCTTAAGCTGCTGAAAAGGTTTTGCGGCGGAAAGTCCCACTGCCTGGACGTCCAGAGTGAAGCGATCGCTTTCTCCTGCTCGTTGAGCTCGCGGTCGGCCGCCCTTACCTTCCAGTAAAATGGAACTGCCGGAGCCGAACCGGTCATGCCGGCAGGCCCCCTGCCGTCAGCAGCGAAGCTGGCATGGGCATAAGAGGGGGTTCTGATATCAGCGGATGGTACCAGGATTGCCGAGGTATAGTCCCTTCCATAGCGATGATAGAGATCGAGGACAGCCCGAGCCGCTGTCTGGGCGTATTCCTCGAAGCCGGAGGCATCCTCAGAGGTTATCAGCCAGAGGCCGGCTGTGCGCACCGAGTCTTCGTTTACCAGATTTGCTTCTTCGATAATCTGATACGGTTCAGCCCTGTCGAGCCAGGGTATATCCTGCGAGGCTATGTCCTCTATAATAACATCAACGGTGCACCCCATCGTCCCGTAGTCCTTCCCGTTGATTTCCAGCCCGATCTCAAGAGGGTATTCCCCCAGCGCAACATCCGGGGCTATTTCAATGACCAGCACGGAAGCCCGCTGGTTCGGTCCTCCCCATTGCATGCCATCGGTTAGTGTAAACCCATCAGGGATGTTATCGGCATACAGGCTCAGTCTCCCGACATCTCTATTCGGTATTATTGCTTTTATCACATTGTTTCTGGCCTGTCCGGCGGTTGTCTCTATATGACTCCTGTAATAGATATGAGCCTCTGTGGCTCCGCGGCCCAGATAGGCCTCCGATATTTCGATCGGCGGCCAGGGGTTCTTCACACCCGCCTGATGAAGATTGGCACGGTATGCCGGGCCCATTCCCGGCGCCGGCATAATATCGTCAGGCGCTTCCTGTTCCGCCTGGAGTATACCCATATCTTTAACCGGTATGGGTAAGTGGGGGGTATTACTTCCACCGGTGTTACACGCAGTGGCAGCCAGCAGCAAAATTAGTATGACAGTAGCGCTCGCTCCGATCAACTTATGCATTGGTTCACCTCCCTCATGAATCCAGCTTTATGCCGTCTTCTCCCCACAGCATCTCTCCCTCGTTGCTGATTCTCTGTATATATGAAGACGTTCTGTCCTTGATATGTTCTCCGGCAGCCCAGGTAACGAAGAATCCGCCTTCCCCGTCAGTGGTAATCCTTGCCGGTACGGAATATCCGGCCCAGTACGGCCTGACCGAAGAAACCCGAATGCCACTATCCCCCCAGAGCTTGTTGCCACCGCCATCCACATACTGCATATAGAGGGACTTGTCGCCTCCATCGGCGCGGTTCCAGGCTATGACAGCTCCACCTTTACCGTCACTTTCCGCATAGTAGTGAATGACATTGTCGTATTCACCGGCATGTCCTGTTACAATGCCTTCCTCCGGCCAGATTATGTTTCCGGCAAGGTCTATCTTTTGAGCGTATGCGTTCTGCAGGTCATCCCATAAAATGATCGCGTTGCCGGAGGCGTCCGCAACAATACCGGGGTCGTGGACTGTTTTCGCTATCAGGATTCCGTAGCTTCCCCACACCCTTTTGCCGCTGTTATCGATATGCTGGGCATAGAGGTCCTGGCCTGTTTGTCCCCAGACCGCGAGGGCGCCGCCTGCGCCATCCCCGATGATCATGTTCTCGAAGACCCCTGTGACATAACCGGGCTTGCCCTTCTCGTTCAGCTGAAGGCTGGCAGTGGGCCAGGAAACGTTCCCGTCGGCGTCCACCCTCTGCACAAAGATATTTCCTTCACTGTAGCCGGGATTGTCTTTCCAGAGGATGAAGACGTTGCCGCTGTCGTCACTGGCTATATCGAATTTATCCAAATCAGGCGCAGATATGGTGATAAAATAGCCGGTATCGCTGTCGGCCTTCTGGATGCTGATATGGTTTTCGCTTGACGCCCAGGCGATGATTAGCTCTCCGTCTTTGTTTCCGAGGGCCTTGAAATAAGCAGGAGAGGGGACATTAGTTGGAGATTCACCTTCCCATACTTGCCTGCCTTCCTTGTCCAGTTCTCTGGCCCATATATAGCTGTCGGAAATATAGACAACGGTGGCATTACCGCGGCCATCGGCAACGAGAGAGGCGAAGTTACCCTGCTCGCCGGTGAAACCTCCTGTCCGGGGGCCGAGGTCTATCCCGTCTCCGGGCCAAAGCGCCTCGCCTTGTGGACCGAGGCGCTGTATGCAGGTACGCCTTTCCTGCCCGTTGTTTACCTGGTAGGCAACAACGGCGCCACCCTCGCCATCAGGTACAGCGCATGGATTGACTATTGAGTACTGTGGAGGACGCCCATCTATGCAGCCAGCAAGAGATGAAATGATATATAGTGCAACCATGACGGCTATCGTTTTTTTCATCTTTCAGTTCTCGGTTTTTCTATCTCCTGTTCGATTTCGCCACACAAACCCTGTTGGAACTTTTTGATAGCAACATAGACGAGTGCGGCTGCACCGCAGATGAATATCATGGTACTACCGGCGAATACACTTTCTCCGTTAACGGGATTGGCTCTAAAAAGGCTCAGTATAAATGAAAGAAGCATTACAACAACAGGCACGAATATAAGGATTCTCCCCATTATCGTTAGAGCGCTCAGCCAATCAGATGTATCTTGTTTGTTGTTTTTCATTTTCTCCCCCCTGTCTAGCGATTCAGCCTGATCCCTTTCTTTCCCCACAACAACTCACCTTCAGTGCTTATCCTCTGAACGGAAGCCCTTTCTCCTCTGAACAAACCCCTCCCCACTCCCCACCCCACTACCGCTCCGCCCTTCCCGTCTGTGGCGAGCGAGTAGCCGTCGTAATCGCCTTCGATAACCTGAACTCCATTCTCCGGCCATGCTGCCTCGCCGTTGCCGTTCACTTTCTGTATATAGAGCCCCTCATCACGTTCATAGGAGACTATTGCCCTTTCTGCTCCATCTTCTACTATTTGCGGGAATGGATTGAGCGCGGTTGCCGCCACCTTCACCCCACCGGGCTGCCAGCGTATCGCGCCGCCTGCATCCACCCTCTGCGCATACACGGCCGGGCCGTCGCGCATGTCTCTCCAGATGACGATAGCCCCGCCAGAGCCATCGCTGACAACTCTTGGCTCAAGAGGGAATGCATCCCCGTCAGCTCTGTTTATTTCCAGAGGAAGGCCTCCTTCCCCCCAGAGAATACTGCCATCGGCAGCCAGCTTCTGGACCAGAATATCCATCTTGAGCGCCTCCGCAGAGCCGCTCTCTATCCTGCCGCGCGGATGCTGATGCCAGGCAACTATAGCTCCGCCTGCCCCATCCCCGGTTATCTGCACCGACTCGGCGAAGACATCTTCCGTGGTGGAGTACAGCAGAACCCCCTCACCTCCCCACTGAGAGTACCCTTCCCGGCTTATTCTGTGAGCGTAAATATAATGGCGTGAAAACGTCTCGCCGGGCCGGGCGTCTTCGGGATAGCGCAACTCCTCGCGCGCGATGACCACCCCGCCGAGCCCGTCGGCGGCTATCACGCTGAAATTAACGGGATATCTGACCGTGACGCCGTCTTTGCCCCAGGGATATTCTCCATCTGCGGTAACTTTGACAACCGGGAGCTCTTTACCAATAGATTTGTATACAAAGATACTCCCGCCAAAACCATCAGTCGTGAGTTGGTTGATATGTTGTTTGATCGCAAGTACATCTACCTGACCCTCGGAATTTATCTTAAAGACATAGAAGGTTCCTGCCGGCTCAATAGAAGAAGGAGTACCGGGCATGGAGGCGATAATGCCGCCGGAGCCGTTGCTGACAATCTCAATGAAGGGAAAGTTGTAAGAGCGGCTGTCGCTCTCGACCAGCCTGGCCCCATTACCTGCCCACATTGCCTTTCCGTCCGGGCCGAGCTTCTGTGCATACACAAGCCCTCCCAGCTCATCCTCATAGACTGCATAAGCTCCGCCTGTGCCATCGTCAGCTACACTGATGCCATACATAGTATGCGAATGCCTCAGGCAATTGCAGCCAACACATGCTATCAATGCCGCAATGAGGACGATGGCGATGACTCCGGCGATGATTGTCGAACTTTTTTTCATATACCCCTCCAGTAGTATCAATCCCTGATATTCTCGCGGTGCACCTCTCCGGTCGTCATGGCGATATCCATCAGCCTCCGGTAGATATCGTTGAGCGGGGTCGGCATGTCTGGATACGTTTGGCCCCCGTCGGGGGAAAGATAGCCGAAGGCTGCCACCTCTTTTTGCATGGTGTTGCTGTCAACCGAAACAGTCAGCTTCATGTCGCCTATCCTGACGCTGCCGCCTTCGCGCGGCTCACCTTCGAACTGGTAGTATTCACCCAGTTCCTGGAATCCGCTATTTTCAATGTATGCGAGCAATTCGTCCAGTTGCCCGGACGTGATCGTGCCCGTATTCCACGTCCTGGTTGAATAGGCGCCGGGGGGCCGCAACCCTTGTTCCCGGATATAGATAATTCTGCCGTCATTGTAGATAGAGAGACTGTCGGCCTTTCCCGCCATCAACCAATCCATCTGCATATGGATGACCGGGGGCCCTTCCGGGACGGCGACAGGAGGCGATGCTTTCAGGTGAAACCAGACACCGGTTCCAATGCACACCAGCCCCAGAGCCAGCAGGACGGTATAGAGTATTCTCTTGCCTGTCATTATCGCCACCTCAACTTGATATCGCCTCCTCCGATATTTGAGACGTATTGTTATCTATAATATCCCTGAGTTGTCCGTAAAACTTCCGAACCGGCTCGGGTACATCCGCAAGCTCGGGGACTTCCGTGTGGAAGAGGTGAAAAAGCGGCTGGTAGTTTGCCGTTATCGTCCGTGTTGCACCCCGGAAATAAATAGTTAAAACACTGACGGCGTCTGTGTCGATTACTTCCGTACGGGCGCCACAATTTCCTTCGCTGTCGAAGGGGCAGGCGTTTACCGCCTCCAGCAAGCTGTCCAGCTCGGCCTTCGTGAGCTGTCCGGTTCTGGTGGTCCTGATTGACGGATTTTCCCTGGTAGGATGCCTGAGCCCGCTGTCTTCGTAGTATACTATGGATCCGTCCGATGCAATTGTGAGATGCCTCTCCACACCGGCCATTGTGGTTCGGGTATGCATCTCTATAACTATGCCGCTATCCATTGGGACCGGCTTCTCCCCCTTGGTCACCAGTTCCGGTTGTGTGCGGCAACCGATTACTGAAGCCGTTGAACAAAGCATCAGTAGAAAAACGATTAAGAAAACTGTTGGTTTTCGCATTTGCTATTTCGCTTTATCATTTTGCTTACGAGCATAATATTCATAGTAACCTTCCGGCCTGGTTTCATCTGCTTTGCCGGTTTATCAAGAAATAAAGCAACAGGCCTATGGGGAAAAAACACAGCGACACGATTACCCATCCCAGCGTTCCCCAGCCGGAAAATCCCTTTTTAGCCGCATCTCGGGTAACTGCCAGAGCAATAATCGCAATGGGTACGATTATAATAAAAGAAAACATAATCTGTGCAATTAGTGACATTTCATTGCCTTTCACGCTGCCATAAACTTTTAATCATTATTATATTATCTCTAAGGATTATCGTTTATATATTATAGACCGTTTTAGAAAACAATGTTCATTTACATCCGCCTTCTCGATCGGAATACCCATTTAAGCCGGCTAATCTATCTTGAACATCGAGTTTGCAAAGTACAGCAGTTCCTCCAGCGCTACGCTCTTTGCCGTAATCGTGCAGGAGGTTCCATCGATATCCCACCGAACCTCGATTTGCTCCGTGTCCCAATACTCGGTTGACGGGTCATCGGTATCGGTCCGGCATAGGATGCCCTGCCGCCAGTATCCCGTTACGCCCTGGATTGTTATTTCTTTGAAACCGGATTTGTTAAGGGCTGAGTCACGCAGTAATTTTTCCTCCGGATCGGATTTGCTCTGGCTCAGCCTGATATACGGGGACGGAGACTTCTTCCCGTACAGGAATCTTGCTACTTTATCTCCAGCCGGGGTGTCCATTACATCAACATTTTCGAGGTACATGCTATCCGGAATGTGTCTGGGCATTCTGATGGGGAAATCTGCCTCTTGACGGGCTTCGAGATAGGGTGCGATTTCCTCCTCTCCGGGAGGTGTGCTGGTGGGGAGCGGAGGATTGCCACTGGATTGCGGCAGCGGAACAGCGTCCTGAAGCCTCCACCCTGGCAGAAGCCGCCCCTCTGCCGTAAGCGGCGGGACTATCGTGATCGGATGGTTGAAGTCATAGTAAGTCCTTGTGGAATTTGCCTTTATTCCCTCCGCCTCGGTTTGCTCTTGCCACTTCCTGATCAGATAGCTGTCTTTGTCTATCCATAGCTCGACTGTTGTGGAGATGCTGCACATCTCCTCGATTCGCTTCAACGCTTCCTCGTCTCTTGCGTCATCCGGATCCAGCCCAGACTTGATCTTTTCGGCCATTAGCACCGTATCAACTTTGCCCCTGTAATGAAAGCAGTCTGAACCTTCAATTGGCTCGTTAGACAGTCTTTGCAGCTCTGTGAGGGAAGCCAATACCTCCAGAGTCTCTTCCTTGCCGGGAATTGATGGAGACCATGAACCTACTGTAAGCCTGCCGTCTGTGTCTTCGCTGATATATATATCGTCACCGATGACAATGATTTCATATTCCCTGCTGTCCAGCGTCAGTGTCTGACGCCATCTGTCGGGAGCAGAAAACTCCCATTGCGAGTACTGTTTAAAAGTCTTTCCTTCTGCTGTCCTGCTAAAGGAACTGCTTGCCCTGTAAGAGATCAGCCCCTGTGTCGCTTCACAGGTTCTGGCGATAACACTCCGTTGGTTAACGCTCCAGGGCTGGACAAGGGCCAGCGCAAGAACGATTACCGCTGCAGATGCAGCAAGAGCCGGCCTCAGCCACTTCCCGGAGAGTTTTAGCGCCATAATCCTGCCCTTGAATGCATACACTATGATGCCTGCGATGACAGCGGCTATTCCCGTTATCGCTCCTGTGCTTCCCCCGGGTACGATGATGGCGTGGAAGAGGTCATATGCCAGTGCCAGTGTGCAAAGGACGATGCCGCCGGCGGGGATCCATCGTCTGGCGGTCCTTTGCCTGAGATCGGTTATCCCGATCAAAAGGCCGACGGCAGGAAGCGCGACAATCGTGACCATCCGCCACCAGATTGACGACATACCGTAGGCTTCGATAAACAGGCTGACGATACCGAGTCCAAGGGACGAAATTCCCGCCGCAGCCCTGCTTGCCCTGCTGTTGTAAACCTGACCCAGTAGAATCAGGATACCCAGGATCAGCAGGACCGGTACGATAACGGTAGAAGCGAACTTGTGGATATGTACCAGTATCATCGCCGCTGAAGGCTGCGACTGCCCGATGCTGAGCACTTGCCCCTCATGGGGATTAACCACGATATTCCAGTTTTTCTCGTCAAGCTCTACAGTTAACAACGCCGTTGGTATAACTGTTCCTTCCTTGCGGGTTACTCCATCCGGGCCGGTCACCTGCGCGATATCGATGGAGTATCCCAGGTGTACTTCACCGATGGCGCCTCCCTGCGCCAGGAGATCCCGGACCCTTGTATCGGCCATGGCGATATCGACAGCCTTTTTCTCGTCTCCGGGCTGGAAATCGGGCACATCCACCCTGACGATCTCGGTAACCTGCCTGGTACCGATGTCCACCCGTGCGGCAATGGCCCTCTCCTCCGTCCTGACCAGCGTCATCAGGACATTGCCGTCGCCATCGACTACTGTGGTTGTTACTTTGACATCGGCTATCTCTTCTCCGTCCAGCGCCGCTAGCACCCCGGTGCTGTTGCGCACTATAGACGCCGCCAGTACCTCGGGTGATTTGACATTCCATGGCTGCGCAGCCAGCATGATTGCGATAACGGCTACAATAGCAGCCGCTGCTGCGGCAGGGCAAAGCCAGCCTCTGTTTGTTTTTTCTGTTAACGTCTTTCCTGCCTTTATTTTGGACATTGTGGTTCGCCTGATGTACGGAGATTCCGGCGCATCCCTGAGCAAAGACAACCGATAGCCTGCCGCCTTGAATTGTGCCAGAGTTTCACGGCAACAGGCACAACCGGACAGGTGTTCCTCAACAAACTCCCGCTGCATCCGGGAAAGCTCGCCATCGGCATAGGCCGACAGCAGCTCCTCAAAATCTCTGCAATTCATTCCCCACCTCCTTCCCTGTATAGACTGATGAACATCTTTTTACCTCTGGTCACGCGTTTGCGCACGGCCTCCTCAGAGCAGTCAAGCGTCTCGGCGATCTCTCGATACTTGAATCCCTCCACGAAATGGAGTACAAGGCATGTACGCTGGTCTTCAGGCACCTTCAACAATGCCTCATTGATAGCGAGAATCTCTGCCGTGCAGTCAGCATGATCTCTTGCTGACGGTATGTCGTGCTTATTTAAATTGAATGGAATGAAGGATAGCGTTTTCTTGCGCCGCCGATGCTGAAAAGCGTTATTGGTTGCGATACGGTAAAGCCAGGCCCTGAATGAAATCTCGGCATCCGTTTTAAGAATCCCCTTGTAAGCCTGGATGAATGTATCCTGGGCCAGGTCTCTGGCCATCTCGTGATCTCCTGTCAGCCGGTAGAGATAGCGGATTATGGGAAACTGGTATTTCCCGATTATCTCAGCAAAAGCATCCGCTTCACCGGCACGAACCAACTCGATAATACTCGCTTCTTCCAAAAAGCAGCTCTCCCTTCATGCCTCTAATAATAGAAATGCATAAGAAGGCTAAAACCGGACACATTATTGAAAAATACGGAGATTTCTTTTGTACGGGAAATAATCATCAAAGGACATTGTCTTTTAATCTCAATAAAAACCATGGTTTCCCTGCAAAAGCGAATTTGCAGTCATCATAAACATGCCAATTCGGACTGTCGTGCTGCGGCAATGTCATTCCAGCCCTTGACAATATATATCATATACGATACTATCACAGAATTACAGCGCTTTTCTACTCGATTCGCTGTATATACGCCCGGTTTTACAGGCAATGCTCCCGCCTGGCCAACAGCGGCGGGCACACAATAGTATAAACAGGTACAATAATATAGATGACCTCAGTACATCTCTATCATGAATACATCGGTAAACCCTGCCGCCAGCGTCTTAAGGAACTCATCGCAGGAGTGAAAGAGCATGACCTGCTTGCGCCGGTGACCGTCATCGTACCCACCCCCTATGCCGCCGTCTCATTGCGCCGCAGCCTGAGCGGCAATGTTGGACTGGCAAACGTGCGCTTCATGGTCATTCCCCGCCTTGCCGAATACCTGGGTGCTCCGGTACTTGCCGCACAGGGCAAATCACCCCTCACCCCTCTGGTGGAAGCTGCCACCATACGCACTACATCGGTTGAAATGAGCACACAACAGCCGCTAGGCCGGCTGGCCCTCAATCCCTCATTACACTCCTCCTTGAGAAGAACGTTCAGTGAGCTGGCCGTTCTTTCCGAACAAGGGCTTTCCGCTGTCTCAGCTTCCGATCCCTTGCGGGCACAGATAGTGCAGTGGTACAGCCTCTTTCGCGGCAAGCTGGATAAATACTACAGCAGGGAAGACCTCTACCGCGCAGCGGTACAAGCCCTGAAAACGGGTAAGGCACGGGGCGCGCTCAAAGACCTGGGCTTTATCATCTTCTATCTTATTACAGACCTTTCCTCAGGCGAGACCGCCCTGATAAAATCGCTGGGTGCGAGTAACCTTTGCTCCATAATTATGGGAATGACCGGAGAGGAGGAGCCGGACAAAGCTACCGGCGCTATATCGGCCGGGTTGCGACCGGAATTCGCTATATCTGCCGCTGCATCTGAATGCCATCCCCCCACCTTTAAGGCCAATCATCTGCTTGTCGCCTCCACTGCCAGAGAAGAAGTGCGCTGGATCATACGGCGGATCCTGCAGCAGGCAGAAGCAGGCCTGCCCTTTCATAAGATAGCAGTCCTCTATCGACAACAGGACCCATACGCCCACCTGCTGCCAGTTCAACTCCATTTCTCAGGCATACCTGTAGCGGGCCCGGACCCATCACGATTGAAAGATACACCGGCAGGCAGGTTCGTTCTCCACCTGCTTGAAGCCATTAAAGATGACTTGAGCCGCAGCAGTATCATGCGCTGGATAGCTGAATCCCCATTAAAAAGCGGCGAAGGCAGCGATACGGGTACACCCGACCTCGTACGCTGGGAGACCATATCCCGCCAGGCGGGTATAACCGGGGGAAAAGAGCAGTGGCTGGAGCGGCTGGAGCATTACCGCAATTCTCTGCACGACCGCATCCGCGCAGCGGAGGCAGATGACGAGATCAGCCCCTCCCGTATAAAAGGGCTGTATAATCAGTCTGACGCCGCTTTGCGGCTGAGTACATTCATAACCGGCCTGATAGACAACTTGCCGCCTTGTGACGGCACTTCCTGGAATGAGTATGTCAAATGGATGAAGGGGATGCTCTCCCGTTACTTAAGCAGTCCCGCCCGCTGGCCGCAGAACCAGCAGGAAAGCCATGAAAAAATTATCCGTTATTTAGACGAGCTGGCAACACTGGATGATCTCATGCCGGGGGGCACAGATCTGGCAGCTTTTCATACCATGCTCGATGATTTGCTTGACGCTCCTTCAGGCAAAACGGGCACCACAGGCAGCGGCGTATTTGTCGCGCCCGTGTCAGCCGCACAGGGAATGGAATTCGAGCATGTATTTATCGCAGGCGCAGCGGAGAGCGTTTTCCCTCCCGCACTACCGCAGGACCCGCTCCTTCCGGATAGAGTCCGCCAATCACTCTCCGGTGGTGACAGCCTGCCGCTGCAGCAGACCCGGCGCGCAGGTGAAAGGCGCCTCTATATAAGCGCGCTGGCCGCAGGCTCAACCTGCACTCTGAGCTACCCCCGCGTCAACCCTACCGTGCAGCGCCCGCAATTCCCCTCCCCCTGGTTTCTGGATGAGCTAAACCGCCTGGCCGGAAGGCGGGTAGCCTCAGCGGAGATAGATGCGCTGCCGTCCTGTCAGTGGCTTTCCTTTGTCTATTCCACTCACCACGCTCTTACCTCAAGCACAACGGACATCCCTGCTGACAGCCACGAATATGATTTTAGCGGCATCGCCCGCTTCCATAAACTACATCGCAGTATTGCCGGTCATTACCTTGCCCGCCAGAACAGCGGAATCCGGCGCTTCCTGCAGATGGAGCGCGCGCGCCAAAGCAGCGCCTTCACGCCGTGGGACGGCAATGTATCATCGCTCTGCGGCATAAGCCGCCGCCTCGGTCTGCCGCAGGACAGGCGTTTTTCACCCACCCGTCTGGAACGGTGGGCAACCTGCCCCTTCCGCTCCTTCATCGCGGATATACTCGGCATCGCCGTCCTGGAACAGCCTGAGGAGACGTTGACGATATCACCCGTCGATAGAGGATCGCTGCTGCACCGCATCATGGAACGGTTCATCAGCGAGGTACAGGCAGACGGGTTGATGCCGGATTACGGCCACCCCTGGGGTAAGAAGCACAGGGACATGCTTCTGAATGTGGCACGGGCGCAGTTCGGTGAGGCGGAGATGCAGGGGATAACCGGCAGGCATCTGCTCTGGGAGATTGTAAAAGAGTCCATACTCAATGACCTTGTTTCGCTGCTGCAAAATGACAGCCGCTGGAGACAGCAGCATAATACCCGCCCATACTGGGTGGAAAAATCTTTCGGCATAGAAGGGAATTCAGGTCTGCCGCCGGTGGAACTGCACCTCGCAGGGGGGGAGGTTATCAGGCTGCGCGGTATGATAGACCGGATAGATACCAATCCGGATAACTCGAGGATTATGGTTATAGACTACAAGTTCGGCAGCACTTCCCCTTTTAAGGATATGAGCAAGGACCCTCTGGGAGGCGGCCGGCACCTCCAGCTTCCCGTATACGGGCTGGCAGCCTATGATGCGCTCGATCAGCCAAAGGAGGTGACCGCGCTCTACTGGTTTGCGACAACCAGAGGTAAATTTGAGCGTAAAGCGGTCAATCTGCAAGAGTGTCAGGCGGCATTTATTAAGTCAGTTGAGCTTATCGCCTCCGGAATTGCAAGCGGGCTTTTCCCCGCCAATCCCGGCAATGACAGCGAGAGAAACGAGAACTGCACCTATTGTGATTTCGACCGTATCTGCCCGGCAAGCCGGGAGATACTCTGGGAAAGGAAATCGGCAGCCCCGGAGCTTAAACCCTATCTCGATCTCAGGTCTGCCGCCGGTAAAGAAGAGAGGCGGGAATGAGCGATTTTACACCGGTAGATGAAGAAAATCGCAGACGTATTGCCTGTTCACTGAATGAAACTCTTTTCGTTGAGGCAGGCGCCGGCACAGGCAAGACAAAGGCGCTGGTTACGCGCATCGTTAACCTGGTCAGGTCAGGCCGCACAACCATCGACCGCATCGCTGCCATCACCTTCACCGAGGCGGCAGCAGCTGAGCTGAGAGAGCGCATCAGACAGGAACTGGAGGCCGGCAGCACAAATCCGGACTTAAGCAATGAAGAATGCGAACAGTGCGCGGAGGCTCTGAGGAACATGGAAAGCGCCTCGATTCAGACCCTGCACAGCTTTGCCGGAGCCATATTAAGAGAAAGTCCTCTTGAAGCCGGCCTGCCTCCTGCTTTCGAGGTGGTGGAAGAGATAGAGGCTGATCTTTCTTTTGAAGAGCAGTGGCAGAAGTGGCTGGACCGCGCGCTCCAATCTGATGAAATCGTACCGTCGCTTAGAAATGCCCTTGAGCTCGGCCTTAGCATAGACAATCTGAAAGCCGTTGCCCGCTCCTTTCACCTGAACTATGACATGCTGCCGGAGCATTTCCCCTCCTCCCCGGCACCTGTTCCCCATGCGGTACAAGCACTTATCGAATCCATAGCGGATATACGCTCTCTGCTGCGTCTTGCACGCAACGGGCCGGACGACCCTCTTGCCGATTACGGCAGCAGGGTGATGGAGCTTGCCGATAGGCTGGCTGCGCTGGATGCCACCGGCGGCTCTGCGCTCGCAATGCTTGCCGGATGGGGGAAGGTCTCATTCAGCAAAGGCAGAAAGGATGACTGGGACGATGACCCCAACACGGGTATGAACGGCTGCAGCCGCTTAAAAGAGCTGCTTAAAGAACTGGAAGAGAAAAAAAACGGCGAGGTTGAGCTTGCACGTAGAGCCGCGCTTGTCCCGCTGCTCGATGCGCTGAGACAGTTCGTGTTTGACTACGCCGCTGAACGCAAGTCCGCCGGAAAAGCCGAGTTTCACGATCTGCTGGTGTGGGCAAGAGACTTGCTGTGCACAAACGCCGATACACGAGGCCATTTTCAACGGCGCTTTACTCATATTCTTATTGATGAGTTTCAGGATACCGATCCGATTCAGGCCGATATCGCTTTCGCGCTCTGCCGCAGGGAAGATGAGCATGAACAGACGTCCTGCGGCGCGGGCAAGACCGCAGCGCACCCGCTTATCCCCGGCAAGCTCTTTGTGGTGGGCGATCCCAAGCAGTCCATTTACCGCTTCCGCCGTGCCGATATCGGTACCATGGAGAAGGTGCGGGAGTATATGGCCTGTACTACACTGGACTTAAAGCAGAATTTCCGCTCGCAGGAACCGATTCTGCAGTGGGTAAACAACATTTTTCAAAATTGGATGAAAGCCGATGATACCGGAACGCAGGCGCACTACTCAGAGCTGACGGCTCAATGGAAGCCCGCTGCGGCAACACCGCCTATGGGGGTGCATTGTCTGGGTGAATGCGTAGAGGAAAAGGCAGGCACCTTGCGCAGAATTGAAACGGAGTCTATCGCGCGCATCATAACGGATATAAAATCAGGCAAATGGCAGGTGCGGCAGTCAAAAGAGAGCGGGTTGCGTGATGCACAATATCAGGATATCTGCATACTGCTCCCCAGCCGAACCGGTCTGCCCGCGCTGGAGCGGGCGCTGGAGAATGCCTCCGTACCTTACCGCGTGGAAAGCCAATCGCTCATCTTAAGCACTCAGGAGATACGGGAGCTGCTCTCATGCCTGCGCGCTATAGATTCCCCTGCAGACCAGGTGTCTCTTATTGCCGCCCTGCGTTCGTCCGCTTTTTGTATAACCGATGCCGAACTGCTTTCCTTTCTGGACGCAGGCGGCAGATTCGATTATCTCCGGCCGGGCAGCGCTCAAGGTCCTTTATATGAGGCACTGGATGAACTGCTGCGCTTCCACCGGGAGCGTTTGTGGTCATCGATAGACGAGCTGGTTGAGCGCTTCATTCGCGAGCGCCGCCTGCTGGAGAGCAGCTTCGCCATGGAGAGGCCGCGTGAACGTATTCGCCGTCTGCAGTTCATTATCGAGCGCGCCCGCGCCTTCGCGCAGGCGGGCAGCAATTCACTGAGGTCTTTTCTGGACTGGATAGAGAGGCAGGCAGATGAGAACGCCCGTATGGTTGAGATACCCGTACCGGAATGCGATGAGGATGCAGTCCGTATTATGACCGTACACGGCTCAAAGGGTCTGGAATTTCCCATCGTCATATTGGCGGGTTTGAGCAGCAGCGGGAGAAATATCAGCGACCCGGTGATTTTCAACAGGCAGGAGGGGACGGTAGAGGTGAGCATCTCAGCTTTGGGCGGACCCGCTTTCTCCACCGCCGGGTACGAGCTGGCAAAAGAGAGGGAGCAGACAGCAGAGCAGGCCGAGGACATCCGCCTCATGTATGTGGCCGCCACCCGCGCCATGGACCATTTGATAGTGAGCCTCTTTCACTCATCAAGAAGCAGTAAATCGCCCGCCGCCGTAATATATGAAGCGGCGCTGTGCTGTCCGGACCTGTGGAAGAAGATAGACCTGCAGGCCATTAAGCACGAGCCGCAGCCATCCCTTTCCCCCGGTGAAGGCATCGGTGCGTACACGGACAGCCAGGAGGAAAGGGACGCATGGCTTGCCCGCAGGGCAGAGGTAGTACGACAGGCAGCGGCACCCGCCGCAGCGGCAGTGACAGCCGTCCTGCAGGTTGCCAAGGAAGAGATCGAACGAGGAGAGGTGTATTACCGCCGGGGGCGGGGCGGCACGGCGCTGGGACGCGCAGTCCACAGCGTGCTGCAAACGGTAGAACTTGATGCGGATGCCGATATCGATGACATCTGCCGGGCACAGGCGGCAGCCGAGAGCATACCGGATAAATGGAAGGATGTGGCAAAGCTCGTACGCAGCGGCCTACGCACGGAGACGGTCAAGCAGGCTGCGGCATCAGGAAGCTGCCACCGGGAAGTGTTTATCAGCGCCCCCTGCTGCGGCCGTGCCGTAGAAGGTTTCATAGACCTGCTCTTCGAACAGGACGGCGGCCTGGTCATAGCGGACTACAAGACCGACATGATAGAGGATGACGGCTCACTGCCGCAGAATTATGAAAAATACGCGCTGCAGGCGGGCATCTACGCCTTTGCCGTAAGCAGAGTAACGGCAAAACCGATAAGAAAGGTGGTACTCATCTTTCTGCGCAGCGGCAGGGAGATAGTAATAGAGGATATCCATTCACTCCTGCCGCAGGCGGAGGAAGCGGTACGCAGAGGGTTGAACCCATAGTAAGCGGGCATCGTATACGCGCACCTTACCACTAAAAACTGCCGTAACAGGGCGGAAAAGGTCTGGAAAATCGCCCGTACTACCATTACAATTAAGTAAGGCCGCTGCCGGCTATGCTCGCTTGCAGCGGCGGCAAGAGTGATCGGTATAATATACCGGGGCATAGAGGGGTAAAGAATGAGCACACGATTTCCTGAACGCGAGGAGCTTGCGTTTATCCTGCGGCGGATGCTGGATGGAGAGAGCAACGATGCCATCAATGAGGCGCTCAAACAGCAGATGCCTGCAGAACAGGCGCTTGAGGATGTGATTAATTCTCCACGCGCTCCCCGCTCCAACAAGGTCCTTCAGCAGATACGCCTGACCTGCGATGTCACGCGGGAGCTTCTGGAGCACGACCGTGAGATAGGCCTTAAACTGGAGAATGACCCGTCCGTCAACCGTGACAGACGGCAGCATTTCAGCAAATTGATGAAACTGGTAGAGACAATGGTCCGGCAGCTTGCGCTGCCGGACCTGAGCCGGCTGGACCCCGGCTCCATGCAGCCGGACTCGCGTGTGGTGATAAACGGCAGCGCTTCGAGCTGGATGTACCGCCAGTCCACCCCTTCATCACCCAGCGTGATGCTGATGGTGGAAGAAGAGGAGGACGCGCTCATTATACAGGGGCTTCATAAACATTTGAGCGCTCTTGCCGGCGGCTTTGGCCTTTCGCAGTGGAGGCGCAGGGCCGGAGAGCTGCTGCAGCTCTGGAGCGCTATCGCCTGCGAGATAAACGCCAGGTATCAGGAGAGCAGCGGCCTGCCGCTGGGGGCAAGGATGGAGCCCTCCATATATCCCGCGCTTGGGTCTTACCATCTCAACCGTCTGCTCCAGTGTCTGGGGCCTCTGGACCTCGATCTTGAGCTGGAGATAAGCGAATACAAGGTCTGGCCGGGCAATCTGGTCAATGAGAGCCTGCTGCATCCTGCAGGTCTGCCGGCGGTAGACTTAGCTCACGGAAGCAGAAAACAGATAGCGGAACTGCGCCGCACAATAGTTGAGATATCGGGGCCGCTGCTGCAGGACAGGCGGCTGCATAAGGTAACTCATCTGCTTACTGGAGTGCGCCAGCAAAGCGAAGAGCTTATAGACAAGCTCAGAAAAGCATCAGAAAAAGGCAGGCTGCCCGGCACGTGCAGCATCTGCGCGGGCTGGTTCAACTCAGTGGAGCAGGACTAAAGCGGCTCTTTACAATTGATGCTGCGGAAGCTACAATAAAAGTCTGTCGAGCGGGTGTAGCTCAGTGGTAGAGCGCTTGCTTCCCAAGCAAGACGTCGCGAGTTCGAATCTCGTCTCCCGCTCCATTTTTTTTAGCTCCAGATTATAAGCTCATTAGTTCAAAGGTGGATTCTATGTTCACAACGTTAAATCAGTACCATTTCCAGCAAGAGCTTTTCGATATCGGTTACCTTTTCCCAGAATAATAACCGTTCCTTCATTCCAGTCAAAGTCTTTTGATTATACACTAGTGACTTCAGATAGTCTCATTCCTGAATACCACAATAAATTCAGAATCACCTTGCCTCTTTCGGCAAGAGCATTCTTCATAAGGATATCCAATTGTTCCCTGCCGATAGCTGGTAATAGTTTTTTCTGCCATTTAGGTGGTAATACCTTTGTAATAGGGTTTGTAGGAAGCTGGTCTGTATTATAGAGCCATCTACAAAGTGTCTTAATATAACGATAATAATTGTGCTTGCCATTACCACACTTCAGGGATTTAAGGTAGCGGTTTATTCCTTCAGGTGTGATCGGGTAACCAATAAAGTTATCACGAGCATAGTGATATAAGGCAATGGTCTTTGTGTTTGTTCCCGAAGACCTTGAGCTCAGGGACTTCACTATAGTAATATTGTAATATATTACTATATGTAACGTCCTAAATTCTTGCGCATAGTACTTTAAGAACAGAGTT
>CAZFIM010000043.1:0-20073 GCA_964519615.1 uncultured Dehalococcoidales bacterium
TCAGATATCACACTATCCGTTAATGCTGTTCCCGTACACAAAATGGTATCAGGATGTCCGGCAAAAACGGGTAATACTTCCTTCTGCGCGCAGCGAAAGAGCTGCATTCTATCTGATAAGCGATTATCTTACATCAAACGGATACAACCAGGCCAGCTGCTGGGATTTCAGGAAAACAAACTCAAACGGCTCACAATATATAACCTGTACGCGGGATGAAAATATCGGCATAGGCCTCAGCGCGTATACCAAAATCGGGGGATTGTTCTATGTCAATACTTTCTCACTGCAAGATTATATCGAACGTGTAAAAAGGGACTTTCCCATTGCAACCGGTATGACAATGCCTCTACAGCGGGTCATGAGGCGCTGGTTCATGCTGGCACTTTACCGCCTTCATGTTGAAAAAAGCGATTTTGAAAGCCGCTTTGGAGTGGCAACCGAAGAGGCAATGGGAAAAACACTGCGGATGCTCAAACTTTTTAATATTGCCAGGGAATATAAAGACTATATTCAGGTCACACGGGAGGGAATGTACTGGCTTTCCGTCATGACAAAGACGTCTATGCTCTCTTTTCCGGCCAGATACTATGAAGAATGTCTTCACACTGCCTGGCCCGGTAATTTTCAAATATAATTTGACGCGGAACATACATGACTAATCATAACCACAATACAAGCGAAAAAAGGGGCCGTCTTTACGGAGTGGGTGTCGGTCCGGGAGATCCTGAACTGCTCACTTTAAAGGCTCAGCGCATACTCTCACAGGTACCTGTTGTTTTCCTGCCTCAGAAGAGCGAGCGGAGCAACAGCTTTGCACGTACCATTATCGAAGACTTAATCGATAGCGGGAGGCAAAAAGTTGAACCGCTTATCTTCCCCATGCATAAAGACCCGGAGTTATTGCAGCCTTATTGGGACAAAGCAACTCAGAAAATCCACTCTTACCTTATCCGTGGATATGATTGTGCATTCATTACAGAGGGAGATCCTTTCCTCTATGGTACGTTTATCTATATTTTTGCTCTATTTCAGAAACTTTATCCGGAAGTGTTTATTGAGGTTATTCCCGGCATTTCTTCCATCAATGCTGCCGCAGCAACAGCACAGCTTCCACTGGCCAGCAATCAGGATCTGGTAGCAATCATTCCGTCCACTTACTGTAGTGATGCAGATTCTCTACGCGATATACTGCTGAGGTTTGATACTATAATCATGCTTAAGATTCATAAGGTATTCGATAAAGTTCTGCAGATATTGGAGGAATTGAAGCTTGTAGAGCAGTGCGTCTATATAAAAAGATGCAGCACTAAGGAGGAAGAGATCATTAATGATATAAGAAAATTAAAAGGGGAAACGCTCGATTACCTTTCGCTTTTAATAGTAAGGAAGCAGTGATGCCAGCTAAAGTATTTTTTATCGGTGCCGGTCCCGGTGACCCCGAATTGCTCACGATTAAAGCTAAAAGCATTATTGAGCATGCGGATGTCATTATCTATGCCGATTCCCTCATTAATCCCCAGGTCTGTTCCTTTGCTAGAGCAGATGCGGCCGTTCACCGCAGCTCCTCCCTTAATCTGGAGGAAATCACTGAGATTATAGTTAATGCAGTAAAGCAGGATAAACTTGTCGTCCGGCTGCAAAGCGGCGATCCTGCCATTTACGGGGCAATACAGGAACAGATGGCCGTCCTGGATGAAAAAGGTATAGAATACGACGTCATCCCCGGCGTAAGTTCTTTATTCGCAGCAGCCTCCGCATTAAAAGCTGAATTGACCATACCGGAGATATCCCAAACGGTTATCATTACCCGTATGGAAGGAAGGACTCCTGTACCAGCGCTTGAGAAACTGGAGAGCCTTGCCAAACATCAGGCCACTATGGCCATCTTCCTGAGCATGTCGCTCCTCTGTGAAGTGGTGGCTGCTCTTCTTAGAGGAGGCTATACCCTCCAAACCCCTGCAGCGATAGTATATAAGGCAAGCTGGAAAGACGAGATCGTGATAAGAACCGATCTTGGAAACCTGAGCGAGCAGGCAGGCGATATGGGAATCAGTAAACAGGCGTTGATACTGGTAGGCAACTTCCTTAGTAAAAAAGCCGGAGAGAAGCGTTCGAAACTGTATCACAAGGAGTTCAAACATGGCTTCCGCCGATCCGCGTGAACACAGGATAGGAATCGTAGCCATAACAAAAAAAGGAGCAGCGCTGGGATGCAGATTGCACGGATTGCTGCACGGAAGCCATCTTTACCTGCCGGAAAAATTCGCTTGCCAGGAATCCTGCGATGCTTTCACCTTCGTTCCACCTGCACGGCATACTATAGAAGATATGTTCCGGCGTTACCGCCATCTGGTCTTGATCATGGCGGTTGGAACAGCGGTCCGTATGCTTGCTTCCCAACTCAAGAGCAAACTCGATGACCCCGGGGTTGTGGTTATCGACGAAGCGGGAACATTTGCCGTCAGCCTTCTCTCAGGGCACGTTGGGGGAGCAAATGAGCTGGCACAAAAGGTGGCAGATCTGTTATCCGCCCGGCCGGTAATAACCACTGCCTCAGATGTCAGTGGTACCATAGCGGTCGATCTGCTGGGAAAAGAGTTCGGCTGGAAACTCGTCTTCAGTAAAGATATTGCCGGACTTGCCGCAGACATCGTTAACGGCCAACCTGTAGCCGTGTATCAGGATGCCGGTGAAACGCACTGGTGGAAAGATAATAAACATTTGCCTGTAAATATTCATTTATATCATGACACCGCTGCTCTTGCAGCATCAAGCTGCAGTTCAACCATTATTATCACGGATAAAATAGTCAGCGGTTTCGATGACTGTGTATTACCCCGTACCGTAGTCTACCGTCCTAAAAGCCTTGTAATAGGAACAGGCTGCAACCGCGGTACAAGCGCTGATGAGATAGAAAAAGCCGTGCTCTCCTTGCTTGCTGAAAACAACCTCTCTGTCGATAGTATAAGAAACCTTGCCACCATCGATCTGAAAAAAGATGAGAACGGTTTACTGGAGTTCGCCGCTAAATACGGCTTGCCCATACACTATTACAGTAATGAAGAGCTCAGTAAGGTGACTGCTCCCTCCCCCCCCTCGCCCACCGTGCAGCAGTATACAGGCACCGGGAATGTTTGTGAGGCGGCAGCAATATTGAGCAGCGGCGATTGTGAGCTTATCGTTCCCAAAACCGGACTTAACCGGAAAATAACATTTGCCGTAACAAGAATTATCTTCGAAAAAGATGATATACCGGCTAGCGGCAAGCTGTTTCTTGTCGGGCTCGGCCCCGGCGATATCAAACACATGACCTTTCGAGCCAGAGAAGCTATCGAGTGCAGTGATGTTGTCGTCGGCTATGACTCTTATGTCAAGTTAATCGAGCCTTACCTCATCGGGAAAAAGGTCATCTCGACGGGCATGGGAAAAGAAGTGCAAAGGGTTAAAACCGCACTCGAACTTGCCGGCAGCGGCAAGGTGGTGGCGCTTTTATCCAGCGGCGATACCGGCATCTACGGTATGGCAGGACTTGTAGGTGAAGTCCTGAACCAACAAGCAGACAGTTCCGTCAACCTGGAAATCGTTCCCGGTATCCCGCTGCTGGCAGCCTGCGCTTCATTGCTCGGCAGCCCTATCACCGGTGATTTCGTTTCCATCAGTCTAAGCGATTATCTGGTCACGTGGCAAAAAATTGAATCCAGATTGCGTCTTGCCGCACAGGGCGATTTCGTTATTGTCATCTACAATCCCAAAAGCAAAAAACGCCAGAATCAATTGACCAGGGCAACAAAAATTATTTCACATTACAGGGCAGGCACAACTCCGGTGGGCATTGTTACAAACGCATATAGACAGCAGCAGAAAATTGTAACCACTGACCTTGCGCATATGCTGGATTACGAAATCGATATGAATACCACAATTATTATCGGAAATTCATCAACATTCAATGTCGATGGACTGATGGTCACGCCTCGCGGTTATCAAAAGAAATATAATCTCAATGCCGGGGTCTGAAAATGAACACTATTGTCCTTATGAATAAAAGAGACTGCAGCACTCTACTCAGATATAGCATGATCAGAAAAGAGGCTCACCGATGAAAGCGATCGTTATAGCTGGCACCACCAGCGGTGTGGGCAAAACAACAGTGGCCATTGCGCTGATGGGGCTATTGACCGGCTGCGGTCTCAAGGTCCAGCCCTTCAAGACCGGACCGGACTATATCGATCCCACATATCACACATGGGTCACAGGCAAGCCGTCACGCAACCTGGACTCATGGATGCTTCCTCATAACTATATAGTGGAACTCTTCTATCGTGCTATGAAGGGCAATGATATCGCAGTAATAGAAGGAGTGATGGGGCTTTACGACGGACATTCGGCATGCAGCGATGAAGGCAGTACAGCAAAGCTGGCCAAAATCCTTAACGCTCCCGTTATTCTGGTTATGGACAGCCGTAGAGGCGCACGCAGTATGGCGGCTATGGCTGCCGGTTACCGCGATTTCGACCATGATCTCCATATCGGAGGAGTTATCTTAAACGGCATAGGCAGCCACTCTCACCTTGCACTTTGCAAAGAGGCCATTGAGCACTATACAGACCTGAAAGTGCTGGGGTACCTCTCCCGCAATGAAGACCTTTCCCTCCCTGAACGATACCTGGGTCTTATCCCGACTGTAGAAGGATTGACCGATAAAGAGCTTCTGGGCAAACTGCTTGCACATTGTAAAGACACCTTTGACCTTGATGGCATCCTCCAGCTCGCCGGGAAGACGGCATCCCCTCCGGTGGAGCCCGTGCTATTCCCCGCTACACCGCAACCGGTCAAAGCCGGTATTGCCATAGCCAAGGATAAAGCCTTTAGCTTTTACTATCAGGACAGTCTGGATCTTTTAGAGGCATGGGGGGCGGAGCTCATAACCTTCAGCCCCATAGAAAGCGCTGACCTGCCATCGAATATATCCGGACTCTATATAGGCGGAGGATTCCCTGAGCTGTACGCTACAGAGTTGGCAGCTAACCATACCATAAAACAGGCAATAAAAAATGCAGTTGAACTGGGTATGCCTGCGTACGCTGAATGCGGCGGATTGATGTATCTGGGTAAAAGCATCAAAGATGCCGCTAAGAAAAGCCATTCTATGGTAGGAGCCATACCTGTTTCCTCACGTATCGATGGCCCTCGTCTTAACCTCGGCTACCGGACAATTCAGGCACTGACCGATGGCCCCCTTCTATGCCGGGGTGAGACTGTCCGCGGACATGAATTTCACTGGTCGGTCATTGCGGACAGCAAACTGTCCCCCAATGCTTACCGTATTATAGATAAAAAAGAACGGATTGAAGGCTTCCAGAAAAAAGGCCTTCTTGCCTCCTATATTCATTTGCACATGGGCAGTTTCCCTGATATGGCCGTGCGGTTTATAGATAATTGCCGGCACTTTAGAGAAAGTCGGAAGTACACACTGTAGCCGGTTATAGGTAAAAAGCGGATAATATTATTATCGAGGAAAGGGTGAACAATAAATTCGGAACAAATAATGTTTAGCTTCAATCCATATGCTTGTACCGAAATGTCAGAGTTGCATTCACTATGCTGATGTGTTAGTCTGATGTAGATTTTGATAGATTTTTATAGTTACTGACAGATTCAGAGAATCGCACATCTTCGCCATTTACGTATCCAATACTCGATATATACCAGACAATTGAGGAAACAGGTTAATTGAACCAGGAGAGCCTTGTTAATATCCATGAAGCCAGCCGTATCCTTTGCGTCAGCGAGACAGCGCTGAGGCAATGGACGGATGAGGGTAAAATAAAGGCTTTTATCACTCCCGGCGGACACAGGCGCTATTCTACAGCGGAGCTGCAAAAATTCCTGACCGCACAACCGAAGAGGCTGGGCGTAAAGGATCTGGCTCAGCAGTTGGAAGGAACTGTGGAAATGCTCAGGGAAGTCGCCCGTAAAGATACCACTTACACGTCATGGTATAACGAACTCGGCAGGGAATCACAGGTGCAGATGGCAAGGTCAGGCAGAACCATTCTTGAACTGATAATCAGATATTTATCACAACCGTCAAGAAGAGAAGAATCATTGCGATCAGCCCGTAATACCGGCCGCGATATGGGCAGAATATTGAGTAAAACAGGACTGCCGTTGACCGTATCGGTAGAGGTTTTTCTCATGCATCGTGAACCTATCATGAATGCGCTCACCTGCATGTTGAAGGGGAAAAGAGCGTCCGGCAAGCGCGTTCTGGAAGCAATACCGCAGGTAACATATATTATGGATGAAACGCTGGTAGCTCTTGTGGCAGCGCATCAACAGCAGCAGAAAGACAGCAGCAATAACCGCAAGGAGGCACCCCCGCTTGATCTCGATATCCCGTCTACTCTGTAATACAGTCAGCCCCGGAGACGGCCTTCGCTACGGAGATAAACTCTCGCGTACGGCAGGACTGGCATACAAACACGATATCAGACCTGTTGTCGTCTGGAACTGTACGCGCCAGTGCAATCTTCATTGTGTTCATTGTTATGCCAGTGCCGATGCCAGCAAATCAGAAAATGAGATGGACAATTCCTCTGCTGAGGCTTTTATCGATGATCTGGCTGAATTCGGTGTTCCGGTCATTTTGTTTTCCGGCGGCGAACCACTGCTGAGAAAAGGGATTTTCAATCTTGCCCAGCATGCCCGCAACAAGAACATTCGTATAGCACTTTCCACCAACGGCACTCTCATTACAGAGAAAATAGCAAAAAAAATCTGTGACACGGGCTTTGCGGAAGTGGGGATAAGCCTTGACGGCATCGGATCTGACAATGACCGGTTCAGGGGTCAGACCGGCGCCTTCACCGCGGCACTTAACGGTATAAGGCTTTGTATCTCCTCCGGTATCAGGGTATCGCTGCGGCTGACTATAACACGCTTCAATTATCAGAACATCCCTGACATTTTCCGGCTGGTGGAAACAGAAGGTATCGACCGTGTTTGTTTCTATCACCTCGTTTATTCCGGGCGCGGCAGCACTATGCAAAAAGATGATATTACCCATCCGCAACGCCGGACTGTTTTGGATACTATTTGCAGGTATACTCTCGAGATGTACCAGCGCGGCTTAAATAAAGAAGTACTCACCGTGGGAAACCACGCTGACGGCGTATATCTTTACCTCAAAATGCAAAAGGAAGACAGCTCTCGCGCCGCAGGCATACGAGAGCTGTTACGGATGAACGGCGGCAACAACTCGGGTGTTAAAATCGGTGCTGTGGACGATCGAGGCAACGTACACCCCGACCAGTTCTGGTGGCATCACTCTCTCGGCAATGTACTTCAACGCAAATTTAGCGAAATATGGAGCGATGCATCAGAACCGCTGCTAAATGAGTTAAGGAACCGCAAAAGCCTGCTCACCGGACGCTGCGCCGGATGCCGCTACCTCGACCTTTGCAATGGAAACATGCGGATACGCGCCGAAGCAGTCAGCGGCAATATCTGGGCGCCGGACCCTGCCTGTTATCTTAGCGATAGGGAGATAGGAATAGAGTGAACACAGATAGCACCGCAAGTAACATCATTACCCCCGTATTGCGTCTGGTAGCCTGGGAGATCACCCGCAATTGCAACCTGTTCTGCGCCCACTGCCGCGCCTTGGCAGGCAGGGCTCATTTTGAAGATGAACTGAGCACCGAGGATTGCTACAATGTCATCGACCAGATTCTTCAAGCAGGCAACCCTATTTTAATATTGACCGGCGGTGAACCTCTTATCCGCAAAGATATCTTTTCCATTGCTGATTACGCCGTAAAAAAAGGCCTGCGAGTAGTCGTGGGCACCAACGGCACCCTGATTACCCCGGAGGTTGCTGATCGTCTTAAAAAAATACCCGTATCGCGTCTGGGAATAAGCCTGGATTTTCCCGTCGCAGAGCTTCAAGACAGATTTCGCGGTAAAACAGGTGCTTTTGATGCTGCCATGAAAGGCATTGCCAATGCCCGTAATTCGGGCATTGATATTCAAATCAATAGCACCGTCACAAAGCTCAATGTCCACTATCTCGACCGTCTTCTTGCCCTATCGATGGAGGCAGGCGCAGTCGCATTTCATCCTTTCATGCTGGTGCCCACCGGCAGGGGTAAAGGGCTTGTCTCCGTTGAGTTGCAGCCTGAGGAATATGAGACGACATTAAACTGGATATATGATAAACAAAAGGAACTCGGCAGCAGGATATTTTTCAAACCTACCGATGCTCCCCACTATCTTCGAATAGTAAAACAGAGAGAGAAGAGGACAGGTGATTTGTCCGGGCCCGTAAAAAGCGGACATCCCGCCAATACCATCACGCGAGGATGTCTGGCAGGTACGGGTTTTTGCTTTATTTCATATCAGGGGAAAGTTCAGGGCTGCGGCTATCTCAATGTAGAAGCAGGAGACTTGAAACAGCAGTCATTTTATCAAATCTGGATGCATTCCCCCCTGTTTAACCAGCTCAGAGACCTTTCCAATATCAAGGGCAAATGCGGTATTTGCGAATATAAAAAAATATGCGGCGGCTGCCGTGCCCGTGCCTATGAAGCTACCGGTGATTATCTCCAATCCGAGCCGTATTGTATCTACGAACCGGCAAAAGAGACAAAACCTGCAAGAGGAATACCGTAATAATGCCTTTAGACAGCATCGACAGGAAGCTTTTAAATCTCCTCCAGAACGAGTTTCCGCTTGAGAGAGAGCCTTATGCGGCGATCGGGCTCCGTTTACATATCGATGCCGGAACCGTGCTTGAGCGTATCGAACGTCTGAAGCAGCAGGGAATAATACGGCTTATAGGACCGGTATTGGATTCCAGACGCCTTGGCTATCAGACCACACTTGTGGCAATGACTGTACCGCAAACCGCGCTGAAAAAAGCAGAGCTTGCTATCACACAACATTCCGGTGTAAGCCACGGCTATGAAAGAGACCACCGCTTCAATCTGTGGTTTACCCTTGCCGTCCCCCCGTCGGTTGATATCGATACTGAAGTTCAGCAGCTTGTACATTCAACCGGAGCACAAACGGCGGTTTCTTTGCCCTCGATACGAGTCTTCAAAATAGGCACCTATTTCGATATGGAAGAAAACGGCACAAGTACCTTTAAACCTGTGTGGTATGATACTAGCGTAGGTCAAGTTGAGCTCTCACGGAAAGAAAGATCGGTTATCAACGGGATACAATGTGAGCTGCCCCTTGTCCAAAGAACATTCGATAATGCAGCAGATAAGCTAGGCATGGATGTGGATGATTTGCTCTCCTGCTGCAGGTCACTTCAGCAGAGAGGCATCATCCGCCGCTTCAGTGCTTTCATCAACCATAACTGCGCCGGATTTGTGGCAAACGCTATGTCCTGCTGGGCAGCGCCCCCCGACATCCTGGATGCCGCCGCAAATACGCTTGCTGCGCTTAAAGAGGTAAGCCACTGCTACGAAAGAAAGACTAATTCACTCTGGCCTTACAACCTCTTTGCCATGATCCACTGCCATACAAAAGAGCGATGTGAGAAAATCGCAGCTGGGGTAAGCAGACAGTGCGGCCTTCCGGATTACGTTTTACTTTACAGCACCAGAGAATTCAAGAAAATAAGGATAAAATATCCGGTATGAAAACCACTAACACTCAGTCATATTATCCGGTCTTTCTCAATATCAACGGCTTGAAATGCACGGTCGTCGGCGGCGGGCAGGTTGCTTTACGCAAGGTGGAAGCACTTCTCAAACACGGTGCCTCGATCGAGGTAATCAGCAATGAGCTGTGTACTGAACTGAGCAATATGGCCCGCAGCGGCAAAATCATCGTACGCACTAAAAAATACGAGGACGGTGATTTAGACAATGCCTTTCTTGCCATAGCTGCAACCAGCGATAACCGGGTTAATCAGGAAGTGACTGAGGAAGCACGCCGGAAGCGCATTCTAATAAACTCAGTTGACGATGCCGTGAACTCGGATTTCATAACTCCTGCTTATCTACAGCGGGGCAATCTTATCATAGCTATTTCAACTGCCGGATCGAGCCCCGCCCTGGCACGGAGCATCCGCGGCAGGTTGGAAAAGGAATTCGGAGAAGAGTATGCATCTCTGGCATGCTTGATAGAAGAGGTACGCAATGAACTTAAGAGCAAGAGAACAAAAGTGGATAGCCAGGATTGGCAGAAAGCTCTTGATATAGATGCAATGATCGCCCTGATCAAGAGAGGCGAGAAGGAGAAAGCAAAAGCTCTCTTGCTTGATAAGTTGAAGGTACAATAATAAGGTAAAGGATAAACACTTTCGTGCAGCTTAGCTTGATAGGTATCAATCATATTTCGGCAGATATCAATATACGGGAAACAGTTGCCGTAAACACCACGAAAATGCAGGATGCATTAACGCTTCTGCGTAGTTATATGCCAAACGGTGTCATCCTTTCCACATGCAACAGAACGGAAATATACTTTACCTGTGAAGAGAATCGCAGTGAGAAGGCCTGTCTTGAATTTCTTAAAGACCGTGCACATGTCGATGATGCAAGTCTGCTTCCCTGTATATATAGTAAGAGAAATAAGCAAGCGGTAGAACACCTTTTCCGGGTTGCCAGCGGCATTGAATCTATGATTGTAGGCGAATTCGAAGTGCTGGGACAGGTTAAATATGCGCTTGTCGCAGCAGAGAAAGCAGGAATGGTCAATTTGCTGCTCCGCCGCGTTTTCCAGAGTGCGGTGAGAACAGGAAGACGCGTCCGCAGTGAAACATCGATCAGCAGAAATAGCGTTTCCGCAAGCTCCATAGCGGTAGACCTGGCAGAGGAAATTATAGGCAGCCTGAAAAAATGTAAAATGCTGGTACTCGGTGCAGGTGAAGCAGGAAGGCTGATCGTGAAAGTAGCCAGAGAACGGGGGACTTCCCGCATCCTTATCGCCAGCCGCACTATGGAGCGGGCACGTACACTTGCTGCAACAATGCAAGGTATTCCAATCTCTCTGGATGCGCTGCAGGATGAACTGAAAAGCATCAACCTTATTATGACCTGTGCCGGAGCTCCGCACAAACTCCTCTACACAGCACACTTACGGGAAATAATGAAAAATCGTCCGGAGCTGCCTCTGGTGATAATAGACATCGCCGTACCCAGGAATGTGGAATCTTCTGCAGGCGATATAGAAAATGTCTTTCTCTATAATATTGATGATCTGGTCACTCGCACCGAACATAACCGTGATTACAGGGAAAACGCGGTAGAGGACGCTGCCTGCATCGTAAATAGTGAACTTGAAAAATTTTCACTGTGGTGGAAGGAATACAAGGCCAGGCCGTTGATTCGCGCCATACTGGGTAACGCGGAAGAAATACGGCGTATGCAGTTGAACCGCACCTTAAAGAAACTGCCGGAGCTGACTGAAGACCAATATTACTCACTGGAAATGATGACAAAAGCTATCGTGAACAAAATCTTAAAAGATCCCGTTAACTATCTTAAAGCCAACGGCACTACCGATGATGCGTATGCGGAGATAGTAAAACAGCTCTTTCATCTCTCCGGCAAGGATACAGAATGAGAAACAAAATCGTTGTCGGCTCGCGGGGCAGCAGGCTTGCCCTGATACAGACACATTCTATACTTGGCGCTCTCACAGAACTGAACCTTGCCGTTAAGGTAACCGTGAAGAAGATAGCCACGGCCGGCGACCGCAACCGCCGCACCCAACTGGAAAAAATGGGGGCGGCCGCCTTCGTTAAAGAGCTCGAGCTGGCTCTGCTCGACCATCGTATAGACTTTGCCGTGCACAGTCTGAAAGACGTCCCCACCGACCTGCCTGAAGGCCTATGCCTGCTGGCGGTGCCGGAGCGGCTCGATCCCCGTGACGTCCTCATAGCAGACACGGCTTTTAATACCCTTACTCCCGGCTCCAGAATCGGTACCGGCAGCCTGCGCCGCACCATTCAGATTAAAAATCTTCGTCAGGACCTGGAAATACGCGGCATCAGAGGCAACATCGAGACGCGGCTGCGCAAGGTATACTCCGGTGAATTCGATGCCACGATTATGGCCGCAGCGGCTTTGCTGCGGCTCGGCTGGCAGGATAAAATAACGGAATATCTTTCACTTGAGCATTTTCTCCCCGCAGCGGGACAGGGAGCGCTGGCATTAGAAGCGAGGGTTGATGATATGGAAATCAGAGAACTTCTCACGCCGTTAAACCATCTGCCCTCGTGGGGGTGTACAATGGCGGAACGGGCTTTTCTGCGTACTCTGGGGATCGGCTGCCGTGCACCCGTGGCAGTTCTGGGAACGAACAGCAGTTCAATCCTGGAACTGAAAGGCATGATATCCGATCCGGCAGGCAACAGCGTATTATACGATATGGAGCAGGGAAACATTTCCTGCGCGGAAGAGATCGGTGTGCGTCTGGCGGAGAAGATGCTGAATTCGGGAGCATCCGCTTTCATCAGTGAGGTGACGGACTGATGAGAAAAGGAACGGTCTATTTGATCGGTGCGGGTCCGGGCGATACGGAGCTGTTTACACAAAAAGGTATGGAGTGTCTTATGCACGCCGATGTCGTTATTTACGATCGTCTGCTCGATACACATTTACTGGATATGATGCGGCCGGACGCTGAGAAGATATATGTGGGCAAATCGCCGTCAAAGCATATAATGAATCAATCTGAAATTAATAAATTGCTGGTGGAGAAAGCAAAGGGGGGAAAGGCCGTAGTCCGTCTGAAAGGCGGCGACCCCTTTGTCCTGGGGCGTGGTGCTGAAGAGGCAAAGATTCTGGCTGCGCAGCATATCCCCTTCCAGATAGTGCCGGGAATAACATCGGCAATTGCCGTCCCTGCTTATGCCGGTATACCGGTCACCTACCGCAAGAAGGCATCGTCATTCGCCGTAATCACCGGGCATGAAGCTGCAGGCAAAAGTAGCTCCGCCATTAAATGGGATAAACTTGCTTCCGGCGTTGATACGTTGATCATACTGATGGGCATGAAAAATCTGGCTGCGATCGCAGCCAGGCTAGTTGAGCACGGGCGCCCCCCGAATACTCCGGTAGCGGTGATAAAAGAAGGTACCGGAGCACGGCAGCAGACCGTGACCGGCAGCCTTGAAAATATCGCAGACAAAGTAAAAAAACATAAACTCGGCTCCCCGGCTGTCATAGTCGTGGGAGAGGTGGTAAAACTGAGAAAAACGCTGCGCTGGTTTGATAAGCTGCCGCTTTTCGGCAAACGCATCCTTGTCACCAGATCCCGTCATCAGGCAAGCGCGTTAAGCAAGCTTCTTACCGGACTCGGCGCCGAGGCCGTGGAGCTGCCGGTTATTGATATACAACCCGTTGCGGATACAAAGGATATAGACAGAGCAATTCTGGATATCAGCCGCTATCAATGGCTTGTTTTTACCAGCAGCAACGGTGTCGATGCGTTCTTCGCAAGACTGCTCAGTTTAAAACTGGATTCCCGCCACCTTCACAGCGCCAGAATCGCCGTTATCGGACCGGCTACCGCTGAAGCCCTCAGGCAGCAGGGGATAACCCCGGATTACAGCCCTTCCGTGTATACCGCCGCAGGGCTGCTTGAAGGCTTTGCCGCCATGGAAATCAAAGGGGGAAATTTCCTGCTTCCCAGAGCCGATATAGCTGATAAAGAGCTAAGCTGTGGCCTCCGCCGTCTCGGAGGGCAGGTAGAAGAGATCGCCGTCTACAGGACGGCTGCGCCGGCAGGGAATATAACGCTTGGCGGAGGCGGCATCTTACCGGACGACATCGATGTCATTACCTTTACCAGCTCCTCGACCGTATCTAATTTCATAGCCCGCTTCGGGGCAAAAGCAATACCGGAGAGGACATTGATCGCCTGCATCGGGCCAAAAACAGAGGAGACCGCCCTCAAAGCTGGACTGACGGTGCATATAACAGCCGCAGAACATACCATACCCGGCCTGGTGACAGCAATGGAAGAGTATTTCAGGAAGGAGATTTAAATGGCACAATTCCCTCGGTTGCGCCTGCGCCGTCTGCGCAGGACGGAAGCGCTGCGGGCGCTGGTGAGAGAGAACCACGTGGATACCGGTGACCTGATATATCCCCTGTTTATACAGGAAGGGAAAAATATCACCGAGGAAATACCTTCCATGCCCGGTATCTTTCACTATTCACCGGACAGGTTAGCCGAAAAAGCTAAGGAGATAGCCGGGCTTGAGATTCCTGCGGTACTTCTCTTCGGTATTCCTAAACACAAAGATGAAATGGGCTCGGCTGCGTATGACCCTGACGGCGTAGTTCAGCAGTCGATCAAGGTCATCAAGAATGCCTCTCCTGACCTGCTGGTAATTACAGATGTCTGTCTGTGTGAATATACCGATCACGGCCACTGCGGCATTCCGGTGAACGGGGAGATCGATAATGATGCCACACTGCCTTTGCTGGCCGAAACAGCGCTTTCACATGCCCGCGCCGGGGCGGATATTATCGCTCCCTCCGATATGATGGACGGCCGGGTTAAAGCCATACGCGCAAATCTCGATGAAAACGGCTTTGAGCATATTCCGGTTCTGGCCTATGCCGCTAAATACGCTTCCGGTTTTTACGGACCTTTCCGCGAGGCGGCGGAGTCAGCACCGCAATTCGGCGACCGCCGCTCCTACCAGATGGATCCGCCCAACATACGGGAGGCATTGAGAGAAGTGCAGCAGGATATAAATGAAGGGGCGGACATGGTAATGGTCAAACCGGCTCTCCCTTATCTGGATGTGATACGAAAAGTGAGAGAGGAATTCAACTATCCCCTTGCTGCCTATAACGTCAGTGGAGAATACTCCATGGTCAAAGCGGCCGCACAAAAGGGCTGGATCGACGAGCAAAGAATCGTAATGGAGATCATGACCGCCATTAAAAGAGCGGGGGCGGATATTATCATTACCTATCACGCTGAGGATATTGCCCGCTGGCTGCGGGGTAAGTAGAGAGGAGAGCATGAACGAATTCGTTAATTCCCGCAGACTTTTTGAAGAAGCACAGCGGTATCTTCCGGGCGGCGTGGACAGCCCGGTGCGCGCCTTTAACGCCGTCGGAGGCACTCCGCCCTTTATCGTAAAAGGAAAAGGCTCCAGAATTTATGATGCCGACGGCAATGAATTCATAGACTATGTCTGCTCATGGGGGCCGTTGATACTTGGACATGCTCATCCGCAGGTAATCGAGGCGCTTAAACATGCCGTCTCCAACGGCACCAGTTTCGGCGCCGCTACGGAGCTGGAGACAGTATTGGCCAGAATGATATCGCAGGCCGTACCCTCAATGGAGATGCTCAGATTCGTGAATTCAGGTACTGAAGCCGCCATGTCCGCTCTACGCCTTGCGCGTGCCTTTACCGGCAGGGACCTGATAATAAAATTTGACGGCGGCTACCACGGTCACTCCGACGGCCTGCTTGCCCGCGGCGGATCAGGCCTGGCAACGCTGGGCATACCTGATTCTCCGGGAGTCCCCTCAGGCTACACGCAGAATACGCTCATCCTGCCGTATAATGATAGTGAAGCCGTAAAACATTGCTTTCAGCACCACCCGGAGGAGATTGCAGCAGTGATAGTGGAACCTGTAGCCGCTAATATGGGGGTTGTGCCACCTCAGCCCGGTTTTCTCCAAACCGTTCGTCAGATAACAGAAGAGCAAGGCACTCTCCTTATCTTTGATGAAGTGATAACCGGATTCCGCGTGGCCTATGGCGGAGCGCAGGCATTGTACGGTATAACTCCTGATTTAACCTGTCTGGGCAAGATAATCGGCGGCGGACTGCCGGTAGGCGCCTACGGCGGGAGACGGCAGATCATGGAAATGATGGCTCCGCTGGGCCCGGTTTATCAGGCGGGAACACTATCCGGAAACCCGCTGGCTATGACGGCCGGAATCGCAACGCTGAAAGCCCTGAATAATCCCGCTGCGTATGAACAGCTTGAAACCCGTTCTGCAGCGCTTGCAGAAGGGCTGCATGCAGTATTACGCCGGGCAAAGATAGATATAACCATTTCGCGTGTCGCTTCACTGCTCACGGTGTTTTTTACGCCGGGGCCGGTGGTCGATTATGAATCAGCCCGCCGGTCTGACAGGCAGATATTCAGCACATTCTTCCACGGCCTGCTTATGCAGGGTATCTACTGGCCGCCCTCGCAATTTGAAGCCGCTTTCATTTCACTGGCGCACAGCAAGGAGGATATCTCAGCAACTATCGCAGCCGCAGAGAAGGCGTTTACATCATCTGAAACACGCTAAATGCTTTCAATTCCCCGGGGATTCGCTGTAGTGCGTCAATATTCAATGCCGCGGCGCGCACGGATTCCCTGCTGAAAGGGATGCTTGATCATCGTCATTTCCGTTACCAGATCCGCCCGTTTTATGATCTCCCTCGGCGCATTGCGTCCGGTTAATACGATCTCCAGCCCCTCCGGCTTTTTATTGATAAGCTCCAGCAGCCTTCGTGCGCTCAGCAATCCCATATCGATAGCAATAAAAACTTCATCCATAATGAGCAGGTCGTAATCATGCATTCTGCTTTCAACAAGCTGCAGCGTCTCCTGCACTTCCTGCGCAAGTTCCCTGTTATCACGGACGAAGTGGCTCCCCCTTCCGAGCCGTTTGATCTCAAAGGCAGGATATTTCTCCAAAAAGAGGTGTTCCCCGGAAACCTCCCCTTTAAGAAACTGTATGAAGCCCACGCGCAGGCCCTGCCCGGCAGCCCTCAATGCCAGCCCCAGCGCTGCCGTACTCTTCCCTTTCCCGTCCCCGGTATAGATTTGAATCAGTCCCCTTGTAGTGTTATCGCACATGCCCTTTCCCCATGAGAATGCGGTATATTTTATCCATTTTCAGGCTGCCGCGTACATGCGCAGCAAGGTTATCATAATGCCTGTCGCGCTCAGAAAAGCGGGAATTATCCTCCGGAAGTCCTTTCAGCCGACGTAGAGCGTTGAGAAGCGTACGGGTAAACAGCTCATTATGAAAAAGCCCGTGCAAATATGTGCCGAAAATCATACCGTCCGCGCTCAGCGCCCCGTCAGCATAATCGGCTGCACCCGCAGGAGTTTCCCTTACGCGGAAAGGGCTGAGCGTGCCTCCGGTCTGGCCCATATGAATCTCATAGCCCTCAATATTCATGCCGCGCATAGCTGTTAAAAGACCATTTGCTGCCTCGACAACGGCTTTTACCTGCGTCGTCGTCTTCTCTTCTGAGAAAGTCGTTTCAACCTCCAGAAGGCCCAACCCCGGGATACTGCTTTGTTCGGATTCTATATGCAGGGGGTCTGAAATCGCCCTGCCCAGCATCTGATAACCTCCGCAGATACCTATAACCGGTGTGCCCTTGCGCGCTTCTGCGCAGATCTCCTCCGCCAGCCCCTGACTGCGGAGATAGGCAAGGTCGGATATTGTACTCTTGGTGCCGGGCAGAATTATCAGGTCTGCCCCGGCAAGTCCGCCGCTGCCGTTCACATAGTGTACGGCAGCGCCCTGCTCCTCCAGAGGATCGAAATCGTCATAGTTGGATATATGTGGCAGCCGTATTACCGCTGCGGTTAAAGCTGTCCGTCCGGTAGCATTTTCCCTTTCTTCCAGGTACACCGAGTCTTCCTGAGCTATAGCGATGTCTTTGTAATAGGGCACCACGCCCAGCACAGACTTTCCCGTCCTCTCTTCCAGCATTGCCAGCCCCGGCTGCAGCAGGCTGAGATCGCCGCGGAATTTATTGATAATAAATCCGGCAACCATATCACGCTCCTCCGCATCCAGCAGCTCCATTGTACCCACCAGTGAAGCGAATACCCCGCCCCTGTCAATATCGCCGGCAAGCAGCACCGGCGCCTGCGCCATACGCGCGATGCGCATATTCACTATCTCCCTCTGCTTGAGGTTTATCTCAGCGGGGCTTCCTGCCCCCTCGATTACGATAATGTCATACGCTTTGCGCAGCCTCTGCAGTGAATCTTCGATTACCTTAAGCAGTTCGGGGGTATACCTGTAATACTCGCTTGCCTGGAGCGTTTTGGCCACCTTGCCCAGTACGATAACCTGCGATTTTGAATCAGCTTCTGGTTTAAGCAATACCGGGTTCATGTACACGGAAGGAGCTATTCCTGCTGCTTCAGCCTGCACCGCCTGCGCACGGCCGATCTCGCCGCCCTCGGGTGTAACGAAAGAATTGAGCGCCATATTCTGCGCCTTGAAGGGAGCAACCTTATACCCATCCTGGCGGAAAATACGGCACAGCGCCGCTACCAGCACGCTCTTGCCCACCGAAGACGCCGTTCCCTGCACCATCAGCGTTTTAGCGGCCACTTTCTCCACCCTCCCTCTGTGCAGCCGCCGGCGCAAAAAGCTCCGGCAGCACATACCGCAGCCGGGCTTTACCTGTAACGATGTGACTTAAAGCGTTTGCTTGCTCCATAAAAACGGCTCTTTCAATATCCTCACTATATTGTAGCACGATAGTCTCATATTCGTTATGGCAGCACTTATTATACGCTAGATAGTAAGTTTAATACCCCGCTGCCTGCCCGATACAAATGCTTCACACTCGCTCCGCATCTGATATCCGGTAACCCGTTGTTATGTAAAGTTATTTACAGTTATCAACAGAAGCTGACGAATCCGAAGCCTCCGCAAGTGCTGCACGTAACCCTCTCCGGCTTAGCGGGCGTGCCCCCAACCTCCTTACCCGTCCCCTTGCAGTTCACACACCACACATCACCCTCTCCCATCATCACAAAACCCGTCCCCGCGCATACCTCACACTCGCTCTCTATCTCCCGGCCATGCGCCTTCAGTATTTGTGTGCCGCTGCCTCCACATCCTCTGCACCGCTCAAGTTGTTTGCGTCCTATCATGGTAGTCCTCCCTGATATTGTTTTCATCGTTACCTCCTGCGATCCTGTATTTGCTTCCTGCGTCACTACAAAAAGAAAAAAGTAACAGCCGTCCTGCTACTTTTATAAGTTGATGCCGGCAATTACTCTCTAGTCCATATCGATTCCCCCTTCTTGACGCTATAGTATCAGCATAGAGTGACAACTGTTTGTCACTTTTTTGCACATTTCATATTCTTTTACGCTGATTATGGTGGTATAATTGTCGCAATATCCGCCATCGCACTGGAGATTCTGCAAAGATGCTTAACCATGACAGATTAGCCAGACTGCTTCATCAACTGCTGCTGTTTTGCAGCAACCGTGAAGGCATGACGGTGGAAGAACTTGCTGACCGCTGTGAGGTCAGCGAGCGGCAGATATACCGCGATATCAGAACGCTGGAGGACCATCTGCAAATCCCCTTCTGGAAGCCGGCGCGCAATAAAATCGCCGTATCTGAATGGTACATGCTGCCGGCGATAAACCTGAGCCTGCCGGAGGCGATGACGCTCTTCTTTGCCTGCCGGCTGCTGCGCAGCTATATCAATACCTACAATCCCGCCATCGCCACCACCCTGCTCAAGCTCTATCCCATGGTCACCGGCCCCTTCGGCGAGCAGATACGCAAGGATGTGGAATGGATGCAGCGGCAGAGGAAGGACGAGCGCTTCTCCGATGTGCTGCAGAAGCTGGGCACCGCCTGGCGGCAGGGACGGTGCGCCCGCGTAGACTATCTTACGCTGGGCGAGAGCGAGCCCAAGGAGCGAGTGATCGAGCCCTATTTCATTCAGCCTTCGGTAACCGAGCACGGCACCTATGTGATCGCCCGCTGCCGCCTGACCGGCTCCATCCGCACCTTCAAGGTCGAGCGCATTCAGCGCATCGAACTGCTGGACGAGCGCTATACCATACCGCAGGACTTCGATGCCAACGAGTTTCTGGGCTCATCCATCGGCATCACCACCGGCGGCAGGGTGCGTACGGTCAGGCTTAAATTCGCACCGCAGGTGGCGCGCATCGCCGAGGAGACGACATGGCATCCCACACAACAGACGCAGCTCCAGCTTGACGGATCCATTATCGTTTCCATGAAGGTACAGCTTACTCAGGACATTTATACGCGCATCCTGGGGTGGGGGGACAGG
>CAZFIM010000043.1:20083-20480 GCA_964519615.1 uncultured Dehalococcoidales bacterium
AGGCTTGAGGTGCTTGCCCCGGCAAGCCTCAGGGAAGGCATCGCCCGCTCACTGGCAAGCACACTGGAGATGTACAGCAGACAAACGGAGTCGTGACAGATATTAATGTGAAATAATCAGCATTTTGAGATCACACGTTGTGATTTCAAGCGCAGGCAGGCCAATCTGTCATCACGAAGCCCGACACCGTCGAGCTGTGGCGATCCCGCTTGAGCGGCGGGAGGGGTGCCTCGTATTCATGAGGATGTTTGAAGGGGCTTACCCCCTTCATTAAAAATATTAACCCCTTCCCTTCAAAGGGAATGGCCAGGGGATAGGTAAACAACCCCTACTTCGAATTAAATTCATGAGGATGTTTGAAGGGGCTTACCCCCTTCATTAAAAATATTAACCCCTT
>CAZFIM010000044.1:0-20261 GCA_964519615.1 uncultured Dehalococcoidales bacterium
TATTATCTGCCGATATGCTGCCGATATATTACGTGGCGCACACTGCCTGCTTCAGGCGTGAGAAAATGGCGGCGGGCAAGGATACACGCGGTATTAAAAGAGGTCATCAATTCGATAAGGTCGAGCTGTACAAATTCACCACACCGGAAACATCCATGGATGAACTGGATACACTGCGCACCTGCGCCGAAGAGGTATGCCGTCGGCTTGACATTCCCTACCGTGTGATAATGCTCTGTACCGGCGATATCGGGTTTGCATCCATCAAATCCTTCGATCTTGAGATGTGGGCCCCCGGATGTAAAGAATGGCTTGAGGTGAGTTCATGCAGCAACTGCGGAGATTTTCAAGCCAGACGGGCCAATATACGCTACCGCCCTGAGCCCGGAGCAAAACCTGCCTTTGTTCATACGTTGAACGGTTCGGGGCTTGCACTGCCGCGGGTAGTGATATCCATACTGGAAAACTACCAGCGTCAGGACGGGACCATTGCCGTTCCTGACGTGCTTCAGTCCTATATAGGTACCGATACCATCGGGAAGCCCTTGGTATAAGGCCTTCCCTGACAACCCTTTGTATCCGATTACAGTGACAAAAACGCCCGTGAACATGCATTCATACCGGCATGATAATACGGCGGTCAATTCATAGTCCCCATAGAGAACTGCAACTTTGTAAACAATCGTATTCTTCGTATTATGTATTATTGGCGGATCATGTGGTATTATTGAATGTAAGAAACTTATTAATTCCCACATATGTCAGTAATGGCTGTACAAAACTTAAAAAGGCTGTTACCATGCAGGTAAGAACATCTGCAGCAGAACAGGAAGAATACGGAAATCGAGAAAGCATCTAGATTTCAGGAAAATGGAATTTATACACTATCAGGGGGTTAGCGGGAAGCCTGCAGCAAGTAAATATCATTCAAAACGGGGTTGCATTATTATATACGGAGTAATAGTTCGATGTCTCCGATGAATCCATTCCCCAGGTATCACTCCGTTCCTGAAAGTCCTCGCCGCACGGGAACCGGCTATATACCGGGAGCTTCATCCCGGAGCGGGGAAAATATTTCTTCCTGTCCCCACTGCCGCATCGCGATACGGGCAAGCGATAAACACTGTCCCAATTGCGGATGGCTGCTGGGCAATAATGGCTCACCCGGTCAGGCGGAACCTTCGGGACGCATAAAAGATGAATTTCCCTCCATTCCCCCACAGCCGCGCAGCGAGCCTTCTTACAGACCGGCGTCATCATATACACCTGCAGAAGAAAGCACCTACAGCTGCCCAATCTGTAAAGCGTCGAACAATTTTAAATCCGGCCGTTGCCTGAAATGCGGCTATATAGGAATTATGGTATCCGGCGGACCTGCACAACCTGCCAATGAGAGTAAAACTTTTACACCATCCGGTAAAACCGCTTCCGGGAGCATCTATCATCAACAGACTGTAAAACCTGAGGAACTCGTGCAAACAGCCTCCACCGTTTTCCCTGCTTTCAAGCCATCAGTTGAAAGACAACCTGAAGCTCCTCCGGTACAGCAGCACTCAGAGAACATATCGCCTGCTGAAAAAACGGCCGCAAGCAGCCCTCATAGGCCGCCGCGGTTCGATGATGAAAATAAAACATTCGCTGTGCATACGCCCACTACCTGGCCAGGTGATATTACGGCATTATACCGGCAGAAACCGGCGGATGTTAAAAGGGATATCCCTGTCATGCCGGCCGGGCAGCATAATAAAGACGAAATGTCAGCAATGCAAAAAACTGAAACCCCTCCCCCCTCTTCATCAAGGTTGAAAGGCGGGATAAAGGTATCACTGGGCCCGGTTGTACCTGCTTCATCCGTCCCTGCCCCTCCCCCTCCACGTCCATTTATGAAAACGGAGCCTATCGAAAGCACCGCAGCAGGACAAAAGCATGGTCCATTCAGCGACCCGGTGCGCTCCGGTGAACCTTATATCAACAGAAGCATTGAGAAGGAAAGGATACCTGCGTCAGCACCGATATCTGATAAAAGGTCATTTGCTTTCGAGGGCGGCCCCGCTGTCTCTCCCTGGAAAGGCAGCAGCGGCACGGACAGATCACCGGCTGTTCCTGTTCTGCCTGTGCTAAGAGCGCTGGGTTTGGTGGCGGTGTTCGGGCTAATCATATTCGGTATTGTGCGATATGCAGTACCATGGGTTAAGTCCGCGGACATGTTCTCCGCCGCGAGTGCTCCTGCAACTGCACTGCTGACAATAGAAAACGTCTCCACATTTTCCGTAACGGACTCATCCGCTGTGATAACATGGGAGACCAGCGAACAATCCACCGGACAGGTGGCCTACGGCGTTTCGACCGATTATGAAAATACAACTCCATTGAACGATGAGCTGTCAACCAGCCATCAGGTCACTCTTACCGGTCTTGAGCCGGAGACGACTTATTATTATATGGTGGAATCGGTCAGCACAGCGGGACAGACGAAAACCATCACAAATCAATCATTTACAACGATAGCTATGATCGATAGTACGCCGCCGCATATCTTAGACGTTATATATACTGATATCAGTGATATCAGTGCGGTTATCGAATGGACCACCGATGAGGCAGCAACGGGACAGGTAGCTTACGGCACATCTACCGACTACGGCCAGATCACAGAGTTAAACGAGGAACTCACAACCGCTCACTCAGTTACTATCCGGGGGCTTGAGCCGGAGACAAGCTACTATTTCAAGATACTGTCTTGCGATGCCAACCAGAATGAAGCATCTCATCAGGCTGCACAATCAATCACGACTGCGCAAGCCATCCCGGTGGGTATTGAAGCAGGTTGCAGGGCGCCGGATTTCACCCTTACCACATATGACGGAGACAGTATTACTTTAAGCGACTATCGAGGGAAGATCGTCCTTCTGAATTTCTGGGCGCTTTCATGCGGCCCCTGTAAAGCGGAGATGCCTTTTTTGCAAGCCGCACATGAGAACCAGGCTGCAAGCGGCCTGGCGGTGATAGCAGTTAATCCCAGCGACAGTACGATACTTATAGAAAAATTCGTACAGGAGAACGGCCTCACATTCCCTATTCCGCGGGACCAGACCAGGCAAACTGCAAAAGCCTACAGTATAACAGCGATTCCTCGCACCTTCTTTATTGACACAAAAGGCATTATCCGCAAGGTCCAGACAGGACGTTTCAAGAGCGAGGCAGATATAGAAAAAATACTGAATTCCTATGACTGGTAATGGCAAAGTCCCTTCCTTTTTAGATGCAAAATCGTCATACGGTATCATGCCCCGGCAGTGCAGCGGCACATCTGCAGATCACTGGGGAAATAAACTTCCGGCGGTATTGCCCGTATTTATTAATAAACAGGTCATATGATATTATTGTATAAATAGTAATTAACAGATGCGCATACGTGCAACTGTGAGCGGCTATGTGCATTCGGTTGACGTCTCCATACGCTGCGAGTTATACAACAAGGCACTCATGAGTATAAAATGCAACAAATGCGGATTTGAGAATGCGGACGGCATGCGTTTCTGCATTACCTGCGGTGCAAGGTTGAGCAGCCCCTGTCCCGAGTGCGGGGCGCTCGTCCCTCCCGATTCGCGCTACTGTCCATCCTGCGCATGTCTCTGCGGAGAAGGGAGATTCGGAAAAACGCAGCATAAAATCGAGGCAACCAGTCAGACGATACCCTGCCCCAAGTGCGGTACTGCAGTGCCTTCCGGTCGCCGCTTCTGCATAGCATGTGGGAATAAACTTGAAATACCCTGCCCCAAATGCGGATCGCCGCTCGATCTGGTAACCCGCTATTGCGCCAAATGCGGATATATCGCAGCCATACAATGAGCACAATGGAAAGCTATTACAGGGATATCTGAAGGCGTATACGCCGTGCCTTTGGCATCACGGAAGAGGAAGTTGTACTTATCAGCGTAAAGTACTATGCTAATGTATCGCTTTATGAGAAACAATAATCAGGGAGTTACAGCAGAGTGCAGGTAGGACCACGAATAGTCTTTTGTCCCAATTGCAGCGCGCAGAAAAGCCCCGAAGAAACATACTGTCCCAATTGCGGCGCGAGGTCATGCCCCAACGGGCATATAATGAGCAGCAACTCCCGTATATGTACGCAGTGCGGATGGGAAGATCGTGCGTTTAAGCCGCAGCGGGAACGGCCGGTCAGCGCCGGTATACCTGTGAGCCCGCCCCCGCCGCACGCGGCAGCAGCGTTCACCTGCCCTGTTTGCCACTCCAGAAGTGGTATTTCCCACGGACGCTGCAACAACTGCGGTAATCTCATTGAATCTGCAAACTACGGAGAGCAAACAACAGCTTTTGACTCCGCACCGGTTGCAGGACAGGAACAGTTCAGGGTACGGCAGCAGCATCCCGGAACCCATGATGCCAAATTATCATATGCCTGTCCAAGATGCACAGCAAGACTTGATCCCTCTTCCGGACGCTGCCCTAACTGCGGTTACATGGGATCAATGGAATACAGCATACCGCATTCACAGTCTACGTTCATTCCGCCGCCGCCGAAATCAGCACCGCCTCCGACCCAGCACACCGTTCCGGCGCAGCATTATCATAGAACAGACAGTGTCTCCTCCAAAACGTGCCCCAATTGCCAGGCAAACATATCCTCCGATTCACGCATTTGCCCTTATTGCGGCGGCTACTGCGGCACCGGACGCAAAATGTTCTCCGGTGCCGAGAAGAAAAGCACTCTGGAACGGGCTTATGAGGCTGCCGCCTATGGAGGGGCATCATCATCTTTTGTGCCGCCGCCGCAGACAGCGGGATATTATCCCGAACGCACTGAACAGGTACCCGGCATGGCCGGCCGTATACCTGTCGAAGATAGGATGCAGCCCCGTGGCAAGAAGAAACGGAAAGAAAAAGAGCCCAAAGAACTTAAGGAGCCAGGGGAGGGCTCCGGGAAGAGAAGGTTCCCGTTGGGCTTGCTGATAGCAGTTATCATAGTCGCTGTTGCACTGGTAGGTATGGTTATTTTTGTCCTTATCCAGGAACTCAGCTCTCCCAGTATGCCTGCTGCCACTACCGGGCCCAGCAGCTCCGGCAGCGATACCCTCGCCCCGATCATTTCCAATATCCAGGTGACGGACATAAAGGATACCAGCGCGGTGGTCAAGTGGAACACCGATGAACGCGCTACCAGCGAAGTGCAGCTCTGTGATGAAGGTGATATGTGTATTTTTGCCAATAATGACAGCCTGGTTAAAGAGCATTCTCTCAAGGTGCCCAATCTGACCAAGGGAATGGAGTATCACGTAACCGTAAGGTCCTTAGACGCAGCCGGCAACGAAGAGACGGTCGAGTGGAATAGCACTTTCACAACCGGGGGTCAGGCAGAAACAGGCGGCGAGCAAGCGACCATAGGATTCAAGGTTGGCCAGCAGGCCCCTGATTTTTCCCTCAATAATCTCGACGATGTGCTGACCAATTTGTACGATTACCGCGGGAAAATAGTTATATTGAATTTCTGGCAGACCACATGCGGCCCCTGTATGGAAGAGCTACCCTATATGGAAGAGGTCTATTCGAACTGGACTGGCGCCACAAACCTGGAGGTAATTGCTGTCAACGTGGGAGATCACGTCTTGGAAGTTCATGACGTGATAGACCCCTACAATTTTTCCTTTACAATCCTGTTGGATACTGAAAAAAGCGTATCGGGCTCGTACGGTGCCGCATCAGCGGTTCCGATAACATACCTCATAGACCCGGAAGGAATCATCCGCGAAGTCAAGATAGGATCGTTCGATACTCTGAACGAACTGGAAGAGACCCTGGATTCGTACGACTGGTAACATCGGTTTCTTGCATTGTTCACCCCAGGGCTTTTGGCTATTTAAAGTTATTCTATTAAGAATACGTAGCCCTGAAATGTGATCATGCCATATTACGGTTTTTTCTGCAGCACCTTACCGAAAGTGATACAATTGGTTACGTTTTAATGCTGGATTTTAGAGATTATGATCCCGGCAGGTAATGAAATGGCGTTTTCTCAATTGCTTCTTGTAAAAATACCAACCGTCCCTCTGGGAATAATCATCATAGCCCTTGCGGTTGTTATTGCTGCCGGAGGATTACTACTGGTACGGCGCTTTACCCGCATCGAGCGTATGAAGCTGCATCATGATATTGCCGGGCCGATATTTGCCACCGCCGGTGTTATTTACGCTGTTTTGCTTGCTTTCGCGGTTGTCATTGTCTGGCAGAATTTTAATGACACACAAACAGATGTAATTTCGGAAGCTACCCATTGTGCCGACCTGTACCGTGATGCCGAAGCTTTCCCTGAGCCCAGGAAAAGCCAGATCAGGGCAGCTATCAACACATATGTGAAAGCTGTGATCGAAGATGAATGGCCTAAGCTGGCAGAAGGGGAACAGAGCAAAGTCGCAGACGAACTTTTTTCACGGGTATGGGACTGCTATCTTGGCTACGAGCCGCAATCTGAATCCGAAAAGATTTTTTTCAGCGAGAGCGTAAGCAAATTGAATCAAGCCGGAGAGTTGAGAATGCAGCGCATCGGTGACGCAGGCTCAGGTATACACCCCATATTATGGGTGGTTCTTTTAGCGGGAGGAGTGATAACAATCATTTTTACCTTCTTTTTCGGCACTGAAAATGTGCGGCCTCACATTATTATGAGCGCCTTATGTGCAGCACTGATTGCCTTGATGCTGTTTATTACCCTTGTGCTGGACTATCCCTTTACGGGCGAACTGAGCATAAAGCCCGATGCGTTTAATGCAGTAATACACATTATTGAAGGTAGTTAAAATCCCGAAGATATCTTGATGGGTACCTTTGTAAATAAACCTGCTTTGCTAAGGCAATAACAAAGGGGCTATAATCTGATAATGTCTGGCGGTGCCTTAAACAGCGTACCGAACTTTTTTCCGCGATAACCTTGGCTCTCTTATTAGCATCATTCCAGGTATCTGTTCAAGGCAGTGTAAAAGATACGGTATGGAAATAAACCGCAAAACTCATAAAATCTTCTACGGATGGTGGATTGTTGCCGCCTGTTTCCTAAACTGGCTGGTGACTGGCGGTGCGGTCATACTGGGATTTACAGCCTTCTTCGAGCCGATAGCGGATGATCTCGGCTGGAGCTATACACACATCTCGCTGGCTGCCTCTTTACGCGGAGTAGAATCAGGACTTCTTTCTCCTTTTGTCGGTTTTTTCTTTGATCGCTGGGGGCCGCGAAAGATCATGCTTTCCGGCACTGTCATTATAGGCTTCGGCTTGATACTGCTAAGCTTCGTAAATACACTGGCCATGTTCTATGTCGGGTTCATAATTGTGGCTTTTGGTATAACCGGCACCAATCCCGCAGTTGCTATGCCCACCCTTGCGAACTGGTTTAAGAAAAAACTGGGATTGGCCGCCGGCATCGCCAGCGCCGGCTTTGCCTTCGGCGGTTTTTTGATACCGCTTATCGTAAAGCTTATCGATGCCTACAGCTGGAGAACAGCATTCGTTATCCTGGGAGCTGCCATTATTGTTCTGGGAATCCCCTTCTCTTTAGCTTTCCGGCACAAACCCGAACAGTACGGCTACCTGCCCGATGGTGCTGAAATCATTGAAAAACCGCTATCCGCAAAGAGTGAATCCCCCGCTCATCCAGGAGAGTACACAGCAGGAAGCATGCGGCAAGCGTTAAAAAAATTCGCTTTCTGGACCCTCACCATCGGTTTCACGCTGCAGTATCTGGCTATAAATACCGTCACTGTGCATATTATGCCTTACCTCTCCAGTGTAGGGTTGTCCCGCATAGGTGCCGGCCTGGTCGCTACCACACTGCCTATTGTCAGCGCCGGCAGCCGCCTGGTATCGGGATGGCTCAGCGATAGATTCAATAAAAAACTGGTTACCCTTTTCTTTTTCGCCGCTATGTTCTTCGGCATAGTGCCCATGCTCTGGATTTCTGAAAAAAATATTTGGCTGCTTATACCTTTCGTTTTCTTCTTCGGCCTTGCCTGGGGCGGCAACGCAACTTTAAGGGTAACCATGATGGGCCAGCATTTCGAGCGCAGCCATTTCGGCTCCATATTCGGCTTGATGATAGGTATCATTACGGCGGGCGGACTTATCGGGCCGCTTGTTGCCGGGTGGATTTACGATAACCGGGCTGATTATGACCTGACCTGGATAATAATGGCCGTGCTGGTTTTGCTTGGGCTGTTGTTTTTGGCTTCAACCCCCTCGCCTGATTCCCGACGCTCCAATACGTAACCAGAGCGGAAGCGCATGGCCGCAAATAAGCCTTCTAGCTTGCCTGTTTTAACAATGAAGTATGTTTCGACAATTGGTATGGCTGCATATTATTAAGATACTTGACAAATATTATTAAGGTTTATAATAATATTTATAAAGATTAGCCGGGAAACGACCGTAAATATCTCAGGAGGTGAGGGATATGAATTTGAATAAATACACGGAAAAAGCACAGGAGGCTATAGTTGCCGCGCAGGAACTGGCCAATGCGCATCATAATACACAGATCGAGACCGAACATCTGGTCGAAGCCTTGCTTAAGCAGCAAGGAGGAATAGTCTCGCAGATATGTACGCGGATAGGCGCTGATCCTGCTTCTTTAATAAGCCAGATTGAGAGCAAGATTAGTTCCCTGCCCGTCGCCGCGGCAGCGACCGATGCTTATATAGCGCAGGCGTTGAAAAAGGTACTGTCTGCCGCAGAAGAGGAGGCAGGAAGGTTAAAAGATGAATTCATCAGTACCGAGCATCTACTTATTGCCTCAGCGGAATCCGCCTCTACAGCCGGTACGCTGCTGAAAAATGCCGGCGTTACCAGGGACAGCGTCTACCGGGTGCTGGCTTCCATTCGCGGCGGTCAGCGCGTGACCGATCAAAACCCGGAAGACAAATATCAGTCGCTGGAAAAATACGGGCGCGATCTGACGCAAAGCGCTCGCCAGGGCAAGCTGGACCCTGTGATCGGCCGCGACGAAGAGATCCGCCGCACGATACAGGTGCTCTCGCGCCGCACCAAGAATAACCCGGTACTGATCGGGGAGCCCGGGGTAGGGAAAACAGCTATCGTAGAGGGGCTGGCGCACCGTATTATGCGCGGTGATGTGCCCGAGGGTTTGAAAAACAAGCGGCTGATAGCCCTTGACCTGGGCGCGCTGGTAGCCGGGGCAAAATACCGCGGCGAATTCGAGGATAGACTTAAAGCTGTGCTCAAAGAAGTTCATCTGTCGGAGGGGCGGATTATTTTATTCATAGACGAGCTGCATACGGTAGTGGGTGCCGGCGCCGCCGAAGGCTCGATGGATGCGTCCAACATGCTTAAACCTATGCTGGCGCGCGGCGAACTGCACTGCATCGGGGCTACTACGTTGAACGAGTACCGCAAGTATATCGAGAAGGACGCCGCTCTTGAGCGGCGCTTCCAGCCGGTGATGGTGACCGAGCCGAGCGTTGAAGATACTATTTCCATTCTTCGCGGTCTGCGGGAGCGCTACGAAGTTCATCACGGCGTGCGCATCAAGGACTCGGCACTGGTTTCGGCAGCCGTGCTCTCTCACCGTTATATCAGCGACCGCTTTCTGCCGGATAAGGCCATCGACCTTGTCGATGAAGCCGCTTCCAAGCTGCGCACCGAAATAGACAGCATGCCCACGGAGCTGGACGAAGTGGAACGGCGGATTATGCAGCTGGAAATCGAGCGCGAAGCGCTGAGAAAAGAGAAGGACGCGGCATCAAAAGAGAGGCTGAGCAATCTGGAAAAGGAACTGGCCAATATCAGGGAGAAAAGCCAGGCGCTGAAAGCGCAGTGGGACAGCGAAAAGAACGATATTCAGGAGCTGCAGAAACTGAAGGAGCGGGCCGAGCAGGTGCGTTACGAAATAGAAATGGCTGAACGCTCTACCAACCTGGAAAAAGCAGCCGAGCTCAAATACGGCATTTTGGTTCAACTGGAGAAGCAGCTGCGCGAGAAAGAGGAGCAGCTTTCAGAGAAGAAAGGCAGCCGGCTCTTAAAAGAGGAGGTTGATGAAGAAGATATCGCAGAAGTCGTCAGCCGCTGGACGCATATCCCGGTAAGCAGGCTGATGGAGGGAGAGATACAGAAATTGCTTAAAATGGAAGAACGTCTGCATTTGCGTGTAGTCGGACAGGACGAGGCCGTCACTGCGGTAGCCAACGCCATCCGCCGCGCCAGAGCCGGCATTCAGGACCCCGACCGGCCTCTCGGCAGCTTTATCTTCCTCGGCCCCACCGGAGTGGGTAAGACGGAGTTGGGGCGGGCGCTTGCCGAGTTTCTATTTGACGATGAAAAAGCAATGATAAGGGTCGATATGTCCGAGTACATGGAAAAGCATTCCGTTTCAAAGCTTATCGGAGCGCCTCCGGGTTATATCGGGTACGATGAAGGCGGACAGCTTACCGAAGCGGTACGCCGCAAACCTTTCGCGGTGATCCTGCTGGATGAAATAGAGAAGGCACATCCGGATGTATTTAACGTACTGCTGCAGATATTGGATGACGGCAGGCTGACCGACGGGCACGGGCGCACTGTCGACTTCAAGAATACCGTGCTGATCATGACCAGCAACATCGGCAGCCAGTTCATTGTCGATCTGACACAGGGGCATGAGGAGGAAATGTGTAACCGGGTGATGGATACGCTTAAAGCTAGCTTCAGGCCGGAGTTTCTCAACCGCGTGGATGAAATTATCATCTTCCGCCAGCTCTCGCGGGAGCAGGTGAAAGAGATCATCGGCATGCAGATAGCATACCTGAAAAACCGTCTGGCCGAACGCCATATCGATATTGAGTTGAGCGATGCTGCCAAAGAAATCCTCATGGAGCAGGGATATGATGCTTCCTACGGTGCAAGGCCTATGAAGCGTGCCATACAGCGGCTGCTGCTGGACCCGCTGGCGGTCAAGGTGCTGGACGGCGAATTCCGCGATGGAGACAAAATACTGGCGGATGCAAACGAGGGCACTATCACGTTTAAGAAAAAATAGCAGGTCAGCATAGGGAATACAGCGGAGCCGTACCTACCGGCTGTCTCATGCTTTTCCACTGAGACTCATCCGGCCGGCACTCCGAAAATTTGTCAAAGCGAGTTCAAATTACTTATACTTAGATAGTTTTAAGGAGGGGTGGCCGAGTGGACGATGGCGGCGGTCTTGAAAACCGCTTTAGCGCAAGCTAACATGGGTTCGAATCCCATCCCCTCCGCCAGCACATAGTGTTGTGCATGTATAGAAACTATAGAGAATATCTCAGGCGTATGGGATTGGCTGCGGCTTTACACATCGAGCGTACAATGGTATATAACCGGTTCTTTCGCCCGACTATGCAGCCGAAAGCGAGATAACGGCTTAATAAGGAGGAAAAACCGGTGAAAGTACATGAATATCAGGCGAAAGCGCTGATGGCGCTGTACGGTATCCCCGTGCCGCGGAGCAATCTGGCCGCAACACCTGAGGAAGCCAGACATTTTGCCATCGATTTCGGCAAGAGGGTGGCAATCAAGGCACAGGTTTATGCCGGCGGTAGAGGCAAAGCAGGCGGGATAAAGGTTGCCGATACTGCTGACGATGCCGCGGCCTGCGCGGAGCAGTTACTGGGCACGCGGCTGGTTACGCATCAAACGGGGCCGCAAGGCGTGCCTGTACAAAAAGTGCTGGTGGAGGAAGCGCTGGACATCAGCCGAGAGCTCTACCTCAGTATAGTGACTGACACAAGCTGCCGCAGGCCCGTGATCGTCGCCAGCGCATCCGGCGGAATGGACATCGAAGAGATAGCCCGCGTCAGCCCTGAAAAAATCCTCAAGGAATACATCGATCCTTCCCTGGGCTTCTGGCCGTATATCGGCACTAAACTAGCCTATAAGCTGGAGATCAAACAGGAGAGGGTCAGACTCTTTGCCAATCTGCTGGCCGGGCTCTACCGCCTCTACATGGAGAAGGACTGTTCGCTGGCGGAGATCAATCCGCTGGTGGTGACCGCGGCTGGAAACCTGGTAGCATTGGACGGCAAGCTCAATTTCGATGATAATGCCCTTTTCCGCCACACCGATGTCGCTCACATGCAGGACCTGCAGCAGGAAGACAGTCTGGAAATGGAAGCAAAGCATCTGGGCGTACAGAACTATATCAAGCTGGACGGCAATATCGGCTGTCTGGTTAATGGGGCGGGGCTGGCTATGGCGGTTCTTGACCTGATCACCCAGGCCGGAGGCAAGGCCGCGAACTTCCTCGATATCGGCACGGTCAATAACACTGAACGCGTGGTCAACGCCTTCAAACTATTTGCCAGGGATCCCGCAGTCAAAGCCATACTTGTCAATATCTTCGGCGGGATGGCACGGGTAGATGTGATCGCTCAAGGAATAAAAGAGGCCTGCTGCGGCATGGATATCCGCATACCGATGGTCATCCGGCTGGCGGGTACCAACGTGGAGGAAGGCAAGAAAATTCTCAAGGATTCCAGCATACGATATATCGAGGCAAGCGATTTCCTCGATGCTGCCCAAAAAGCAGTACGGGAAGCCAAAGGAGCAGTGTAATGAGCATATTACTGGATAACAATACCAGACTGATCGTACAGGGAATGACCGGCAGCGAAGGCAGTTTCCACACACAGAAATGCCTTGAATACGGGACAAAAATAGTAGCAGGAGTTACTCCGGGCAAGGGAGGCACTGAGCATTTGGGGGTACCCGTATACAATACGGTGGAAGATGCCGTAAGCAGTACAGGCGCAAACGCCAGCATCATTTTCGTGCCCGCTCCTTTTGCTGCCGATACTATAATGGAAGCAGTCGACACCGCTCTACCCCTGGTTATTTGTATAACTGAAGGCATTCCCGTGAAAGATATGCTCATGGTACACAGACGCCTGCAAGATTCGCAGACCCGCCTGATAGGCCCAAATTGTCCGGGAGTTATCACCCCCGGCCAGTGTAAAGCGGGCATTATGACCGGAGATATCCATATGTCAGGCCGGGTAGGAGTAGTATCACGCAGCGGCACCCTGACCTATGAGGCCGTATCACAACTTACGGATTTATGCATCGGGCAGTCAACCTGCGTGGGCATCGGCGGAGACCCTCTGCCGGGCAGCACCTTTGTCGATATACTGGCCCTGTTCCAGGCCGATCCCGGCACAGACGCTGTAGTGATGATAGGTGAAATCGGCGGCGTAGCGGAGCAGGAAGCAGCCGGATATATAAAAGAGCATATGACCAAACCCGTGGTTGCCTTTATTGCGGGAGCAAGCGCTCCTCCGGGCAAAAGAATGGGACACGCCGGAGCGATAATCAGCGGCAGCTCAGGCACCGCTGCTGATAAGAAGGCTGCGTTAAAAGCAGCGGGTGTTTATGTGGTAGACGGTCCCGCATACATCGGCATTACCATGCAGAAAGTCCTGGCTGACCACGGGCTGGATAAAAAGAGCTGAACACTCCCTTCTTATATATCAGTCTGCATAAGTTTTCTCTCTTATGGTAGTAAAGGATATTACTTCCAGTGGAAACAGCAGCGCGGTAAAGGAGCAAAAGCAATGCGGCGGTGTCCCTTGATTGCAAAGCTGAATATTCCCTTTCCACCGCACACAGCAGGCGGCCGGCTGGCGCATAAAGCGCATTGCCGCTTTCCGGACAGCGGCGCGGATACCGGGATGGGAAGATATTCCTTCATAGGCACGAAACCTTTCCTTATCGCTAAAAGCCAGGGAGGCACAAGCAACGCCTGTGCCGGTGCTTACTGCTCTACGCAAACATACAATTCCTTTGATGTATTAAAGGATACCGCTGTAAAAAAGCCCGTATGGGAGTAAAATAGGGCAATGGAAGAAATGGTCTATTTGAATGACGAATTGATGCCTGCATCACAGGCAATGCTTTCCGCTTATAATCACGGTTTTCTCTACGGGTACGGGCTTTTCGAGACAATACGCACTTACAATGGTGCTATTTTTCGCCTCGAACGGCACATGGAAAGGCTGTACAAATCAGCCGATATACTTGGCCTGGGGACGGACCTTGCATTATATAATCTTGGCAGAGCCTGCTATGCGGTTATAGAGGCCAACCGCTACACTGATGCACGTATCCGCATAACGGTTACAGCGGCAAACGGGGACATTGTTCCCAATCCTCCTCTGGGGAGAGGCATTACCATATTCATAGCGGCACAGCCGCTTAAACCCCTGCCACAGGAAAGCTACCGCCGGGGATACAAAGCTATCGTATCAAGCTGGCGGCGAAACAGTAAGTCTCCTTTGAGCAAACTCAAGTCCACCGGTTATACGGAAAATATCCTTGCGCGTCAAGCAGCAAGAGCAGGCGGTGCGGATGAAGCCCTTATCTTCAATGAAAAGGGCTTCCTTGCTGAATGCAGCTTAAGCAATGTATTCCTGGTCAAACTGGGGAAATTGTATACTCCGCCTCCCGAATGCGGTATACTTCCCGGTGTAACCAGAGAGGCGGTATTGGAGCTGGCACGTACTCTGGGTATTACCGCTCAGGAGAAGAGCATAAGACTGGCAGAGCTGGTGCAGATGGAGGAAATCTTTATTACCAACTCCATCATAGAAGTAATGCCCCTGACCTGGATAGAAGACAGGCCTGTCGGCGATGGCACAGCCGGACCGGTTACCATGCAAATAATGAGCGCCTACCGCAAGCTGGTAAAAGACTTTCAGACGAAACGGCCGGACAGATAAATCAGCCGGTGTATGGGCAGCTCTTAAAAAGGCGATATGGTATTGGCGCAGATACAACCGTCTGATATACTGAAACCATATAATTGAATGGAGGCACCATGGCAGCTTCACGTTCTCTTTTCTCGCGGATGATACGGGCAGCAAAACTGGAGGTTGCTCTCTATGAAGAAGTTGAAGCTGATTCAGGCGCTACCGTTCAGGCATTTCTGTCAGTTATTATTGTCAGCCTGGCAAGCGGTATTGGAGCAGCTGTAGATGCACTTTTAGGCGGCGGAGGAATTATAAGAGTGTTGTGGGGGTTATTCACCGGAATTTTCGGCCTCCTTATCGCCTGGTTATTATGGTCTCTGATAACCTGGATTATCGGGTCAACCATATTTAAAGGAAAGCAGACATCGGCCAGCTGGGGTGAACTCCTTCGTACCATCGGATTCGCCTTTGCTCCGGGAATGCTTCTTTTCTTCACCTTTATACCGTGGTGCGACTGGATATTGAATGTTATTGTTATTATCTGGACGGTGATCGCCGTAGTGATAGCCGTACGTCAGGCGCTCGATTTTTCCACATGGAGAGCAATCGGGACCTGTATCGCGGGAATAATCATCTATGCCGTTATCAGCCTTATCATCAATGCATTGCCCTCGGTTATCGGCGGAGGGAGGCTCCTGTATTAGCTTTAAGCGACTGCTATACTGATAAAGGAGAGCATATAGAACGCCTCCCGTGGGGGGGGCAATCCTGAAAGACAGGGAGATATCTTCATCGGCACGTTTAATAAACCGTTTCTCGCGGTATTCTCATACCTGTACGCTCCACAATAAGAAGGTTATTTATTACGTTTATGCAGCTGTGAGGGACGCTGCAGGAAAAGTGACGGACATTTTTTCTATGAAGCGATACTTCATCAAGAACAAGATACTTTTTAAGGACACTGCAGCCGCTATTATTCCGGTTCTTTTAGCTTTAGTGATATCAGTTTCCGGGTGCTCACCGGCAGCCGACAGCACGGCTAATCCAGCCTCAACGCCTCCCACCTTTTCCCTTTCCAGCGAGTCTTTCGCTTGTGGCGATGCAATCCCTGCGCGCTATACCTGTGCCGGCCTTAATACTTCACCGCAACTTAACTGGAGCAAGGGGCCGCAGGACACGCAGTACTACATAGTGCTGATGGAAGATCTCGACGCTGACTCGCCAGAGGCACACTGGATAGTATATAATATCCCTTCCGATGTCAGAGACCTGCACGACGGTATCAGCCATAACGGCATTCTCGATACGGGCGCGCTTCAGGGGCGCAATTATTTAGGCAAACTGGGGTACTACGGCCCCTGCCCCGCCGATGGTGCCGTGCACCGTTACCGCTTCACGCTGTATGCCGTCGATGCATATCTGAAAGCAAACGCAGCAGACAGGGCTACAATACTGGAATTTGTTAAAGACCATACGCTGGCACAGGCGGAGCTCACCGGTACATACAAACCGTAAGCTCCCGAAGAGAGACCTTAATCCTGCTGCGAAAGCCGCCAGATATACCGCAGGCGGCAGTAAACTTGACCCTCGCAAGATATTTATCGTATAGTCTTTAGCAAAAGGCACGACACTGCACCGTACGCTGCAGACAAAGACGTACCCTTTGACCGGGAGACAGGTTATGACACGGTACTGTAAAATATGCAACTATACTCCGCATGACCTTTTGATAAAGGCCATAAACCATTTCGGGCCGGAAGGCCTGGGCATGAGCATTAAAGAAAAAGTGGATAACAATGAGGAATGCTGCGCGTCGCTTGCTGATGAAAAATGCTACGTATATATCAAAGCAAGCAAGAACGATAAGGGTACAGAACTTGAAATGCAGTCCTGCAAGTGCGATGAACTGGTAAAAGGTTTTCTGGAGTGGATTTAAAATCTGATTTTATGGAAATAATTGACATCAAAATAGTTCTAGTTAAGTCCCCTCACAGGGGGACGGAATCATGAGATATCGGCAGCGCAGCGATCCTCTCACTGCCATCTGGGTAATCATAATCTTAAACCTGCTGGTATTCATTGCGACGCTTATATCGCCGAGTCTGAGATCATTGTTCGGTATTTCACGGGCGACATTCCTTGATCACCCCTGGACGATTATTACCAGCATATTCACACATGCCGGTTTCAGCCACATCCTGTTCAACATGCTCACCTTCTTCTTCTTCGGCCGTTTTCTCACCAGTCTGGTGGGCAGCAGGAAGATGCTAATCGTCTACTTTGGCGGGGGCATACTGGGAGGGATTTTCTGGCTTTTGCTCTCATCCCCTTTTCAAATAGCGGTTGGAGCATCAGGGGCCGTTTTTGCACTCGGGGGAGCTCTCACTGCTATAGCACCTAAAGTGAAGGTATACATTATTCCCATTCCGGTGGCCATACCGTTGTGGACAGCAATTATCGGAGGTTTCGTTATTCTGCTGCTGATCTCAGGCGTTGCCTGGCAGGGACATCTGGGAGGACTGATCTTCGGACTGCTGGCAGGGCTCTATTTCCGCCGGAAAATGCGCTATTTCATATATTGATTGCTTGCACCCGTCATACCTACCCTATACAATAGATTTACGATGTACCTTTGTGCATGCATGGTTATTGCGAGCGGTCAATAATGCCCAGGAGGAGATGATGACGAAAAACCTCTTTAATGCGGTAATTGTCTTGCTTATCGTTATAGTCTGTTTTTTCTTTATTTGCTGTCCGGTACAGGCAGCAGACTTCCGGGGAGTAGAGAGGTGTGCAGTGGAAACAGGGGAGGTGGTTGACGATGATCTCTATATTGCCGGTAATGAAGTAACCATAGAAGGAACTGTCAATGGAGACGTCTGGGCTGCCGGCAGCACAGTTACTATCACCGGCGATGTAAACGGCAATATCGTAGCCGTGGGACAAACCGTCATTATCAATAGCGAGGTAAGCGGCAGCATTATAGCTGCCGCACAGACAGTAACCGCAAGCGGCAAGATCGGCCGTTCTGCCAAACTGGCAGGACAGATGATTAAAGTGACAGCCCCCGTTAAGGGAGACATCATGGCTTTCGGCGGACGGTTTAATCTAAGCGGAGAGGAAGCGGTATCGGGTGATCTTTTGCTGGCAACAACTACGGCGACAATCAAAGCGCCCATCGAGGGCAATCTGAAAGGCGGGGCAAGTTCATTAAATATCGGCGCCCCTGTTGCAGGCGATGTACATGTTCAGGTTGACAAGCTGATAGTCACCTCCACCGGGGCAATAGAAGGCAATTTAGAATACACCTCATTTCATGAAGCGGAAATCAAACAGGGCGGCACCATCGGCGGCTCTATTACGCAGATAATACCGGAGGAGCCGGTGAAGAAAGGATTCTGGGCGAGCATCGCGGGAACCGTATCTATGAAGATACTGTCATTTGCCATGGCACTTATAGTGGGCATAATCTCGCTTCTCCTCTTTCCCAGAAGAGTAATGGGAGCGGCGGCGGCTGTCCGCGCCCGCCCCTGGCAAAGCCTTGGCTGGGGCGCTCTCCTGCTAATAGCGACTCCGGCGGTAGTTATTGTAGCCTTCATAACCGTGGTAGGAATACCTGCAGGTCTCATCACGGGAGCCTTATATATAATTGCCCTCTACCTTAGTCCGATACCTGTAGCGCTACTGATAGGCTGGCTGATACTCAGACATGCAGATGAACTCGATAGTACGGGAATACGTATCGGTGCTCTGGCGCTGGGGTTAGCCGTACTTCTTCTTTTGAGACTGGTACCCTTCCTGGGCTTTTTTGTCAGCCTGTTTACCGTGATCTTCGGGTTGGGAACAATAATCACTTCATTTATTAGAATAAGAACAGAGACGGCATTGCCAGCCTGACTGAGGAAGTTTATTTAATAGAACACCGGCCCGGTATACACCAGGCCGGTGCTGTCATTAACCATTTGATACCTTTATTACGCTTTAAACGATGACTTCCTGCGTCTGCGGACTACGAAATAGATGATAACACCTATAATGATCCAGACAGGGCTGAATATACCCACATAGATCAATATATTCACCAGCGCCCGTCCGAATACTTTAAGGCCGTTCCATGCACTGCCCGCCACATTGCCCGGGTTCCAATCCGCTGCGACATAGATATAGTCGTTTCTGATCTCAACTGCTTCATTGCCTCGATCATCGGTCACGGTAAGTGATACCGTATAGGTACCGGCTGACTTGTATATGTGGGAAGGATGGCTATCGGTGCTGGTAATGCCATCCCCGAAATCCCACTCATAGCTGTACGGCGCAAAACCGCCTATCAAATTGCTTTCAAACCGAACCCTTTGCCCTGTTTCTACCCTTGTACTGCTGGAATTGAATTCTACGTCCAGCAGCGATTGCTGCAGCTGGACATTGATAAGAGACGTTTCCGAGGTCTGCTCGAGGTACTGCATCCTCCCTTTAATCAGTTCTATCTCCTGCCTGGTCTGCGTCAATTCCCTCTGAATGCTCAGTATTTCCTCGACTGTCTGGGCCTTATCCATCAACTTGAGCAATTGCTCTTCCGTTGCCTCAAGATTCTTAAGCTTAGAACTCAAATCCGTATATTCTTCTGTCACATCCTGGCTCGATGTGCTTTCCGACACTACTTCAAAAGCAATATCGCGCAATCTGGACATCGCGCCATCGAAATTGGCGGCCGGAACTCTGATAGAGATATTGCCGTACACGCGCTCATCTTCGCGCCATGTATTGGACGAAACGACATAGCCGCCCACACTCTGAGCATACTGTGTAATTTGTAATACGGCAACAGGGATATTCTCTACCAGAATCGCAATATCGCCGGTGCGCACTATCATACGGTCGATATCCGACATATCGCTCCGGGCATATACCGTCGCTTTTCCTTAACCTGGTGCAGAGGTAACATAGCTGTCTTACCCGAAGCCCGCATCGTTCGGTTCGGACATTCGCGGTGCAGCAGGGGCCGGGGCAGGCTGAGGAACAATATGCGGCGATTCTGACATTGTGTCTTTTGCCGAACTCGCGCACCCTGTAATTCCAGCCGAAGCCAACAGCATAACCAGTACTGCCAATAGTATTACTATTTTTTTCATAGTGCCCTCCTTCCGGGACGTACATGATATCTTCAGACGAGCATATCCTCCATGCAGTTCACTGCACGCCTCTATAGTATCATAGTCCATGAAACTATATTTAGTTCATTTACTTGAAATCACAGGCAATCCAGATAAAATACGATTTCCTTTGTCAGGATACGAGTGCTGCTAACTGAAAAATACAAGTGAAATATTATGATGGATTTTTTCCGCAGATAATGCATTGCAAGGGTTGCCTCGTTCATTCCTGATATATACTACGTATTGCGTCGTGTCACTCTGACCTCCTTCGGTAACACTGATTTTGACGCAACACCCCAACCCTGGTAACTTTTATTATGAATCGATGCGTACTATGTACTAGTTCAGATAGATTAGTGACACTACAATAGTGTCATTATGAAGATAA
>CAZFIM010000045.1:0-19853 GCA_964519615.1 uncultured Dehalococcoidales bacterium
TTTATCAGCTATCCGCGCAGGCAAAAAAATTGCAATCGCCAACAAAGAAGCTCTGGTGATGGCCGGGCATATTATTTCCGACCTTGCTGATAAACATAGGGCATCTCTTCTTCCCATCGATAGTGAGCACAGCGCAATCTGGCAATGTCTCAACGGCGAAACTTCAAAGATAGCCCGCATTATCTTAACAGCTTCAGGAGGCCCTTTTTACCGCTGCTCGCAATCGGAATTGGAAGCGATAACTGTCGCAGAAGCGCTCAATCATCCCACATGGAAAATGGGCAAGAAAGTGACTATCGATTCCGCTACACTTATGAATAAAGGCCTGGAAACAATCGAAGCACATTGGCTTTTTAATGTTCCGTTTGATAAAATCGAGATTGTGATCCATCCAAAAAGTATTGTGCATTCATTGGTGGAATTCGTTGACGGATCAATTAAAGCTCAAATGAGTCTGCCTGATATGCGTATTCCCATACAATATGCCCTTTCTTATCCGGAACGGCTGCCGGGGAACTATGTACCGAGGCTAGACCTTTGTGATACCGCAGCTTTAACCTTTGAAAAAGTTAACTATCAGCGGTTCCCCTGTCTTTCTCTGGCACTGGAGGCCGGTAATAAGGGAGGCACATATCCAACGGTACTCTGTGCCGCTGATGAGGTTGCAGTTGAATTATTCCTCAATGAACATATCTCCTTCACGCAAATAGCCGAAATAATCGATCAAACGATTCAGGCCCACAAATGTACTGAAAATCCCTGTCTGGAGGATATTTTTGCTGCAGACAGATGGGCACGGCATAAGGCAAAAGAAATCGCTACTAAGGGAAAATAGTAATTATGTCCATAGTATTAACTATCATTGCATTTATAATTATCTTGTCTGTACTGGTATTGGTACACGAATCCGGTCACTTTTTTACTGCTCGTTTATGCGGTGTCAAAGTAGAGGAATTCGGCCTTGGCTACCCACCCAGGATTTACGGATACAAGCGTGGTGAAACCATCTATTCCATTAATGCCGTACCTTTTGGCGGCTTCTGCAAAATGCTGGGAGAGGAAGACCCCCAATACCCCCGCAGCCTTGCCAGCAAGAGTGTCCCTGCCAGAATACTCATTTTATCAGCCGGTTCCCTGATGAACATCCTGCTGCCCATCATTCTATTTGCCATCAGTTTTATGGTTCCCCACAACACCGTCTATGAAACAGTAAAGATTGAAGAAGTTGCACAGGGTTCTCCGGCGCAAGCAGCAGGAGTTGAAACCGGCGATATTATCCTTGGGATTAACGAACATGAAATAAGCAATCGCGGACAAGTTGGTTACTATATCCAACTCAATCTCGGAAAGCCTATCGACATGCTGCTAAAAAAAGCCGATGGCAGCACTGTAGAACTGTCTGTAATGACACGCTGGAAACCGCCTGAGGGTCAGGGTGCGACGGGCATCACTATTCGCGGAGTGGACAGCACTATCGTACGTGAATCCTTACCGGTCTGGAAGGCTATCCCCCAGGGCTTTGTACACTGCTGGGAAATACTGGTATTATTTAAAAATGAAGTTGTAGGCTGGTTTACGAAAGATACAGCACCACTTGTGGCCGGCCCCGGTGCCATCGCTCAGATGACTGGAGAATTTGTAAAGGCTGGCCTCAGTCCGTTGATTGAATTTGCCGCCTTAATCAGTATTAGCCTCGGTATCGCTAATCTGCTGCCGTTTCCCGCTCTAGATGGAGGCAGACTGGCCTTTGTAGTCTTGGAATGGGTAAGACGGGGAAGACGAATATCACCGCAGAAGGAAGGCTTTGTACATCTTGTCGGGTTTTTTATACTTATTGCGCTTATCCTGGTAGTTACCTACAATGATATACTGCGAATAATACAGGGAGAAAGTCTCATCCCGTGATACCACGCCGTCAGTCCAAACAGCTCTCTATAGGTTCAATCAAAGTTGGCGGAAACGCACCCATCAGCGTACAGTCCATGACCAAAACTGATACAAGAGATGCTGCTGCTACCATCAATCAGATTAACAGGCTTAAGGACTATGGATGCGAAATCATTCGCATTGCCGTTCCGGATGATGAAGCAGCCGATGCCCTTAAAACAATTATAAAGGCCAGCCCGATTCCGGTCATAGCTGATATACACTTCGATCATCGTCTGGCGCTCGCCGCTTTAAAGGCAGGTATTCATGGATTACGTTTAAATCCTGGTAATATACGCAAGCACGAACACGTCCGCAAAGTAGTAAATGCCGCAGCGGAGAGAAATGTCCCCATACGTATCGGAATAAATGCAGGGAGCCTGCCGCCTTCTGACATCTGTTATGAATCAGCAGCAGACTATATGGTTGCCGTGGCACTTAAAGAAGTAAAATTCCTGGAAAGCCTTGATTTTGATCTAATTAAAATTTCGCTCAAGGCATTCGACGTTCGCACCACAATCTCGGCTTATCACAAAATCGCTGAACTGGTACCTTATCCGCTTCATCTGGGCATTACCGAGGCAGGGCTTCCCAGAACAGGCATAATCCGCAGCTCAGCAGGAATAGGCATACTTCTCTATGAAGGTCTGGGTGATACCATCAGGGTATCTCTCAGCACGGAACCCTGTGAAGAGGTGTTTGCAGGCTTTGAAATATTAAAAAGCCTGAACCTGCGCCAGCGCGGTCCGACACTGGTTAGCTGCCCCACCTGCGGCAGAACGGAAGCTGATGTCATCCCTCTTGCGGAAGCAATAGATAGGGAACTACAGAAGATTGATAAACCTATCAAAGTAGCCGTGATGGGATGCGTTGTCAATGGTCCGGGAGAAGCAAAGGATGCAGACATAGGCATAGCATGCGGCAAGGGCAAAGGGGCATTGTTTAAAAAGGGTAAAGTTATTCGTACTATAGATGAAAGCGAGTTCTTCAGCGCTCTTCTGGATGAGATAAACCGTTTTTGTGAACTGGACTAAGAGCCGGTCATATGCTTTAATAAGCTGCATTATCCGGCAGGATGCACATAAAATATCAACACATAATATCCTGTCAGCAGGTAACAAGATTATTTTGAGGACAGCAAACTATGTATTTTTCCAGACTATTCGGCAGAACACTTAAAGAGGTACCGGCAGAGGCTGACAGCGTAAGCCACCAGTTGCTGCTCAGGGCCGGCATGGTCCAGCAGATTGCCGCCGGAATTTACGCTTACCTGCCGCTGGGTTGGCGCGTGCTTAAAAAAATTGAAGCCATCATCAGGGAGGAGATGGATCGTTACGACGGGCAGGAACTGATGATGCCTTCATTACAGCCTATCGAGTTGTGGGAGACATCAGGACGGCTGCCTTCATTCGGGAAAACTATGTTTACCGTCACTGACCGTAAAGAGCACAAATTGGCACTTGGACCCACGCATGAAGAAGTGATCACAGAACTTGTGCACCGCTACGTACAAAGCTATCGCGATCTCCCCTTGCTTCCCTACCAGATACAGAACAAATTCCGTGACGAGCCCCGCCCCCGCAGTGGCCTCTTAAGAGTGCGTGAATTCATTATGAAAGACCTGTACAGCTTCGATGTGGACGAGGATGCCCTCGATAAAAGTTATCAGCGAATGGCAGCAGCGTACAAAAGCATATACGCACGCTGCGGTCTGCCGGCAATAATGGTTGAGGCTGACAGCGGTGCGATCGGAGGCAAAGCTTCTCACGAATTTATGCTCATCACCAATACCGGGGAAGATACCATTATTTACTGCCAAAACTGTCAATATGCAGCAAATCTGGAAAAGGCACAGAGCGTTAAACCGGAAATTGCAATTGAAATTCCTTTGCCGAGGGAAGAGCTGTCCACGCCGGGAATAAAAACGATAGAAGAAGTAGCCGCGTTTGCCGGCGTCCCCAAGCACAAAACACTCAAAGCCGTATTCTATTCTGCTGACGGCGAGATTATTTTTGTTATTATACGTGGTGATATCGAAGTCAACGAGATAAAACTTAATAACCTGCTTAAAACCACAGACCTGCACCTTGCGACAGAACCTGAGGTTCAAGCTGCCGGACTGGTCGCCGGAGCCGCCTCACCTGTCGCGCTGAAAGGAGTGAGGATAATTGCAGATGAATCTATTAAACTCGGCTCAAATTTCATCGCGGGTGCTAATAAGCCCGATATGCATCTAAAAAATGTCAATTACCCTCGTGACTTCCAGGTGGATATGTTGGCAGATATCGCAGCGGCCAAAGCAGGAGACGGCTGCCCTAAATGCGGACACGAGCTCTCTTCTGAGAACGGGATCGAGGTAGGTCATATATTTAAACTGGGCACCTTCTTAAGCGAAAAACTGGGAGCTTATTACCTCGATAAGGACGGTACATCACGTCCCATTATCATGGGGTGCTATGGAATAGGAGTAGGAAGATTGCTGGCAGCGGCAATAGAGCAAAACCACGATGATAAAGGCATCATCTGGCCACTGCCCATCGCCCCCTTCCATGTACATATATGTCCTCTACGAATAGGTGAACCACCCATCGCACAGACAGCACAGCGAATCTACGAAGATTTGAAAGAGAAAGGCATAGATGTTCTTCTCGATGACCGCCTAGAATCGCCGGGAGTAAAATTTAATGATGCCGACCTGATCGGCATCCCTCTCCGTTTGACGTTAAGCCCGCGCACTCTGCAGAATCAGAGTATCGAGGTAAAATGGCGTACCGAGGCTAAAGCAGAAATCATGCCTCTGGAAGGAATCGCAGGAAAGATAGCTGAAATGCTTGACTGTGCGATGAAAACCTGCAACCGGAACAGCGTATAAGAACGTACCAGACTTTCATTATACTGAGAGCAAAAAGGGGCTGAACCACTATATAGACATTAATCGCGTAGCGTTGCACCTATTTCATTCTGCAATCTTTTAAGCAGCTGTTTCTGTATCTTATCCACCTCTTCATCAGAGAGTGTCCTCTCCGGATTCTGGTAGACAAGCCTGAATGCCAGTGATTTTTTACCGGCGGGTACCTGCTTACCCTGATAGCAATCGAAAAGGGTGACTTCCTTTATCAGTGAAATCTTACGAATAAGAGTAGCCACCTGTTCATAAGCAAGCTGTTCATCCACCAGTAAAGCTATATCTCTAATCGTGCCCGGGAAACGGTTTACTGTCTGGTAATAGAATGTCGCTTCAGAAAGAGACAGTAGTTTGCCGATATCCATCTCCAGCAAAAAGGTCGTTTCAGAAATGTCATAAGCGGAAGCAACAGCCGGGTGTAGCTGACCAATTACACCTACCTGAATACTACCCACATTAATCGAAGCTGCTCTTCCCGGATAAAGGCTGATATCTGCAGACTCAGAAAATTCTGCTTTCAGTCTCAACTTTTCAAACAGCGTTTCAGCTATACCCTTGGCGAAGTAAAAATCGATGACCTCTTCTTTTCCGTGCCAGTACATATCTGTCTGCAGGCCGCCCACAAGCGCGCAGAGTATCTCATCTTCCTGCGGCAGATCGTCTTCCTGCGGCAAGAAGACATGCGCTATTTCAAAAAACCCTGTCCCTTTCTGCTGGTATCTCTGGTTGCGAGCCAGTACAGAGAGCAAACCCGGCCTGAGGGTAGGCCTCATGTACTCATTTTCTCTGCTCATGGGATTGGCTGCCTTCAGCGGCTCAGGCCCTACCATTTTCAGATCAGGAGAAAGCTTTTTAAGATAATCAAGATTCGTCATAGAATAGGTAATAACTTCTTGAAGCCCGCAGCTGAGCATAACCTCTCTCACTTTTTTACGAAAGTCCTGGCGGGGGTCGCTCACACCTTCTGGCAGTGGGGTACTTAACATAGTGACAGGCAAGGTATCATAGCCGACAATACGCAGCACCTCTTCCACCAGGTCTGCCCGACAACTGATATCCGTACGCCACCACGGCGTTGCAACGTCAATATAATCATCACTATCAGCATTGCGGCATTCAAATCCGAAGCGTTCCAATGCCTGCCGTATATTATCCGGACTCATCTCGATACCGAGAAGTCTCTTTACCTCTGAATAGTTAAACCGCATAATATGCGGATCTTGCTTACCTGGATAAACATCGATAACACCCTTCGCTGCCGCAGCACCGCATACCTCTACCATCAACTGTGTGGCCCTGCGCAGGGCAATCAACGCCAGATCCTTACTCAAACCTTTCTCGAACCGCAAAGATGCCTCTGTAGCCAATTTCAGCGAGGTGCTGCCTTCATGAATAATGACTTGATTGAAATTGGCCGACTCAAGTAACACAGTACTTGTTTTGTCGGTTATCTCACTGCTTTCGCCGCCCATGATTCCTGCTACAGCCACTGCGCCTCTCTTATCAGCGATAACCAGCATATTTTCAGATAATTGCCTCTCAATACCATCCAGCGTAGCCATCTTTTCGCCTTGATAGCCGCGCCTGACAATAATATGGCTATCGGTAACATATTTCAGGTCGAAGGCGTGCAGCGGTTGTCCGTACTCCATAGCAACATAATTGGTAACATCCACTATGTTGCTTATCGGGCGCATACCGCAGGCAAGCAAACGTTGCTGCATCCAGGTAGGTGAAGGCTCAATTTTTATATTGGTTAAAATGCTGGCGCAGTAGCGCGGGCACAACTCAGGGTCAACAATCTCAATTGAGGCAAAGGAATCAGCCGGCGTCTCACCTTCTTGATAGTCAATCTCATCGATATGGACCATTTGTCCGGTAAGAGCTGCCACTTCTCTGGCGATACCGATAACGGACATGCAATCCGGACGGTTTGGTGTAAGATCTACATCAAGAATGGTCTCTCCCAGCAACTGGGATAAGGGTGTACCGACTTTGGCTTCAGCCGTAAGTACCATGATTCCTTCATGGTTTTCCGAGATTCCCAGTTCTCGCTCGGAACAGATCATCCCTTCGGAAGCAACCCCCCGTATCTTGGCGGGTTTTAAGCGTACACGTTCACCGGTATGCGAATCAATAAGCTCAGCACCCAAACCGGCAAAAGGCACTTTGTCCCCGATTGTAAGATTCGGCGCTCCGCAAACAACCGTTTGCTGCTTACCGCCAAGGTCTAAGGTTGCCAATCTCAGCCTGTCAGCATTCGGATGCGGTTTAATGGATACAATCTCACTGACAACGATATTATCCCAACCGCCGCCAATAACCTCGATATCGCTTACCTCCAGTCCAGCCATAGTGAGTTTTTCAGCAAGTTCGGAAACCGGCAAAACGATATCTACATATTCTTTTAACCAGCTAAGCGGTACTTTCATTCCTTTACCTTACATATCAACCAGGTATTATACGGCTGCTGGGTACTTGCGGCTTCCAGTTAAAACTGCCGCAGGAACCTCAGATCATTGGCATAAAAATGACGTATGTCATCTATGCCATAACGCAGAATAGGCAGCCGTTCTACTCCCATACCGAATGCAAAACCGGTATAGACATCCGGATCGATATTGACACCCCGTAAGACTTCGGGATGTATCATTCCGCACCCCAGTACCTCAAGCCAACCGGTATAACCGCAGATACGGCACCCTTGCCCTTTACATGCAATGCAATCAATTGCAAGCTCCCCCCCGGGTTCTACAAAAGGAAAATAGTCACAGCGGAAGCGAAATTTCCGATCACGGCCAAACAGGCAGCGGGCGAACTCAAAGAGAGTCCCTTTAAGATCGGCCATGGTAATGCCGATATCTACAGCAAACCCTTCGACCTGATGGAACATCCATTCGTGAGTGGCATCTGTTGCTTCGTAACGGTACACCCTTCCCGGAGCAATAACCCGGATTGGCGGAGAAGTTTTCTCCATAACGCGTATCTGCACTGGTGAAGTATGAGTCCGCAGCAGCATGGAATTATTTACCTTATTTGCGCTGCTCTCCATCCATAAAGTGGCAAAGGAATCACGGGCAGGATGCCCCACAGGCATATTCAACGCTTCGAAATTATAATATTCCCACTCAACCTCAGGCCCTTCAACGATATGAAAGCCCATACCTTTTAAAATATCACATATCTCAATAAGAATTTGTGTGGTAGGATGAAGGCGCCCCAGAGTAAATGGTTTTCCCGGTAATGTGACATCCAGCTTATCGCTGTGGAGAGCGGCTGTTTTGGCCTGTTCCAGACTCTTTTTCTTATCCAGAACGGCTGATTCCAGTGAGCGTTTTATTTCATTCGCACGGGCTCCAACTGAACGTCTTTCTTCAACGGGAAGCTCAGACAGAGAACGTAAAGCCTGAATGAGAGCACTTTTTCTGCCGAGATAGCGTACACGCCAAACCTCAAGCTCATCGAGAGCATTAACATCATTTAACTCATCGGAAGCTTTTAAGGCAAGCTCTTCTATCTGCTTCAGTATCATTCTCAAATGCAGGGAGCCTAATTATTGAGGCTATCAGAAGCCATAGTAACCAGTTTGGCAAATCCGGCCGGATCACTAACAGCCATATCAGCCAGTACTTTACGGTTAAGCGTGATATTCGCTTTCTTTAAACCGCAGATAAACTGATTATAAGAGAGCCCTCCGGCGCGCGACGCTGCATTGATACGCGTAATCCAGAGCCTGCGCATATCCCCTTTGCGCTCACGACGATGGATATAAGCATAGTCAAGCGCATGCAGCATTGATTCATGCGCTGATTTGTATAGCCTGCTTCTTGAAGCCCTGTGGCCCTTAGTCAAATCAAGTATTTTTTTATGTCTTCTATGGGTGGTAAACCCACCTTTTGCTCGTGGCACTCACGTCCTCCTGGTCTATTTCAAGCCGTAGGGCATTAGTCTTTTCAGCCTGGGTGAATCAGCCTTATCCACAGCAATGGTCTCATCAAATAACCGTTTAACCCTCGCTGCCTTCCTGCGCCTGAAATGGCTTTTGCCCCCTTTGATACGCATAATCTTTCCGCTTCCAGTAATATGAAAACGGCTCTTTGCGCCCTTATGGGTCTTAAGTTTTGGCACCTGTACCTTCCTCCTTAGGCTTGGTAGCTTTTATCTGTTTTGCGGAAAGAGGGGAAAGCACAAGGTGCATGATTCGTCCCTCAAGCGAAGGGGTACCATCTATACCCGCAACATCCTTCAGATCTTCCGCTACCTTCTGTATCGCTCGTATCCCCAGCTCAGGATGTGTAATCTCCCTGCCCCGGAACACGACATTAATCTTAACTTTGTCTCCCTCTTCCAACAGCCGCCTGGCAGTCTTTATCTTCGTTTCAAGATCATGCTGCTGTACACGCGGCCGAACTCGAATCTCTCTCACCAATCCGGTTTTTTGCGTCTGCCTTGCTTTACGCTCTTTCTTGGTCTGCTCATACCGGTACCTCCCGTAATCAAGCATACGGCACACCGGAGGACTTGAATTCGGAGCAACCTCAACCAGATCGAGCCCATGTTCACCGGCAGCCTGCAGAGCACGGCTGGTAGGCATAACACCTAACTGCTCACCTGCGTCCCCTATAAGCCGGACCTGTTCTGCTCTTATTGCTCTATTGATTCGTAACTCTTTAATTATCTTGTTCCAATACCTCTTATTTTTATAGTATACTGACTCGAAAAACTATATCATATTCCTAATAGGAAATCAAAGCTTAGCTGCATCTTTTGTATTTAAGCTCTCCATAAACCTCTTCCGGAACTGTTCAAGAGAAAGCACACCGAGATCTTCACCTGTCCTTATACGTACAGCCATGCTTGAAGCAGCCTGTTCTTTATCGCCAATAATGAGCATATAAGGTATCTTTTGCATCTGTGCTTCCCTAATCTTCAGATTCATTCTCTCTGAGCGGTCGTCGACCTGAACCCGAATCTCATCTTGAAGCAATGCGTCACGAACTTTATTAGCATATTCCAGATGGCGATCGGCGATAGGAATCAGTACAACCTGTATCGGGGCCAGCCATAGCGGGAAAGCACCGGCATAGTTCTCTATCAGCGATGCCATAAAGCGCTCCATGCTTCCCAGCACAGTACGATGTACCATCACAACCTGATGTTCCTTGCCATCCTCGGCGATATAGTTTACATCAAAACGCTGTGGAAGCTGGAAATCGACCTGTATTGTGGGACCCTGCCATAAACGCCCGAGAGCATCTTTCAGCTTTATGTCAATCTTCGGTCCGTAAAATACACCCTCTCCGGGATCAACCTGATAATCTATATTGAGCGTCTCCAGAACATTTTTAAGCGCATCAGTCGCCTGTTCCCATACTTCCACTGTCCCGGCATATTTCTCGGGGCGGGTTGAAAGCAGCATCTCATAGTCCGAGAAACCAAAGGTCTTCATCATAAACCGCGCCAGTTCAACTACCCCGGTCACCTCTTCCTCCAACTGATCAGGTCGACAAAAGATGTGGGCATCATCTTGTGTAAAACCTCTCACCCGCGCCATCCCGTGAAGTGCGCCGGATCTTTCATACCGGTAGACGGTTCCCAGTTCGGCATAACGTAGCGGAAGATTACGATAACTGCGTAACTGCGTTTTAAAGATAAGAATATGCCCAACACAGTTCATAGGTTTAATGACATAGTCCTGTCCATCCACGTCCATCGGTGAGTACATATTTTCACGATAGAAGCTCCAGTGGCCGCTGGTCTTCCACATATCCACCTTGGCAATATGCGGAGTGAAGATAATGTCATACCCCCTCTTTACATGTTCTTTTCTCCAGAAATCCTCGATAATTCTTCTTACTGTCGAGCCTTTGGGATGCCAGTAGACCAATCCCGGCCCCGCCTCGTCATGAAGGCTGAAAAGGTCCAGCTCCTTACCCAGTTTCCTATGGTCTCTCTTATTCGCTTCCTCCAGCTTCTCAAGGTGTTCATCAAGTGCAGCTTGTGTCTCGAATGCCACGCCATATATACGCTGAAGCATCGGTCGCTTTTCATCGCCCCGCCAATAAGCGCCCGCGATATTTGTGAGTTTAAACGCTTTTATATCGCCCGTCGATTTCACATGCGGGCCCCGGCAAAGGTCTGTAAACTCACCCTGTTCGTAAATAGAAACGGTTTCATCCGGAAGCTCTTCAATAAGTTCCAGCTTGTAAGGTTGAGAGGCAAAGATCTTCTTTGCCTCATCCTTAGCTGATTGTTTACAAATAAAAGGCATACCGCTTTTTATTATCTTTCGCATCTTCTCTTCGATAACCGGCAGGTCATCAGGAATCAGTGCTCGCGGAAGCTCAAAATCGTAATAAAACCCATCCTCGATCGCAGGACCAATACCAAATTTCGCCTCAGGGAAAAGTGATTTGACCGCTTCCGCCATAATATGCGCGGTAGAATGGCGCATTGTTTCAAGCTTTATATTTTTCTCTTCTATATTCATGATCGTTCTCTACTTATAGTATCGTTCTATTGTATAACCGGAAACTGCGTATAATTATAAACGAGCCCCAATGCAAACGCCAATTTTTATTGCACTTATCTGAAAAACAGTGAGGCAGATGTATGTATTGAGGAAAAAATGTGGCTTAACTGGTGGTTACAGCTTGCCAATCCCCGGGACTGACCCGCAATCGTACGCCTCGGGATATATAGTCTCGCTTCAAAATTTCTATTCGATATGATCCCGGCCTGGTAACATTCAAAGTGAACTCATGCACCGGATCATTACCGCTCCAGGAAAGCTCAATATCATCATCAGGCCCATAAATATTCAGTTCCCAGCCGAAAACAATACGGTCATCGCCCAATAGTTCCACAGAACCCTCCATGTATTCACCAGCTGCAAAAATACGCTCATATTCGACAGTAGCAGCTGGCATAATAGGCCAGAGACTGAACTGCGCTACCTCTTCATATACACCGCTGGCCAGCTTGGGAGGACCGTTAAAATAATACATATCATTAAAACAATACATATCGGCCGAATACTCATGAGTTGAGGCCCAATCTAACAGATTAAGCGAAAGCATCGCTGTAGCACTGTCTATCTGCGGCTCTATTACCATCCACATGCCGCGTGAGTAGCGTTCAAAGATGTAGGCATGATAGCTTTGTGTACCTTCAATACCCCCTATTGCCACATAGACTTGCGTGGCAGGTACACCGTACGCTCGCATTAGCGTGCAAAACAGGATAGCAACATCTTCACAATCGCCCGTTTTGCTTACAATGGTTTCAAGTGGAAATTGCCAGTAATCGGCAACACCAAAGTTATATATATCCCTTTTATAGGTTACCTGGTTGGCAACCCACTCACGTAACGCATCGAAATCAGAAAAGGACCTTCTCCACGAACCTGACAATAAGCTATCTACTGTTGCTTTGATCTCTGGTTCATCAGGTGTGATAAACCGCATCGCCTGACGCGGGGTGGTCAGGGGACTGCGCGAAATTTTAGCTGTGCCGATCATTACCACCCGTACATCCGACCATTCAGACGCAATATCACCGCAGCGGGCCTGCACTTTTATAGTATATGTCCCGGATTCCTTCCAAGCGTGTGCTGCTCTGGCAACCGTTGTCCAGGTAAATTCTCCATCTCCCCAATCGAACCCATAGGAGAACTCGCCTTCAAGTGAGGTATTAACTCCGAATGTATAGGTGAGCTCTACGTTTTCACGCCCTGATGCCGGGCCGCTGGGCGCACTCACGCTGATGGGATTATACTCCATTTCTCCGTCTGACATACCCAGTACGGATTGCAGTTGTGCAGGCAAGACATCTTCACAGCCAACCAGCAGCAGACCAGCGCATAAAACCAGTACTATACCGGCAAAAGCGGTTGCCTTGAGTCTCGTCTTCCTTTCGAAGATTAACGACCGTCTATCTTTCATCCTATTTCTTACTTAGCGTAGCGTATGACTGCTCCCTTACAAATACAGAGATTTGTTTTTATCTCATTACGCCCTGCAATATATCGTAAATTATGTTCTCTATATAGAGACGTATAAATTACCGTCAAGTTTATTATGCACTACTTCTTATGGTAATAAAAGTACATAAATATCTCAAATACCCATGAGAAAAGGATGCCAGAAATAGAGTGATTATCAGATGGAATCACGCTGTAGAATACTATAGCGGTACACGAACATCAGCACACAATACAATTACGCAGGGCTGTCGGATCAGTACTGTACGTATATGAATGGGAATTATTTCATCTCGGGGACAGACACATAGCGATTCACTAATTTCACAGTATCGCCGATATTAAGCTGTTTGAAAAGGAAATCGAACCGCTCCTTTAGCTCATCTGTAATGTTGGTAAGATTCTGTTCGGGAATACCCCATATTTCCTCTTTAAAATCTCCAAACGCTTTCTTACGTGTCTTATAAAGGAACTGCTCCTCGGTATCTCCTTCCTTTCTCTCGCCGGCATAACTCTCAAGCAGGAATTCATCGATTTTATCAGTAAGATCCCTGGGAAAATAAGGGCTGCTGTAAATGATATTCTGAAAACCGGTTGCCAGATGGACCTCCAGGGTACCTACTTCCGGGAACATATGAAACGCTTCATCAGGGAGGGTAGATGCGCCGTGCTGGACAGCGCCTCCCATCCCGAACTTTTCACGTGCCGCTGCTGACAGTTTTTCCAGTGTTTTAAAATCTATCTTTACATTGGCAATAGAGCCATCCGGCAATACAACTCCGCCGTGAGATGTGCCTGTTTGAACGCTGATTTTGGAGATGCCTCTGATACCGGGAGCAAGCCTCGCCAGATAGCCGGTCATAAACGCCTCAAGATCCTCTATTGTGCTGTTCTGCTTGCCGACCTCCCCTATTTCGCCACCTACTGATACAGTTACTCCCTGCGGCTCGATGCTGCGTATAAATTGTGTCAGGCCCGCTGTAATACGGCAGTTTTCCTCTTGCTGATCAAGCAAAGTAGGTTTATTTAAATCTACAACCGTGGATGCATCGATATCGATATTATAGAATCCGGCGGCTATGGCCTGACGTATCAATTCACGGATAGTGACGAACTCTTTTTTCGGGTCGATATGAAAATTTTTCGCTCCCACCTGAAAATGGTCGCCCTGTATAAAAACCGGACCTTGAAATCCCTCCCTGAGAGCTGCCGCCAGCACACAGGCGGAATATTCCTCAGGGCTCTGAGCTGTATACCCCAGTTCGGAGCGGGCAATTTCAAAAATAAAAGCTCCCGCTTTATTATTCAGAGCTGCCTGAAATACGGCGCGGGCAACATAATAGGTTATACCGCGAATATTGATTGCCGGCACCGTAATGCCCTCATACAGGCCTTTTGCCCTGGCATCGTACAATCCCTGAATGCTTGCCGGGTATATACCGGTGTTTTGGGCAAGCTGCAAAATCTTCTTTCTGTTCCTTGCCCTCATGGGCTCATCAGCGCCGAAAACCGCCCTTCTTACCAGTTCGTCAATTTCTTGAGGTGACAGGGTAGAGTTTTCATTCATTTTCTGCCGGTTCCTTTCTTCTTCCGGGACTTACACTGTTTACAAAATTACTGCGTATACTACAACTTTTTCTCCGCATGTTGTAGCATACTGCGCCGCCCGTTATATCTTTCTGTATCGTAGTGTGTAGTAATATCTACTAAATTCGGTTTCCCCACGACTTCATCCAGAGGGACAGCGGTAACTCTGCCTTTGCTGAAACTCACCATCTTCCCGAACTCCCTGTTAATAATGAGGTCTACAGCCGCAATACCAAAGTATCGTCCCATTCTGCGGTCATATGCACAGGGTGCCCCGCCGCGCTGCAGATGGCTCAGGGTAATGCCTCTCACCTCCAGCCCCGTCCCTATTCTGACCTGCTCAGCTACATAATCGCCTATCCCGCCCAGCGTTTTATGCCCGAAACTGTCAACACAGTTATCACGGGTACACACGTCGCATCCGCTAGATTTGGCGCCTTCAGCTATCAAAATTATCTCATAACGAGCGCCTTCTCTTTTACCCTCCAGGATCAATTCATTTATCCTGTCATAAGAAAAATCGTATTCGGGTATTAATATGACATACGCACCGCTTGCCTCCCCACCCTCAAGCGCCAGCCACCCCGCATGCCGCCCCATGGTCTCCACTACAAATATGCGCTTATGAGAACCAGCCGTCGTCCGCAAACGGTCTACTTCTTCTACAATCACACTGAGAGCCGTCTCAAAACCGAGAGTATAGTCTGTTCCCGCAAGGTCTTTGTCAATCGTTTTTGGTATACCCACCACGTTTACCCCTTCGCGGTGGAGCCTTTGCGCAACACTGAGAGTGTCATCGCCGCCTATAGCAATTATCACATCGAATCCAAGCTGTTCGATATTTTTTAGCAGCCTGCCGGACTGATCCGCAGCAGGATTATACGGATTGGTACGCGAGGTGCCAAGCATAGTACCGCCGTACCTGTCCCACGTTCGCACCATTTCTTCACTGAGGACTCCGATGTATCCCTGAACATCCATGCTGGCGGGGTCCACCCCTATCAGACCCTTCCACCCCTCCCTGATACCCAGTACCTCATACTGAGTGCCCCGCTCCCATTGCAAACGCTCATCCAGCGCAGTCTTTACAATCCATTTAACGGCAGGATTCAGCCCTGCGCAATCTCCTCCCCCTGTAAGCACCCCTATCCTGCTTTTCTTCATAGCACTTATCAGCATTGTAAAACCAGTGATAGCCAATGTCAATATATATATTCAGACTGCATCTGACGCTCTTAAGCATCGCAAACACCAGCGACTTGCACTCTCGTGAATAATACTTTTTGCACAAACACAGTCGTTACCTTAGTTAATACCGTATAATACACACGGTCAAGTTCCATTTTGATTGACGGGTTTCATGTTTCGACTTTAAGGACACAAAGTAAAAGACACTTTACAGTAATGTTGAGTTAAAGCAGGTCAGTAGTATATCTGTTAAAACGGCAAAGAACCATACATGAAGTTGATATGAAGCTGAAGATTACTATAAAATTGGCGATTAACCGGAACCCTGTTTCCACTGATGGTTAAAATCAATAAGGAGACATACATGACATTCATAATATTCCCCATATTGGCTGTTATTGGATTCCTGATTCACCTCTTTGTTTCGAGGAAGAAAAGAACAGCGAAAAGGGCAATAGAACTGCTGCTTCTCTATCTGCTGGTGTTCTGTGCGGGAGCGTGCTGTCTGTTCTGTTTCGCAGGGCATTTATTTCATGCAGATAGCGTGGCTGAATCAATAGGTTGGGCACCCGGCAGCCCCTTTCAATACGAGGTCGCAATCGCTAATTTAGCTTTCGCCGTATTGGGTATACTATGCATCTGGTTCAGGGGAAATTTTTGGACAGCTACAATTATAGGCATAACAGTTTTTCTATGGGGTGCTGCCGTAGGACATTTCCGTGAAGCTTTCCTGAACAATAATTTCAATCCCGGCAATTTTGGCATGGTTCTATGGCTTAACGATATAGCTGTACCGCTTGTAATGGTTGGTTTGTTGATAGCTCTCTATGTGACGAATAAGCAAACCAGAACCTTATAAAACGCATAAGCGGGTTGCGTCTATCGCAACGCAGATACACTGCTTTCGACTCCTTCTATTCGTTGAAAGCCCATCACAAAGACTATTCCGCCCGCCGTCCGGAACGGGTCTGATAGCCGGTGATACTATCTTCCGAACTCGGCAATTTCCACGTACGCCGGCCTGAGAAGCTCAAGGCACGTACCTGACGTATGAATAGCTCACCGGTTTTAAGCCATATCCATTGTACCACCCTGAATTCCTGCTATAATTGACCCAGGTTTATTCATCACTTATTGCGATGCGGAGGACATTTTCTCCCCGCAGAAAAGGAGATTAAAAATGCTGGGATTACATGCAAGCGGCCTTCTCGTGGGAATCATCACCGTTCTATTCGGTATCATCATCCTTATCTTCCCCCGCATTCTCAACTATTTAATTGGAATTTACCTCATCATCGTGGGTATTATTGCCATAATAGCCGCACTCTAACGTAAAACGCAGGACTCGCCGCTGCCTGTCTGCATACTGCCTTTTCGATTTTCTCCTTTTACGGGGGAAATCCGGAGGTTCAGATACAGCCTGCAGTCTATGCTGCAGGTTCAAATCTCTGATTGTCACAGTACGGCGTATTCGCCCATAAGCGGAGGATGTCTCCGCATAACGCTTTTCCGCATGACAACTTGACCTTTCCAACATCTTGCCTTACACTATTTAAACAATTGTTTAAAACTAGCGTTTAATATATTTGAGGGTGCTATGAAGGAAAAGCAGAGCAGAGAAGCAGTCAGGAGAAAGATAATAATAGCGGCTATCGAGTGCACTGAAGAAAAAGGCATCCAGTCCGTTACCGTCCGCGATATCGCCCGCAGGGCAGACGTCAATATCGCGGCTATTAGTTACTATTTCGGCAGTAAAGAGAACCTGCTTGACCAGATGCTTGTCTTCACCCTTAATGACACGCTGCTGGAAAACGTTACGGAAATTGCAGAGGCTCACCGGGACGATCCATACGCAACCATTAGAGCATGGCTTCTGGATTTTCTCAGCGGTGCGGTACGTTTTCCCAATATAAGCAAGGCGCATATTTACGGACCGCTGATAAACTCCGACTATTCCGGCATTTTAGTAGAATGGATAAACAGCTTTTGCGTTACACTTGAGCGTAAAATTACCGCTTTAAATCTGCCGCAGGCCGGAGCTGAGACCATCAAGCTAATAGTCACGCAGCTTGTCTCCGCGGCCTTTTTCCCCGGTTTGGTGCCGGACCTGTATAAAAATTACTTCGGCAGCGCACCTATCGATTCAATTGAAAAGCAGGAAAAATACGTCGACCTGCTTATGTCCAGCTATCTCGGTAGACAGGAGCATTCATAAACGGCATGAATAAGCTGGGCCCGGCGCTCTTTTTAGCTTTCAAATCTGTCTCCAGGGGCAGCAAGACAACTGTCTTGCTCATGATTTTTGTCATGACACTGGCGTTCGTCAATCTGGTATTTATCGCATCCATCATGGGCGGGCTGCTGGTGGCTGTGGACGACCAGATAAAAACCAATTTTGTCTCCGATATCGTGATAGAACCGCAAAAAGAACCTGAGACCAGGACCTATATCCGCAATGCACCCTCGGTACAGGATAAGGTGGAGGCGCTTCCGGGCGTTAAAGCCGCCGCAATCCGCTACAGCTTGAGCGGCACCATAGGTTACAACAAAGAGAACCGCGGCAATTTTGTCCATCAATCCCCGGTAATAACAGGAGTTGATCCTGAAAGCGAACTTGCCGTCTCGCAAATCCCCTGCAGCATCATCGCCGGCAGCTATTTATCCAGCCCGGGCAGACGCCAAATTATCCTCGGCTCAGACCTGGCGGGAGGCTATAAGCCCGTGGATGACCCCAATAGTCTGGGAGGCGTGAAAGTGGGCGAGAAAGTCACCGTTGACTTTATAAACGGTGTGTCCGATAAATTTACCGTAACGGGTATATTCCGCACCGGCTTTGCGCCCGTCGATGCCATGGCATTCGTTACTGACAAAGCAGCGGAGTCCGTACTCTCCGTTAGCCGCAGCGCTTCAAAAATCGTGGTCAAGCTCGAAAGCCCGGGAACTGAGGACTACTATATAGAACAGATACGTGTGCTTGAGCCTGCATTGGATGTAAGGAAATGGACTGATTACATCGGCATAATAGGCGACCTCTCCGGCAGTTTCAATATGATCAGTGCCGTGGTAAGAGTCATTGGTCTGATCGTGGCCGCCATTACAATTTTCATGCTAATCTATATTAACGTCAGGCATAAACGCCGCCAGGTAGGAGTATTGAAAGCAATCGGCATTCCACATGATCTGATCGTCTATTCCTACATTTTTCAGACCGTCTTCTACTGGCTCTGCGGGATATGCATCGGCATGTGTCTGATATTCTTCGTTCTATCCCCCTACTTTTCCGCTCATCCTCTGCAAACACCCATCGGAAACACCGGCCTCGATATCAATATTACGGGAATCATTTTCAATATCATAAGCCTGCTGGCAGCTACCTTTATCGGCGGGATTATCCCCGCCTGGCGCGGCTCAAAAGAAAATATACTGGCTGCGATAAGAGGCGTATAAGCAGATGATTAAGGTAGAAAACCTCAGCAAGATCTATCAGGGAACAGTGCCCACATATGCTCTAAACGGTGTATCCTTCCAAATTGAAGCAGGGGAACTGGCAGCCGTAATGGGGCGGAGCGGTTCCGGCAAGTCCACCCTTTTGCATCAGCTGGGGCTCATCGATACTCCCAGCGACGGACGCATCGTTATCGACGGCGTGGACGTCCTCGGACTATCGGACGCGCACAAAACTCTCTTCAGGCTGAATAATCTTGGCTATGTGTTTCAGGATTACGCTCTGGTGGCTGAACTGGACGCGCTGGACAATGTCTTTTTTCCTGCCTATGTACTGGGCAAAAACAGAGGCGTCTGCAGGAAACGCGCATCTGACGTTTTAGAATTTGTCGGTCTCAAAGAACGCCTTCACCACTACCCCCATCAACTGTCGGGTGGCGAACAGCAGCGCGTTGCCATTGCCCGCGCGGTAATTAATGAGCCCAAAATACTCTTTGCAGACGAGCCCACTGCCAATCTGGACTCAACGTCAGCGGCAGTCATTCTGGAGCTGTTTAAAAACCTCAATAAGGAAATGGGTCAAACTGTCGTTATGGTTACTCACGAGCCGGAGGACAGGCGCTATGCAGATATAATACTATGGATGAAAGACGGCAAGCTCGAACGCATGGAACGCAATGCCCACCCCTCATCCCCTGCGTGATAGCTCAGGAGGTCTCAAACAATTCTCTCCTATATATCCGCTCTATACTCCGCCATTGCCTTGCCGCACCCATTAAAACTATAATTACCATTAAATTCGACAGGTAGAATGTGCACAAT
>CAZFIM010000046.1:0-9827 GCA_964519615.1 uncultured Dehalococcoidales bacterium
AGGTTTCCCCTTCTTTGGCAATATCGGGAACCAAAATCTTTAAGCCCCCAAAAGAGTCAAACAGTTTTTTGTAGTTTAAGTAATTCTGCAAACCCGTTTTCCCATATTTACATTCAAAAAGGCTGTATTTACCGTATTGAACTATTTATTGCCGTTGGAAGAAGTTTTATCGATGCATTGTGCAGCTAATATAGGGCAACATGATGATGTTGCCCTATACTTTGGTCTATCCGGTACCGGTAAAACAACACTATCGACTGATCCCTCACGCCGCCTTATCGGAGATGATGAGCACGGATGGAGCGATAACGGCATATTTAATTTCGAGGGCGGCTGCTATGCAAAAGTCATACGTATTTCAAAGCAACAGGAACCGCAGATTTATGAATGTACACGGAGATTCGGAACAATACTGGAGAATGTTACCATCGATACCCGTACACGCCGTCTTAACCTTGACGATGCTACTTTCACTGAAAATACACGTGCTTGTTATCCGATACCACACATAGAAAATGCTGTGAGGAACGGAATTGGGCATCACCCGAAAAACATATTTATGCTTAGCTGTGATGCATTCGGTGTATTGCCGGCTATAGCCAGATTAACTCCACAACAGGCTGCTTACTATTTTCTACAGGGATATACAGCTCGGGTAGCCGGTACTGAGATAGGCGTGAAAGAGCCTGAGGCTGTATTCAGTCCTTGCTTTGGAGCACCATTTATGGCATTGCAACCTATGAAGTATGCTCGCCTGCTGCTTAAAAAAATTATGCAGCATGATGTTCAGTGCTGGCTTGTAAATACGGGATGGATCGGCAGTAAAGCTGGTAATTCAGACAGAATCTCTCTTCCCTCTACGAGAAATTTGATTCGTTCAGCAATAGAGGGTGATTTACGTAATGTGCCCATGAGCAATGATCCTGTTTTTGGTTTCTCGGTACCACAAGCAGTGAGCGATATACCGCTGGAATTATTGAAGCCGCTGAATGCATGGGAGAACAAGGCTGCTTATGAAGAGCAGGTAAGGAAGCTTGCTCAAAAATTCAGGGAGAATTTCAGGCAGTTTTCTGCTGATTGTCCTGCGGAAGTTTTGAATTGTGGGCCTGACATCAGCTAAATAAAATACTCTCGTATAGCATTGGACTACTAAAGCCCTAAAAGCTGGAACAATGTATTCAATTGATCCGTGGATTCATGGCTATCGAGAAAAACTATTTTCAAGAACATCGCTTAACCAGGTGCAGAATTGTAATGCCAGCCAAATAATAGTGTATGAGCAGCATATTATCATCGTCGGTAGCTCACCGAGTCTATCATGAAGTTCCATTGCACATGTCCCGTAGTTATAATATAAGGATAACTTCTGATAATATATGAGTAAATAGGCAGTTTGTACTATTTCTTAGTAGCGTATACAGAGATATTTAAGGCTCTATATAGGCTGTGCTGAAATTTGCTATTCCCATGGCATTTAAAGAGAAGTTTTTTACATAAGGTTTAACGAGTACGTAGTTGGTGCTAAACCAGAGCGGCAAACACGCGGCCTCATTAAGAATAATTTCTTCAATATCCTGATACATACTCATTCTTGTTGTATGGTCTGTTTGCATTCCGGCATTTTGAAGGAGAGTATCGACGGCTTGATTTGAGTATTTCCCTGTATTATATGCAGAATCAGAAAGAAAAAGATTCTCTAAAAAATTTTGCGGGTCAGGATAATCAGCTACCCAGCCGAGCATAAACATTGCGTCCGCCTCTTCCGTAAGATGATAGAGGAATATCTCAGGTTCTAATTGTTTGACTGTTACCATAATACCAAGATTATCGTGCCATTCCTGTATAACGGCTCCCAGACTGGCAGAAATATTTCCACCCCATCCAGATGTAGTTATTGTTATCGGCGGCAAATTCTCAATACTACCGTATTTCGAGTTCGCTATAAGTCGATTTGCCTCATCGGGATTATAATCCAATCCTGCCAAACGGTCATTGTACCCGGGAATGCCGGGCGGCAAAATTCCGTCTGCTCTGGTGACCATATTTTTTTGAATTACTGAAATTATCTTTTCTTTATTTACTGCAAGACAAAATGCTTTACGTATTAAAGGATCGTCAAAAGGAGGTTTTACAGTATTGAATCCGATGTAGTAGAGACTTAATTCGGGGAAAACAGACAATTGTTCATGGAAAGGTCCGGCTGGATCAGTGGCTCTTTCAATATCGTATTCATATACAGGTGCAATATCTATCTCATTCATTTCATAAAGTGACACTGGTAGGCCTGCGAGAAGGTGAAAACGCAGCTCTGCTATGCGGGGTGATTGCCGATAAAAACGAGTATTTGCCTCCATGACAAGGATATCATCTTTTTGCCACTGTTTGAGTTTATAGGGGCCGCTACCGTTTGGTTTTTGCCACCAGTTTTGGCCGGATGTTACGTTTTCTTGATCCACAACAAAAGTTGTTGGATAGGTTAGTTTAGCCAGGAAATAAGCCTTGGGAGCATCGATTGTTACTTGAAGTGTATAATCATCAATCACGAAAAGCCCGCTAATCTCTTTTGTGGTACCGTTAAGCACTTCATCAACTCCCGTTATATCTCCCAGATAAGTTGCCGCTGTATTAGAACCAGTCATGGGATCGCATGCCCGCTCCCATGAGTATTTGATCTCATGTGCGGTTACAGGTTTGCCATTGTGAAAACTGACGTTTTGATACAAATAAAATGTATATGTTTTACCGTCTTTACTTATATCCCAGTCGCGGGCGATATCAGGTGCCGGTTCAAGACTATCATCCAGACGAACAAGGCCGCTGAATAGCTGCATAATATAATTGTGCGAAGATAATTCACTTGATACTGCCGGATCAAGTGTTATAGGGCCTGTATCCCAGAGGTTAAGTATACCGTTTGCGGGGGTATCATTTTTACACGCCAAATAAAATGGGCAAAGAAGTATAAAAGACAAAAGAAGTGCTAAAACCGAGACGGTAATAGTTCTGGAATATTTCATTAATTATGTGCTTTCCTCTAAAACGCATATCCTGAAAAGTGAACAGGAATGCTATTAATGAACTTTAGTCTATTAATAAAACCAATTATTGAGAAACAGTATAGTACTCATAGATATGGATAGCAAACTCAGCCAGGGCGAATATTTTTCACCGTAATCGCGATGGAGTACTAGTACCAAGGTCATCAGTACCTGTTAACTAGTATCTATTACTCACAGACTATCTCTTCATAAAAATCAGTACTTCCAGGGCATTCACAAAGTTTTTACTGATTATATACTTTTATTCGTGCATTTTAGAGATGCAGATAACAAAAAAAATGAAAACATAAAAAGAGAGGTGACGGATTATGTTTTATAGAGTCAAAGGAGCCCTTAAGAAAGGACATCGGGAACAACGCGGTATCACCGGGTTGGAAACTGCTATTATCCTGATTGCCTTCGTGACAGTTGCGGCTGTATTTGGTTATGCTGTACTGTCAGCCGGTATTTTCTCAGCAGAGAAAGGCAAAGAGACAGTTTACCTTGGCCTCCAGGAAGCAAAAAGCACTATGGAGTTAAAGGGAAGCATCATTGCCACCGGCAACACCACCGCAACTCCAGCACATGTTTCATCAATCAAATTTACTGTTGGGAATGCTGTTTCAGGTGAACCAATTGATTTAACTGCCCCACCTAGCAACAAAACAGTACTTGCCTATATTGATGAAAATACTTATCAAAACAACATGACATGGACCTGCAGCTTTGTAGGGAGCAATGACGGTGACAGTTTATTGGAGATTGGCGAGAAAGCGGAAATTACAGTTGACCTGTCCGGTCTGGCAACGAAGCTCCAGGCAAACAAACGGTTTACTATTGAGTTCAAACCGGCTGCAGGCTCAACGGTCGTTTTCGACAGAACGGTTCCTGCGAATGTTGATGCCGTAATGGACCTTTATTAATATGCAAATTTTAGGAATTAATCATAAGGAGTTGACTAATATGTTAAGGAAATTAATGCACTCACTCAAAAGAGGACATCGGGACCAGCGCGGTATCACCGGTCTTGAGACCGCTATCATCCTGATCGCCTTCGTGACAGTGGCAGCTGTATTCGGTTACGCTGTACTGTCAGCCGGTATTTTCTCAGCGGAGAAAGGCAAAGAGACCGTTTACCTTGGCCTCCAGGAAGCTAAAAGTACAATGGAGTTAAAGGGCAGCATTATCGCACTGGGTGATAATGAGACCACTCCCCCAACCTATGTTTCTGCCCTTAAATTTACCGTTGGTAACGCGGTAGCCGGCGAGCCCATCGATTTGACCGCTCCGCCCAGCAACAAGACAGTACTCGCATACATAGATGCAAATACCTACCAGAACAATATGACCTGGTCAGTAAGTTTTGTTGGCAGCAATGATGGTGATACATTGTTGGAAGTAGGAGAGAAGGCTGAGATTACCGTTGATGTAAGCGGTCTTACGACGAAGCTTTCGGATAACCAGAAATTTACCATAGAGTTTAAACCGCCGCAAGGGTCAACAGTTGTATTTGACAGGACCGTACCGGCCAATATAGATGCTGTAATGGATCTTTACTAATAAATATAAATATAGAGGGTGAAAAAGTAAAAGGGCTGTTACGAGTCATCGTAACAGCCCTGGCACTAAAGGGAGGATTCAACCGATGAAGAGAATAGCTGAAATTATAAGATACCGGCACCGTGATCAAAGAGGTATCACAGGTCTTGAGACAGCTATTATCCTTATCGCCTTTGTTACGGTGGCTGCGGTTTTCGGCTATGCTGTGCTGTCAGCAGGTATCTTTTCAGCGGAGAAAGGTAAGGAAACGGTGTATACAGGTCTTCAGGAAGCCAGAAGCACTATGAAACTGGTGGGGAATGTCATAGCCACCGGGAATACCACAGCACCAACTCCGTATGTCTCTGCCGTGAAATATACGATAGGCAATTCCTTGTCAGGGGAGCCAATAGATCTCACTCCCCCTCCAAATAATAAAGCGGTATGCAGTTATATAGATAGTAATTCACATGAAAGCGATATCACCTGGTCCTGCGCTTTTGTGAGTCAAAATGATGGCGATAATTTGCTGGAAACAGGCGAGAAAGCAGAGATTACTGTGGATCTAAGCGGTCTGGGAACAAAATTGGTAATAAACCAGCAGTTCATAATAGAATTCAAACCGTCAAACGGAGCGGTTATCACTTTTGAACGCACTGTCCCCGTTGTTATCGATAACGTAATGGACCTTCACTAGCAAGGTGCAAAGTAAATTATTTCTTCCTGTCTCTTACTCTCATCACTACCAGTAGTAAAACCAGTGTTGCTCCGGTAATAATAATCACCGCCAGCCAGTGTCCAAAAATATTGACACTGAATGCATTGCCCCATTCGTCCAGAGAATGACTCACCACGGCCTCAGCCTTGCCCACAGCGGTATCCCGGTTCTCTTTCCAGTTCTTGTATTCGGTTTGCCAAACTTCCATATCATCCTGGTACTGGCTAACGGTATCCTGATACTCTTCCACCGCTGCTTTATACAGGTTCATTTCCTCTTCCCATTCCTTCATCTCTTCCCCGTATTCTCCCATTTCAGATTCCCATACCTTCATTGCCGTAGCATACTGGTTCATCTGTTGTTGCCATAGAGTCATTCCCACGTTCCAGGCTTGCATCTCTTGCCAGTAAGCAATGGGATTAACAAATAAAAGTGCGTCTGATGGCTTTGCAGGTGGTGCACCAGGGTGTGCGGGAGGATTCCCCGGTTTACCGGGGGGAGCGTTCGGCTCAGGTGGAGGATCTCCCGGATGAACTGGCTCGATTGGCTCCGATTGGTCTATTTCAGGCACGTAGTAATTAAGTATTCCAGGAAAATTGCTGTTCTTAAAAATATTAGTTCCCATACATTTACAGTTGGCCTCTTTGTCAGTAGGAGTTAAGGCGTTTCTATCATCTTCTGAAAGTTGCCAGCAGGGATCGCTGGCTATTTCTTTGCCGAGGCCGCTTATTGTTACCAGCGATTCGAATGTCCACTTTGTTGATATTATTTTACTTATAGGTTCTCCTATAGCCCCATATTGTTTTACTGACTGCATACCTCCAAAAAGAAATTGTGGTATTAACACGAAAATAATTAAAAGAGGAGTAATATTGGGATTTGGTGAGATGGCTGAAATAAATAATCCCATAACCATAGCTGCGAAGAAAGCTAATGTGAGTGTGATGTAGACTGATATCATCTGAGATATTTCAGGCCAGCCGCTGGCAATTTTAAAAACAATTACAAAAACTAATGCCTGATACAGAGCAAGTAAAGCTGCAATCCAGAGCTTTGATAAGATATAAGGTTCGATTTTAAGTACGACCATACGTTCGCGCCGGTAAATCTCCGCTTCTTTTACGATTTCACGCATAAATGCCAGACCGCCTACCAGAAAACACATGATGGAAACTTGAAAAACACAAATAATGAATTTACTGGCGTCACCGCCGGCAGGATCGAGCATTCCATGTCTGGCAAGTATAAAAAAGAGCAGACTAAGAACGGGTGCGGCCATGAGCATCAGGATAAGGCCTACCTTATCTCTGAATAGAATATTCATATTGCGGCGTGAAAGGATAACAAACTGGCTGAGCGCGGATACCTCACGAGTCCTTGAGCCGGGTATGGCAGCCTTTCGAGGCGCGGAAGGCAATGAGGAAACATGAATCGGAGTTCTGGCAATGATATATTTCTGATAATAAGGTGACTGCTTGAAACGCTCTGCCCATTGTTGAGGAGAAAGCTCCTTTTCCAGTTTTTCATAGATGCTGTTAAAATCCTGAACGTTAAAATAGGAAAGTGCCTTATCGGGGGGGCCATAAAATGCAAGGTATCCTCCACGTGCCAGAAATATTACCATATCACATAACATAACATTCTGCGTGGCGTGAGTTACAAGTAAAATGGTATGCCCCTGGTCAGATAATTTCCTGAATAGACGCATCATCTGCGATTCAATACCAGGGTCAAGACCGGAAGTAGCTTCATCAAGGCAGAAAAGACCGGGCTGTGTGAGTAGCTCCACGCCAATGGAAACGCGTTTTAGCTGGCCTCCGCTGAGTTTTTTTATTTGAAGGTCTTTGCGCTCTGTGAGGTCCAGCGTAGCCAGGACATCAATAATACGTTTGTGCCTATCGGCTGAGGAGGTATCTGCCGGAAGCCTGAGCCTGGCTGAATAGTCCAGAGCCTCGTAAACGGTCAATTCCCTGTGGATGATATCTTCTTGCGGAACAAATCCAAATTGAGACCGGTGCGCTTCGAAGTTGCGGTATAGATCGTCTCCATTTATAAGCACGTTTCCATCACTTGCAGGATTGAAACCGATCAATGCTTTGAGTAAAGTCGATTTACCAGCGCCGCTTCCGCCTACAATAGCCACAAATTCATTGGGTTCGATAGTAAGTGATAGATCTTGAAGCAGATTAACATTTTTCCCTACACGCTGATTAAGATGTATGGCATCTACACGAAGATTACGCGATTGATCGGTTTTAGAAATGGTTTCAGGAGTAAATACAAGTTTTATCGGCCCTATATTTATTATGTCTCCACGAGTTAATGTTGTTGCAGCACTAATTTTTACTCCGTTTACAAAAGTACCGTGAGTAGAACCGGCATCTTCTATCATATAAGTACCGTCATCTCCGACGCGATACACTCGAGCATGTTTTCGTGATATAGTCGGATGACTGAGAACCATATCGTTATCAGGTGAACGGCCGATAGTTAATGATGTGTAACCCTTGACAGCAAGCTGTTCGACCTTTACTTCATGGGCAGGTATTGGAAGCTCCGTCGTGGCAACTCTTTGAGTGGCGGATTCAGGCGTAACCACCGTCTGTTCCTTAATTACCGGTTTCTCCTGAAGAGTTATGTATTTAAAAGATATTTTACCGGCTATCCATATTTCATCATCAGCCTCCAGTAATTTACTTGTGATGAGGTTGGATTGAAAAGTGAGGCCGTTTGTGCTGTTCAGATCATATATTACGTATCCCTGAGGAGTCTTATCGATTCTGGCATGTGCGCGTGATACTGAGGCATCATCTATAACTATGTCATTTTCCTTGCTGCGTCCCAAGGTAATAGATTTGCCTGTTAAGGAGAACTCGGTCGTTCCGCTCTGCGTTGTAACCAGCAGTGATGATGGTCTGGAACTGCCGACTTTTATACCCGGTTGGGCTGCTGCAGTGACTTTTTGTCCGGTTTCTTCAGTGCTTAATGTAATGGAAAATGAGGATATTTGTATTTGGTCTCCATGTTTCAAAGAAACCGGTATACGCGGCTCAAGCTCAGTTCCATTGAGTACGGTTCCGTTTGCACTCCCTAAATCAGTGAGCAGGGGTTTGTTTTCTAATAACTCTATTTGAGCATGATGACGTGAAATACGCTCATCGGTTAGTTGCAGGCTATTATCAGTACTTCTACCTATTGATATCACCGGTCCGGATGGCCTGAACTGGCGGATACCGCTAGCATCTTCAATAATAAGTATGAATGACATATGGATATTTCCAACAACTATTCAGGACTGGAGGCTTGCAGTAATGTATCACAAAAACAGCCCGGATACAATGGATAATTTACTGAGCAGATATAAATCCTGAATAGTAATCTGAATTTCATATCAGCAATTAGTTTAGACTGCAAGCTATAGAGATTTTGATTACTGGATAGCTTTTTTTCTGCGATTGCTAAGGAGTAGTATACCGACGACAATCAATATTATAATAAGCAATATAAGAGCGATGATAATAATTAAAATGTGAAATGACAATCCGGTATTGACGGTACCGTTTAATTCAGTAGACGCTGAGATGAGTGTACTTTGCCATATGTCATTTAACTGCTCCTGATTGAATCCATAGGTGATCATTAATGCGTCATCTGTTGTTTCTCCTTGCTTATATAGATGAAGAAGCTGAAGCATTTTATCTTTTCCATAGGTAGCGATAAGATAGTCAACGATGCTTTGGCTTTGAGCATATGAAAGATATGCTTCAAGGCTTTTAGCTGAAAAAGGACTTGCCAAACTTTGCACGGATATTAATTTATTATTGGCTGCCGCTGCTTTAAGTGCTGCGGTATAATGTTCGTCCACATCGCTTTCAGCATGCATGGCTAGTCCCTCATCAAGCCATGTAGGCAGGGTGGAACCGTAAGGGCTGAAAGTTATTTGATGTGTTACCATGTGCCCCAATTCATGAGCGACCGCATCTTTTCCCCAGTCTAGGTTTTGCTCAGAGATGCCTATAGCTATTGTACTGTACTCGGTAAATGCAACGCCTCCGGTCCATTCATTAGGAAATATCATTGATCCTTGCAGGTCCTGGGAGCTGGCATATATGTAGATACTGACGGGTTTTTCAAGTCTTGCCCCCGTATCTTCAGCAAGCCTTTCCAGAGCATCTTTAGCCGCATCCATTAGTGACTGTGCAAATGAGTCATTCCTGTCGTACCAATAGAATGTCAATAGATCTGATTGGATCTCTTGCCACTCATAGCGGAGGTCTCGAAAGACAACAGTTTGTGGTATTGTTGTCAAAATATTGCCTTCGTTATTTTCTATAATCCACCAATATACGACTTTTGCCCCCGGAGGTAAGCTGCCCCGCCGCATATCCCATGTCCAGTTGGTGTTTACATGTGTGCCGGGAGATAATGCAGGCCATGCTTCGTTAACTACATCAGCATAGTTAAACCTTTCAACCTGATAATTGAGGCGGATTTTGGAAATATCGTTGGTGCTCGTACATTCAATATTGAAC
>CAZFIM010000046.1:9837-19792 GCA_964519615.1 uncultured Dehalococcoidales bacterium
TGTCAATCAGCTCGATAGAGCTTTCTGCATGGACAGCAGCTGGAGTCAACAAAAAAAATATGCATAGAATAATTGGGAGAAAAGATTTCATCTTTATTCTTCTCCTACGCGTGCTCTGAGGTAGGCCGTAATAAATTCGTCTATCTCTCCATCAAGTATAGCATTTGTATTGCTTGTTTCAAATTCCGTGCGGTGATCTTTTACCATTCTATAAGGATGAAGTACATAACTGCGTATTTGATTTCCCCAACCGGCAGATACATGTTTGCCCTTGAGTTTGGTTTTCTCATTTTCGTTTTTTACCAATTCCAATTCGAGTAAGCGGGAATATAGTACTTTTAAGGCACTGTCCTTATTCTGATGCTGAGACCGTTCGCTCTGGCAGGAAACTATGATTCCCGTGGGCAAATGAGTAATGCGCACGGCACTGCTTGTTTTTTGCATATGCTGTCCGCCGGGGCCGCTGGACCTGAATGTGTCAATTTTCAAATCCTCCGAGAGGATCTCTATTTCAGATGTTTCTTTAACTTCAGGTATTACTTCCACAAGTGCAAATGATGTATGGCGGGCGTGATCAGCGTCAAACGGAGATAAGCGCACAAGACGATGAACGCCTGCCTCAGATTTTAAATAGCCGTAAGTATAATTTCCTTTTATCTCCAGAGTAACACTCTTAATACCCGCTTCCTCACCGGGTGTGGTATCCAGAATATTCGCCTGATACTGATGACGCTCTGCCCATCGGGTATACATTCGCAGAAGCATCTCAGCCCAATCCTGTGATTCGGTTCCTCCCGCTCCGGCGTGAATAGTAAGAATGGCATCGCGTGAATCGTATTCACCGTCGAGCATCAACTGTATCTCAAGTTGATCGAGTTTGGTTGTGAGTTTATCGATTTCAGAGCGAAGCTCACCCTGAAGAGAATTAACCTCTTCAACTATGGCAAGCGTGACCATATCAAGGAGTTCACTGGTTTTTTTCTCCAGATCACGCCATATACCGACTATTTCCTGCAAAGCGTTTAACTGCCGCATTACTGCTTGAGCTCTATTTTGATCTAGCCAGAAATCCGCCTTTGCAGTATCTGTTTCAAGTTTTTTTATTTCTTTTTCTTTGCTGACTATGTCAAAGACGCACCATTAAATCAGAAATTCTACGGTTAAGCGCCTCTAATTGCTCTTTTTCTTCTTGCATACGTTCTCCTTTTTTATGTTCTGGAATGAAGTTGCATAAATTTAAGTAACCGGTTGTTTGCCTGCCGTAATGTGTGCCATACGGGAAGGTTCCGGCAGGCGATAGCCGCGGCAGCACTGCATTATGCGGTCTAATGAAGTTTCAAGACAGATATTATGACCAACCGAAATATATAAAGGTTTCACTGTTGCCTTTGTGCGTAACACGGCCCCAATTATTTCGTTATCGTCAAATAAATATGAAAAGGAGCCGGCTTGGTCCGGTACCGGCTCATGATGACCGCATAGTCTTGATTTTGCACAACCTATAGTTGGTATGTCCAGATGTAATCCCAGGTGTGATGCGAGTCCAAGACGGCGGGGGTGAGCAATACCCTGACCATCGACTATAAGGAGGTCAGGGTATATCGATAGTTTAGTGTAAGCTGCAAGTATCAGCGGCGCTTCACGGAAGGATAAATATCCCGGTATATAGGGGAAATTAAGCTTGCGCTCTTCAATTGCAATATCTAGTAAAGATAACTCAGGATACTCAAGAACGACTATCGCGGCTCTTGCTAAAGAAGCGTTGCGCGATGTCCAAATATCTGCACCTGCAATGTATCGGGGTTGGTTTACGGTAATATCGTGACATACGACTTGTCCTGATAGCTGCTGCTGTATTATCTTTGCGTGGTCTATGCTGAGGCACCAATCATGTAATTGTTTTATTTGCATCATACTGATTATAATGACTCGTCTCACAACTGGCAACCCGGATATACTAGCCCATTCTGAATAATAGGTTAAATATAGTATTACTAGAGTGAGATATTGACAGTTAAACCTGCTTGGGGCATAATACCCTGTACATAATAACTACTATTGTTTGAAAGGGAGAATATGGTAAAAATACGATTACGACGTGTAGGAGCGAAGAATAAACCTGCATATAGAATCGTAGTGGCTGATTCGCGTTCGCCGCGCGATGGGGCTTTCATTGAGATTCTGGGTCATTACAATCCTTTAACTGATCCTGAGACATGTGTCATTGAAGAAGATAAAGCCTTGAAATGGCTACGCACTGGTGCTCAGCCGACGGATACTGTAGCGAGGTTACTCAATAAGTCGGGAGTAATGGATAAATTTAAATCGGAAGTTACTGGCAAATAGGGCTCGAAGTCTGCTACTTCAGGTGAATAAACCACTTAAGGAGACATCGTAATGAAAGACCTCGTAGAATATATTGCTAAATGTATTGTAAGTGTACCTGACGATGTAAAGGTTACTGAGGAAACAGTTGAGGACCGTCTAGTGATAAAGCTGGAAGTTGCAGCAGACGATAAAGGTAGAGTTATCGGAAAACAGGGGCGTGTCGCGGAGGCGATACGGACGTTGCTAAGGGTTGCGGCAACCAAGCAGGGGATACGTGTGAGGTTAGAGATAGTATAAACTATTATTGATTATGTTTGAAATTAGGTATGAACCGAATCAGCATATACCTGAATAACTAACTTACCACCCCGCAAATTCTAAAAGAACACTAAATTTTATCTGAGGGAAGAGCGGCGCCTTTTTACTTTTTCTGCCACCTTGAGGCGTATTAGCGATTTTCGTAGAGCAGCAGTTGCTCTGGCATGATCTGTTTCGGGTGAGAGTGAGTGGAGACGTTCTTCAGCCCGTTTTTTTGCCTGTTCAGCACGAGATATATCAATTTCTTCACAGTATTCACAAGCATCAGCGAGAATAATCACTTTGTCGGGGCGAACTTCAAGAAATCCACCGCTGATAAAGAGATACTGCTCTTCACGGTCTTTCTTTACTATGAGCTCACCGGGCTGCAGCATAGTCATGAGTGGTGCATGGTGAGGTAGTATGCCAAGCTGCCCTTGTACGCCGGGAGCGATAATAGCGTCTACTTCATCAGAAAAAGTCTGTCTTTCTGCTGTAACTATATCAAGCTTAAGCTTTGCCACTTGTTACCCCTCTAATTTTTTCGCTTTCTCTACAGCTTCATCTATATTCCCTACCCAATGGAAAGCCTGTTCGGGGAGATGATCGTATTTCCCTTCAAGAATCTCTTTAAAACCTCTGACCGTTTCTTTTATTGGTACGTATTTACCCGGGATACCTGTGAATGCTTCAGCAACGAACATTGGCTGTGAGAGGAAATTTCTAACACGGCGGGCTCTTAGCACTGAAAGCTTATCCGCTTCACTAAGCTCTTCCATGCCAAGAATGGCGATAACGTCCTGAAGATCTTTATAGCGTTGCAGTACCTGTTGTACTCCACGCGCAACCTGATAGTGCTCCTCTCCAACAACCTGCGGATCAAGAATGCGAGATGTAGAAGTCAACGGGTCTACGGCAGGATAAATTCCGAGCTCAGCAATAGACCGTTCAAGTGAAATAACACCGTCGAGGTGTCCGAATGTAGTGACGATGCCCGGATCGGTATAGTCATCAGCAGGTACGTAAATAGCCTGGAAGGATGTAATAGAACCGCGTTTTGTGGAAGTAATGCGCTCTTCAAGTTCACCAACATCTGTTCCTAATGTGGGCTGATAGCCAACTGCTGAAGGCATACGTCCAAGCAATGCAGAAACCTCCATATTAGCCAATATGTGACGATAAATGTTATCGACAAAGAGGAGAACGTCCTGACCTTCCTTCTCTCGGAAATACTCGGCCATGGTTACGCCGGTAAGACCGACACGGGCGCGGACGCCAGGGGGTTCATTCATTTGCCCGAAGACCATCATGGTTTTCTCAAGCACTCCTGATTCCTTCATTTCCACCCAGAGGTCGTTACCTTCACGGGATCGTTCACCTACTCCGGCAAATACCGAGAATCCGCCATGTTCCGTAGCAATATTATGAATGAGCTCTTGAATGATAACTGTTTTACCAACACCTGCACCGCCATATGCACCTATCTTACCCCCTCTAGTAAACGGCGTAATCAAGTCGATTACTTTAAGGCCGGTTTCAAGCATTTGTGGGGAAGTCTCCTGATCTTCAAGAGGGGGAGGTTCGCGGTGAATGGGGAGGTAGTCCTCTGTTTTTACCTCGCCGAGATTATCAAGCGCATCACCAAATACATTGAATAACCGACCCAGGGTAGCTCTGCCTACAGGTACACGCACAGGAGCACCGGTATCAACCGCTTCTATACCCCTCTCCAGACCGTCGGTAGGAGATAACGAAAGGCACCGTACATAATTATTACCGATATGGTATTGCGCTTCCAGTACTATTCTAGTCCCATCCTGGTTAATCTCAATAGCATTATAAATAGCGGGTAGTTCCTCTTGTGGAAACTCGATATCTACTACTGTTCCGATTATTTGTGCTACTTTACCTGTTGCCAAGGTGTACCTCCTCTAATGTAAGACCTCAACGCCACCGGAAATATCGAGCAACTCAGTGGTAATCATTTCCTGACGTGCTTTATTCAAGGTAAGGGTCAGACCTTCGATTAATTCATTGGCATTATCAGTGGCATTGCGCATAGCTATCATACGGGCCGAATGCTCGCTCGCTATAGCCTCTAAAATGGATTGATATACTCTCATCTGAATAAAACGGGGTAGAAGTTGTTCAAGGACAAATGAAGGATTAGGCTCATAGATATACTCTGTTGTTTGTGCACCTGAGATTTCTGCGGGTTCAATAGGAAGAAGTTGCTCAATAATAGGTGTTTGCTGAATGGTGGACACAAATTTATTATATGCAATATATATTTTATCGACATTGCTGTTACTGGACTCTTCAATGACTATATGAGAAACTGGTTAGGTCTCAAAAAGAGTCGGACGATCGCTGAACCTAGTAAATTCAGCTAAAATATTTTGGCGTGCACGATGAAAATAGTCTCTACCTTTACTGCCGACGGTGATAAACAATGTCTCGGCTGATTGTTTTAACATAAAATCAGAAACGTAACGGTTGATATTGGTATTAAGTCCGCCGCATAACCCCCTATCAGAAGTAATATGAACGATAGCAATTTTGGAAATGGTATCGCGCTGGATTAACAGCGGATGATAGGCGCCGTTACCTCCCGCTTCAATTGCAAGATCTGAAATGAGATGACTTATTTTCTCGTTATAAGGGCGACCGGCAATGGCCTGGTCCTGAGCCCTTTTCATTTTCGCCGTAGCAATCATTTCCATCGCCTTCGTTATTTTAGCGGTGCTCTGAACGCTTCGTATACGTCTTCTCAGTATCCGTGGACTTATCATGTATCATCTATCCTTAATATGCTGCACTTTGTTTGAATTCAGTTATTGCAGCCTTAAGCTTTTCCTCTGTATCTGCAGATATATCCTTCTCTTTTTCGATGATTTTTCCTATTTCCGGATGGTTACTCTCCATAAAACGATGAAATCCCTGCTCAAAAGATGTAACTTTGTTGACTGGCACATCATCAAGGAATCCGTTGTTAACCGCATAAAGAATGGTTATTTCCTGACTTAGAGACATAGGAGTATATTGATTCTGTTTGAGTACTTCGGTGAGACGCTGCCCTAGTTCAAGCTGTGCGAGTGTGGCCTTGTCGAGATCAGAAGTCCCGAACTGGGCAAAGGTAGCAAGCTCTCTATACTGCGCCATATCAAGTCTGAGTTTGCTTGCCACACGGCGCATGGCTTTCGTTTGTGCTTTACCACCGACACGTGAAACTGAAAGACCAGCGTTTACAGCTGGACGAATACCGCTGTTGAATTGATCGGTCTCAAGCAGAATCTGTCCGTCTGTAATAGAAATAACATTCGTTGGGATATAGGCTGAGAGATCACCGGCCTGTATCTCGATTATCGGTAAGGCGGTAAGAGAACCGCCGCCGTAGGCAGGAGCTAATTTTGCAGCTCTTTCCAATAAACGGCTGTGCAGGTAAAATACATCGCCGGGATATGCCTCGCGCCCGGGAGGTCTTCTTAAAATAAGCGATATTTGCCGGTATGCCCAGGCATGTTTGGTAAGGTCATCATATACTATTAATGCCTCTTTGCCCTGTTCCATAAACTCCTCACCAATTGCGCAGCCGGCGTATGGAGCAAGGTATTGAAGTGAAGCGGGGTCTGCGGCATTGGCAGCAATCACAATTGTATGCTCAAGCGCGCCGTGAGTTTTTAAAGTCTCAATAACCTGCGCTACCTTTGATGTCTTTTGTCCGATTGCAACATAGATACAGATAAGGCCGGTTCCCTTCTGGCTGATTATGGTATCGAGAGCGATAGCAGATTTACCTATGGATCTATCACCGATTATAAGCTCACGCTGGCCTCTGCCGATAGGTACAAGAGCATCTACCATTTTGATACCGGTATGTACCGGGGTATCGACAGATTGCCTCATAACTACGTTAGGTGCAACTCGTTCAACAGGTCGTGTTTTTTTTGTATTTATTGGACCGAGATTATCAAGAGGCTCTCCCAGAGGTGAAATTACACGTCCGATAAGTTCATCACCTACCGGTACTTCAACTACCCTTCCTGTACATTTAACCTCATCACCTTCTTTAATATGGCTATAATCACCAAGAATGACAGCAGCGACATTGTCCTCTTCAAGGTTAAGAGCAAGTCCCATGATATTACCGGGAAACTGCAATAGCTCATTGTATTTCGCACTACGAAGTCCGTGGATACGTGCTATACCGTCACCTACCTCAACCACGATGCCGGTATCCACCATCGTAAGACTGGTGCCAAAATTTTCAATTTGTTCTTTTATTACTGATACTATATCACGTCCGTCGGTTGTCACGCTGCATACCCCCTTGTACGCTTATTAACGTCTGTTACTGGCCATATTTTTCTTGAGTTCATTTAATCTGGTACGGATACTTCCGTCGATAACACTACCATCTACGCGGGCAATTATCCCCCCCAGTATATTCTCATCAACGGTAAAATCAATTCTGACCTTGCTATTGATTATTTTTTCTATTTTCTTTTGGAATTCACCCTGCTCTTTCTCCGAATACGGAATAGCAGTAATGACATCGACTTTCTTTATACCGTGGTATTCATCCAGAAGTTGCTCATACGCTGCCGTTATTTGGGATGAGAGATTGGTTTTATCTTTGGCAATCAGCAGGTATACCAGGTTCAAAGGCATACGCCCTATGCCTGCCAGACTTTTTTCTACGAGTTTGGCCTTGGTTTCAAACGGAAGCTTGGGGTTTTCCACCAACGAGGAAAACTCTTTATTCTCCATAAGTAGAGATATGGTGTTTAGCTCATCTAACCACTTATCAAGCTCGTCATTTTCCTGAGCAATCTGGAAAATCGCCTGCGCATAACGTTTGCTGGTAATAGTTGTTGACATAATAAAACTGCCTGCTATCCCTTATTAAATGTTGAGCTTTCTCTCAAAACATCATCTATAATATGTTGATGCTTATCTTTGTCAAGCGTTTCCTTGATAACTTTTTCTGCCGCAAGAATGGCAATATCCGCAAATTGACTGCGTAGCTGCGATAGGTCTTTCTCTCTTTGCTGCTGGATTTCAATCTGTGATTTCGCAATCAGTGATTCAGCTTCTTTTCTTGCCGCATCCTTCGCTTCGCTTTTAATGCGCTCTCCGATTTGCTCAGCCTGAGCTATGACCTGCTGTCCTTCTTTACGAGCGGTTTCAAGCCGGGCCTTAATATCTTCCTCGGTTCGTGCTGTTTGCTGCTTGATTTGTTCAGCCTGGTCCATGCTTTCCTTTATTATCGCCTGCCTCTCATCAAGTTTCTTCATGACAGGTTTATAGAGGACAACGCTAAGTAAGCCAAACAAAATTAAGAAGTTCACTACGAAAGCGATTAGTAATGGTCCATTAATACCAATATCTCCAATACCTTCCATGTCTCTCCATCGTGCCGGGTTCAGCAGTATACTATTATTAAACTGTAATCCTATATATCGAATAACTTCACTCTTGCAAGTAGACCGATTACGAGTATATCAGTAAACAAGCAAACCCGGAAATACATTTTACCTGTACGCTTTCACCTTTTATCCCAAAAAGATAACAAGGATTGCTACGATAAGGGCATAAATACCAAGAGCTTCAGCCAGAGCGCCGATTAAGATCATATTGGTCAGAATCGCGCCTCTTGCTTCAGGATTGCGGCCCAATGCAGACATGGCTCCGAATCCGATCAACCCAAGGCCTATACCGGGTCCCAGAAGCCCAAAGCCAACAGCTAATCCGGCAGCCAGCAGTTTTAATGTTTCAGCGGTCATGTAGTCTCCTCCTTATGAGTGTGTTCTTCTTCAGAATGAGGCGTTAAAGCGATAACGCCGAAAACTAATGTCAAACCGGCAAAGATGAGTGCCTGAATAAATCCGATAAGTAGTTCAAGTGCGTAGAAGGGTAGAACTACGATAAAAGGTACTAGAAACGAAATTACAAGAAGTAGTATTTCACCGGCCGTCATATTCCCAAAAAGACGGAAAGTAAAACTAACGATTCTAATAAAGTGGCTGAGAATCTCTATACATCCTACAAAAAGGTTGATGAAACCGAGACCTATACCTGATATTGCTGGTTTGATTTTTCCTTTAAAGAGGTTGGCGAAACCTTCGCGTATTTGGCCGAAATTAAAGAAAGAATTAATATAATGCAATATTCCGATAGACTTCAATCCCCAGTATTCAACGGCGACAAACGAAACTAGTGCTATCGATAACGGCAGATTTATGTCTGTATTCGCCGCGCGCAGGAATGGAGAAATTGCATGTTCGCCTTCTTCTATTCCGATAGTACCGAAAAAGGGTAGAAGCGCTAAATATGCATTGGTAATGACATAGAGAAATATCGTTGCCACAAGAGGGAACAGGACTCGTGAATTTTTCTTGCCTGCTGAACCTTCAATGAAATTTAAGAGAGATTCTACTATAAACTCGGCGAAAGCCTGAGCTCTTCCCGGGACAAGTTTCATTTTGCGTGTACAAAAATAGAATCCGATTACAAGTACAAGAATAGTTAACCAGGAGGCCAATAGAGTATTGGTAATTGTAAAAAAGGATAAATGTATAATACCTTCGGAAGGCAGAACAACGTGTGGTTTGGTTACCTGGAGGAAATCAGGACCTTTTATATTAAACATAATGTTTCCAAGAGGCCCGAAAAGGAAAGAGAACACCAAAAGCGCTACCAGTATGATAACAGGTACTAATATTTTAACAGAACATCCACGACGCATATTTCAGTTATCCTCAGGTCCCTTTATATCATTGTGTTGATTCTTCTGTTCCAGATAAAATCGCCGAAGCAATATAAATAATCCCAAGAATGCAAGTACAGAACCGCAAATAAAACCAATGATAGTATAGAGCGGATATGCACCAAACTTATCGGGTTGATCCAACCAGTAACCTATCAAAGTAGGGATGGTAACACTGATCACCATGTACCATCCGACAGTAAACAAAAACCACGCAGGTCTTACCCATTCTTTGGGTTTGGACGGTTCTGGTTCTTTCTCCTGCACTATACCATGTTCTTCCTTCACGTCAATACATATCACATGATGATAGATTCGAAATAGGCCGCTATATTGTTACATAATTGTGACATGTATTTCAAACGTGCTGGTGATAATATATTTCACCCGAAGGAAGAGAGTTTACTATAACATGCGGTATACCACTCTCCATCCGTGAAATTGCGTGCATTAAACACGTTAAAATACCTAGTTTGTAAAAGCGACGGATAGCACTGCCCGATATCCGTAAAATTGCATTGGATTTCCCTATCTTTACTTACGAAAAGATGGGCAATGCAA
>CAZFIM010000047.1:0-18712 GCA_964519615.1 uncultured Dehalococcoidales bacterium
ATGGGAGCAGAACAAAAAGGAGGTCATGTGTCACTAATGTACTGAACCCATACAGACTCTTGACAAAAACTGAATAATATGTTAGTTTATTTATGTCCCAAGTAATCAAGCAAAATCGGGGAGGCAGAGGACCGACGCAAGGTAGGCGAGGGCCGAAAAGCGTTGGGGGAGATGAGGAACCGGAAAAGTAAGGTTACTTGGGGCGTTTATTTTTACCCCTAAAATACCTCAGGATTTAACGCTCCTATAAAGGGTAGATTTCTATATTCTCCATGATAGTCCAGACCGTAGCCGACGATAAATTCATCTGGAATCTCAAAGCCAATATAATCGATCTGGATATCTACCAGTCTCCGTATTCGCTTATCTAATAGGGCGCAGACCTTCAAGCTGGCCGGATTATGCGAATCTAAATGGTTGAGCAAATAATTTAATGTCATACCCGTATCGACAATATCTTCTACCATTAACACATCTCGTCCAGCTATGCTGGCGTCAAGATCTTTGGTGATTTTTACCGCCTGTTCTTTATCGGTGCCGTAGTAGGAGATTGCCATGAATTCTACATTTACGGGGACAGATATGTGCTGCATTAAATCCGACATAAAACAGATAACGCCTTTGAGCACGCCGACAAGAACCAGATCCCTGTCTTTATAGTCTTGAGAAATCCTTTTAGCGAGGGATGTAACACGGCGCTGAATTTGAGTATGGCTGAATAATACCCTGTTTATGCCGGCAACTTTACTGCCTCCTAAAGGACCATATCCATATTTGGCAAGCAGTTTATAATAGTCACTTTTGTTCAGCAGCTTTATATTTGTCTCGGGGTGGAGTTCCCTTAGCCTTCTTATTTTTCGGTTTTTTTCAGTGATCAGCTTCTGCCGCAAAGTTGTTAGCTCAATGTAGAGGTCTAACTCTGGCAGGTAGAAATCAGGAGTGAACATCTCGGTAATTTTAGGTCCCTCCCAAGAGAGAGGAAAGGATTTTGGCTCATAGAGCCATTCAATACGGTAGAAATCAAGGAGTTTAGCAAATTCTTCTTCAGATGGGTGACTGAACCCTGCTGATCTGGCTATTGAACCTGTTGTTGCAGCCACGTTAATAAGTCTGGTCTTTTCCGGCAGACCTGTTTTTTTATATTGTAATAGCTGATTGCTCAACTCTGTTTTTTCTATTGTCAGCACGATAAGATTAGAGACCGTCGATAAAAATTCCTTGTCGATGGCTGAGATTTGACGATCATCAGAGGTATAAAGACGTAGTTCACCGATGATTTCTTCATCCTGGAAAAGCGGCAGACCGATAATTGTACTGATATTCTCCAATTCGGCTGCTTCAGGGTACTGTGTATTGTTATCGCCGGATGATACGCGGGCTGTGGTGATTTCTCCTCTCATGATATCGGGGATGCTTTTGTATACATCGAGCACGCCTTTATGGAGATAACGATCGCTAAGTCCAAAAGCTGCGAGAATATAGAGGTAATCCTTTTTAGGGTTTAGAAGAAGAATAGAGCATCCGTTAGCTTTCATTGCCTGAGATGTTCTTTTGGCGATTGCAGTTAAGGCTTTTTTAAGAGGTTTGTCTGAGCTGGTGTGTTTAGCGATGTGTTTTAGAGCCAGGAAATAAATACCATTCTTGTCCATACCTCCCCCTCACTTGTTACTGTGCATATCCTATCCGCATTTAGTATAACCGCAACTGGGACAAATATGGCAACCTTCCTGATATACCAGTATACTGCCGCAATCAGGGCATTGACCTGTCCATGTTCTAGTTGTGGCCGGTACAGAATTATTCTCTTGGTGGTGTTGAAATCCGTTTATGTACTTTTCCAGAACGCTGGCGATAGCATCTGCGCAGGAGAGGACAAGCCGACCCTGTTCCCATGAGACAGATGGACAGCGTATCGCCCGTAATTGTTTGGTAATTGAATTGACCTCGATCCCTGACCTGAGAGCCAGCGAAATAAGTCTGCTGGTTGCTTCCAATTGTGCGGAAGCACATCCGCCCGCTTTGCCCAGGAGAGAGAATACCTCACATATTCCGCGCTCATCGAAGTTTACAGTGACATATATGTAACCGCATCCGGTATTGACACGCTCTGTTATGCCATGGGTAACCTTTGGTCTTTGACGGGGACCATGTTTAGTCTCAGGTTCGGGGTTTTTACCTATCGTTAATACCTGACTGTCTCTGCTGCGGTCACGGTAAATTGTGAGACCCTTGAGACCGAGTTTCCATGCGGTTATGTAAATTTTAGCTACATCTGCCGGTGTTGCCTCGTGAGGGAGGTTGACCGTTTTCGATACTGCGCTGTCTGTGTATTTCTGGAAAGCAGCCTGCATTTTTACATGCCATTGCGGATCAATATCATGAGAGGTAACGAATATTCTGGTTATTTCATCAGGGACATTTTCAAAATCATGCAGGCTTTTCCCTTCAGCCAGCTGTTTTATTAACTCATCGGAATAAAAACCACCAGCCCTGGCAGCGTCTTCAAAATAGGGATTTACTTCCACTAATTCCTCACCATCGAGGATATGACGTACATATGAGAGGGCAAAAAGCGGCTCGATACCGCTGGAGCAGCCGGCGATAATACTTAAGGTGCCGGTAGGAGCTATTGTCGTACGGGAGGCATTCCTGGGTTTAAAGCCGTTCTTATTATCATAGATGCTGCCTTTGAAAGCAGGGAAAAGCCCTCTTTCCTTGCCGAGGGCCACTGATGCCTTGTTTGCCTCATCTGAGATAAAACGCATGACTTCTTCCGCAGTTGTGATGGCCTGGTCAGAATTATAGGGAATGCCGAGCAAAATAAGCATGTCGGCAAAGCCCATAACACCCAGCCCGATTTTTCTGGTCTTACGGGTCATCTCTGCAATCTGCGGAAGCGGGAACTGATTTACATCGATGACATTATCGAGAAAACGTACCCCTGAACGTACGACCTCGCCTAGCTTGTCATAATCTATCACGGGTGAATCGCCGGAGGTGATGACCATTTTGGAAAGATTGATAGAAGCGAGATTGCAGGATTCATACGGCAGCAGCGGTTGTTCACCGCACGGATTTGTACTTTCGATCTGACCTAAATGTGGTGTAGGATTTGCCTTATTAATATTATCAAGAAAAATAATACCCGGATCACCGGTACGCCATGCCATCTCAATTATTTGATTGAATACATCGCATGCATTGAGTACCCCGGTTACCTCTTTAGTTTTAGGATTGACCAGATTATATTCTTTATTTTGATCCACTGCGTCCATGAATTCCGAGGTCACAGCAACGGACAGGTTAAAATTGGTAAGAGCCTTGGAGTCTTCTTTTGCGGTAATAAAATCTAAAATATCAGGATGGTCAACGTTAAGAATGGCCATATTGGCTCCTCTACGCATTCCACCCTGCTTGATAACATCGGTCGCCGTATCGAATGCACGCATGAATGAAACAGGGCCGCTGGCCACTCCTCCGGTAGAACCTACTCTATCTTGCGCGGGCCTCAGCCGTGAGAACGAAAAACCGGTGCCCCCTCCGCTTTTATGAATGAGTGCAGTGTATTTAACCGCATCGAAAATAGAATCCATGGAGTCCTCGACTGGGAGGACAAAACAAGCGGAAAGCTGACCAAGTTCCCGGCCTGCATTCATAAGTGTTGGAGAGTTGGGTAGAAATTGGCGGCTGGCCATCATATGGAGGAATTTGTCACGCCAATATCCGGTATCGGCGTTTTTATCATAGAGCAATTCCGCTGAAGCAATATGTTCGGCTACCCGCAACAGCAGGTCATCGGGTGTTTCTATCGTCTTTCCGGCGTCATCCTTTTTTAAGTATCGTTTCTCTAATACTACGAGTGCATTATCATTAAGCTCGATTTTAGGGATATCTTTTTTCACTGAGTTCGATTTTGGCTGTATTGATTTTTCTCGTGGTTTAGGAGTCTGTTTGGGTGTAATGACGGGTTCATGCATACCAACTACCTCTTTAATCGCAGCCATGATTTGTGTTTCAGACATGGGCTGGGTGAGAGTGGGTTTAATAAGATGCTCCATGCCGGGCAGTATCCCCTCAAGCTTCCGTATAGTGGCATTCGTAATTTGTTCGAGCGTCTTTCTGTCCGATATACCCAGCGGTTCCAAATAATGTGAAACAAGCTGGGCTACATGAGTACGGTCAGATATGCGCGAAGGAGATCTATCATACTGCATTATCACCTTTTTAGCCTCCTTCCTTTATTTGAGCATTTATCTAAAAGTTCGGTCGATAGCAACAAGAGCTGATCAGCCGGCGGTTTTGAGGCTCTGGCTTCTACCAGAGTATCAACTGCCTGTTTTAGTGCGGTAATATCGGTAAAATCAAAATAAACGCTGGCAAAACGTATGTATGCGATAGGGTCCATTTCCTTCAGCCGTTCTATCACTTTGTCGCCAATTATAGAACTTGTGATTTCAATTCTCCCCATCTGGTATAGTTCAGCCTCGATATCATCAACAATCTTTTCCACAGAGCCGGTAGGCATTGAACGTTTCTCACATGCTTTACGAATGCCGGCCAGCAGCTTATCGCGGTTGTATTCTTCCCTTCGATCATCTTTCTTAATGATATAGAGGCTTTTTGATTGAAGGCGTTCAATTGTTGTGAATCTGCTATAACAGCTCAGGCATTCTCTCCTGCGCCTGATGCCGTCACCGATACTTCTGGAATCGATAACTTTTAGTTCAACGCTCCCACAACGAGGACATTGCATACTGTGCACCCCTACACAATGTGGTACCTGAAAATGCTAACACAAGATATTGATACTGTCAACAGTATTAAAATCAGGCATAATAAAACAGAGCGGATTTTTCCGCTCTGTTTTAAGTGGGAGGTAAGGAGGTAGGAGGTTGACTACTCTATATTGTTAATGCGACTCTCTCCCTTGATTTATTGAATGAGGAGCTTGAGCCGTGTTATTGTAACCTGATGCGCGGCGCAAAAATGAGGGAACGTCAAGACTTTCCTCGCCAACCCCGCGCAGGAGTCGGCGTAACTCAACCTCAGTAGGCGCGCCGGCCCCGTACTGGGCAGTAAAGCCGGTGGCAATGATGGTAATCTGAAGTTCGTTTTCCATTTGCGGGTCGAAGACCACACCAAAAATAATATTAGCTTCAGGATCGACTGCCTGCGCAATAATCTCCGCGGCTTCGTTGCATTCGAAAAGTGTTAAATCGCTGCCGCCGGTTACATTAAAGAGGACGCCTTTGGCACCGCTGATGGAGACATCGAGCATGGGACTTGCCAGTGCAGCTTTAGCTGCATCCATAGCACGGTTTTGTCCATTTCCGCGCCCTACGGACATCCATGCCGGTCCGGCTCCACGCATTATCGATCTGATATCTGCGAAGTCAAGATTGATAAGGCCGGGTACGGTTACTACCTCTGCAATAGAGCGGACACCCAATCTGAGGACATCGTCGGCAAGTCTGAAGGCATTATCCACGGTGGTTTTAGCATCGCAGAGCTCAAGCATACGATCGTTGGGAATAATAACCAAAGTATCTACTTTGTCACAAAGCTCCAGAATGCCTTTCTCGGCGACAGCCGTGCGGCGTGCACCCTCAAATGAGAACGGTTTGGTAACAATACCTATAGTGAGAGCACCTGATTGCCGTGCGACTTCTGCTACTACAGGGATACCGCCTGTCCCGGTTCCGCCACCCATACCGGCGGCGATGAAGACCATATCGGCTCCGGCTACAACTTCCTGAATAGCCTGTCTGGACTCATCAGCGGCTTTTGTACCGCAACTGGGATCACCTCCGGCTCCCAGACCTCTGGTGAGCTTCTCTCCCAACTGCAGACGGATCGGAACTTCTGCCAGCGCAAGCGCCTGGGCGTCGGTATTCATTGCGATGAACTCTACGCCCTTGATTCCTTCTCTGACCATTCGAGTAACTGCATTAGAACCGCCTCCACCGATACCGATTGCCTTTATTCGTGCCGGCGATGTGGAGAAAGTTGATTTAGCCATTTAATGTCCCTCCTTTGATAATAATAAACTGAGTCATTATTTTGCTCCCAGAAAACGTTTAATTTTATCCATGAAACCTCCAAAGACGCCGTTACGCTTTCGGGTTTCCCAGGCAGGTTTATCCTGATTCCGTATACCCCAGAGAAGCAGCCCGACGCCGGTTGCGTTGGACGGATCATGAAGTATATCGGTGATACCGTAAACCCCCATTGGCTGACCTACCCTGGTTGGTATTCTGATAACCGATTTGGCCAGTGACTGGATACCTGCCATTTTTGCACCGCCGCCGCTTAAAACCAGACCGGCCGGTGCCAGCGCATTGTAGTTGGAGTCCGGCATCTCAAGGAGAATAAGCCTGAGGAGCTCTTCCATGCGGTCTTTAATGATACTGCATAGGTCTCTATAGGATACGCTGTGGCCATTCTCAATATTGAGTGTGGAATCCTCGCTCTTGGTTATGAGATCGGGAGAGACATTTCCATATTTCTTTTTCATTGCTTCTGCGATATCGAAAGGCAGTCCCAAACCTATGGAAAGGTCGCTGGTGAACTGATAACCGGCTACCGGAATAATAGAGGTATGATAGATACTTCCGTCCTTAAAGACGGCTATATCCGTCGTCCCTCCTCCGATATCGGCCAGAATCACCCCCATTTCCTTTTCTTCCGGGGTGAGTACAGATTCGCCGCTGGCAAGAGGTTCAAGAATGAGATCGGCGATCTCTACTCCTACGCTTCGAATGCATTTGACCAGATTCTGTACAGAGGCTACTGCTGCTGTGATAATATGTGTTTCTACGTCAAGCCTGAAGCCGTGCATTCCTACCGGATCAAGAATTCTTTCCTGATTGTCCAGGGTAAATGTCCGGGGAATAGCATGGATGATCTTCCTGTCATCGGGTATTTCCACCTGTCTGGATGAGTCCAGTACGCGGCGGAGATCATCAGGCCTGACAAGGCGGTCGTGGCGCGGGATAGCTACCACACCGTGGCTGTTTGTCGAGTGTATGTGTCTGCCCGTAACACCTACGTGGGCAGACTCAATTTTTACGCCGCTCGCCTGTTCGGCACGTTTGATGGATTCGGCAATCGTATCTTTTGCCTCTGCTACATTTACAACCATGCCCTTGTGCAAACCGTGCGACGGTACCAGTCCTACACCCAGGACCTGGATGCCGCCGCCTGAATCAAGGGTGGCTACAATAGTGCAGATTTTGGTTGTGCCGACATCGATCGCAGTAAATACTTTCTTCATAATCGCTCTTACCTCCTGTGAGTTTTTGTTAAAGAAGTAACCTCCTCAGAATACTTACCGTTTCTATAATCGTTCCGCCACTCTGAGCTTTGCACTTCTACTGCGCGGATTTTGCTCAATTTCACTCAAAGTGGGGGCTATTGCTTTCTTTGAAATGACCTTAAGGGTTGGAATATGGCCACAGGTACAGATGGGTACCCTCGGCGGGCACAAACATTTTGTCGATTCACGTTTGAAAAAATGCTTTACAATTCTGTCTTCCAGCGAGTGATAGCTGATAACCACCAGTCTGCCCCGGCGATCCAGACAATTCACCGCCTGCTGCAGTGCCTGTTCCAGCTTCTCAAGTTCATGATTGACAACTATCCGTAAAGCCATGAACGTTCTTGTAGCAGGATGAATTTTTCCGTGCCTGCCGCCGGCTACGCGTTCTATCAGTTGTGCCAGTTGCCTTGTGCTGACCACAGGACGTTTATTAACAATGGCTCTTGCTATCTGTCTGTTGCGCGGTTCCTCTCCGTATTGATAAATTAGCTCTGCCAGTTTCTCTTCCGGAAGTAAATTGACAAGGTCTGTTGCGGTCATTATCTGGTCCGGACTGAAACGCATATCAAGCGGGGCATCGGTCTGGAAGCTGAAACCTCTCTCAGCCGTATCCATCTGCATGGATGATATTCCCAGATCAAATAAAATACCATCGACCGGGTAGAAGCTATTCTCGTAACAAATCGATTCCAGGTTGCCAAAATTGTCATTAATAAAGATAGTGGAGAGGGAATAATCCAGGAGCCTGCTTTTTGCAATTCGTATTGCCTCAGGGTCAGCATCAATACCAAGGAGGTGAATATCAGAGCGGCCTTTCTCAAGTATCGCCAGTGAATGACCACCCAACCCAAGTGTGCAGTCAACGTATCTTCTACCCGGTCTCACGTTGAGAGCCTCTACAGATTCGTTGAGGAGAACAGGGATATGTTTTTGTTCAGACATGGTTAACGTTACCATCTGAATTACTATAGCTCCTGTCTTTCAGCTTCCAATTTCTCTGTTTCCCACATCTCGGGATTCCAGAGTTCGATGTAGTCATTTGCACCTACTATTACAACACTGTCATGTATTTGAGCATACTCTTTTAGATTGCCCGGCAGGGCGATTCTGCCCTGCCCATCGAGAGAAACGTCAAAAGCGTTGCCAAAAGTGAACCTTTGCGAGCGGCGCAACCGCCTCTTTTCCTCTTTTTCCGTTATCTTTTGCGATTGAGAGGCAAGCTCATCGGCTATTTGCTTAAAATAATCGGTTTTATAGGCGGCAATGCATTTTTCGGGGCCCGGAGTCAGTATAAGGCCGGGTTTGAATTCCTGACGGAATTTTGGCGGCAAAGGCAACCTACCTTTACTGTCTACCTTATATTCATATTCACCAAAAAACATATGACGCTCTCTACCTATTTAGAAGAGCAGCACTTTCCAATTGCTGCTCTAATGCTTGCACATTGTGCCAGTCCAGCCTGCCCAATTCCTCCAGACATTCCAGCAGATTGGGGTCGTCACTCAGCCTGTATGTAGTCAGGTCACTGCAATAATGCTGTTCAACCAGAATGTTTTTTTTCACAAGGGATGCTATGGCTTCTCTAAGATTAACCCGGGCACCGTCAATTGCAGATGCTATGGTATAGAGGCTTAATTTGGTATGCGGGTGCCTACCCCAGAAAAGAAGCAGGCGTAACTCCAAACAATTGAAGCTCTTTTCCTGCAGGAATTGATTAAGTTCGTTTTTTGTCTCTGTTTGAATGCATTCAGTAACCATAATTTCCTCCCACTATCTCCCACTTCTTTCCAAATTATACCATTATTATGCACATTTCCTCACAGTTGTCAATACCTGCAGTCTGAAATACAATCAATTTGGATTATCGGTTTGATGAACCTTGCGAAGAAGAATACAAATATCTGTGCAATATATAGTGAAAAGCCGTATGGCAACTACAATATATAGTTTTATTGATTCTAATTAAAAAAATTTCAACCGGTACTAAAGTACCATATAAGATTTCATCTGTTTTCCCGCTTGTTTTAAGCCCCGTAACGGTATGGTAAAATAAACGAATGTTATATGCAGGTGTATTGACAATCAGCGATAAAGGCTCTTGCGGACAACGAGAAGATTTAAGTGGTCCGGCAGCACGGAGCTTTCTTACTGAGCAGTTATCCATAGAAGTAAGCAAATATGAGATAATTCCTGATGAACGGGATATCATCTCAGCCCGGCTCAGGGAATGGGCCGATGAAGGTGGTCTTGACCTGATCGTTACCAGCGGGGGTACCGGATTATCACCGAGGGATGTAACACCGGAGGCTACTCGTGATGTAATTGAGCGGATAGTGCCGGGAATAGCTGAAACCATGCGCTCAACTACGAGCCGCAAAGCACCCACCTCAATATTGAGCCGAGCAGTAGCTGGCAGCAGAGGCAAATGCCTTATCATCAACCTGCCTGGGAGTCCAAAAGGTGTTCAGGAATGTCTGGAGGCAATAGGAATGGTGATTCCTCATGCTCTGGAGATTCTTTCAGGGGCAGCAATAGAAGGCCCGCATTATAAAGGCGGTTAGATGCATATAGATATCTTGACGCTGTTTCCTCAGATGTTTTCCGGTGCGTTCGATTACAGTATCATCGGGCGGGCACAAGAACGTAAACTGGTAGATATAAAGCTGCATGATATCAGAGAGTATACTCATGATAAACATCATGTTGTCGATGATTATCCTTATGGCGGCGGGGCGGGCATGGTTATGAAGCCGGAGCCTATTTTTGAAGCGGTTGAAGCCATTCGCCGGGATGTAGATACACCTGTAATTCTATTAACTCCACAGGGAAGATTACTTAATCAGGAAATAGTACAGGCACTATCTGTATGCGAGCGCTTCATACTTATCTGCGGCCATTATGAAGGTATCGATGAGAGAGTAATTGAACATCTCGTTAGCGATGAAATAAGCATAGGTGATTATGTATTGAGCGGAGGGGAAATTGCAGCGATGGTTGTGGTAGACTCGGTAGTCCGTTTGTTGCCCGGAGCGGTGGGTTCTGACCAGTCTGTGCTTGATGATTCGCATACAGGCAATCTACTGGAGTATCCGCACTATACACGGCCTGCAGGCTATCGCAGTTGGCCCGTGCCGGAAGTTTTGCTTTCAGGCAACCATGCTCAGATTGCCGAGTGGCGGCATCAGCAGCGTTTGCTTAGAACGGTCATCAGACGGCCTGATATGATTGAGAAGGCTATTCTTAGCGATGATGACAGGCTATTTTTGAAAAAGCAGGGCTGGTGAAGTAATATATATGGTAATCAGGAAGAAGGGATAAGGAAAATAATGGATATCAACACTGTAAATGAAATCAAGCCGAATCCGAATGTGCCTGCGTTGAGACCAGGCGACAGTGTAAAAGTGAGCTTTAAAGTAAAAGAAGCAGCTAAAGAGCGACTTCAGATTTTTCCGGGACTTGTCATTAAGGTAAGACGTGGGAAAGATGGCGGTAATTTCACCATTCGGAGAGTAGCCTCCGGAGTAGGTGTGGAACATACCTTCCCGTTTGCTTCGCAGTTTCTCGACAAAGTTGAGATCGTGCGACGTGGCAAGGTACGTCGAGCTAAACTATATTACATACGCGAACTCAGCACCAAGGAAGCTCGTTTGAAGGAAAGAAGAGAGAAACTTGCTGCGCAGGTTTCTAAACCGGAAATCACCGAGGCAGAATGAGTTACGCAGAGGTGGCCGTCAACTCACCGGTTGCACGGCATCAGACCTTCTGCTACAGCATACCGGATACTATCAGTTTAGAGATCGGCCAGGCCGTTTGGGTGCCTTTTGGGTCACGGACACTTCAGGGCATCGTGATGGAACTGACCGATCTGCCTTCTTTCCCGGATACGAGGGAGATTATTTCCCCTCTGTCTACCGCTCCTCTATTATCGCAAGAAAAGGTATCCCTGGCGTATTGGCTTAGCCGGCGCTATCTTTCTCCTCTCTTTGATGCCGTTGCCCTCATGTTACCTCCGGGTTTTGAGCGACGGATAGAGATTATTTTTGAAGCAAAAGAAAACAGAGGTGATGCCGAATCTCTATCCGATGATGACAGGCTCATCCTTGATACTATTGAAAAGGACGGCAGGGCTACCCTGCGTTCGCTTCAGAAAAAGTTCGGTAAAAAAGCAACGGAAAAAGCGATAAGAAAACTTATGCAAAGCCGTCTTATTACGCGGGCCGAGCATTTTCTGGGGCCTTCTGTGAAATTAAAAACCGCGATGTATGTGGAGCCGGCTGCCTCACGGGAAAGGCTGAGTGAGGCTATAGTAAACCTGAAGAATATCAGAGCTCGCAAACAGGCAGCAGTCATAGAATATCTGCTGGACAATAAAGAGCCTGTCATATGGGGCCAAATGAGAAAGTCGCTGGGCTGTTCTCTGATGACTATAAGGACACTGGCTGAGCGCGGGTTAATCAGGACATCGACCGTTATGGTAAGACGTGACCCGCTGGCACACCTGCAGATCGAGCCAGATCGCGCTCCCCAGTTGACGCCTGCGCAGCTGCGTGTGTGGGAGACAATATCGAAGCAAATGCAATTGCCGGCTGGCAATGGTGCTTCTGTTTTCTTATTAAAAGGGATAACCGGAAGCGGCAAAACAGAGATCTATTTAAAGGCACTTGCCGAAGTTGTTGCGCGTGGGAAAAAGGGTATTTGTCTGGTTCCTGAGATTGCGCTGACACCACAGACCATTCAGCGCTTTCTGGCCCGCTTTCCCGGCCGGGTGGCAGTCTTTCACAGCGGACTTACGCCGGGAGAGCAGTACGACGAATGGAAACGCATAGCCGCCGGTGAATGCGATGTTGTCATTGGCCCCAGGAGCGCTCTGTTTGTGCCTCAGAAGGACATCGGTTTGATTGTGATCGATGAGGAGCATGAATGGACGTATAAACAGACGGACCAGCAGCCCCACTATCATACGAGGGAAGCGGCTATAAAGCTGGCTGAGTTGGTGGGAGCTACGCTCATTATGGGCAGCGCTACACCGGATGTGGAGACTTATTACCGTGCCGGACATGGACGGTTCTATCTTCTGGAGCTTGAGGAACGTATAACCGTACGCGGAATATCTCCGCTGCCGGAAGTAGAAGTAGTGGATCTGCGTCAGGAACTTAAAGAGGGAAACCGCAGCCTGTTCAGCCGGTCGCTAAAATACGATATTGAGCAGGCGCTTACTAATCACCAACAGATCATCCTGTTTTTAAACCGGAGGGGATCGTCAACGCTGGTACAATGCAAGAATTGCGGTTATGTCTTCAGCTGCCCGCATTGCCTTACTGCCCTGACCTATCATTCTATCTCTAGTAAACTGGTATGCCATCACTGCCGTTACAGCAGAAAGCACCCGGATATCTGTCCTCAATGCCATGGTGACAAAATAAGATATTTTGGTGTGGGTACCCAAAAGGTGGAAGAGGAGTCCCGTAACCTTTTCCCCGAGGCGAGAATTCTTCGATGGGATAGTGATGCCACGACAGGGAAAAGACAGTATGAAGAGATAATGAATACCTTCCAATCTCATAGGGCTGATATCCTTGTGGGAACACAGATTATTGCCAAAGGCCTGGACATTCCCGATGTGAGCGTGGTGGGTGTGATAAATGCGGATACCGGGCTGAATATTCCTGATTTCAGAGCCGGCGAGCGGACATTTCAACTTGCCTGTCAGGTTGCGGGAAGGGCGGGAAGAGGACTGGCGAAAGGGAAAGTTGTTATACAAACATATAATCCTGACAATTATGCAATAAGAGCTGCAGCGAACCAAGATTATATGGAGTTCTATAATCATGAGCTGGAATACCGCAGACAGCTAGGGTATCCCCCGTTCTGCCAGCTGGCACGGCTGGTCTACACCCATTCCAGCGACGCTGTCTGCCGTAGAGAAACAGATAAGATGGTCGAGCTCCTTAACCAGGAGAAGGTGCGGAAGGGCGTTGTGAACTTAAGGTTGATAGGGCCTGTCCCTGCTTTTATACCCAGGCTACGCGGTAAATACTACCGGCAAATTCTACTCTGCGGAAACGATTTGCCGGAGTTTCTGGAGTCCCTTCCTATTGCCGGCGGCTGGCAGATAGACATCGATCCGTATAATGTGATTTAATATATTTTTAGATGGCAGTTTTTCCTATTGTAACAAGGCCGGCAGATGTACTCCGGCAAAAGACACGAAAAGTCACCAGCATAGATGGCTCAATTCAACGTCTTATAGATAATATGGTTGATACTATGCGTGCTGCATCCGGTGTGGGACTGGCTGCGCCGCAGATAGGCGTGTCACTGCGGGTGGCTGTCATTGAGATACCGGGTGAAGAAGTTATCGTCCTTATAAATCCGAACATTATTAAAAAGGGTGGACAGCGTATTATCGATGAGGCATGCTTGAGCATACCCGGCTATCAGGGTACTATCAAACGATCTGAGTGGGTCAAAGTCAAAGCACAGGACCGGCATGGCAAGGAATTCAGAATAAAAGGACAGGAGCTGCTGGCGCAGGCGCTGGAGCACGAGATAGACCACCTTGACGGTGTTCTGTATGTTGACCATCTGGAGAGTCCGGAAGATCTAAGGAAAATCACTCCATATGAAGAAGAGGGCGAGGAAGCACTCTAGCATTCTTCGGAACGTCTATTAAATTAGTCCCGCAGTACTATTCTTTCCAGTCCATTTCAACTACGAACCGTCCATTGAGATGTTCAATGGATACGGGGTAAAAACCGGCAGCATCTTTTATTACCGAGAATGAAACGCGCTGATTTCTGCCCGGCCCCAGTGTAATCTCCTCTATGTTTTCGGCAATACCCTTAATACGCAGGATGACGCTGTAGCTGCCTTCCGTTTCACCGGTGTTAGTTACAATTGTACTTATGGTGATGGGTTCACCCTGTCCCACTTTATCGGGAGATATCGAGAGATTGCTCACGGTGAATGAAGCTGGTAGTCTGGGAGCGACTGAGAACATACCGCGAAGACCGTCGATATCCACATAATAGTCTCCGGCGATGTCTTTAACGATAGTAAAAGTGGCCGTCTGACTGGTGCCGGGGTTGAGTGTAATTTCTGTGACGTTTTCGACTACACTGCCGACTCTCAGAACAAGGCTGTACTGCCCCATGGCAGTTCCCGTATTTGTGACGACGGCAGCGATATTAACCGGATCTCCAGTTTTAACATGATTGGGTGTGATAGTGAGGTTGCTGACTTTAAATAAGGGTGTTGTTTTTGCCGGTGCAACAAAGGGAGCTGGAGTGACAGGCTGTTGGGGCGCAGGTGCGGCTTGAGGTGTACCCATAGATTGAGCAGCCTGTGAAGAGGCAGGTTGCGGTTGAACAGATGGCCGCTGTGCTTGCGGAGCCTGAAGCGGTATTACATGCGGTAATTCAGTTGGCGGTTGTCCCTGTGCCGGTTGGGCAGGGTGGGGATGAGGTACTGGTCCGGTTGAAGGTTTGGGCATCACAGGTTGTGCAGGAGCAGGCTGCGCTTGTCCAGACCGGGGTTGCGCTGGCTGCGGCTGTGGGTGTACGGGCTGTACCTGAGGCTGCACGGGTTGAGGAGGCACTGGCTGTACCTGTGAATGCGCAGGTTGCGACTGTATTGATGGGGTTTGTACCGGTCTGGGCTGTACAGGACGCGGTTGAGGTGATGCTGCCTGTGGTTGCGGTGAAACAGGCATGGGCTGGGCAGGTCTGGGTGTGGGAGTTTGTGCCTGTGGGTTCGGCTGGTGTTGTACAGCCGGCCTTGGCATCGCAGATGGCGGAGTAGCCGGGTGCGGGGCGGAAGTGCCCTGTACCGGTTGGGGACCTGCGGGAACTGCGTGAGCACCCTGCGTGCCTTTTCCCTGCTTCATTTTAGCGCTTCTTTTATCGGGTTTAGGTTCAGAGGGCACCTTTTTACGCTTTGATGCTGCAAATGACAGAACAATAATGAGCATTACCAGAATACCTGCAACAGCACCAAATGCCATCCATACCGGTTCAGGAAATGTAGACCAGAATGAGGCCGTGACGGTGAAGGAACTAATTCTTGGACCTATCTGTACAACATAATCACCGACTTCCTCTCTCGATATACGAAAAGTGATAGTTTCGCTTTCCCCCTTATCGAGACTGACATCTTTGCTGGCAATTGTCTCTTCATTGATAATGAGTTTCAACCCCTTAAAGTCAAGGGATGCTTCAGTAGACTTATTCTGCGCCATAACACTGATGGTTACTTCTTCTCCCTGGCCTGCCTCTGCAGGATCAATGTTAAGGTTAATAATATCCAGTGCCGCCGGTGCTACAGTGAAGCTGCTTTCCATTTTTCCAACCTGCACGGAATAATCACCGGCTGCTTTACTAACGTTTACTCGTACGGTATCGGCTTCCCCGGCAGCCAATGTAACATTCTGTACAGATTCAGGATTATCGTTAATAAGGATTTCAAGAGGATACGTGCCTTCGGCATCGCCGACATTAGTAACAGTGACACTGATTGTGACGCTGCCTCCGTCAGTCCCTTCATTGATGAATGTTGGACTGACGTTTAAATCGCTAACTTCAAAATCTGCTGCGGCATACGATAGAGAAGGGAAAAATATGAAACAAAAAGATATTAGTATAACTGGCATAAGCCAGACTGCTTTTTTCATTTAATCCTCCCGTTGAATCGGACTAACACGTCTAATACTCTACTTCAAAACGAAATGTAAATCAATAGTGATTATGCTTATAGTAATAAAGGAAGGGAATAAATAGCGCTGGCTGCTTTGCATGAGTTTAATCGTAGGGTATAATCATTGAATTACTGCAAATACGGGGGTTCGACCGATGGTAATGGATGGTATGAATTATGCAAGCTGGGAAACGCTCAATAAGAGACTGTTGCAAGCTTTTACACAGTGCAATTGGGAAGAGATTAAGCTTATTTACTATGAGCTGGCTATGTTTATGCAAAAAGAGGGGAGAGATACCTTCCGTTTCATTCATGAGTCATTAAAAAGCGAACTTGCCGCAAGTCAAGACAGTACTTTTAACCGTGTGGAGATAATCACTGCTGCAGATGCGTGTGAGGAATGTAAACGCAAATCCGGCCAGATATATACACTGGAAGAGATTCAAGCAGAGCCTGTTATTCCTCTTTCGGGCTGTACTAATTCAGCCTGCCGCTGCAGCTACGCACCGGTAGTCGAGTTAAAAACGTTTGATCAATTCGATGAATGTCAATAATAAAAAATACTTTATTGGTCCGTTTTCACCCACAGTTTCTTTCCGTCTGATATGAATTCCACTGTACCGTGCTGTGCCGTAGTATAGATACAGCTGGAATCCAAAAATTCGTAAAGGCTTTCTATCACTTCATTATGGGGATGACCGAATTTGTTTGCGCTGCCCGCAGATATCACGGCTATAGAGGGAGATACAGCTTCTAAGAACTCATTGGAGGAAGATGTGCGGCTACCGTGATGCGCTATTTTGAGTACGGTACTTTTCAGTGCTATTCCTTTACTAATGAGATACCATTCCGCTTCATGATATATATCAGCTGTGAAAAGGAAACTGATTTTATTGAAGCTCAACTTTAGCACCAGACCGTTATTATCGATATCATCGGCAGTCTCCTTGAGGGGAATAGCAGGAGGGTGTAGAACATCGATGATCAGACCGCCGCCGGGTTCTATATGCTGGCCTGCCTGTACCTGCGTGACAGGAATATTTTGCTGCTGAAGCGCTGTACACCACGTATTGAATACTGCCGATCGGCCGTAAGTGCAGGATTGGACAACATGTTTCACTCTGTAATGGTTCAGTACTTCCACAAGACCGGTGATATGGTCGGCATGGGGTTGAGTTACGATGACCATATCGAGTTTCCTGGTGTAGAAAGGCAGCTTTTTACCCAGTTCCATGTTTATAGCAGTGGGACTGGGGCCGCCGTCGATAAGTATATTCTGACCTGCGGGAGTCTGTATTAAGATGGCATCGCCCTGCCCTATATTAAGTATACTTACGTGGAGCTTGCCGTCCGGGTAGGTCAGCACAGCTCCCCATACAAGTATTGTGACTATCAGGATGGGAACAAATATCAATCTCCACTGGCTGCTGATTTTTATCGTTCTCAGACGCTGTTGTTGGTGTTGTAGAACCTTCATCAATCTTGTGAATAGCTGTCTTAAAGTCGGGTGATACCTGAGTACAATAATAACGGCGAAAAGGAATGCATAGTAGCCGAATATGGGCCATATCCCGATTGCACCTGTGTCACTCGAAGCAAACGGAATGCTGTTATAGGCAGCAATTATAAAGAGCAGATAACTGAGGAAAAGCCAGACAGGCAATGCCAGTATCGGTCCTGCCAGGGGGATCGTTATACCTGCTATGCATACCAACAGGGACAGGACGATGATAAAGGGGAGAGCAGGGAGAGCGAAAAAGGTGGCAGGCAAACCGACAAAGGAGATTAGCCCGAAATGATAGGCAATAACAGGCCAGGTGGCCAGTATCGCAGATACGGTAACGGCTATCGTATCTATTGTAAAAACACCCAATTTGTGTAAAGGCAGTGCCGTCTCACTGTCAGCATTCAAATATGTTCTACCGAACGAGCGCAGCGGCGCTGCGATGAATATCAATCCTGCCATAGCCAGAAAGCTCAATTGAAAACTAGCATTCCAAAGAACCAGGGGCTCAAGGCCAATCATCACGGCAGCGGCAAAACAGAGCGCGGTTGTCCCGCTGCGCTGCCTGCCAAGGTATTGTGCCGATAGATACATAGAGCCCATAATGGCTCCGCGGACAATGGGCGGCCGCATGCCGGCGAATATGACATACAGCCACAGTATCAGGAATGTAAGTAGAATATGGATAGAATATCTCCTGCCGAATACGGCTGCTCCCATACTCATACACATACCGATAATGATGCTGAGATGAAGCCCTGATATCGCCAGCAGGTGCGCTGTACCTGTACGTGAGAAGCTCTCCATCAATGAATCGGAGATGCCGTCGCGTATGCCCAGTAGAATAGCCCGGGCAAGTGCTCCCTGAGGCTCGGGTAATGAAAGCATCAGGACGTCTGAAAACAGACCGCGCACCTTATAAATAGCTGAGAGAACCGATGAACCGCCTCCTTTATCAATCCTTTCTATCGACGGGTAATACATTATGGAGTAGATATCTGCAGTTGCAAGGTACCTGCGATAATCAAAGGTATCGAACGTTTCAGGGGTCTTTAGACTGCCGGATATGGAAAGGATATCGCCGTAGCGGAGGTCTACGAATCTTGATGTCCTTATCAGTACCTTGCCCGATATTCTCTGAGGAGAGCCGTTTACATAGATAGCATCTGCTTTTAAGTGAAAAACGGCGGCATTATCAT
>CAZFIM010000048.1:0-18595 GCA_964519615.1 uncultured Dehalococcoidales bacterium
ATCTTTTTGCATAGCGCCGGTCAGGCAGGAGTACACGCAAACCGGCATATCGCAATGCCGGCATTGAAAAGAAAAAGCACTTGCGTCTTGCTTCTCTATACGTATTCGCGGCAGCGGCTTCGGCGATTCTTTTTTATACGCTTTAATTATGTCCCTCGATCTGGAATGCTCAGTAGAGCAGTAGACCTGGCAGAGGCCGCAGCCCATACAGATGTCTTCGTTCACATATACCTTTTTCATTTTACCCCTCCTTAAAAGAAGCGGAATACGGCAACCGTTTGCCGTATTATTAATTGTATACAATGCAATGATGGATGTCAAAAAGATATGGTCCTTGCACCTGAACTTTACTACGATGATGCGGCAAGTGGCGCTGTATATTCAAAGTACTTGTATTACTGCAGAGATGCTGGCGGTGAGGACGGATGCCGGGAAGTGAAACGGGATAGTACGAATGTTGCTATCAGCGATATAACGCATAAGCCGGCTATAGCATAGAAGCCGGAATCAAACGAGGAGGTGATATCTTTTAGATAGCCCAGCAAATAGACGAACACAAAACCTCCCAGACAGGCAAAGAAATTGCTCAAGCCCGTTGCAGTTCCCTGTGTGCGCTCTCCAAGATATTCTATAGGTATGGAGAAGAGAGGGCCGAAGTAAAGCTGCACGAACAGCGAATTCACGACAATGACCAAAATCAGAAACGCTATACTATCTATATGTGAGAGCAAAGCCGTCGTAATACCCAGAAATACTACCGATACGCCGATAACCAGCGTGGGATTTTTAAGCCTGTCTGCCACATATCCTCCCAGCACATTGGAAGGGCCGAGCAGAATATATCTGAGCGCAATAATCAGTCCGGTGACCTGCAGAGAGATGCCCCTGTCTTCTATCAGAAAGCTCGGCAGCCAGAACGATATACCCTGAAGGATCGCCAGCCGCACGAATTGTATAATGCCGCACAGCCACATGATCTTACTGCGGATAAGAGGGAGTATATTCATGAGGTTCATTCTTGCTTTGCCAGACGTTTGCGGAGTTTCCTTTCCGAATTTGATATAGGCCAGTGCCGCGATGATGCCGATAGCTGCAAATGACATAAAAGGTGAACGCCAGTTGAAATGCTCAACCAGAAGCGGTCCGGCAAGATTCATGATCGTAGTCCCTCCGTATGTGCCGATCAGATAGAGCCCCATAGCGGTGGCGCGGCGCTTCGGGCTGAACCAGCTGGTGATAAGCACCATTCCGGGGGCAAATACAAGGGCGCGGAAGGCGCCTGAGAGAGCCTCATTGGCAACGCCCTGCCAGTATTTGCTGATAAGGCCGAAGGTAAAAAACAGTATGGTAGTGCCCAGTATTCCAATGCTGAATACTTTTTTTGTGCTTAAACGGTCGGCAAGAAATCCTGCCGGCACCTGCATGCAGGCATAGACCAGGAGCGCAGTCGCGGATATACTTCCTGCCTGGGTGAAAGACAATTCCAGATCATCCCTGATAATAGGCAGGAAAAGAGAGATCGTTGCCTGTGAAAGCGCATGGTAACACAGGCAAAGAACAAGTATTGCAAGAGTAATAACCCGGTCTCTATTATTCACGCCAGTTTCGAGTAAATATGATTGTCAGGGGCACGGTATTCAGATTACAGATCAGCATATTCTGGGCAGCAATTCGCCTGTCAGCATGTCTACGATACGTGTCGCGCCGATTGCAGTCTTCATAGTAACCCTGGCCCTGTGGTCTTCGGTTACCTCACCGATTACGGCAGCTTCCTGTCCATATTTATCTTTCTTAATTGCATCAATAATTATATCAGACTCATCCGCATTAACGATTGCGATAAGCTTGCCTTCATTGGCCACATAGAGCGGGTCGAATCCCAGCATCTCGCATGCACCCCTCACAGCCTCATCCACCGGTATGGCATCTTCGTAGATACGTATACCGACATTTGACTGCCGGGCCAGTTCATTTAGTGTTGTAGCAAGCCCGCCTCTGGTGGGATCACGCAGGCAGCGTATTGTACGCGATACCTCCAACATACGCGCTACCATTGCGTTAAGCGGCGCGCAGTCGCTTTTCACTGGCGAAGAGAACTGCAGCCCCTCCCTGCTGCTCAGAACAGCTATGCCGTGGTTTCCTACAGGACCGCTTAAAATAACCTTGTCGCCGGGTCGCGCATTGGCTCCTGATATGGTGATACCGGACGGCACGATTCCCACTCCGGCTGTGGTGATGAAAAGTTTATCGGCACTGCCTTTATTGACCACTTTGGTATCTCCGGTGGCGATAGCAATGCCGGCTTCATCGGCAACCTGCCTGATACTTTTCATAATATTTTCCAGATCCTCGACGGCCAGGCCTTCTTCGATAATAAGCGCAAGGCTCAAGTACAGCGGCCGGGCGCCGCTCATGGAAAGATCATTCACCGTGCCGCATACCGCCAGCCTGCCGATATCGCCTCCGGGGAAGAAGAGGGGATTGACCACATAGCTGTCCGTGGTGAAAGCCAGCCGTCCTTCCACCGGAAAAACCGCTGAATCATCCATTTGCTCCAGCAGCGGATTGGCAATCGCCGGCACCAGCACTTTCTCGATCAGCTCATGGCTCAACCGCCCGCCGCTTCCCTGTGCAAGTAAAATGGTCTTATTCATCCGCTGCTCCATAGGCGTAATATGCCGCGCAGGCACCTTCAGATGATACCATACATGGGCCAACGGGGTTTTCCGGCCTGCATGTCTTGCGGAAAAGTCCGCAGTCGCGCGGTGTTTTGATACCGCGCAGGATATCGCCGCAAATGCACCCCGCCGGTTCTCTTGCCGGTCTGAGGGTGACGGAAAATGCCTGGCGGGCATCGAAGCGCCCGAACTCCTTTTTAAAGATCATGCCGCTTTCCGGTATACGCCCGATACCTCTCCAGTTAGCGCTGGATGTTTCAAAAATCCGCTCCATCAGCTCACGGGCTTTTCTATTTCCTTCCCTGGTGACGCTTCTGCGGTAGGCTATCTCTACCTGAGGCTTTCCACTTTCAATCTGCGTAACCAAAAGCAGTATGGCATAAAGAATATCCACCGTTTCGAAGCCGGATACCGCGCAGGCGATACCGTAATCGGCGGCGATGTAGTCATAGGGGACAGTTCCGATAATGCTGCTGACGTGACCGGGGCAGACAATGCCGTCAAGCCGGACCTGCCCCATATCGCAAATAGCCTTCATCACCGGCGGTGTTTTCTTCAGCAGGCAGAGGACGGAGAAATTGTGCAGCTTCTCCGCTGCAGCCCTGATTATGCCGGCGGCAATGGTTGGTGCTGTGGTCTCAAAGCCTATGCCGATAAAGATTACCGGCCGCGCAGGATTATCACGGGCAATCTGCAGAGCATCCAGAAGAGAGTAAACGATGCGTATATCTTTTCCCTGCGCTCGGGCTTCTTGAAGGCTGCTGTAGCTGCCGGGCACTTTCATCATATCGCCGAAAGTGGTAATGATTGCACCGGGCAGCTCCGCCAGGGCAATAGCGTGATCTATATCCTCGTTGGCTGTTGCGCAGACCGGACAGCCCGGGCCGGAAAGCATCTGAATATGTTCAGGCAGGACCTGCCGTATGCCGCTGCGCATGATAGCAACGGTATGGCCGCCGCAAAACTCCATTAGTTTTGCAGGCTTGCGGGAAATACGCGCTACCTTATCAATGAGTTTACGGCTGAGTTCTGTACTACGGTATTCATCAATATATTTCATCGCCGCTTGCCAGTATCTGCTCGAAAAGTTCAAGGGTTTGACGAGCCTCTTCCTCGTTAATTGTGCTGATGGCATAGCCGGTATGCATCAATACGTAGTCGCCGGGACGTGCTTCCGGCGTTAGCATGATACTTATCGTGCGGTTGACTCCGCCGATGTCCACTTCAGCTTCTTCTCCATTTACTGATAGCACTTTAACCGGAACCGCTAAACACATTCTTCACCTCACTATGATTGGCGATCACCGCCTGCCCGAGTGATATGCCGCCGTCGTTGCATGGTACCCGCCGGTGGCTGAACACTGCAAAACCTTCCTCCTCCAGAAGAGCCAGCACGTTTCTCAGCAGCAAACGGTTCTGGAATACGCCGCCGCTCAGGGCTACATTGCGGATACCGGTAGCATTACTTATTTTACCGCACATATCGGCAACAATGCGGGCAATGGTGCTGTGGAATGTACGGGCTATTGTAGCTGTGTCTGCGCCGTTACGCAAATCATCTACCACAGCTTCCAGAGTGTCTTTCAATAGTACTACCAATTTGTCCTGTTCAACGCTGATGGCGAACGGATAGGTTCTCGTGGATTTGTGCTTGCATCTCCGTGCAATTGTTTCCATCTCGCACGCAGCCTGAGCTTCATATTGAATGACCTGCCTTATACCGATGAGGGCTGAGACGGCGTCAAACAGCCTCCCCATGCTCGATGTCAATGGAGCATTGAGGCCGGACTGGACCTGCTTGACAATAAAATCGATCTCCTCCTTGTTGATATTTTTCAATACAGGCAGATCGCCCTTCAAAGAGTTATCTCCGAGCAGCGTAAGCAGGTAGCCGCAAGCCAGACGCCATGGCTTTTTTATAGCCGTCTCGCCGCCCGGCATAGGCAGGTATTCCAGATGTCCCGCCCGTGTAAATCCGCTGTAGTCTGCTATCAGGAATTCGCCTCCCCAGATATGTCCATCGCTGCCGTATCCGGTTCCGTCAAGCGCTACCCCGATAACCGGCCCGCTGATGCCGTTATCAGCCATGCAGCTTACGATGTGGGCATGATGATGCTGTATGGGGACAAGCGTAAGACTACTATCACTCCGGCTCAGGTTGAGGGCGTATTTGGTGCTTAGGTACTCCGGGTGCATATCGCAAGCAATAATGGTGGGCGCAAGACGGAAAAGCTTCTTATATAGCTTAAGAGTCGTTTCATAATTTTCCAGCGTTTCCAGGTTTTCCATATCGCCTATATGTTGGCTTATGAATGCATAGCGCTCCCTGGTGATGCAGAATGTATTCTTTTCTTCTGCGCCGCAGCCAAGCACCTGTACAGCATCGAACTGGAGGGGAATGGGGTCCGGCGCATAGCCGCGTGAGCGTCTGACCATATACAGGTCACGGCGTTCCACTGCCGCGACGGTATCATCGTAGCGGGAATAGATATCACGGTTATGCATGAGGAAATAATCCGCTATGCCCGCAAGCCGCCTTAACGCCTCTTCATTATCCCGGGCGATTGGCTCCTCACTTAGATTGCCGCTGGTCATCACCAGCGGTATCCAGACGCCGTCCAGCAGCAGATGATGAAGCGGAGTATACGGCAACATAACACCCAGATGATCGAGATACGGTGCTACTTCCTCACAGACGGTTGACTGCGCTCTACGTTGAAGCAGAACAATAGGGCTTTCATGGGAGGACAATAATTTTTCCTCCTCAACAGATAGATAGCAGTGCCGCGCGGCCTCTTTTAGGTCTTTCACCATAACGGCAAACGGCTTGGCCGGCCGCTTTTTACGCTTTCTGAGCTCAGCAACCGGGGTGGGCTGTGTTGCATCGCAAGCAAGCTGAAATCCCCCCAGACCCTTTAAAGCGATTATCTTTCCTTCCTTAAGCAATTTTACGGCTTCCGCAAGCACCTCGTCAGCGCTGACTGCGTTACCCCCGGCATCCGTCAATGCGAGCTGTGGACCGCACAGCGGGCAGGCATTGGGCTGCGCGTGGAAGCGGCGATCCAGAGGGTTTTCATATTCGCTGCGGCAGCGCTCACACATGGTGAAATGCTTCATGGTGGTATAGGGACGGTCATACGGCATATCCTTTATTATGGTGAATCTGGGCCCGCAATTGGTGCAGTTGGTGAAGGCATAACGGTACCTTCTGTCTGATCTATCGAAGATCTCTTTTTTGCAGTCAGGGCAGGTAGCGATATCAGGTGACACCGGCTGATAGCTGTCTGCCTGCGCGATGCTGGGCCTGATCTCAAAGACCGTGTATCCTTTACTCGCGCTGTCCGTTTCAATTTCAAGTGCTTCAATACGCGCAAGTGGAGGAGCGCTGGTTTTTATCTCTGCGATAAAGGCATCGATATCCTCAGGTCTGCCTTCAACTTCAATGAGGACATTCTCCGATGTATTGCAGACCCAGCCCGTAAGATGCCAAGCGGCCGCCAGCTGAAAAATGAAAGGACGGAAGCCGACACCCTGGACGATACCCCTGGCTTTGATGCGGGCGGTTATTTTCTTGCTGACTTCTTCCATTGACTAAAATTGTACTGCATAGGCGGTTATAGTGCCAAAATAGAGCTTCATCTGCTGAAATCTTTATTATATCTTTACAGACTATCGCTGCTAAAAAACAGCTAGATTTGCAGTGTATTCGAGGCCATATAAAAACATTTGACACACAAGCGCATTCTATCATACAATCTCTACGATTTAGTATGTGAGGCGAAACGACCGTGATCGTTCTCGTGATCTGGTAAAGATAGCCTTCATATAGCTGTGTAAATGGCTATCCTTCTGTGACGAGTTTATATTAGTTTATTGTGAGGTATAGCTAATGCTGGTTGTTGCATGCGTCAAACAGGTCCCTGATACTACGCAGGTAAAAGTTGACCCCGTCACCGGTACCCTCGTGCGAGAAGGCATCCCCTTTATAATGAACCCCTTCGATACGCATGCCCTTGAGGAAAGTCTTAGATTGAAGGACAAATACGGAATGCGTGTTGCCGTTATTTCCATGGGGCCTCCCAACGCTGAGGTTACACTCAGAAAGTGTTTAGCGGTCGGTGCCGATGAAGTCGTTCTGCTCAGCGACAGGGCTTTTGGAGGTGCTGATACCCTTGCTACCAGCAAGGTACTGGCGGAGGCCATCAAGAAGCTGGGAGAAAAAGAGGAAGTCGCTATCGTTATCTGCGGAAAACAGACCATCGATGGTGATACCGCCCAGGTAGGTCCGGGCATTGCTACCCGGCTGGGATATTCCCAGCTTACGCTTATCGACCATATCGAGAATGTAGATATCCAGGCCAAAAAGATAAAAGCCAGACGTAAACTTGAGGGACGCCACGAGATCGTGGAGTCCACCATGCCCGTAGTTCTTTCAGTGCTGAGAGAGATAAACCATCCCCGCTACCCCACGGTTCCCATGAGGCTTAAGGCTGAAGATGCTCCTGTCATTCTCTGGGATAATAAAGAGATGAATCTGGATACATCGACAATAGGCCTCAACGGTTCCGCCACTCAGGTGAGAAAAATATTCTCGCCGGAGCGCGCCAAGGGTGAGATTATCGGTGACGGCGTCAATAACCCGCAGGAAGCCGCCCATTTGCTTATCGATAAGCTGCGGGAAAAGGACCTGCTCTATCTCTAAGAGTCTACTGGCCGTTGTCTTGTATTAAAAAGGGAGCGCATCAAATGGCAGATGAGAAAAAGATAAAGAGACCCAGAGGAAAAGCCCATCTTATCGAAGGTAAATGCATAGCCTGCGGCGCCCGCTGCGAGTCGTCCTGCCCTAAGGACGCCATTACCATGAATGAAAACGGCGAGCCCATTATCGATGTTGAGAACTGCATCGGCTGCGGCAAATGTATCAAAGTCTGTCCCGCGGATGCTATCGAGATAGTATTCACCCCCGAAGAGCAGAAAATACTGGATGAACTGGCGAAAGCCAAAGAGGGAGCAAAGCCGGCTGCTGAGGCTGAGGAGGAGCTCAGCCCTGAAGAGGCGGCTATACTGGCTAAAATAAGGCAGTATAAAGGTGTCTGGGTATATGTTGAGCATACGGAAGGCCAGCCTGCCGATGTGTCATGGGAACTTCTCGGTGTGGGTGCGCAGCTGGCCAAAGAGCGCGGTGTCGAGTTGTGCACCGTCGTTCTGGGACAGAACGTAGAGCACCTCTGCAAGGAATCATTCGCCTACGGAGCACAGAAAGTATATTTGATCGATGACCCGCTGCTTCACTACTACCGGACCGAGCCTTACTATAAAGCGATATGCCATCTGGTAGATAAATATAAACCGGAGATTATGCTTATCGGCGCCACCGGATTGGGCAGGGACCTGGCCGGGGCTATCGCCACGGAGCTCAAGACCGGCCTTACTGCGGACTGTACCGGGCTGGCTGTGGATGAGCGGGGATACCTGCTCCAGACGCGTCCCGCCTTCGGCGGCAACATCATGGCTACTATTCTCACAGAGAAAACCCGTCCGCAAATGGCGTCTGTCAGGCCGCACGTAATGCCCATGCCGCAAAAAGACGCTTCACGCAGCGGTGAGATTATTAGAGAAACGGTGCCTCTTAAAGAGGAGGATATCGCCACCAAGGTACTGGAAATAATAAGGGATACCCGTTCAGACGAGTATGTGGATGTGGCGGCGGCGGATATTATCGTTTCAGGCGGAAGGGGTATGTGCAATAGCGATAATTTCAGGATTCTGCAGGAGCTTGCCGATGAGCTTGGAGGAGTTGTGGGATGCTCAAGAGCCGTAGTGGAGGCGGGCTGGATGCCGGTGGAAAGACAGGTAGGACAGACAGGCAAGACCGTGCGCCCCAAGATTTATATAGCCTGCGGCATCAGCGGTGCTATACAGCATCTGGTGGGGATGCAGGACTCGGATGTTATCATTGCCGTCAACAGGGATAAGCAGGCTCCTATTTTCGAAGTGGCTACGTATGGTATAGTAGGCGACCTGTTTGAGATCGTGCCTGCGCTTACCTCATATATACGAGAGATGAAACTGGTAAAAGCGAGCAAGGGGTAGAGCAACCTTATCTTAGAAAAGGGAGAGAACAATGTCAGCATTTGTCGTGCCGTTCGCCATACTGTTTGTGATAGCGGTTCTATTATTCGTCTGGAGCTGCTACAGGCGTTTCAGGCTGGTGACACTTGGCAAATTCGATAACCGCTTTACGGCTATCGGCAGACGCCTGTGGAACATGATCTTCTATGCGTTCATGCAAAGAAGAGTGGTAAGCCGTCCTTTCGGGGTCAACCATTTCGTGCTGTTCTGGTGTTTTCTTATCCTGTTGATCGCCAATACGGAGTTTTTCTTGAACGGACTGTTCCCGCAGTATATCAGTTTCTCTCGTCTGGCAGACCCGGCTTATTTTACGCTGGCCTTTATTTTCGATATCGTGTCTATACTTGCCTTCATCAGCGTTCTCATTGCCTTTGCCCGCCGTTTTTTGTTTCCGCCTTCATATATCGATGCTAAAAGCAAGGACGCGCTCATCATTCTCTCACTGGTGGGCTTGCTCATGATCGCCTTCTTCGGCATGCATGCTAGCCAGATAGCCCTTGACAGGGCAAACGCCTGGTATATGCCTGTTTCTAATTTTTTGGCGGGAACTGTTTTTGCCGGAGGCTCCGTACAGGGTCTTACCGTTTCGGCCGGGGTATTCTGGTGGATACACGCCCTGGTACTGCTTGCATTCCTGAACTATCTTCCTTACAGCAAGCATATGCATATTCTCACCGCTATTCCCAACTGCTTTTTCAAGAGCCTTGAAAAAATCAATACCCAGCCGCGCGAGGAGTTTAAAACGGATGCCGTTTACGGTGTCGAGCGGGTAGACCAGTTCTCATGGAAGGCGCTGTTCGATTCGTACTCCTGCACGGAATGCGGCCGCTGTTCTGATGTCTGCCCGGCAACTTCCTCGGATAAACCGCTCAATCCCCGTCTGGTGATTCATGATATCAAGATCAATTTGCTGGAAAACGGTCCTGTGCTTGCCGCAAAAAGCGGCAGTACCGATGGTCTGCTGCCGCTTATCGGAGGAGATTCAGAGGGCAGTGTACCTGTGCAGGCTATCTGGGACTGCACTACCTGCGGCGCCTGCATGGAGGTCTGTCCGGTATTTATCGAGCACGTGCCCAAGATAGTCCAGATGCGCAGAAACCTGGTGGAGATGAAAGCTCAGTTCCCCGAGGAGCTTCTCACTTTCTTTGAGAATATCGAGCAGCGCAGCAATCCCTGGGGCATCGCGCCGCCGGAGCGTACCAAATGGGCCGCTGAGCTGGATGTCAAACCCTTTGAGGAGGGAAAGACCGAGTATCTCTTCTATGTCGGCTGTGCCGGTGCCTTCGATGCGCGCAGCCGCCGGGTTACAACGGCCATCGCTAAAATTCTGGATGCCGCCGGCGTATCATGGGGCATACTGGGCAAAGACGAGCTCTGCTGCGGAGACAGCCTGCGGCGTTTGGGCAATGAATATGTGTTCGACCGTATGGTACAGGCTAACAAGAAGATGTTTGAAGAGAAGGGCGTGAAGAAGATTATCACCCAGTGCCCGCACTGCTTCAGCACGCTTGCCAATGACTACCGCCAGTACGGCGTGAATCTGGAAGTTATCCATCACACTCAGCTTATTAATGACCTGATTCAACAGAGCAAATTACCCGTAAAAAAGACGGCCGCACTGGGCAATGTGGTTTTTCATGATTCATGCTACCTCGGGCGTTATAATCAGATATATGAGCAGCCGAGGCAGGTCCTGGCCGCCGTCACCGGGAGCATCAGAGAGATGGAGCATAACCGCGCTCAATCGTTCTGCTGCGGCGCGGGTGGAGGACGTATGTGGCTGGAGGAGAGCATCGGTAAACGTATATTCGTTATGCGTACTGAGGAGGCATTGAAGCAGGAGGCGGATGCCGTTTGTGTGTGCTGCCCTTACTGTATGACCATGTTTGAAGACGGCTTAAAAGATAAAAACGCTGATGAGAAGGTAAAGGTGCTTGACCTGGCAGAGATCGTCGCTATGGCACTGGAAGATAAAAGCTGATTTGGTTTCTTACCGTAACTGAATTTTAGCATAGTGAGGCAGGGGGATGGCGAAGGTTCTGGTTTTGGGGATGGGAAACAGGTTTTTATGTGACGATGGCGCGGGACCCCGCGTTATCTCGGAGCTTCGTGCGGTTGACCTGCCCGGGAATGTCACACTGGAGCAGACGGGCCTTGACGGCCTTAATCTAACGGAGTTTCTGGCTGGTCATGACCATGCCGTAATTGTGGATGCCCTTCATAGCGGAAGGGAGCCGGGTGAGCTGCTGCGGCTCAAACTTCACCATCTCGCTCACCAGCCTGCCGCTCTCCTCTCAGAACATACCGCCGGTATTTTAAAGGCGCTCAAGATCGGGCGTGACCTCGGGCTTTATATGCCCTCGGCTGTAGATATCCTTGCGATCGAAGCTGCGGATGTGCGTACCTTCTCCGAATTTCTCACACCTGAAGTAGAATCGGCCGTTCCTTCTGCGGTAAATCAGATACGGAAGAAGCTTGAGCATATCAAAGCTTCCACCTGCGCTGCCTGATTAGAATCGTGTTTTACCGGGGATGCTGTGGTCCCCGGTTTATATAAGGGAAGAAATACGGCGTTATGGCGTGAAAGGTATCATTCGTATTTCTTGCTGTTTGCAGATAACTCGCAAAACGTAAGTAAAGAAATGTAAGGAGGCTTGCTATGTGGCACACAGTAAGTACCGGTGGAGCACATGTAGAACAGGCAATAAAACAGCTATTGCCCCCCTGCCAGATCAAATGTCCTATCAATGAGGACATCCAGCGCACCAATGTGCTCATCTCCCTTTTGCCCGAAGATATGGACCGGGCCAGAGAAGGGATAATCCAGATTGGGGACTATCTCTACGAAAAAAATCCTTTTTTCAACATCTGTGGTTACGTTTGCGGTCTATGTGAGCTGGAATGTAACTACAAGAGCAAGGGCGGGTCGATAAGGAGGAGGCTTCTCAAACGTTTCCTGTCAGATACCTATACTGATTATCTGCAAGAAAAAGAAGAAATGGATGTGGTGAAAGACAAGGAAAACGTGGCGGTTATCGGCGGCGGCCCCAGCGGGCTGATGTGTGCCTATACACTCAGCAAAAAGGGCTACCGTGTGACCATCTTTGAAGCGTCCGAGCGTCTGGGAGGGGCCCTCTGGCTTATTCCATCGTACCGGCTGCCCGCAGATGTGCTGAAAACTACCTGTGAGAATCTGGTACGCATCGCCGGAATAGACGTTAAATACAACTCGGAAGTCGGAGTGAGGAAGCTCTCTATCGAAAGACTGAAGAATGAAGGGTATAAGGCGGTCTTTCTAGCCAAAGGCACGCCGCAGGCACGAGTACTGACTTTTGAAAATAAGGTTGTCGAGGGACAGGACCTCTCCGGCGTCATGTACGGGACAACGCTTCTCTATGAGGTAAGCCACGGCGATATCCCTGAGGACTATTTCAAGAATAAGAATGTGATAGTGATCGGAGGCGGCAACGTGGCGTTCGATGCCGCCCGCACCTCCCGCAGGCTGGGAGGAAAAGTAACGCTGGTTGCTCTGGAAAACGAGGATAAAAAGAGCAGGGACGGAATACCCGCGGATATTGAGGAAATAAAGGCGGCATGGGAGGAGGGGATACGCATTATCAATTCCCGCGGAGTGCGCCAGATTAAAGGAGAGGGCGGCAAGTTTACAGGTATCAACAGCCCTAAATGCATCAGCGTTTTTGATGACAGGGGTTTCAATCCGCAGTTTGATTGCGGCGATGTTATCGATCTCCACGGCGATATACTGGTCATCACCGTCGGCCAGGGGCCGGACAGGGCTTTTCTGGAAAAGGAAGGGCTGCTCAACGAGCGCGGCCGGTTGGAGGTGGACCCCTTCACCCTGCAGAGCCTTATGAATCCATCCGTCTTTATCGGCGGAGATGTCAGGCGTGTGGGCTTTATGGTGGAAGCTATGAAGGAAGGCGTGGAAGCGGGAGAATCGGTACACCGCTATCTGCGCGGGCTTAATCTGCGCGAGGGGCGCCAGCGGGACTATGAGAAATTCGAGCTTCCCCTGCGCAGCAGCTATAAGTCCGCGACGGAGGTTGTCTGGATACCGCCGGAGAAGAGGATGCATTTCCAGTTGTTCGAAAGGGGACTTGCTCTAAAGGAAGCTATTGAAGAGGCCAAACGCTGTCTCACCTGCGGGCCGTGTGTCTCCTGCAAGGCCTGCCTCTCAATCGGGTTCCAGAAATCGCTCTATTCGGTGGCGGTGGATGAAGAGCGCTGCAGCGGATGCGGCATGTGCGTGTACGTCTGCAATTATGATTCGGCGCGGCTGGTCAGCAAGGACGGCAGGATGGTATCCACCACCGATATGTTCAGGTGCAAATCATGCGGAATGTGCGTGGCGGCATGCCCTTCCGAAGCGCGGCAAATGGTCGATGATACTATTCATGAAAGAATCCAGACAACTTTAAGCGCGTTATCGTAACGCCGGGGGGAATTGAGAAGATGAAAACAACAGTAGAACCGAAGCTGGTCTGTTTCTCATGCAGATTTGGGTGGGGCTATCTGGCCGATGAGAAGGAGCTGGCCGCTAAAATCAGGAACTGGATACCCATTATCTGCAGCGGAAAGATAGATACCACCCACATATTGGACGCGTTCAAGAGCGGGGCGGACGGCGTCTTAATACTGGGTTGTCCGGTGGGAGAATGCCACTATCAGGACGGCAATATCGAGACTAAAAAACGGATCGCCCTGCTTAAAAAGGTGCTGGAGTCGTACGGCATCGAGCCGCAGAGGGTGAGAATGGAGCTCTCTCTCGATCCTGACGGCAAGCGCATTCCCGTGCTGGTCAAAGAGATGAGCGAGCAGCTCAAGAAGCTGGGCCCGCTGCGCGTTGCGGTCTGAAGTACGCCGGAGAGCAGATATAGATAACAGGTCCTTATGAAGGAAGATTAGGAGAAGAAAATGGCAGAAAAACCGAAAGTTGCTATAGCATGGTTGGGCTCGTGCGGCGGATGTGATGAAGCGGTTGTGGACCTCAACGAGGCGATACTCGATGTCACCAATGCCGTGGACGTCATCTTCTGGCCGGTTGCCCTCGATTTTAAATATCATCACATCGAACCCTTGAAGAAAGGGGATATCGTACTCAGCATCATCAACGGGCATGTTCGCAACTCCGAGCAGGAGGAGGTGGCTAAGCTTCTCAGGGAGCGCTCTACGCTGGTGCTGGCGTTCGGGGCCTGCGCCTGTTTCGGCGGCACCATGGGGCTGGCCAATTTCAGGTCAAAGGAGGATATCTTCAACTGGGTCTACCGCGATGCCCCCACGGTGGTCAATCCAAAAAAGAACTTTCCCCAGCCTGTCACGAAAGTAGACGGCAAGGAGCTAACGCTGCCGGAGTTTTACGAGCGGGTCTACGCTCTCAACCAGATAATCGATGTGGACTACTATCTGCCCGGCTGCCCTCCCCCTGCCGACCTTATCGCCAAGGCGGTGTTCGATGTTCTGGAGGATAACCTGCCGCCGCGGGGAGCGGTGCTTGCTCCGCACAAGGCACTGTGCGACAGCTGCAAGCGTAACAAAACCAAGCCGGCCAAGATATCCATCAAGGATATCAAGCGCATTCACGAGGTGGAGGCAAGCCCGGATATCTGTTTTCTGGAGCAGGGCATACTCTGTATGGGCCCGGCCACGCGTGACGGCTGCGGCCAGGTGTGCATCGATATCAATATGCCCTGCCGCGGCTGCTTCGGCCCGGTGCTGGGTGTGAACGACGCCGGGACCAAGTATATGTCCGCGCTGGCATCCATGCTGGATGCCGAGGACGAGGATGAGATTAACGCACTGGTCGATAAACTGGCCGATCCTGCCGGATACCTGTACCGCTTCACACTACCCTCATCCACCCTGCAGGAAAGACAGAGGTAAGAGAGGCAAGGAGTAATATTATGGCTAAGAAAGTAACAATCAATCCTATAACCAGGCTGGAAGGACACGGCAAGATAGAGGTCTTTCTGGATGAGAAAGGAAACGTGGAGGATGCCTACTGGCAGGTAGTGGAGCTGCGCGGTTTCGAGCGTTTCTGCATCGGCAGGCCGGTGGAGGAGATGCCGCGCATCACCCCCAACATCTGCGGCGTCTGCCCCAGCCCTCACAATATGTGTTCAACCAAGGCGGTGGACGATGTCTTCAGCGTGGAGCCCACACCGGCGGCCAAGCTGGTGAGGCAGCTTCACTATAACGCCTTTATGGTGGAGGACCACTATATCCACTTCTATTTTCTGTCCGCGCCGGACTTTGTGCTCGGCCCTGACGCGGATCCGGCGATACGCAATATTCTGGGCGTGATAGGCAAGGTGGGACTGGAGATAGGCGGTCAGGTGATAGATATCCGCAAACGCTGCCGCGATATTATCAGACTTATCGGCAGCAAGGCGCCTCATCCGGAGGGAGGCCTGCCCGGCGGCGTGCCCAGAGGTGTTACGGAAGAGGAGCGCAAATGGATAAAGAAGACCGCCGATGATACGGTGGAGTTCGCCAAATTCTCTCTCAAGCTCTTCAAGGACGTTGTGCTGGGCAATAAGACCTATCTTGAGCTGGTGCTCAACGAAGCCTACAAGCTCAATACCTACTATATGGGGCTGGTAGACGAGAATAAGAAGGTCAATTTCTACGAGGGCAAAGTGCGGGTGGTAGGCCCTGACGGCAAAGAGTTTGCCTTCTTCGAGCCTAAGGACTATATAGACCACATCGGGGAATGGGTGGAGCCGTGGACGTACATCAGGCTTACGCACCTCAAGAAGGTGGGATGGAACGGGCTTCACGACAGCAAGGGAACGGCAGTCTACCGCGTGGGCCCGCTGGCGCGCCTGAACGTGGCGGAGGGCATGGCTACGCCGCTGGCGCAGGCGGAGTATGAGGAGATGTTCTCAACACTGGGCGGCAGGCCCAGCCCCCATACGCTCGCCTTCCACTGGGCGCGGCTGATAGAGGCGCTGCAGGCGGCGGAGGATATGCAGCGCATAGCAAATGACCCTTTGCTTACCAGCAAGGATATCCGCAATATGAATCTCAGGCTGAAGAAAAAAGGCATAGGCTGCATCGAGGCCGCGCGCGGCACATTGATACACCACTACGAGACGGATGATAAAGGGCTGCTGACGAAAGCCAATTTGATAGTGGCAACCCAGCACAACGCCGCTCCAATATGCCTCTCAGTCAAGAAGGCGGCGCAGGCATTTGTGAAAGGGCCGGAGGTGAAGGAGGGGCTGCTCAATATGGTGGAGATGGCCTTCAGGGCTTACGATCCCTGTCTGGCCTGCGCTACTCACGCGCTCCCCGGAAGGGCGGACCTGGAGATCACCATCAGGGACAAAGACAGAAATATTATAGACATCGTCAAACGCACGTAACGGGCCGGGTGCCGCAGGCAATAGCGGGAGCGGGGGGTGGTATTAAATCTGTGACCGTCGTACCCGGTATAAATACGTATAAAAGGGAGACGCGGGAGCGGGGCGAATACTGTTGTAAGTGCTCCGCTCCCTGTGTTTTAATAGATACGGTGCATGAACTTCCCATAACGGAAAACATCATGAAAGTCGTCCTGCAGGAGGCGGAGTCTGCCGGCGCGAAAAAGGTTACGGACATTCACCTTGTCATAGGAGATCTGGCGGGGTTTGAGCAGGACTGTGTCCGGTTCTACTTCGATATTCTCAAGAAGGGTACGCCGGCTGAGGACGCGGTGCTGGAGATTAAGCAGGTACAGGCCAGACTCAAGTGCCGCAGCTGCGGGGAGGAGTTTGAGGGCAGTACCTCATACTGGCTCTGCCCTGTCTGCGCGAGTCCTGCGGTGGAGGTACTTGAGGGCAGGGATGCATACATCGAAAGCATAGAGGTTGAATGATGAGAATAGAAGTATTGAAGAATATCCACAGCGCTAATGACGCCGTAGCTGAGCGCAACCGCTCGATGCTCGATGAAGCTCATGTCTTCGCGGTAAATATCATGGCCTCTCCTGGCTCAGGCAAGACCAGCCTCATCATGCGGATAATCGCAAGCCTCAGGGAAAAGCTGGGTATAGGTGTTATCGAGGGTGACGTGGCCTCCAGCATCGATGCGGAGAAGATAGATAAGCTGGGCATTCCCGTAGTGCAGATAAATACCGGGGGGAGCTGCTCGCTGGGGGCGCAGATGCTCACGCCCGCGCTGGAGAAGCTGCCGCTTGCCGAACTTGACCTGGTGATGGTGGAGAACGTGGGCAACCTCATCTGCCCGGCGGAGCAGGATTTGGGGCAGCATCTGAAGCTGGTTATCGCCAGTATTCCGGAGGGGGATGATAAGCCGGCCAAATACCCGCTGATGTTCACTGTAGCGGATGTGGTGATAATAAACAAGACTGACATCGCCCCTTACATAGATTTCAATAAGGACTATTTCATAAAGACGGTAAAGGGCATCAACCCGGACGTGCTCATCTTCGAGGTATCCTGCAAGACAGGGGAGGGGATGGATGCGCTGTGTGACTGGCTGCTGAAAAAGGTGCGCTCAGGCAAGTAAGGTGGATTGACATTACATAATATGGCGGGGTGGGGTATTTCAAACGTGAGCGCAATTGACACTGAGTGCGCAGATATGCTATTTTTTAGTGTTGTGGCAGCGTAGCTCAGGGGTAGAGCAGGGGACTCATAAGCCCTTGGTCGGGGGTTCAAATCCCTCCGCTGCTACCAGATTCTCTCTTCCTTTTATCAGAACACTTAAATACGTTCAATCAATGTATTCCTTAAAAGAAAAGCTAAAAACAAGGTTGTGATAGCACCCAGATAAAAATGTTTATATAATATATTTATGAAATATCATGTTTCTGACTTGGGGAAAGATGGAAAAGGGGTACAATGGAAGGTGCTGGTGAAAGACTATTCTATAAACTCAAAACGTTACTTTGATTTTATTCCGTTTATACCGATAAACGAGTTATCCGAAATACGTGCAAAAAAGAAAGAATTTCCAACTGAGGTGGCATATGTGCATCCGATGTCAGGAAATAAAGCGTATTTAAATGATATTCAAGTAAGCCCACAATATGAGAATAAAGATGTGGGGTCTTTGTTACTTAAGTTTATTGAAGCGTGGGAAATAAACAATGGAGTAGTCGCCATAGAGGGAGATCTCTGTAGGAAAGATGAAGACCACTTTGATAAACTAGAGCATTTTTATAAAAAGAATGGGTGGACATTTACACTATTTGATCCGATAACTCTTAATAGTCTAGATGTAAAAATGGGTAGAGTGTACAAAAACCTGAAATGATTACTATAATAATTGTATTTTAAACCTTGTTTCTGCGACTATTGCATCTAAATCTTAGATCACGTTCCTATTGAGCTTCTCCGAGTTCTCATATGTTGTCTCGATCACTCTATATCTGGGAAATCTTATTATTGGGACCTATGTGGAAACCAGCTGATTTTAGTACTTGAAGAAATAGATCATTGTATAAAAAGTGAGCTATTTTTAAAGCACGTTCTGCTGAACTTTTATCACACGGTATTCCTCTATGGGCGATCTTGTTTCTTAATTCTTGCTGTTGCTTAATTTCTTGCCATAGAGTTAATGATTGGGATGGTCGCTTAATACTCTTAAGGTCAACGTTGGCATTGGCGTTAATAAAATGAAAAATGAAAACCGAAAGTTGATCAAATCGATTAGTCAATAGATGATCAGTTATCAAACTTGCGACTTCTTCATCTATGAAGGTTCCTGGAGTGCACCCTTATGACTGGACAGAAAGGGTTAGGATGGGCTGGTGGGGTTCC
>CAZFIM010000049.1:0-18463 GCA_964519615.1 uncultured Dehalococcoidales bacterium
TAGAAGCGGCTTTTTTAAGATCGTTATTGAGGCTTTCTATTCGCTGATGAGGAAGCCCATAAAGTAAATCTATGCTGACGTAAAATCCTTCCTTTAGTAAAAGCTCGATATTATTCAATACACTTTCAGCAGTATAGTCTCGGCCCATGGTATTAAGTATCTGAGCATCGAAAGACTGAACGCCCAGGCTGATCCTGTTTATCCCCGCCCCTTTTAGCTCTTTGAGCATGTCGCTGTTTATATCGTTGGGGCCGGCTTCAAAACCGATCTCACCTTCTATGAGAAAGAGGCTTCTGATATGCTCGACAATCTCTATCATCCCTGACCATGTCAGGCTGGGAGTGCCGCCACCGAAATAGACATCTCCTATGGTAATCTTACCTATCTTATCATGGTACAGGTCGATCTCCTTTTTTACAGCTTCGATGTAGGGGGTGCTTTTATCTTCGGAGTATTTGATGCTTCGAAAAGAACAATAAGGACACAATTGCCGGCAGAAGGGCATATGTATATACCAGCCGATGCCGTTTAAATCAGCGGGTAAATCCGGCTGGACGGGGTAGAATCGCGTCCCTTTAAGCCCGCTCATTATCATCATTTGCGCCATTTTTTCTATAAGCATATGATTATGCCCCCTGATTTTTAGCTATAGCGCTAATAATAAAAACCGAATTTAACGCTTCAAAGCGCGTAAGCTCTCTGGTATTCACGCTGCGTGCAATACTGACCTGTGTGATATCGGTATTGAATCCTCGTAGGTTGAGCATCTTAAGTGCACTATTCAAATTTTCAAGTGCGACAACATTGATTACGATTTGTCCTCCGGGCATCAGTTTTCTGCTGACATAATCCACGATTGTCTCAATGTTGCCGCCGCTTCCCCCGATAAAAACGGTAGTAGGGGCAGGTAATCCGTCCAGTCCTTCAGGGGCAAATGTATGGACGACCTCGATATTATGCACCCCGAATTTTTTGATATTCTTTTTAATGATTGCTACATCGGCAGAATTTTTCTCTACGGCGTATATATGGCCTTTGGAGACAAGAAAAGAGGCTTCGATGGAGATCGCCCCGGACCCGGCACCTATATCCCAGATCACACTCTCCTTTGTTAGCCGCATTTTCGCCAGGCTGACAGCCCGCACCTCTTGCTTGGTAATCAGGCCTGCTTTCGGTTTACGCTGATAAAATTCATCATCGGATATGCCCGGTAATCTGGTTTGCGGGACTTCGTTTGTCGCAAGCGGTGCGCTTCTGATCAGGATCAGAATATTGAGCGGCGCGCACTCCATTGCGGACAGGCGGCGCAAGCCGATACTGATGACCTTTTCGCTCTTATCTCCCATATTCTGGCAGATATATGCGCGGTAGTTCTTTATCCCGTTATCCAGCAGCAGCCTGGCTATTTTTGCCGGGTTATTAGTGCTATCTGTCAAAATGCAGATTTTTGCATTTGCGCGGACGGTCTCTAAAAGATTATCGGTGGCTCTGGAGTGTAGGCTGATGAAAGCAGCATCTTCCCAGCTCTCTTTAATGCGGGCAAACGCCAGCTGGACAGCGCTTACATTAGGGCTTATTTCCACGGCTTTTTTACCCAGTTCTCTTACCAGATGACTTGCTATACCGTAGAAATCCGGATCACCTGAAGCCAGAACAACAATACGCTTGTGCCCCAGCTTTTCTTTGATGGCTGCGGTTACTTGCGGCAGGTTGTTTTTAACAATAATCTTCTCGCCTGTTATTGAAGAAAACATGTCCAGCAATCTTTTGCCCCCGAAGACCATCTCTGCTCTGTTGATAAGCTGCAAGTTCTGCGGAGTTAAATTTACCGTACCGCCGGATGCAATGCCTATGATATGTATCTTATTTTTCAATATCCGCTCTTCCTATAATGATGCCGTCAAAGGTGGACATAATGCATTCGACTGCAAAAGCTCTTTCAACTTTTTCTCTACATCTTAACGCTGCCATTAAACAGAGACGGTCGCAAAAAGCCCCGGTATATTCATGAGGGAGCATTCTGCGAAAATGATTGGCAGTGACAGCAGTCTTGAGGCCTTCTACCGTTTCAACAGGGACGCAACAGGCAAGTGCTACTTCCGCTAGAAAACCGATATCAACCCTGGAATCACTTATGTTCGTATAAAGATGTCCGGCTGCCATTTTACTGATTTTCCCGGTCATACCCCAGATGGTTACTTTATCTATTCTTCTTTTAACGCATTCATTGAGCGAGTAGCCGATGAAGTCTCCTGCCTGAATGTAGCATTCTACGGCAAGGCCCAGTTCATTCTGGGCATATTTTTCGCTGCGCCTGCCTGTGGTCAGCACCACCTGCCGGCAGCCGGAAGCGACAGCAATATCAAGCGCCTGCGAGATGCAGGCTTTATACGCACTAATAGAGTAGGGAATGACTATCCCTGTGGTTCCTATGATGGAAATACCACCCTCGATTCCAAGACGTGAATTGAGAGTTTTCTGCGCTAAACGCTCTCCATCGGGAACGGAAATTACCACTTTAACACCTCGATCGCACGCTATATTTTTCAAAACCTGCCGCACCGAATGGCCTATCATTTGCCGTGGTATGGGGTTAATCGCATCCATACCGACTGCCAATTCCAGCCCGGGTTTGGTAATTCTACCGACACCTTCCCCGCCGGTGATGACAATACCCGGCTCTTTTTCCCACGTGACAGTGGCCTGAATTTCAGCACCGTCAGTGATGTCAGGATCGTCGCCGGCATCTTTTATTATGGAGCATGAAGCGTATGTTTTATCGAAGCTGCAACTTTTAACGGTAAAGTCTGCCTCTCTGGAGCCGGGCAAATCGATAGTGATTTTCATAACCGTCTCCTGTTTAAGCAGGGCGGTAATAGCCGCCTTGGCAGCGGCTGCGGCGCAGGCGCCTGTAGTGTACCCTGAGCGCAGCGGGCGTCCCTTCTTGTTAGTGCGGTTCATTATATATTTGTTTATCCTTATACTTTATTCTTTTATCTTAAAGACTCAGTTTTTTCAGACGGATAATGCTTCCCATGAAAAAAGCCAGACCGAAAGCCGCCAATGCCAGTAAGGATATCCATGGAAAAGGCTGGCCCATGGCCTCTGCTCTTAGACATATGCTTGAGTGTGTAAGGGGAAGTAAATACAGGATTACCTTGAGCGCAAGCGGCAGTCCGTCTATTGCAAAGAAAGTGCCTCCAAGAAAGGTCATAGGCAATATTATAAAGGCGGTAAAATTGCCCATATCTTCGTAAGAATTTGCCAGAAGCGCTGCCAGTACTCCAAGAAAAGCAAACGTAAAACAGGAGACGATAAGCGTTATTATAAACAGCGGAGTAATCAACAATGTATGGGATAGTATCAGGGCGATGATTAAAAAGGCGATGGAGCTGATTAAGCCCCGTATAACCCCTATCAAAGATTTGCCTATGATGAGGGCCGTGTGACTTACAGGCGACATGAGAAATTCATCGAACGTTTTGTAAAAACGGCGGCTCACATTCAATTTTGTTCCCGCGCCATTATAACTGCTTGTCATTGCCGTAAGGGCGATTATCCCGGGGATAACGAACTCAAGGTAGCTGGCGTTTTGAAAGCTGATGCCGCGGCCCAAACCGTAACCGAAAGCTACAAGATACAGCAGCGGTCCTACCAGGCTCACCAGTAATGTCCGCAGCCAGCGCCGTTTTGTAAAACTCAGGTCTGCCCAGAGTACGGAGTAAGCATCTCTCAATACATCGACCATTTAATCCTCACCTACCTTACGCCCGGTCAATTCGATAAAAACATCCTCCAGGTTTGTATTCCTTAAAAGAAAACGAGTTCCATTGCCGGGCATACTTTGCATATAGTTTGATGCCAATACCTTATCCGGAAAATAGTGATATGATGTGTGTTCATCATTGGCGTATTGTTCTATCGCTATAGTCCCCAGATTCCGGCACAGATCTGCCGGTTTGCCGATAGTGATCATGCGTCCATAATCGATGATCCCTACTCTGAAACAGAGTGATTCGGCTTCTTCAATGTAATGCGTGGTGAGAAAAACGGTTGTACCGCTGTTATTGAGCTGTCTGATCAATTCCCATAATTTTCGCCGTGTTTGGGCATCGAGTCCGACCGTGGGCTCATCGAGGAAGAGAATGCGGGGGCCGTGTATAAGCGCCCGCGCGATCATCACTCTTCTTCTCATACCTCCTGAGAGCTCATCAACAAGCCGTCCGGCATATTCGGTGAGCTCGACATACTCGAGTAACTCATTAATACGTTCTTTTCTTTCACTTTTACTGATATGATGAAGCCGGGCGTGGAGTTCCAGGTTCTCACGAACCGTTAGTTCGCGATCGAGGCTTAACGTCTGTTGTACCACGCCGATTATCTTTTTTACCTCGAGGCCCTTTTCTGCAATGTCCAGCCCGTTTATCCGTGCATGTCCCGAGGTTGCCCGTGTCAGACAGGTTAATATGCGGATAGTTGTCGTTTTACCGGCACCATTGGGGCCGAGAAAACCGAATATCTCTCCTTCCTGCACTTCAAGGTTCAGGTTATTAACTGCTTTAACAGCACCATATGATTTTGATAGCTCCGCCGCTACAATCAAATCTGTCCTCTTCCATTACTACCCGCTGCGATGGGAATTACGACTGGTTTGCCTTCCTGCCCGATGATTATCTGGGTCTCAATACCGTATACCTCTCTAATGTGGTCCTGGCTGAATACCGTTTCAGGTGTCCCAATTTTAAATACCTTTTTATCTTTTAGCATGACAACCCTGTCTGAAAACCTTGCTGCCAGATTCAGATCATGCATTGCCATTATAACCGATATTCTTTTGACATGAATAAGCTCTTGAACGATCTCCATGACCTCAAGCTGATGCTTGATATCCAGGTTGCTTGTTGGTTCATCCATGAGGAGAATCCGCGGTTCCTGGGCAATTGCCCTGGCAATTACGACCTTTTGTTTTTCTCCTCCACTTAGCTCGTCAAAATATCTTTGCCCGAAATCCTCCATTCGCAGAAACTTCAAGGTTTTCGCAACGATGGAAATATCTTCCCGATTAACGCGCCAGTTCATATGCGGCTTTCTCCCCATGAGAACGATATCGAAAATGGTAAATGGGAACACTTCAACATTGTTCTGGGGGACATAACTCATCTTCCTCGAAAGCTTGACTGAATCAATTTTAGCTGTGTTTTCTCCGTCCAGTAGAATTACACCTTTTTGCGGTTTAAGAATTTTATCTATACATTTAAGCAAGGTGCTTTTGCCGGCGCCGTTGGGGCCTACCAGACTCACCGCCTCGCTCTCATTTATTTCCAGTGTGACCCCGTCGAGTGCATTCATGCTGCTATAGCTAAATGAAATATCGTTGATGCGGAGTTTCACTGCCACCATCTTCTCCTTTTACGCATAAGTAAATATAAGAAAAAGGGGACGCCAATAACAGCAGTGACGATGCCCACGGGCAGCTCGGTTGGCTGGATAATAATGCGGCACAGGGTATCTGATACTAATAGAATGACTGCTCCCATAATACCGGATGCAGGAATAAGAAATCTGTGATCGTTCCCTATGATCAGTCTACATATGTGCGGAGAGACCAGGCCAATGAACCCGATGATACCGGTATAAGCAATCGCGCTTGCCGTGAGAATAGCGGCCAGTATCAGGTTAGCTATACGTACACGGTCGATTTTAATGCCAAGACTGACTGCCACTTCATCGCCTGCACCCATAACGTTAATGTCCCACGAATAGCTTAACGCTATGATTGAGAATACCACCATGATGGGGAGTAAAATAGCTATGCTTTGCCATGTTGCGCCGGATAAATCTCCCATTAACCACAATACAATCTCTCGAAGCTGCTCATTGCCTGAAACGTATTTCAAAGCTGAAATAAAGGCTGAAAAGAGGTAGCTTAAAGCAACGCCTGCCAGGATAAGTGTCTCGATGGATGTACCGCGGATGCGCGAGATGCCGAGGACAAGCAGCATTGTCAGCAAGCCAAAGATGAAGGCATTGGTCACTATCAAAAATGAGCTGAAGACAACGGTGCCGGCGCCGAAAACAATGGCTAAAGCCGCTCCACACGCTGCTCCGGATGAAAGCCCCAGCGTATATGGCGAGACAAGAGGATTTCGTAATACTCCCTGCATAACTGCTCCGGATACCCCGAGATTTATACCCGCGATAATTGATAACAATATCCGTGGAGAGCGTAACTGCCGTACAACCGTTTGAGCAAAAACGCTTGATTCTATCGGAAAGATCAGTGAGAGGAATGCGTTAACAGTTTCCCTTAAGTTTAGAGATGCGGATCCCAGAGAGACGGCCGTTATGGCAATTATGATTAATGCTAATAGCAGACCAAGGATAAAAAGAACTTTTCTCCCGGTAAATCGTTTATAACTTTCCACATATGCGTCAGTAATTTTTTATCCCCCATTTGGCTCATCACTTACTCCAGCAGCGTATACCCAGCATCCGTCAAGCTCGTGATCCCAGAATGTATGCAGCATATCACGGTGAACGGCCTCGGGGTCGATGTCGGTAAAAAGATGGGGATGGTACCATTTAGCGAAGTAGAGAAGGCCGACTATCGAGCGAGGTCCTGTTAAGAGACGGGAGTCAATTATATATACCTTGCCCTCTTTGACTGCTTTGATCTCACTAAAACCGGGCTGCGCTACCATCATATCATGTACCATTTTCAGATCTTCCATGACGGGTATTTCCCCTGCATCACTGGCATCAAGGTAGCTGTATACGGTGATATCAGGATTCTTTTCATACACCCACTCAGCACTGAGATGGGGAACATGTACTGGTTCATCAGCTGCAATATTGGTGCCGCCGGCAGCAACTATTCGCCGGTGACCTGCCGTATCGGCATTGTTACTCCAGTACATATGCCCCATACTCTGGAATAACACAAGTGGCCTTTTGTCGCTGCTGAGATTGGCGATACGCTCCGTAATCAAATTTTCATAGTGCCTGATGTAATCGCTTAATTGCTGGGCTTGTCCCTGTCTGTTCAGCAGAATGCCCATCTGCCCGATCATATGCTGTGCTGTATCCAGTTCGATGCTTCTGAATTGGATCACCTTTACTCCGGCAAGTTCAAATTTATCTTTTAACTCCTGTTTGAACAGGGTGCCTGTACGGGCGATTACCAGATCTGGTTTTTGCTGCAAGACAAGTTCTATGTTCGGCTTGCTTGCCGCGCCTACATTGGTTTTTAACTTTAGATCCGGCGGAAAATTGCATTCGTAGCTGCAGGCAACGATCTTATCACCCTCATCAAGAGCATAGATTACCTCCGCTACGGCAGGAACAAGACATACGATGGATAAAGGATTGGCAGGAACAGCGACAAGATTTCCTTCTTCATCGAGGATGCTGATAAAATCAACCTCAGAGATAGCATTATTGCTGTTTGGTTGTTGGTTACATCCTGATGATATCAGTATAGAGATACATAGAATAAGTGCCAGAATTGCCAGTCTTTTCAATTGTCTGTTTGCCTCCCAGTGTTCCCACATTACGCTAGGAAAGTTTAAGCAGGGCATTAACAGCAGCTACCGCTAAAGCACTGCCGCCGCGATTCCCTTCTATTGCGATAAATGGTATATCCCGTTTCATTAGCTCTGATTTTGATTCTTTTGCGCCTACAAAACCCACTGGCATACCTACTATCAATGCCGGAGTAATATCCGTGCTGTCAATCAGGTCGATAAGAGCGAATAGAGCGGTAGGGGCATTTCCGATAGCGATAATTGCATTATGCAATTTAGTGTCCAAAAAACGTATCGCAGCCGCAGAACGGGTGATACCGCCCTCATTAGTAATCTTGATTGCACCAGGATTGTCTATGGCACAGGTAACGTCACATCCGAACTCATCAGTTTTTTTACGGTTAATTCCTGCTGCCGCCATTTTTACATCGGTATAGATGGGATTGCCGGTTCGTATCGCTTTAATGCCGGAAGCAATTGCCTGCGGATGAAACCTTACCAGTTGTGCGATCTCTATATCACCTGCTGCATGCACAATCCTTTTTATTACCTGTAGCTCCCCGGCAGAACATACTATCGGTGGCAATAGGCTTTCTATTATCTCCATACTGCAGGCTTCTATGGCCTCAGGTGTTGCGGGCAGATCAGGGATACCGCCGGCATCACGCGTTTCTAAAGAAGCCTCTTGTATCCGCTTGATAACCAGATCAGCCAGCAGGGTATCCGTACCCAGAATCGATGTTAGGGAAAATTCGATGTCCGGATAACAGGTTTTCAGGCGCTCAATAGATTCCGGTATATCTTCTTTTGAGTGCTTGCCGTCAAAAAGGAAGAAAGGCATTATCAACACTCTCTTAATACCTTGTTGCGCCTGAAGTTCGACTGCTTCCTTCAGGGAGGGATGATTGAAGCTCTGTGCAGCCCAATCGACCCTGCCTGCCAGTGGGAATTTAGCCCTGACTTTAGCGGCAATGTAGGCCATAGCACGAACGAACTCAGGTTCATTCGTGCTGCCATGCGCGATAATGATTATACCCGTTATTGTCAGGTTTTTAGCGATGATATACTATTCCTCACAGGAATTTTTTCTCTATTGAACTGGTGGTTAGAACATAGTTAGAAGCCGCTCTATCCGGTTGAGGAAAAGAGCCATAACCTGCGGATTGCTCCCAAGTCCCGTGTCAGCACTGGCTTCCAAACCAAGCTGTGATTTCCATGATTCCGGATCATCTTCTCCCATGACATCGTTCATAATATGATCGCCAGCCGTCAGCATTACGGGAATAAATGACACTTTCTTAAGGCCCGTAGCTTTAGCATCAGCCATTGCCTGCTTAAATCCAGGTTTCCCTTCCACAGTAGCGACAAATACGTTTTTATAGTTCTGGCGTACGATGTCATCAAGAGTCATAAGCGAGGCATTGAACTGCGGTTGATGATCGTTTCCATGGCCGCACAGTATGGTTACCGTATCGCTGCCTCCGAACTTTGAGGAGAGAATCTTGACGAATTCTTCGATCTCTTCATTATAGACCAGCAGCGGCATTCCCACTTTTACATCAATTCCCCTTGAAGGCGTTGTTACCACCTCGTAGTATTCCTGCCCGGGAGAGATGTGGATTGGTTGTACCGCGACTTTTGTTTTCCCTTCCTTCAGCATCACACTGTAGAGTTCTTCTATGGTTAACAGCGGTACTTTACGTTCGAATAATGTCTTCTGTCCGGATTCACGTAATTTATCTACTATCGTCTGTGACGTGAAAGCCCAGCGTACATCGTAATCCGGGAAACGCTGTAGTACCATTTGATCGAAATCATCAAGATTCTTCTGGGCTTCGGGTACGCTGGTGCCGAACGCAACAATAGCGATAACGGGTTTCTGATTAGCTGTGGATTTTGTTGTCTGACATCCGGTTAGTGTCATACCCATCACACAAATACAAGCAACGAGCAGCAAACATATTCTAGATTTCGATGTCATTTTATCCCCTTTCTGGACTGAATACCATTTTCAGATTAAGCCCTTTACTTAATTATAAATAAATAACTTGATTATAATCAAGTTGGCTTTATTATAATGATTCGGGGGACGCGAGTCAGTTTAAATATATTGGCAACTATCCCTTGACTGTATAAGTAGTTTATGGTATATTGTAGCTGGAGGTAACAAGTCATACCACCAGCTAAACGGAACAAACCAATAAGAGCCAAGTCTTCGGACTCTCAATACTCCCTTATGGAGTTTATGAAAGAGTATCCCGATGATGCCACATGCCTTGAATGGTTGTGGCGTAATCGCTATTCTTCTAATGGTACTCATGCATACTGTCCGAAGTGCAAACAGGAACGTGAATTTAAGAGGTATCAAACCAAACAACAAAGGCAATCGTGGACTTGTATAGCATGTGGGTATCACATTCATCCTACTGCTGGAACTATTTTCCACAAGTCCTCTACTTCTTTGCATCTTTGGTTCTATGCAATGTACCTTATGACTAGCACTCGTTGCGGGATATCCGCTAAACAATTGGAACGAGAACTTGGCGTTACCTATAAAACGGCATGGCGTATGGCCCATGAAATACGTGCCGAACTGATGAAACAAGATAATGAACCTCTCTCTGGAACAGTTGAGGCTGATGAAACTTACATTTGTGGTAGAAGACGTGGAGATAATAGGGGCCGCCCAGGCACGGAATCTCATAAAACTCCTGTATTCGGCATGGTAGAGCGACAAGGTGCTGTAGTTGTAATGACTGTACCGAACGTTAAGAAAACTACTCTTTTGCCTCATGTAGTAGAGCATGTAATCCCTGCCTCTGTTATAAATACTGATGAATTTAAATCGTACAATCAATTGACAAAGCAAGGATACAAGCATAAGAGGGTTCAACATGCGGAAAAAGTGTACGTAAGCGGGGATGCACACACCAACACTATTGAGGGCTTCTGGTCGCTTCTCAAGAGAGGTATTGATGGTGTTTATCATGCCGTCTCGTCTAAGCATCTTCAAGGCTACCTGAATGAGTATTCTTGGCGATATAATCATCGAGACGGCGGGCGTTCGATGTTTGAGGAGTTACTTCTGAGGACTGTGAGGCGTTGATTTGTTCGGCTTGGCAATCTTTTTGAGATTTTGCTCGAACTCTTCTTTTGAGGGTACGGGTATCTCGTACCCCTTGGGAGTTTTTTGTTTTTTCTCTGTCATTATTATCTCCTTGGGGATATTGTAACATATGCATCGACTTGTCGGGCCAAGAGTTAAGATTGAGAGGGCAAAGGGCCAACTCATAACCTTGGATGAGGCTTTTAAGTGGTTCTTCAAACATAATGTCTATACTGTCACTACCGAGTTTGAGCGAGATACTGGATGCTATAGTATAAAGATCAAAGATGCACCCATTCTTCCTACTGAGTGGAGCGTGGTGATTGGGGAGATTGTTCATGACCTCCGTTCCGCTCTTGATATTTTGGCATGGCAACTTGCTTGTTCGAATAAACTCACTCCCTACCCTAAAACTGGATTCCCTATTTACCTTGTTGGTAGCACAAAGAGGCGAATTAATGGCAAACTCATCCCTCATTTTTGGAGTACTCAGGAAGGCCCTTACATCACCAAAAGCCTCACTAAGAGACATGTGAAAAAAATCGAAACATTTCAACCATACAAGAGAGGGAATAAGGGAAGGAATTGCCCCCTTTTTCTTCTTCATGAGTTGAATAATACCGATAAACATCGCCTCATCACTGTTTTGGCTACCACTGTTGGAGGATATGAATTCCAAGGACTCATAGGTGGTGGTTCCAACTTCAAAATAGGGGCACCTTTGTATCCGAATGCAAAAGTTGCCTCTGTTAACCCCCTCCCCGAAGAAGGTGTTCTCGTTGGTGATTTTGACGGTGGGATTTGGAGACAAAAAGATGTGCAGGTGAATCTCAATATCGCCCCTAGCATACGCTTCGGTGATGGATGCGATGCCGTAAAAGGATTTCCAGTCATAAGAACGCTTACTAATATTTCGGATGAAGTCTTTCGCGTAATCGAATCTTTCGCTTGTGATTTCTGATGAATTTATTATTTCCAATTAAGTATCCTCCCTTCTACAGAGATGGGATACTCGCCAATATATTATTTGAGTTTCAGAATTGAGATACGAACAAATATCAATATGAATGATCAATATTGATAATACAACCGAGATCAGCAAATATCGCCCTTTAATTGGCGGGAGCTTAAATGCTTTACAACGTGGTAGCTGGGATTTTCCCATGCAGGAAAATCCAATAGTGTGGGAACGTCTTGTTCTCGGGGGAGGTATCTGATAAGTATGTACGTATGGTCGGGGTGAGAGGATTTGAACCTCCGACCACCTGAACCCCATTCAGGTGCGCTACCAGGCTGCGCTACACCCCGTGAATTTCTATCAGACAATATGTTATCATAAGTAGTTGCGTGACTCAATTCTGATTGTGTCACGGTTTATTATGAATAGAAGGACTTAGCGTGGCAAAGAAGCAAAAAAATCAGCAACAGCTTAAACGTGCCCCCACAAAGAAACAGCTTTCCAGAGTTCAGCAGCAGAAGAAAACTCAGCGTATTATTCTTATCGCTGGCAGTATCTTCCTTGTGTTGGTACTGGCATTTATCGGCTACGGTTATTACAATGAGCAGTACAAGCCGCACCATTCCACCATTCTAAAAGTGAACGGCGTCTCTTTCAGTATGAATGATTATCTGAAATGGCTGGAAGTATATACCAGCGGGTTGGACCGACGTCAAGCTACCACTATGGCATCGATCGTCCCCAGTGCCATGATACAGAGCGAAATTATCAGACAGTACGCTCCTGAGTTAGGTTATACCGTGACTGAAGAAGAGATTGAACAAGGACTAAAGGAAGAAGGGGTAGATGCTTCCGAGATAAATCGTTCGGCCTTTGAAGCGCAATTGCTTTCAGAGAAGCTGCTCGATGGTTATTTTGAGCAGCAGGTACCGCTTGCTGATAATCAGGTCAATGCGTTTGCCATGTGTTTGGCAACTTCAACCGATGCTGAAGAGATGAGGGATAGAATTAATGGTGGCGAGGATTTCGAAGCGCTGGCGGGTGAATATTCGGTAGAAACTCTGACAAAGTCATTAAAAGGTGAGCTCGGTTGGGTACCTGAAAGCTATCAGCAGGAGATTTTGGGTAGCCTGAGTGATTCTGTTCTGGCAAAGAACCTCTTTTCGCTCAGTTTGGGGACATTGAGTGAGCCTATCTATGATGATTCAATATCCAAAGAAGGCGGTTACTGGCTGCTTAAAGTTACTGAGAAGGATGAGGATATTAGCGTGCATGTATACGGCATGTTGCTGGGCAGTGTCCAGCAGGTTGAGCAGGTGCGTGCGCGACTGGTGTCAGGTGAAGACTTTGCCAAGCTGGCTGGCGAATTATCTCAGGATACAACCAGCAGCGAATACGGTGGTGATCTTGGCTGGATGCAGAGAGATTACGGAAATACAGCTTTGGTTAATGCGGCATTTGCGCTGGATGAGGGAGATTTAAGTGATCCGGTATACGATGATACTGTTCAGACAAAGGGAGGGTACTGGATAATCAAGATACTGGGAAAAGAAGAGAATAGAGCACTGGATCCGGATGTCAGGGATGCATTGAAACAACAGCTATTTCAAGATTGGCTCAATGAGAAAATTGAATCAAGCAATATAGAGCAGATGTTAACCGCTCAGCAGCAGGAATGGGCGCTTAACAAAGTTCTTAGCAAAAGCGGAGCATGAACGTGAAAAAGAGACAGATAGGAATCGGCTTGATGGGTCTGGGTGTGATAGGAAGTGGAGTGGCAAAAGCAATACGGGATAAAGCTGTTATTATAGAAGAAAAGGCGGCAGCACCGGTAGCTTTAAAAAAAATCCTTGAAATCGATACTGCCAAACACGGCATACTCGGGTTAGATAAAAAGCTTTTCACCACGGATTTTGAGTCTGTAATAAACGATCCGGAAATTGATATAGTAATCGAACTTATTGGCGGTGAGCATCCGGCCTATGAGTTCATCAGCAAGGCGCTGTCAGCAGGTAAGCATGTCGTGACTGCCAATAAGGAAGTTATGGCCAAGCACGGCTATGATTTGCTCGATTTGGCGCGCAAGCACAAAGTATACTTGCGTTTTGAGGCAAGTGTGGGTGGGGGAATTCCTCTTATTGCTCCTTTTCAACGAGACCTGGTTGTTAATAATGTGCTGGCCATTTATGGAATCCTGAATGGCACCACGAATTATATTCTTACCAGAATGGCAAGTGATGGTCTGGACTTCGATGTAGCATTAAAACAGGCACAGCAGCTGGGCTATGCCGAAGCCGATCCTTCCAACGATATCGAGGGCAGGGATACTGCCTATAAGCTTGCGATACTTGCTTCACTTGCTTTCAATACGCGTGTCACCATGGATAACATTCGTCCGGAGGGCATTTCCCGTCTGCAGGCACGCGATTTTCGCTATGCAAAGGAGCTTAACTATGCGATAAAGCTGCTGGCAATTGCCAAGCAGGTGGATAATTCCATTGAAGTACGTGTTCACCCCGTATTTTTATCTGAGGAATCGCTGCTTGCGAAAGTGAGCGGTGTATATAACGCAGTTGATGTTGAGGGCGACCTTGTAGGTAATGTTATTTTCTATGGTCAGGGTGCCGGGCCTTCTGCGACGTCAAGTGCAGTAATGGCAGATGTGGTTAACATAGCCTATGACATTATCCATGAAGTCGAGCCCATTACTAAAAAACCTGGTATGGCAAAGCTTCATATCAAGCCTATGGATGAAATTGAGACGCGCTACTATATAAGGATGGGCATCACCGACCGTTCAGGTGTTCTGGCGCAGATAGCCAGGGTGTTGGGGGATCATTCCATCAGTATCGCATCGGTCATCCAGAAAGAGACCGATGTGAGCAGCAAGACTGCTGAGATTGTAATAATGACCCATCCGGCAAAGGAAAAAGCCGTCCAAAGTGCGTTGAAAGAGATTATCAAGCTGGAAGTATGCACCGAGATAAATAATCTTGTAAGAGTTGAGGACTAGTACAATCATGAGAAAAGGCGTTTTAGCTCGATTTTGTGAATATCTGCCCGTCACGCCGGCTACCCCTATGATTACATTGGGTGAGGGTGATACACCGTTAATTCGCTCTGTGACTTTGGAGAAGGAGATTGGATGCGGGGAGCTCTATTTTAAATTTGAAGGCTGTAATCCCAGCGGATCTTTCAAGGACAGAGGTATGGTGGTTGCCATTGCTAAAGCGGTGGAAGCCGGCAGTAAGAGTGTTATCTGTGCCTCCACCGGCAATACCAGCGCTTCCGCCGCTGCTTATGGCGCCCGCTTCGGCCTGGAGGTTATTGTTATCGTTCCCAAAGGGAAAATAGCGGTAGGTAAATTTGCGCAGGCTATCGCTTACGGAGCGAAGATCGTTACCATCAACGGCAACTTCGATCAGGCGCTTACTATCGTGCGCAAACTGATAGAGCAGTATCCGGTCACAATTGTCAACTCTCTAAATCCCAATCGTATTGAAGGGCAGAAGACTGGAGCTTTTGAGATAATCGAAGAACTGGGTGATGCCCCGGATTATCATTTTATCCCGGTGGGTAATGCCGGCAATATCACGGCCTATTGGAAAGGATATAAGGAGTTTAAATCACTGGGTAAAGCAAGTAAGCTTCCCATAATGATGGGTTTTCAGGCAGCCGGTGCCGCACCTATAGTGCGCGGAAAACCGGTTGAAAAACCAAAGACCTTTGCCACTGCCATACGTATTGGCAATCCTGCCAGCTGGAAATGGGCGGAAAACGCCCGTGACGAGTCCGGCGGCATCATTGATAAAGTAACCGATAAAGAGATACTGGAAGCCTATAAACTTATGGCGAGCAAAGAGGGAGTATTCGGGGAGCCCGCTTCTGCCGCGCCGCTGGCGGGATTGATAAAGATGATAAATAAAGGTATGAATTTCGCCGGGAAAAAGATTGTCTGTATCGTCACGGGCAACGGCCTTAAGGACCCCGGTGTGCCGGTAAAATATGCCGAACCTTTCCCCGAATTGCCTGTAGATATGGAAGTCATCAAAAAACATCTGGGGTGGAAATAGGAGGTTTCACAATAGTGGTAGATAAGGACAAGATTGAAAAAGCTGCTCTGGAAATGCTAAAAGCTATCGGGGAAGATCCGGAGCGTGAGGGATTGCTTGATACTCCACAGCGGGTAGCGGAAATGTATGTAGAACTATTCGCGGGTATGGATAAAAACGCCAGTGAAGTTCTCTCAGTGGGATTTGAGGAAGGGCATCGGGAGATGGTTATTTTACGGAATATACCTTTTTATTCGATGTGTGAGCACCATTTGCTGCCTTTTTATGGCGTTGCACATGTAGGGTACATTCCTAATGATAAGGGCAGAGTAGTAGGCATCAGCAAATTAGCACGGGTGGTGGATGTGTTTGCCAAACGTCCTCAACTACAGGAAAGAATGACCACGCAAATTGCGGAAGCTATCGTAAGCGCGTTGGAGCCTGACGGTGTCGCCGTAGTGATAGAGGCAGAACATCTATGCATGACCATGCGTGGCATTGAAAAGCCGGGCAGCAATGTAGTGACTTCTGCTATGCGGGGTACATTTAGAACGCGTGCGGTAACACGATCTGAATTTCTCTCTCTGGTACGGGGCACTCATTAACCCCGCTATTCATGACGTAGTGACTCGATCGGGTCAAGCCTTGCCGCGCGAAAAGCGGGATATGTGCCTGAGACAAGACCAACAAAAAGTGAAACGACAAGTGCGATAATTACTATTTCCGGCGAGATAGGCGCATTCACAGGATAGCCGCCCAGGTCCACACCGCTTACCAGAATACATCCGGCAGCAGCTATTAACAGGCCTACTATACCCCCGGTAAGACTGAGCATAGCTGCTTCCACCATAAACTGGCGCAAAATATCTTTACGACGAGCACCCACTGCTTTACGAATGCCGATCTCACGAGTACGCTCAGTGACGGATACCAGCATGATATTCATAATACCTATACCGCCTACTACAAGGGAAATAGCTCCAACCGCCCCCAGGAAAAGTGAGAAAATCCCCAGTGCCTCCTGCATGCTTTTTACTATCTCCTGCATATCTATTACGACAAAATCATCATCATCACCTTCTCTGATGTGATGCCTTTGTCTCAGGATGGTAGTGATCTGATCTGTTGCGGCTGGTATCTCCTCCGGGTTGACGGCCTTGACCGCGATCGTCTGTACGGGGCGACCGCGAGTGCTGGTTTCCGTGGATATTTTGGACTGCATAGTGGTGAGGGGTATCATGACATAATCATCGGCGGTGCCCATCATTCCACCCTTCTTTTCGATTGAGCCGACAACCTCGAATTGTTTTCCCGCTACGCGGATAGTCTGCCCTACGGGGTCGATGTCTTTGAAAAGCTCATCTTTTACCTGATTGCCTACAATGGCAACGTTTGTGCGGCGCCGCAGGTCTTCCTCGGTGATAAAGCGGCCTGACTCCACCGGGTAGCTTGTCATGGCCAGGATATCAGGAGTAATACCGGTAATATCAGTGATAGTATCCTCAGTGCCGAAGCTTACGGTACCCATCTTGACAATCATAGGTGCAACTGCTTCGATAGAGGGTGCGCGATTAGTGTCTGCCAGTGCCTCTGCGTCTTCCAGCGTCAGACTGCCAGTGCCGCCGGTGACGGAGTTAGTGCTGGTGCCGCTGATATAGATGGCGTTTGCCCCCATGCTTTCAAATATATTGGTGATATTCTGCTGATGTCCATTGCCGAACGAGACCAGAAATACCACGGCGCTGACGCCGATAACGATACCGAGAATGGTGAGAAAAGAACGGGTCTTATTGGACCATAAGGACTGCCACGATGAAATAAAGTTTTCCCAGAAATTCACCGAATTTTCTCCTCGAAAATTTGACCGTCACGCAGGTAAAGCGTACGCTGCGTGTATGCTGCTATATCCTCTTCGTGTGTAACGATGATGATGGTGATGCCTTTCTCATGCTGCCGGCAGAGCAAAGACATAATGCTGTGGCTGTTAGTCGTATCCAGATTGCCTGTTGGTTCATCGGCAAAAATCACGTTGGGATTATTAACCAGTGCCCGGGCAATGGCCACGCGCTGCTGCTCGCCCCCTGACATCTCCGATGGCCGGTGAAAAGCTCTTTTGCCGATACCCACAATCTCCAGCGCTTCCATAGCCCGCTCTCGTTTATGATTTGTTCCGTTATAGATCAGCGGCAGTTCCACATTGCCGACAGCTGTCACGCGAGGCAGCAGGTTGAATGATTGGAAAACAAAGCCGATATGCTTGTTTCTGATGGCGGCGAGCTGGTCGTCATTAAGTCCGCTGACATCCTGCCCGTCCAGCCGGTATGTGCCTTCGGTTGGCCTGTCCAGACAGCCGAGAATATTCATCAATGTAGATTTGCCTGAACCGGAAGCGCCCATAATGGAGATCATCTCTCCTGCCTGACAGCGGCAGCTGACGTCATTCAAGGCAACGACGTTTATATCTCCTGTCTTATATATCTTGGTAATGTTCTCAAGTTCGATCATGTTTTTTGACATTTTCTTTACCCGCCGAAAGGTGAAAAGAATGTGGTAGAAGGTGATCCGAGTTTAACTGTTTCTCCTTCACTGAGGCCGGAAAGGACTTCAGTATATTTGCTGTTGCTGATTCCGATGGTAATAGGACGCTTTTCCGTTTGCATCGTTGTTTTGTCAACTACTACCTCTGCCCAGTTGCCATCACGTGAACCATAGACAGCCAGATTTGGCACTATGAGGGTATTCTCGCTGCTCTGTGCTTGTATAGTAGCGGTAGCGGTGAGCCCGCCTCTCAAGTCTACATCGGTGGGGTCGAGCTGGATGGTGA
>CAZFIM010000050.1:0-18251 GCA_964519615.1 uncultured Dehalococcoidales bacterium
CTTAAGATTCAGCTTGTTTTCCAGGATATCGAGATTGCGGTTAATCATCTTTCTGGTATCGCTGGGCATGATAATATCGTCGACATACCCGCGCTCTGCCGCTTTATAGGGATTCTCGTATATCTCTCTGTATTCCTGTACACGTTTTTCCCTTGTTTCCTTGGGATTATCCGATTGCTTGATCTCCTTAGCAAAGATAACGCTGGCTGCGGTCTCTGCGCCCACGATGGTAACAAGTGCGTTTGGCCAAGCCAGTACCATATCTGCACCGATAGATTTATCGAGCATGCCGTAGTGAGCGCCGGCATAGGATTTTCTTAGCATAACAGCAATCAAAGGTACAGTTGCATCTGCCCATGCATAGAGCAGTTTGGCGCCGTGCCGCAGTATACCCTGCCAGTCCTGACCAGAGCCGATCATATAACCGGGGCAGTCTGTATAACTTACCAGCGGGATGTTGAAAAGATCGCAGAAGCGGATAAAGCGTGCCATCTTGTCAGCGGCGTTGATATCGATTACGCCGCCTGCCCAGGTCGGGCGGTTAGCTACTATACCTACCGGTCTGCCGTTGAAACGTCCGAAGCCGATAATGCAGTTTTTGGCGTAGTCTTTCATAAGTTCGAAGAAATAGCCGTCATCGACAGTGAGTTTGATGGCTTTCATCATATCGAATGCCTGCGAAGGTTTCTCGGGAAGCAGCGTGTTTAATTCCGGCACGCTTCTCTCCGGATCGTCTTTGGTAGTGATGCGCGGAGGTTTCTCTTTATTGTTGGAAGGCAGGAATGAAAGAAGCTCTTTACATTTATCCAGCGCATCCTTGTCATCTTCAGCTACGATGTGCGTCTGACCGGATTTTACTGCGTGAGCCTGCCAGCCTGACAGTTCCTCAAGCGTTATATCTTCTGCCGTTTGGGTTTTTACGAATGCGGGGCCGGCGATGCCCATGAAACCTGTTTTTCTGCATTGAATAAGGAAGTCCTGCATAATTGGATGATATGCCTGGCCTCCAAGACAGGGGCCCATAAGCAAGGCTATCTGCGGTACGATGCCGGAAGCGAGAATCTGCGACCTGAAAAGCCATCCGTACGCTTCAAGAGTATCGATACCTTCCTGCAGTCTGGCGCCGCCGGAATCGTTCAGGCCGACAAGCGGCCAGCCCATGTCTTTGGCAAACTCTACTGCACGGACGAATTTCTTGCCATGATACTCACCATAAGTGCCGGCCATTGCTGTGTAGTCTTCTGCGATGGCAACGACATTTCTGCCGTTCACTTTGCCGTAACCGGTAACTACACCCTCAGCGGGAATCTCCCTTTCATCCATACCGAAATTGGTGGTTCGATGTTTGACGAAAAGTCCGATCTCAGTAAATGTACCGGGATCAAAGAAATAATCGACACGCTCACGTGCAGTAAGCTGACCGGTAGCATGCCTTTTCTCAAGGGTTTTGGGGTCCATCTGGACGATCTTGTCTTTTTTCGCCTGGTAATCGCGAATGATTTCTTCACTGGACATTATCTAACTCCTAGTAAAAATATTGTATTACAGAATAAAGCAGCTCAAAATCTGGGGAGGCTGCGTTTGTCCTGTACATATACTGCTATAATCCGAGGTTTCCCGCTATTAGTTCGGTGTAGTAAGCGCGGTCGCCGAAGTTGAGCTCACCTGACTTAAGACGCCTGGTGTAAAAGTGAAGGTCGTATTCCATGGTGACACCGATAGCGCCATGTACCTGATGGGAAAGCGCCATGATCTGGTCTGCCGCCTGGACAGCAAATGTCTTTGCCCAGGAGATTTCCTCTTCAAAGTCCATACCTTCACTGAGTTTCCATGCCGCCTGATAGGCACTCATTTTAATGCCTTCGACATTAATGAACAGGTCGGCACAATAGTGTTGAATGATCTGGAAAGTACCGATGGGTTTATTGAACTGCTTTCTCTCTTTGGCGTAGTCAACAGTCATATCGAGAACCTGCTGTGCCATTCCTGCCATTTCACAGCATTTTGCCACATCGGCTATCTTAATAATAGAAAGTATGTCCTTCCATGCTTTATCTACCGGACCGATAACATTGCTTTCAGGTACTTTAACCTTATTGAAAATAACTTCGCAGTGTTTATCAACCAGTGTTTCCAGCATATTGCAGGTTACAGCAGGGTCTTTTGCATCTACGATAAAGATCGAGATACCTTCTTCTGAGCCGGCTTTACCGCTGGTCCTGGCGACGCAGATGATATAGTCTGCCAGCTGTGCATAGGGAACGAACATTTTCGTGCCTTCTATGACCCATGAACCGCCTTCTTTGGCCGCTTTCACGGCATCGGGAGGAGTGGTAATAGATTTATCGGCCTCATCTATGGCCATGGTAACTACCATCTGCCCGCTCGAAATTTTAGGCAGATACTCTTTTTTCTGCTCTTCGGTGCCGAGCTTCAAAATTGTCATGCCTCCGAGCACTACCGTTGGCAGGTAAGGACCGGGCAGGGCAGCTTTCCCCATTTCTTCAAGCAACACCGCAAGATCCATAAAAGACATATCGGAACCACCGTATTTATCCGGGAACGGGAGGCCGATCCATCCCAGGTCAGCCATTTCCTTCCACATATCTTTTGAATACCCGTCTTCAGTTTTCTCCAGTTCTTTGAGAACCTTCTTGGGTAATTTCTCCGTCATAAAGTCTTTTGCAAATTTTCTTAAAATTTCCTGTTCTTCAGTAAATGTTAAATTCATTTTCTGTCCCCTCGTATTTATTCGGGCTATCTATTTATGCCGTGGGTAACGCAAGTTTCCTCATGGCAATGATATTCTTTAGTACCTCAGTTGTACCTGCCTGGTGGCTGTATCCTTTGGAAGACAGGTAAGAGTGGAATGCATGTCCATCGAACGGTACATATTTGGATTCCGGTCTCAACTGCCCGTAAGGGCCAAGGATTTCAAGTGCCAAGCTTGCCAGACGCTGTTCGTAGCTGGTGGCATATGCCTTGGACATGCACGCCTCCCATTCGGGTGAGCGGCCCTCGTCCATAACCAGAGCTACACGGTACATGAACAATCGACCCACTTCAAATTCAGCTTTTATCTGGCCTATCCTACGGCGGATTGTAGGATCTTCAGAAAGTAATTTACCGTTGCGTTTGGTGGTCTTAATATAATCAAGCAGACCCGCAAATACGGGATAATTCGCCATCAGACGCTCCATGCCGCTTCTTTCATAGGAAAGCTGCTGCATGATCTGTTTCCATCCATTGTTCTCTGGCCCGATGAGCCATTTGGCGGGAACTTTAACATTGTCAAAGAAGCATTCATTCCATGCTTCGTTGTTGGTAATATCGTGAATGGGGCTGGTGCTAATGCCGGGGAGATTTAGCGGAATAATGAATTCACTTAGACCCTGGTGTTTCTTGGGAGCATCCGGGTTGGTGCGGGCAAGTATATAGAGGTAATTCATGTGCTTGCCGCCGCTCGTCCAGGTCTTTTGTCCGTTAAAGATATAATAGTCGCCGTTCTTAATGGCGGTGGTTTTAACGGAAGCAAGATCACAGCCTGCCTCTGGCTCACTCATGCCCAGACCGACATACATTTCACCCTTCATAATCATCGGGAGAATTTCTTTTCGCTGTTCTTCGTTGCCGTGAAGGACCACGCCGCTCCCGATCTGCCTGTCGGCAAACCAGTGGCATGCTGCAGGCGCACCATATCTGAGCATCTCTTCTGTGAGAATAAGGCGGTCAATAAAGGAACGGCCTTTGCCTCCATATTCCTTAGGCCAGGTAAGCCCTATCCACCCTTTGGCTGCGACTCTCTTGGTGAATGCCGGATCATATGACATAATCCATGCATCGATGGTGGGTTTCCACAACCCCTGATCCAATTCGCTTTTCAGGAAATCGCTAACTTCTTTTCGAAAATTTAACTGTTCCTCAGTGAGTTTAAAATCCATTTGCCTGCCTCCTTTTCGTAATGTACTATACTTCAGGCTTAATATTTTTAGCTGGTGATATGCTAGCTTTCGAAGTGCTTCGGATATCTTCAGGCTTATCCGTGTAAAAGTTCGATAGGGTTAGACTATTAAGCTATCAAATATTAGCATAAACAGCTATTTCTTACAAAGTTATTATTACTGCTTCCTGTGAAGTTAACTCTCATCGTTTGCATTTTTGGAAAAAGAATGGTTCCCCTGTAGTTTTCTTTTCCGTATTATCAAGATTTCTCCGTTGAAACAGCAGTTATTATAATGCGCGTACAAATACTCCCTGTCGTTTGTTCCCGGGTAATAATTATCAGGTGTTTATTCTGCTATCTGTATTATTAAATAGAAGAAACGGAATACGCACCTTTATGATAGACTTTAACTCCAGAAAACACTCCATAAAAAGCCGGCATGTTTATATTACAGGTGGGATTACTGCCCTAGACGGCATTTATTTTCCTGAAGAATCTCCTTGAAAAAGCATAAGAGATATCATATTCGATATGTGTTAATAATAACCTAAATGGCTCATTTGTGTCAATGAAAAATGAGATGACCTGACGTTTTCTTAAAAATGCTATGTGCTCTATTTTAGATAATGTGCTGATACAGTTGCATGATGCACCATACGGGTATATATAGGAATAATAGAGGAACGAGAATCGTCAGGGCAGAAACGGAGGTTTATAATCAAGGCCCATAAGGCTTCTTGCTTTTGTGCGCAGCTTTTTAAGATTTGCCTGCAGTGTACGTTTTTCTTCTTCCGACAAGGAGGAAAAAACCATTTCGATAGAGCGCCATGTGATTTGGCTGTATATTCGTTCTCCTTTATCGGTTAGTATGACCTGTATTCTATCATCGCCGGGTTCTTTAATCTTTCTCACCAGCCCGTTTCTTTCCATTCTGCTGATGAGACTGGATATGGAGTGAGGCTCTCGTAATATCCACTTGGAAATGTCTGAAAGCGCTATTCTTTTATTTTGCGTAAGCAGCATGAAAAGTACAGAAGCCTGGACTTTGGTAATCTTATATTGCGAGAGTTCCATCTCTCGTGCCCTGGCAATTGCATCTCGTGTCTGGTCCAGAAGCACCCACAGGTCAATATCTGCGGACTGTGACATCTTATTTGTAGTCTGTCTATTCATTTATTATCCAGCATAGATATCCATATAATATATCACAAATTGCCTCCGGCACGGTTTATTATAAGCTGAAGACTATGGTACTCATTGTAATTATTGAGCATACAATAATGTCAAAACATGTTTCTATGCAGTTTATCTCTTAGAGTACACAGGGTGTTTTATACCGGAAGTGTTTATAATAAGATATTGATTTGATATCATATAGTACCATTGGTTCAATGTCAACGATGGATATAATCACCCTGAATCCGGTGATCCAGCAATAAATCTATCACCAGTTTGGAGCCGGGTTTCAGGTGGTAGGTGGAGCAGGGGAGTGAGGAATGTCAGTATTTTGTGTAGTTGATGCGGGTTGCAATGGCAGCGGTTTCCTCATGCAATTGTCATGCGCATGATTTTTAGACTATTTTCTCTTCACCTTTAGACAATTTTCTCTGGCTATTGTCCCTGTTTTACCTCTATACTTAGCTTCTACAAACTGAGGAGGGGGGGATGTATGAAGAAATGACGGGCTTAGTATTGTCTGTTCCTTATTTTTCGAAATCTAAAATCTAACGGAGGTATGTAAATGAATAAAAAAGTACTGGTCATTATGGGTGCGCTGTTTATGGTGTTGGTTCTTTTGATATCTGCTTGTGCCAAAACTCCAGAACCTGCTGCGCCCGCGGATGGAACAAAGCCGGCGCCTTCGCAGCCCGAAGCTACGGAGCCGATCGAGATTAAAGTGGCGTTTGGCGATAGTTCAGCCAGCGTCTTTCATCATTCAGTTCTTGTCCCGTGGGGTGAAGAAATTGAAGCTGCCAGTAACGGGAAACTCAAGGTAACCCATTTCCCTGACGGCTCCCTGGGACCTGCCAACGAGCACTGGGATCTGGCTGTAAAAGGACTGGCTGATGTTTCCTGGCAGATAACGCTGCTTTCGGCGGGCGTATTCCCTCTCACAGACGCTGTCACTCTGCCACCCACGGGAATTCACTCAGCAGAAAAAATGAATGTAATATTATGGGACCTATATAAAAATAATGAATATTTCCAAAAAGAATATCAGGATGCGAAAGTTCTTTTCTTCGCCGGCGGTCCTCCACAGTGGTACTGGGCCAACAAATCGATTAAGGCTGTCTCTGATGTAAAAGGGCTGAGAGTCGGTTCAACCGGAGGGCCTGCAATTGAAGCAATACAACTGCACGGCGGCTCGCCCACCTTTTTCCTCCCCATGGATATGTATCTCTCACTGGAAAAAGGCACTATCGATGGCGTTGCTTTCATCGCAGAAGGTGTTGCTGCTTTCAAATTGAATGAAATTGCTGATTATTGCTGCACAATCGATATGTGTACCTTCCCGGCTGTAGTTGCCATGAACCACAATTTCTTCGATAAGTTACCCGCAGACCTTCAGAAAGTAGTTGATGAAGTATCGAGTAAGTGGAACGCCAAGGCTGGCAAGGTTGCCGATGACTCCAATCTCCATGCCGCGCAGGCTATGAAAGATGCAGGAGTTGAATTCTATGAGCCGGCTGAAAATGAGCTTGAGTCATGGTATACACCGTTGAGCCCGATGCTCGATACATGGAAGTCCACCGTCGACGGCTTGGGCATGCCCGGGCAGGAAATAATGGACGAAGTACTGAAACTTTCGGATAAATATTAATAAAACTATTGACATTAAAACAGTAATCCATTAAAACTGACAATGAAAACAGCAGGCTGGGCTCAGAGGAGTATTAAGTGTCTTATCCGACGAGCCCGGCCTGCTATAAGACTATGGCAGGCGGATGTAAATGGAAGTACGCAAAGATAACCCCATCTATAACACACAAAAAGTACTGTATAAAGTAAGTAAAGCTCTTTCCTATATAGGAATGGCTATGGCAATCCTGATGATGTTAATGGTTGTGGTGGATGTCTGCATGCGCTTTGCCCTGAACATGCCGGTACTGGGCAGCGTAGAAGTTGCCTCATATATGCTGAGCATTATCGCCTTTACCGCAATTCCCTTTGTTGAGAGTGAAGAAGGCCATATAGTTATTCCTATCCTCTTCGACCGTTTTCCACAGCGAATACGTGTGATTGTCAATGCTGTTACTAATATTTTAGGAATAGGCATACTGGTCGCTATTGCCTGGGCCAGCTTTTTGCTTGCTCCCGAATATTTGCAAAGGGGTAAAACTACCCAGGTGTTGCATATCCCCATCTGGCCGTTCGTTTATCTTGCCGCCGTGTGTGTATCACTGTATGTGATTATCATGATAGTTAATACCATTAAATACATATATCAGAACAGATAAGAATAAAGAGCATATATATGGAGGGAATAAATTGGATCCATTGCTGCTAGGTACTCTGGGACTGATTGTCCTGCTAATACTTGTTTTCCTGCGTATGCCTATCGGCCTGGTAATGGGAGCTGTAGGATTTGCGGGACTGGTGTATCTGCGTGGATTCGATATTGCCTTCAATAATCTGGCTATAACAGCTTTCGGCAGTACAACGACATATGCTCTTACCGTACTACCGTTGTTCCTGTTGATGGGGCAGCTCACTGTCGTTGCGGATATGAGCAAGGATGTCTATACTGCCACATATAAATGGTTTGGCCATTTGCCGGGTGGGCTTGCTATTGCTACCACTGCGGCATGCGCGGGTTTCGCTGCTATCTGTGGTGATGCCATGACCGCTACAGCAACAATGGCTACTGTTGCACTGCCTGAGATGCGCAAATATAAATATAGTATGGAGCATGCCAGCGGATGTATAGCTGCAGGCGGTACACTGGGCATTTTAATACCCCCCAGCATCATTCTCATCCTTTACGGCGTTATCACCGAGCAATCAATAGGGAGCCTTTTTATTGCCGGTTTTATACCCGGTGTAGTGCTGGCTATCCTTTATATCATGGTAAGTGTGGTGCTGTGCACCATAAGCCCCCGGCACGGCCCAAGAGGGCCGAAATTCAGTTTCATGGAGCAGTTGGCTGAGCTCAAGCATGTATGGGCCATACTGCTGCTTTTTGCGCTCATTATCGGTGGAATCTATACAGGAATATTCACGCCCACGGAGGCGGGTGCTATCGGTGCTTTCGGTGCTTTTATTATCCTGATACTTAAGAAAAAGTTCACCAGAAAAAACACATTCACTGCCTTGTTGGAAACCATGAGGCTGATGGGATTTATTTTTGTTATCGTAATAGGTGCCATGATTTTCTCAGTTTTTCTGTCATTAAGTAAGATGCCCTTTGAGCTGACTGATTTTATGGTCGGACTCGGTCTTCCTCCCGTGGGTACGATGCTCATCATAATATTAATTTTTATAATCTTCGGATGTATTATCGATTCGCTGGCTCTTGTCCTGCTGTTTACACCCATTTTCTTCCCGGTAGCTACAAGTATAGGCTTTGATCCCATATGGTTTGGCGTCATTATAGTAATAGTAATGCAGCAGGGAATGATGACACCGCCCATCGGCATGAGCTGTTTTATCATCAATGCAGTTGATAAAGATGTACCGCTTGCCACTGTTTTCCGCGGCGTAATGCCGTTCTGGGGAGTAACGATAGTTTTAATTCTACTATTGATAGCATTTCCGCAGATTGCGCTTTTCCTGCCGGGTATAATGTAAGTGACTACCGGTCTTTAATGATTGTATAGATCATGTCTTGCTTGCAATTCAGGAGAAGCTTTATATTGCCGGAAAGGATGTGTGAGCAGATGTCCGTGAATGAGATGAGTATAACCTTTCGTTCTGATATCGTATGGCCATGGGGACTATTCTTCTCGGAATTAGCGGAGTTCCTGAGCGGAGAGATACCTGCGTTGCGCAGAGTTAAAATAGATCTGGTTCTGGGCGACCTGCTCACTGTACAGGCGCTTGCCGATGGAGAAGCCGATATAGCGTTTACTACTCCGCCCGCATGTGTTGCCATGGGGTACCGCGGCACAGGCTATTTCAAAAAGAAGCTGACCAATTTACGGGCAATCGGTTCCATACCCCATGATGACCGGATGGTATGGGCGGTACCGGCTGCTTCTAAAATCTACAGTATTTCTGATATGGCAGATCAGCCGATGCGGCTGGTGGTAGCAGGCAAGGATTTCCCTGTTCGATTTGTGGTGGAAAAGATTCTGGAAGCATCCGGTATGTCTCTCGACGGGCTGAAGCAAAAAGGATGGGTGATAATAGAGGAGAGCCATTGTCTGAAAATCCCTACCCTGGTATTAAACGGACAGGCAGATGCCGTTATACATGAAGGAAGAATGACGCCGGCATGGATGGAACTTGCCGCAACGGGCACGATGCGCTATTTGCCGGTGGCAGAACCTGTTCTTGATGAACTGGAAAACAAATATGGTTTCAGAAAAGCTGTTCTTTCAAAATGGATGTTCCCCGGAATGGAGAAGGATATACCATGTGTGGATTTCGCTGACTGGCTGCTCTTTACAAGAGAGGACATATCAGAGGAATTAGTGTACATATTAACGAAAACCCTTATTGAGAAACGGGAACGTATAATCGATTTTCACTTCAGGGGGATACCAAAAGAGTTTAATGTGGTGACATGCCCTGTAGATCCGGCACAGATGGCCAGGAATATCGCCGGAATTCCTTTACATAAAGGTGCTGAACGTTACTACAGGGAACGCAAACTTCTCTAAAGTCTTCCTGTCATGGTATTATGTATACGTTCACACGGACTATAGGGTGCATATGCAAGGTATCAAGTAATCGATATACCGTAATCCGCAGAAGCAGTAGCTTTTTATTCAGTATATAGTGTGTTTTGGCCTGAATAGTCGTTTAAAAACCGCTGAAGTCAGGATTTACAATTTGCTCGCTGAAAAATGAAGAAATAAAAGGAGGATTATTCTGATGCGAACATTACTTCCAAAACTATGCGAGCCGGGATATATAGGCAATGTCCGGCTTAAGAACCGCATAATAAAAGCGCCGCAGCATACGGGACTGACGAACGCTGATGGCACTGTAAGCGACAGGATGCTGAAATATTATCAGGAGGTTGCGCAGGGCGGCGTGGGCATGGTCATCGTGGAATATGCGTATGTGGATGAGGACGCCAGCCGGGCATCCGTATGCCAGCTTTCAATCTCAAAAATGGATGCGATGCCGGGACTATCTCTGCTGGCTCAGACTATTCATGCAAACGGTGCTAAAGCCGCTATTCAGATATCCCATTCCGGTCGGCAGAAATTCACTCTTGCCAAACCGATAAAAGCGGCTTCACGTATTCCATGGGAGGAGATTTACTTTCAGGGTTGTCCACCGCCGGATGAAATAACCTTTGAAGAGATACTGGAAGTGGTTAAGGCTTTTGGACAGGCTGCGAAACGGGCGGAGATGGCTGAATTCGATATGGTCGAGATCCATGCCTGTCATGGCTATCTTATCTCCAATTTCCTGTCACCCCATACCAATAAACGCACTGACTGGTATGGCGGGTCTCTGGAAAACCGCATGCGCTTTCTGCTGGAGGTAATAGCAGAAATTAAATGTCAGGTAAGTCCTTCCTTTCCAATCAGCGTCAGGGTAAGCGGGACCGATTACGAACCTGATGGACATACAATTGAAGAGACAATTGAGTTATGCAAACGCCTGGAGGCGATGGGAGTTGCCGTAATACACATGTCCGGCGGCAACCATCATCAGACAATTCACGAAGTAAGCCCTATGAGCATGTCTATTGCTCACAACGTATGGGCTGCCGAAGCGGTGAAGAAAGTACTATCGATACCGGTTATTGCTTCCGGCTCAATTACACTGCCGGAACTGGCCGAAGAGATATTGGAGCAGGGCAAAGGTGATTTCATCGGATTAGGTAGACCTTTGTGGGCGGATCCCCAGTGGCCCAGGAAAGTAATGGAAGGGCGGCCTGAGGATGTAAGACCGTGTATCCGCTGTAACGACGGTTGTCTGGCACGCGGCGACCATCAGGCAAAAACGATTATGTGTACCGTTAATCCTGCTATATGCCGGTCTGAAGAATTTAAACTCACCAGAGCAGAAAAATCTAAAAAAATAGCGGTGGTTGGCGGCGGCCCCGCAGGAATGGAAGCAGCCAGAGTGTGCGCGTTACGCGGTCATGAGGTTACTCTTTATGAGAGACGTAAATTGGGAGGGGCATTGCTGGAGGCATCGGTACCCGAGTTTAAAGCGGATATCAGAAATCTTATTGCGTATTATTCAACGCTGATGGGTAAAATGAATATTAAAGTTATCAATGAAGAAGCTACGCCTCAGATTCTTAAGAAGGGCAAATACGAAGCGGTGATAGTCGCTGCAGGCTCCACGCCGATCGTGCCCAATGTTCCCGGTATAAGCGGTCCCAATGTTACCGATGCACTGAAGGTACTTAACGGAACTGCTAAGGTAGGGAAGAAGGTTGCTATTATCGGTGCAGGAATAGTCGGTACGGAAGTAGGCATGTATCTGGCTGAGCAAGGGAAAGAAGTTGTTGTGCTGGAAATGCTGGATACCATCATGACCGGCATTACTCCCGATGAAAAAGTTGCCTACGAGCAGCGAATCAGCAAGTTGAAAATGTGTTTTCAGACCGGGAAACGGCTGGAGAGCGTGTCCGGGAAGAAGATAACGCTGATTGATAGATTCGGTATGCAGAGTGAAATGACCGCGGATACTATCGTATTGGCTTGCGGCTTCAGGCCGAATAGAGAGATTATCGATGCCCTCGATGCTTCCAGAATCAAGGTAGTCGATATAGGCGATTGTATGCGTCCGCGCAAGATACTGGATGCTATTCGAGACGGATATACTGCCGGTAAACTGCTGGATTAGTATTGTACAGATGCAAATACAGGTCGGTGCCGCACTCTCTTATTAGAGGGCGGCACTGGCATGTTTTTTACACTCACAGGACACACAGTGGATGCCGCGAGGTAAATGTAGTGCCCGCACGTTTTGACCATCTCTGTTTGCTTAGATAAATAATCCTGTATATGATATTATCAAGGTAATAGCCCTTCATATGTAAATTATCTGTGTTTTATTATGCACCGGTCAGTATCAACGGGTATAAAATAAGTGAACTTAATTCCGCATATAGTGAGTTATATCACCCGACATGAGGGTGACAAATTCCTTCGTTTGATCCCGGATGAAGGAGATGCTGTGGTTAACGGCATACCTTCTAATAACCGGGACTGTGCATTGCTCTACGTGCATATACCTTTTTGCCGCTCATTATGTCCTTTCTGCTGTTTTAACCGTTATCTGTTCAGGGAGGACATGGCACGGCGTTATTATCTTGATCTGAAGCAAGAGCTGGATCTCTATATCCGGCATGGTTTTAATTTCTCCAGTGTTTATTTTGGAGGCGGTACACCGACAATACTCATGGATGAACTGCTCTCTTTTATCGACTATTTAAGAGAACGTTTCGATATACATGAGGTTTCACTGGAGACTACTCCTTTGGAGTTAACCGAAGAGAATATTGCTTTTTTGAAGACTGCGGGGATAAACCGTCTTTCCATTGGTGTGCAGAGCTTCGATGAACAAGTGCTTAAGACTATGGGGCGAAATAACGGCCCCGCTGATGAGGTAAAGAGACGTTTGCTGATGGCAGAGGGACAATTCGATACTTTAAATGTCGATTTCGTCTTTAATTTCCCGGGGCAGACGGTTGAGCAATTCGCCAGAGATGTCGCAGCGTTTAAGGAGCTTGGCATCGACCAGGCGACCTTTTATCCGCTCATGGCATCACCGCATAAAAAGGATGCTCTTGAGCGAAGGTTCAATATCGTGGATAACTCTCGCGAGAAGCAATTTTACAATATAATATTAAAAACTCTCTATCACGAAAATTATACCGCTTCTACTGCGTGGTGTTTCTCACGCGGAGAAAGAATGATAGACGAATATATTATCGATCACGATGATTATGTAGGCATTGGAGCCGGCTCAGTAAGTATTGTTCGCGGCAATTTCTATGTCAACTCTTTTTCGCTTGACAGGTACCATGAGCTGATAAGCAGTTGTGCGCTGCCGATAATTGGCTGGCGCAAACTGTCGCAGAAGGAAAGTTTGCGTTATTATTTATTGACCAAGCTCTTCGGGCTGAAACTCGATAAAGAAAAAATGTTTGAACGCTTTGGCAAAGATGCAGGCAGAAAGCTGTGGTTAGAGCTGGCTTTTTTCAGGACGGCAGGTCTGACATACGGAGACGGCATCATGAAAGTAAGCGAAAAAGGAATGTATCCTGTGAGCGTTATGATGCGCGATTTTTTCGCTGCTCTAAATACGCTGCGTGAGCGCTGCATAGAGCAGCAGGTTTAGGCTACCGTACTGCTATGTGAATGGCAGCAGCACCGAAAAAAAGATGTCTGTATTTTACTTTTGCAAATCCTGCTTTAAGGAGCATCTCCTCTATCTCACGGGCTGAGTAATAGTGCGTCATGGATTCGGACAAATAGTGATAGGCGTCCCTTTCTCCGGAAATTAAGGTGCCGACCGGTGCTACAAAAACCTTTAAATAAAGGTGAAACCAGAACCGGATAAACACATTTTCCGGCTGGCTTGTTTCTACTATCACATAGCGCCCGCCCTTTTTCAGTACCCGCACGACTTCTGCCAGATGCGGCTGTTGTAAAGGGTTTTTATAGGTCAGGTTGCGGAAGGCAAAAGAGATTCCTGCGCAATCAAAGCAGCCATCCGGGAAAGGCAGGTTATCGGCTTGACCGTATACAAAGCGAATTGTGCTGCCGGCGCCTGCAAGATTTGCTTTTTCCTGCGCCTGTTTCAACATCGTGACGCTGTAATCGAGCCCTGTGATTTCGATGGCTGCTTTTGCCAGAGCGGCAACAGTAATACTTAAATCGCCTGTACCGCAGCCAAGATCGAGAAAAGTGCGGGGATTTTTTTCCAGACAGGTCTTTGCCGCTGATTTTCTCCAGCGTATATCCATACCTAATGTGATTATATGATTGATTATATCGTAGCGCGGCGGAACTGACACGAACATACTCTGGAGAGGTTGACTTGCAGGGGACTTATCTTTATCGTTCATACTGATATCAGATAGCTTTGTCCAGAATATATCCGATGCCAATTAAAATTTGTACGAGCAGTACTATCATGACATTTGCCGGAAGGGCGGCCATCAACAGCGGTTCATTATCGTTATGGAGAGCTCCTTTAATAGCTTTAACTGCAAAAGGCAAGGTGAGCAGCGCAAGCAGCGTCCAGACAGGCATTTCAGAGGCTATTACCCATGCGATAATCCATATATATACTGCCATTGTGACGAAAGTGTAAAAGATTGCTGCATTCTTCTTTCCGATCATGATGGGCAGTGTTTTCCTTCCGGCCATTCGGTCTGCCTCGGCATCCGGGAATTCGTTGAGAAGGAGCAGGTTGTGCACCAGAAATGCGGATGGTACGGAGGCAATAAGTGCATGTATGGTATATATCTCTACCTGTACAAAATACATGCCAAGCACAGGGAGTAGGCCCAATCCCACGCCGGGCGCCCATTCCGGCCATGGCTGTTTAAGTATGAATGGACTGTAAAGAAGTATGCAAAACGCAGCAACAAGAAGGAGCGGTAAAAGTTGCCAACCGCTCACAATAATAAAATACAGACCTATCGGCACTGCCAATACAAAAGTGACGATGCCAAACCAGAGAACCTCCCTGGGCGTAAGCAGTCCGGCTGGAAGGATGCCGCTGCCGCCGCTGAACGGTGTTCGCCTGGTAGCTATATCAATGCCGCTTCTAAAATCAAAATAGTCATTGAGGGTGTTAACACTGATATGGGTAATGAGCAGACCAACACAGGCAAAGACAGCACGAAACAAGCTGAAAGAGCCGTCATACCAGGCAAGAACGGTACCAAGAAAAGCCAGTGCCAACGGTAGCGTAAGATATTGCGGTCTGGTCTCCAATAACCAAATCTTTAGTTTTGCCAACGGAAGCCTTTCGTATGAACAACTTTGCGAGTGTATCTGAGATACTAAAAAAAGGTTATGTGTTGTTTGATATATTAGCAGTGATTGTACATCTTATTTCTATTCAGGTGCAACCTTCGTAAAGATATAAGTGATTGCCGTGTATAATAATTGCTTAACACGAAATCCGCACTTGACGAAATAGTGTAAATATACTGTGCATGATGAAAAAGTCTACAGCTAGATTAAAACTTATAAATATCTAATACGACTTAACAAAGGTAATGGTTGTGCCCTGCCCCGGCTGACTCTGAATATTCAGTGTCCCTTTTATGAATTCAGCCCTTTGTTGCATACCGATCAATCCCAGTTTTCCTTTTGCTGCCAGGCCGCTTGTCCGCGCCCCGAATGAAAAACCTTTACCATCGTCGCTCAATGTAATCTGCAGGCTGCTGTCAGCAAAGGTGATAATTATATAGACATTGTTTGCTTCCGAATGCCGACGAATATTGTTCAACGCCTCCTGGATTATACGGAACAGGTTCAATTCGTCATCTGATGCCAGTCTGTGCTCAATACCGGTCACTTCAATTTTGCAGTTGATATTGCTATCTTTATTCAATCTATTGGCCAGCCATTCAATCGCGGGAACCAGACCGATGTCATCAAGTACGCTCGGCCTCATATCAAGACTGATCCTTCTTACATTATTGGAAATATCGATTATTTCAGACCTGACCTTGTCGATCTGTCCCTTCAGGCGTCTGTCAACCTTGAGATCTTCGTCGGATGCAATATTTCTTATATCATGTGCTACTACCATAAGCATCTGCGTAATATCGTCGTGGAGCTCATTTGCTATGCGCTGCCTCTCATTTTCCTGCGCTTTAAATATCTGCGACATATATATTTGGCGTTCGTTCTCTCTGGCTATCATCGCTTTTTTTGTACTTTCCCTCCAGTTACGCTCTACACTGATGAGAACGATGACCAGCAGCGGGATCATAGAGTAGAGTATGTTGATAAATATAGAGGTACCGTTCAGAGCGAGGTATGTTATATGAGGCAGGGCGATGCACAGCGCAACCAGATAGGTGATAACTGCTCCGCGTACTTTAAAAAATACTGCAGCATAGGCAAAAGGAACGGCATACAGGCTGCCCTGAATGCTGTTTTTGACTTCAAAAATGATAAACCAGAAAGCCGCTCTATATGATGCTATTGCCGGATACCAGAGATAATAGAATAATGAAATGGCAATAACAAGGACCGTGATTATCCAGAAATGATAGCTGCCCACGCAGCGCTTGATATAAGGTGTAGTTAGTTTCAATTCCTTTATATATGAATAGATATTAGCCAACATCATCCAGATTGATATAACCGGCTAGCAAACCTTTCATTACCGCTTCTGTTCTTGAAGCTGCCTCCAGTTTAGCGAAGATTTCCATCAGATTACCTTTAACTGTATGAACACTTAAGCCCAGTTGTTCGGAAATATCTTTATTACTCTGACCTCTGGCTGCCAGCCTCAGTATCTCTGTTTCCCTTACGTTAAGCTGCTCTACCTTTTCAAGTACGGGTTGCCTGATACGGTGTTTCATGACATATCTCAATAGCTGTTTGGTTATCGGTGCCGAGAGTACGGTTTCCCCGGCTGCGACACCGCGTATAGCCTGAAGAATCTGTTCGTCGAACTCACTTTTAATGATGTAACCTGCGGCACCGGCCTCCAATATCCCGAAAATGTACTCCGCATCATCATGCACAGTTAATATCAGAATAGCGATATCGGGATGAGCAGATTTTATACGCCGTGTTGCCTCCAGCCCGTTCATTTTGGGCATACCGATATCCATGATAACCATGTTGGGGGTTAATTCATCGGCCAGCCTTACCGCCTCTTCACCGTCACCCGCTTCAGCGATGATCTGGAAATCAGCCTCTTTTTCAAGCAAACTCCGCAGGGCGCGGCGCAATATAGGGTGATCATCAGCAATAAGTATCGAGATCGTACGGGGCTCAGCCAGATTCTTCGTTCTAAATTGATAGTACTCATTCATGTTTCTATTAGTTTACCACTACTGTTAGCAAGAATATAAGTTTTACTTGCGTTATCCGGAGAAATGAGGGGTACGATCATTAGTTGTTAAGCAATGTTTTCTTCTGAGATTGTTGTTTTCTTTGGATAGTAATTAGTGGAAAATAAACTTGTCATTGCGTTCGTATGCTTTCGCTAAAAAGTCACATTGCCGTTTCTCATACTGAGAGAGCAGTATCAACCGTCGACACCGCATGTATTACGATAGCTGAATAGAGAATTCTAAGGAAAAAATCCTGATTGATAGAAAATGTTTAATATTCCTCCTGTAAAACGGATAAAAAAGCCTGTATTTTTTTTAAAAAAGGTATATAATTAGGTGTTTGTTGTTTAAATCCACGGCGGCATTTTATCCGTCTGTATCTCGAATATACAAATAATATCGAATAGTACCAGTTTAAAAATCTATTATTAAAAATGAAATGTTAATTTTGAGGTGGTATTTTACATACAAATGGCATATATGAGCTCAAGATAGATATCACATCAGTTATGACTATGTGAAGAGCATTTTATTAAAATTAGGTACTGGACGTAAAAGAATACAGGCAGAGACAGATGCTAATGAAAAACCATGGATTGCAGGAAATACTTGTTGCCGTTTGCTGAAAAGAGCAACGTTTAGATAAGTAAAAGTATGAGGAGGGCTATATGCCGGACAATGAAAAAAAGGTAAAACCTGTGGGTAGTGGTGCGGACCGTCGCAAGAGTATGACGCGGAGACCAGATAAAACAGTAATTAAATCTCTGGGGCAATGTTCCTTTACCAGAAATGGTGACCCGGCGGCTATCGATGTGAAAGACGGTAAGATTTTACGTATCAGGCCCCTTCACTTCCTTTCTGAGTACAGAAAAGACGAAATCAAGCCCTGGAAAATTAATAAAAACGGAAAGGTGCTGGAACCCATATTGAAAAGCCAGATAGCCCCTTATCAACTGGCGTATAAAAAGCGAGTTTATTCACCTAACCGGATAAAATTTCCGCTCAAACGTGTTGATTGGGACCCTGACGGAGAGCGAAACCCGCAAAACCGGGGAAAAAGCAAGTATATCAGAATCTCATGGGATGAAGCCACAACTATTATAGCCAATGAGATAAAAAGGGTCAGGGCCAAATACG
>CAZFIM010000051.1:0-18073 GCA_964519615.1 uncultured Dehalococcoidales bacterium
GCTTCGGTTATTACCTTCATTCCTGTAAATAATATCGTTGAAATGCTGCGAATAATAAAAGGTACTGATGAAATGGAAAATATAAGGAATGCTGCCCGTCTGGCGGATGATGCCATAGCTTTTTCGGCCACTTTAATTAGAACCGGCGTTACAGAAAGAGAGATTGCATGGTCTATTGAAAAGTATTTAAGAGAGAATGGCAGTCAGAAGCTCCCGTTTGATATTATTGTAGCTTCCGGTCCCAATGCAGCATTGCCTCATGCTTCACCAGGCGATCGTATGCTTCAGAATGGTGACCCGGTTGTTATCGATCTGGGAGCAACTTGCAACGGTTATTGCAGCGATATGACGCGCACTTTTTGCTGCGGTAATCCGGACAGTATGTTTCATAAGATTTATGATATTACATTATGCGCCCAGTTGACGGCTATTGCTGAAATCACTGAAGAAATGAGCGGTCACCTAGCTGACAATATTGCCAGGACGGTAATTACAGAGACTCAGTACGGTGACTCTTTCGGGCACAGCTTGGGACATGGCATCGGATTGGCAGTTCATGAGCTGCCAAGATTAGGCCCTGATTCGACCGATATTTTGCATAATAATATGGTGTTCTCAATTGAGCCGGGCATTTACATACCTGGCTGGGGCGGCGTCAGAATTGAAGATACAGTTATTTTGGAAAATGGTAAAATAAAGACACTTACTACGGCTGATAAAAATATTGCCTAGTTATCAGGAGGTTGGCGTTCAAATGATTGACGCTGGAGAACTAAAAAAAGGTATTACGATTGAACTTGACGGTCAATTATATCAGGTACTGGATTATCAACATATCAAAATAGGAAGAGGTTCCGCACAAGTCCGTCTGAAATTGCGCAATATTGAAGGCGGACATACAACAGAGAAATCATTCCAGGCCAGTGAAAAATTCACCAAGGCTTTTCTGGAACGTCGCCCCGTACAATATCTGTACAGCGAAGGAAACCTGTACTATTTTATGGATAACGAAACCTTCGATCAGATGACCGTTGATAAAGATTCTCTTGGCGACAGGCTCGGTTATCTAAAAGAAGGTATGACACTGGACATTATTACGCATGCAGGTAAAACCCTTGGTGTGGAAATGCCGGTTGCAGTGGAACTTAAGATTGCAGAAACTGGCCCCGGGTTTAAAGGGAATACAGCTTCCGCCGGCAGCAAACCCGCAGTTTTAGAGACGGGAATTACTATCCAGGTTCCGTTTTTTATCAATACAGGGGATACGATAAAAGTAGATACACGCTCAGGGGAATACCTCGAAAGAGTCGGATAAAGATTTGCTCAGAGCTGATTTACATGTCCATACATGTTATTCTCCAGATAGTAATTCCACACTTGATGAAATAATAGAGCGTTGTGAAAATACGGGAATCAACTGCCTCGCCATATGCGATCATGGCTCTATACAGGGAGCACTGGCTTTAGAAAAAATTGCGCCGTTTAAAATAGTAATCGGTGAAGAAATTCTGACACCATATGGAGATGTCATTGGGCTATTTCTCACCAGTGAATTGCCCGCAAAATTACCGCTTGAAGATGCAATCAAAAGAATAAAGGCGCAGTGCGGTATCGTGTGCATACCTCATCCCTTCGATATGCTCAGAAATTCTGCTTTTTGTAATAAGGAAAAACTCTTATGTATCATAAAAGATATCGATATAATCGAAGTATTTAATGCTCGCAGTATGACACCAGGCGCCAACAGAAGAGCAAAGCATCTGGCAGAGAAATACAATAAACCGGCAAGTGCAGGAAGCGACGCACATTCAATAAGGGAAATCGGACACACTTATGTCAATTTGCAGGAATTCAGCGATAAAAGCGAATTTTTACTTTCTTTAAAAGCGGGAACCATTGTTGGTCGTAAGGCAAGCCCTTTTGTACATTTTCTCAGCACAAAAAACAGAATGGGGAAGTGAAAGACGGGGGATAACTCTATTATGAAGCATATAGGTTGGTTTTCTACAGGCAGGGGCCCCGGTTCGCGCGGTCTTTTTCAGACCGTCTGTGACAATATTGACGCAAAAATAATTAACGGGAAAATCGAGTTTGTCTTTTGCAGTCAGGAACCGGGTGAATCAGAAAATGGCGATATCTTTTTGGATTTGGTTAAAAGCCGGGATATCCCTCTCGTGTCTCTTTCATCAAAGAAATTCAATGCTTCCTATCTATTGAATGACAGTATATCCAAGGAAAAGGCACTTGAAGAAAGAAGATTGGCCTATGATAGAGAAGTCATGAAATTACTAACATACTATAACCCTGATTTTTGCATGCTTGCCGGATACATGCTCATTGTAGGCGATGAAATGTGCCAAAAATACGATATGATTAATCTTCATCCGGCGCTTCCGGGCGGGCCTACCGGCACATGGCAGGAAGTGATCTGGCAATTGATTGAGACAAGAGCTACAAAATCAGGGATAATGATGCACCTGGCTACACCTGATCTCGATAGAGGCCCGGTAGTCACCTATTGTTCTTATTCTATCATCGGAGAACCGTTTGACAGACTATGGCAGCAAATAGCAGGACTTTCTTCTGCTCAAATAATATCTCAAGAGGGTGAAAATCATCCTCTTTTTAAGCTTATCCGTCAATACGGTTACGCTCGCGAACTTCCCTTAATTGTTCTTACCCTTAAAGCATTGTGCGCAAACAAGATAAAAATTATTTCCCGACAAATCTTCAATCAAAGCGGAAGCATAATAAATGGTTATGACCTTAGCTCAGAAGTAAATAGTCTTTTAACTATTAAATAAAGCGCGATCCATCTATACTATTAATTCATTCCTTCTTAGACAGCTTTTCGCTCTATTCTCGCTTTACCCCTGAATATTGGGTTCAGATAGCACATTTTATACCTTGTTTTGCTTTTCTTCCCCTGGTGAACGATAGAATTCTTTTAGTTGCAGCGCCATATTATTTAATGCCCGATCAACCGCGTAATTGACCGTATTACGAGGATATGACCCGTCTTTTCTTTTTTTGCCCGCCTTTAAACCCGTAATCACTTCTATACCTTCATCGACTGTTTTTACAGCATATATATGGAACGTCCCTTTTCGTACTGCCTCCACTACTTCACTTCTCAACATTAAATGACGCCGGTTAGCCTCCGGGATCATTACACCCTGATTACCTGTCAGTCCCCGAGCTTTGCATACCCTGAAAAAACCTTCAATTTTTTGATTTACACCGCCAATTGCCTGTATTTCCCCTTTTTGATTAACCGAACCTGTCACAGCAATATTTTGCTTTACAGGTATATCGGAAAGGCTGGATAACAAAGCATAGAGTTCTGTGGATGACGCACTATCACCGTCAACACCTTCATAAGACTGTTCAAAACAGATACTCGCAGATAATGAAAGAGGTCTATTCTGCGCATATTTCCATCCCAGATAACCTCCTAATATATAGACCCCTTTATTATGTAAAGGACCGCTTAGTTGAGATTCCCTTTCAATATTAATAACCCCACCTCTTCCCAAGTATGTTCTGCAGGTAATTCTGGATGGTTTGCCAAAGCTTACATCTCCCAGATTGTAAACACTGAGAGCATTAACCTGCCCCACCACAGAACTGTCCACATCTATCATCAACGTACCCTGGTCTATCATTTCCTGTATATGTTGATCAGGCAAATTATGGCGGAAAAAGCGCTCCTCAATCGCACTCTCTACATGCTTTCTCGATACAAGTGATGCACCGTCTTTACGTGCCCAATGATCAGCTTCTTGAACAAGTTCACGTATGACGGCAAATCTGGAGGTGAGCTTACCTTGATCTCCCACAAGGCGAGAGGCATATTCAACTACTTTTGCGACACCATCCGGAGCAAAATGATGTAGTTCACATTTATCACAGCAACCGGCAATAAAAGCAGCAAAATGCATCATATTCTCGTTTGTGCGTTCTATCTCAAAATCAAAATCTGCTTTAACTTTGAATACTTCCCAGAAATCTTCGTCAAATCTGGATAACATCTGATAAAGGGAATTATCTCCTATGAGAAACACCTTGATATTTAACGGCATTGGTTGTGGTCTCAAACCCTGAGGAGCAATAATTCCAAACTGCTCAAAAGGATCCTCCATACGAATTTCTTTAGTCTTGATAGCGCGTTTGAGCGCAGGCCAAACACCCGGATTATTCAGAACGTCCAGAGTATTCAGCAGTAAATATCCGCCATTGGCTATGTGTAAGCTCCCTGCTTTTAACATTGTATGATCACTTAAATAGCCCCCAAATAAGAATCTCCGCTCCGTCTTTCCAAATAAATTTGCGTGGGTAGGATGAGGTTCTATAATTACCGGAGGTCCTGCCGATTCACTGTTATCCACAAATACATTAACTTTAAACGGAATCAGAGGATCTCGTCCTCGTGAAAGATAGCTCTCCGGAATGCCCATTAACGGCTTTTCCTTTTCTTCTTCCTCACGAAATATATCCAAATTATCAAGGGTATATTGCTTAAGCGCATTGAAATAATTCACAATATTCTCATATTCCGTATATATTTTAGTAAGCGTATTAAATAGATCTGAAACCGTAAACTCAGCTACTTCTCTTTCATTTCTTTTCAATTTGTCACGAACGCTTTTTTCCAGCTCACTGGCAGTTTCAAATATCTTTTTCATCTTATCCTGTAATTCTGCTCTTTTAGCATCGATCCTTTTTCGATCATTCTCTGCAAGCCCATAATAGTCTTCTTCTGACATCGGCTTGTTATCTTTAAGGGGTATCAATGCAGGACCACGTGATGTCATTTGAAAAAGAAAGCCCTGCTGCTGTGCTAATTCTCTTATTTCATCAAGCATTTTACGTTGTTCACTTTGTCCTGACTCAACAGCTTTGTCCATTTCATTGCGGTATTCATCACTCGAAAAAGCTTTGAAAAGCGCGCGCTTAAGGTTATTTAGCAAATCATTCATTTCTTCACGAAGCGTTTTCCCCTGTCCTCGAGGTACACTGATTATATGCGGTCTATCGGGATCAAGAAAATTATACAGGTAGCACCAATCCTCAACTTCCGGAAGTTGCTGAGTGCCTTTCCCTGCATCAAGCAGTTTCTTTATATATGTTTTAACCGCAGTCGTTTTCCCTGTACCGGTTAGACCTGCCACATAAACGTTATAACCATCATGGTTCATCGATAATCCGAAATCTATTGCCCTGATAGCCCTATCCTGTCCTATAAATTCACGTAATGGCGCAAGATCTTTTGTACACTCAAAATCAAATAATTTGGGGTTACATGTCCAGCACAACTCATACGGATTTAATTCATATTTTTTCGGCTTCATAATAGATAATGCCTCCATAATGGTAATATTTTGTTATATTTGATAAGCACAAAAAGAATGCCGATTTCTTGTATTTGATGACATACGGCAATCAAAACTTTAAATCCGTTATAGCTATTTGTCAAGCATTGATAGGAACTCACAATTTATATCGCTGCAACAGCTCACGAACAATGGAGCAATAGCAGATAACTGGTATATAATAAGTGGTATATATTGGTTTATCCGCCAGTCTTGTAACAAAAGAATATCAGGCATACTAACAAGCACAAAACTTCATCCAGCAGTCCGGTGGATTGCATGTGTGAGCTCTGTTGTTTCATCTCGCAAATGGGCGGGAATATTATAATTAATAAAAGGAAGTTGACATTGACAAATAAACCACTGGATGATACCTGTATCAATACAATACGCTTTCTCGCTGTCGATGCCGTACAGAAGGCAAAGTCCGGGCATCCGGGAGCTCCCATGGGGGCTGCTACAATGGCATATGTTTTATGGGACCGATTTCTAAAACATAATCCCACTAATTCTTCCTGGATTAATAGAGATAGATTTGTTCTGTCTGCCGGCCACGCTTCTGCCATGCTTTATGCACTTCTTCATTTGACAGGCTATGATTTGAGCATCGAAGATCTAAAAAATTTCCGGCAGCTGCATAGTAAAGCAGCAGGTCATCCGGAATACGGGCTTACTCCAGGTGTAGAAACTACCACCGGCCCTCTTGGCCAAGGTTTTGCCAATGGTGTAGGGATGGCAATGGCTGAACGATGGCTTGCCGGAACATATAATAGACCCGGTTACAGCCTGATTGATCATTTTACTTACGCCATTGTTTCTGATGGCGATCTGGAAGAAGGTGTAGCTTCTGAGGCTGCTTCACTTGCCGGGCATCTGAGACTGGGTAAACTTATCTATCTGTATGATGATAATAATATATCTATTGAAGGCGATACAAACTGCACCTTTACGGAGGATGTCGCCGGACGTTTCAAAGCGTACGGCTGGCATGTCGTAGGTCCTGTGGACGGTTTGAATGTAGCTGAGGTTGAATCTGCGATCAGCGCTGCCAGGCAGGAAACTGAACGTCCCAGTCTTGTGATTTGTACCACAGTTATAGGATTCGGCAGTCCCAATAAAGCAGGGAAATGTGAAGCGCATGGTGAACCTCTTGGTGAAGAAGAAGTCGCTCTCACCAAGAAAAATCTGGGATGGAATTACCCGGAACCTTTTAGTGTACCTGCTGAGGTATCTTCACATTTTCTTCTGGCTAAATCACGAGGCAACGCCTGCGAACATGAATGGGAAAAAGTGTATTCTGCATATAAAGTAAAATTCCCTGAACTTGCGCAGCAATTTGAAAATGTAATACATGGAACTCTGCCGCAGGGATGGGACCGGAATCTAGATGTGCTCTTCTCCGGTCAGCAAAAACCCATTGCTACCCGCTCCGCTTCCGGAATCGTAATGAACATTTTATCCGATACAATAACAAATATGATTGGGGGTTCAGCGGACCTTGCCCCATCTACAAAAACAACATTGAATAACTATGGAGATTTTACTCCTGATAATCATAGCGGGCGGAACATACATTTCGGAGTACGTGAGCATGCTATGGGTTCAATTGCAGGCGGTATGAGATTACACGGCGGCATCATTCCTTATACAGCGACATTCCTTGTTTTCTACGATTATATGCGGCCCTCGGTCAGACTTGCAGCTTTAATGGGTATACAAGTTATTTATATATTTACTCACGATTCCATTGGACTGGGTGAAGACGGACCAACGCATCAGCCTGTAGAACATATAATGGGATTAAGGATGGTCCCGGAATTGACTACTATTCGTCCAGCCGATGCAACTGAGGTAATCGAAGCATGGAAAGTTGCTGTTGAACGTTCAGATGGGCCCACGGCTCTCATTTTCAGCCGGCAAAATTTGCCGGTGTTGGACAGAGCATGCTTGGGGCAGGCATCGGGACTGCGCCAAGGCGCTTACATTCTTTGGGAAGCATCAAATCAACCCGATATTATATTGATGGCGACGGGCTCTGAGGTACATATAGCCATGGAAGCCGGCAGAGAATTACACCGCAGGGGTATCTGTACCCGTGTGGTTTCAATGCCGTCATGGGAGCTGTTTGAGAAGCAACCCGAAGAATACAGAGAGTCCATCTTGCCGTCATGTATAACCGCCCGTATCTCTATTGAAGCAGGCGTTACTTTTGGTTGGCAAAAGTATACCGGCCCTAGAGGCTTGTCTATCGGAGTTGATACTTTTGGAGCATCTGCGCCGGGCAGTATATTATATGAACAATTCGGTATTACTTCCAATAATATTGTTAATGCATCGTTGAAACTATTGAACACCAGTGAGTGAGATAATGATAATAGCCATTGCTGCTGATCATGCCGGTTTCTTCCTGAAGAAAAAGCTTGTTAGTATCTTAAGTGACAGCTATCAAATTATCGACCTCGGGGCGCACGAGTATCTCCCTGCTGATGACTACACCGACTATGCAATCAACACTGCACAGGTAATTCTCCGAAGAGAAGCTCAACGGGGTATTATCATCTGTGGAAGCGGTGTAGGAGCATGTATCGCTGCAAACAAAGTACCTGGCATCCGCGCTTGTGTTTGTCATGATATCTATTCAGCACACCAGGGTGTAGAACATGACTGGATGAATATCCTGTGTTTAGGTGCGAATATTATCGGTATTGATCTTGCGCTGGAATTAATTTCCGCTTTTTTACATGCTGAATTTCTCGCATTGGACCGTTATAAAAAACGCTTGATCAAAATTGAACAGATTGAAGCTGACTGTGGTAAGCATTCATAAAGTGTCATAACACCCCGCTAGTAGTGTGCCCTGCCAAGGGTAATGGCATTATGTCTACTATATTACGGCATATTATTTTTGCTGCACGATTCCGGATGACACTGCCCGTAATAGATTTGATTATTAGTATGGAGACCCGGTAGATTATCTATGAATATCAAATCTGAATCCAACGGCTCCTCAACGCTTTGTATATAGCCTCTGTTCTGGAATTAACAGACATTTTGCCGAAAATAGAACGGAAATGAGCCCCAACAGTACGTTCAGAAAGCTTCAAGCTAACTGCTATGTCTTTGTTTGACATGCCTTTACTCGCCAGAGCAAGAATCTCAAGCTCCCGCGGATTCAACGTACTTGGTACCAGAGTTTTACTGCCAGGCTTGCTCATCTCATTAACAATATTTTGCAGTACCTCAAGAGTTGCTGCTGCTTGAGTACAATAATTCATCAGGCCCTGATATTGCACTTCAGCCATTCGTAATGCTTCAATGGTCCTTTTGCTCTCAGTGATATCGCGTCCTATTACTTGTAGATATTCCCGATTATGAATTTTGACTTTACTGGTTACACAATCAAGTACGACGGTTTTCCCATCTGCTCTCAATATTTCGAACTCATAAGAAACATTCTGATGATTCTTCTTCAAGATATTAAATGCTTTAAGTGCTTCTTCCTGTTGAGATTGAGGCCTGATCTCCCAGATACTATGGTTTATCAATTCATCTCTAGGACGTCCCGTCATCCGTTCAAAAGCATGATTGCAATCAAATATGAGATTTGAATCCAGTTCAACCAGAAGCAATCCATCGTGCGCTTTTTCAAAGATGATCCTGTATTTTTCTTCGCTTTCTTTCATCGAGATTGATGCTTGCTTACTGAGAGTAATATCATGCAATACGGTCTGTATTGCAGGTTTGTTTAAATAGGTAATATTCGTTGAAATACATTCAACCACCATTTCTTTTTCGTCAGGTCGCTTAAGCTTGGCCTCATAGACCACTTTTCTCTTCCCCTGCTTCAATTTATTAAATTGCTTTTTGACCGCGGGCACATCGGCAGCGTGTATAATTTCAGTAATATCTTTATCGATGACCTCTTTCTCACTGGATAAACCTGCCATGATTTTCAATGTATCATTGGCATAAACAATTTTAGTTCTAGTATGAATACAAATACCGTAGGGGGAAAGCTCAATAAGTGAGCGATAGCGCTCCTCACTGTTCTTTAAAGCAATTTCCGCTTCTTTCCTTGCAGTTATATCCAGAATATTACCCATAGTGGCGGGTTTTCCATTATATTCAAGGCTTACGGCCACAACCTCAGCCCATATGACTTTCCCATTCTTTTTAACCCTTCTAATTTCGAATCTTTGCGGCAGTGTCCCTTTGGATATCTTCTTTTTTACTTTTGGTGTTATAACCTGTCTATCTTCGGGATGGATAAGGTTGGTATATTTCATGCCGATTAATTCATCCTGTCCATATCCATGCATTTTAGCGAACTGCTCATTTACGAAAAGATATTTATCATCCTGATGAAGAAAAACTCCCGTTAAAGAGCATTCCGCCAGCATTTTATACATAGTATCTGAGCCAAGCTGTCTCTCCAATGCCATGTCCAACTTTGCCCCTATGGCATTAAGAGACGAAAGCTGTTCCCGCAGCCCTTCTATTTCTGTTATCAATTGAGTTTTTGTCTTATTGTTATTTTTCATCTACTACAGACTAAAATATCCACCATATTTACAATTAAGTAAGAAATAATTTTGATATATTTTATACTATTACATAGAATTATTAAACACTTTATGACATGTTTCTAAGGGGGATTTTTAGTTTTTCTTCATAGAGATATCTCTTGTGACAGTGCCCTCAAAAGCTGATTGTAAGCATCGACATCCCACCCATAATATAAAAGCCCACAGAAACATACAGCAACTCGATATGTACGACGTCGGATACACATTAACACGGTTTTATTAAGAATTCAAATTCCTATTCAGCTTTACAAACTAACATTTTGTGGATAAAATGAAGCTGTCTTATGCGGGAGTAACTCAGCGGAAGAGTTCCTGCCTTCCAAGCAGGCTGTCGCGGGTTCGAATCCCGTCTCCCGCTCCAGTATTTTCCCCTGCATGGGGGTTTTTTATTTTATTAATTCCATTGCGTTACAACGCGTCACATCTCATCTCCTGCAGTAATTGTGTTCGTAGGCATCACCTGCTATATAAGTTCAATACAATAGATGGTAAATTTGATAGGCAGTAGTATCCATGGTTATTTTACATTATCAGGATAGCTTTAAACGCTTAACAAACCCTGAACTCTCTTAAATCTATCCCTCTACAATACTGAGTGTACTTATGATTGTCTAATTTCTACTTTACCATGTACAAAAAGATGCAAATGGTTTACCATCTAACTATACAAGAAGTTTTGGCAGCCGTATCAATGACCTGAGTAAAATTTATTTGTGTCCAAATAAGTATCAGGAGAAATCTATGAGCGAAGCAAGATTAATGATTGGCGGCGAGGCAGGACAGGGAGTACAGTCAATCGGTTATATTCTATCCAAATTGTTCGCTCGCGAGGGGTTTTATGTATACAGCGATCAGGATTATGAGTCACGGGTCAGAGGAGGCCACAATTTTTATCGAATTCGCATAAAAGATACTGATGTCAATGCGATCGACGAGTCATTGGACATTTTACTTGCTCTCAATAAAGAAAGTATCGATCTTCATCATAATGAACTTGCTAAAGAAGGGTTAGTTATTTTCGATAAAGAGAGAGCCCCTGATATTCACGGTCGCAATCTCATTGGAATCCCATCCGAGGAATTGGCCGATAAAGAAGCAGGAAATAAGGTAATGGCCAATACGGTCGCACTGGGTGCCTGTTTGGGGCTCATGGACTACGATCTTAAAAACGCAAAAAAGCTGCTTACGGAGACTTTTGGTAAGGAAAGCGGAAAGACCAATACTAAAGCACTGCTCGCGGGATACAATTATATAAAGGCTAATTTTCATGATTCTTTCCATATCCAGAAAAAAAGCAACGTAAAAAAGAAAATGTTATTCCTTAATGGCAACGAAGCTCTCGCACTTGGAGCCATTGCCGCCGGATGCAAATTTATCTCCGCATACCCAATGACGCCAGCCAGTTCCATAATGGAATATATGGCGGCTCATGAAGACAAGGGATTGATTGTAGTTCAAACCGAGGACGAGATAAGCGCAATCAACATGGCGATTGGAGCAGGATATGCGGGTGTTCGTGCTATGACCGCAACTTCCGGGAGTGGTTTCTGCCTAATGGTCGAGGGACTCGGACTGGCCGGCCTTACCGAAACTCCTGTAGTCATAGTAGATGCACAAAGACCCGGACCTGCAGTAGGTCTCCCTACCCGTACCGAACAGGGAGACCTCCAGTTCGTTCTCTATGCACACCACGGCGATTTCCCTCGTATTGTACTTGCACCTTCAACAATAGAAGATGTCTTCTACCTCACGGTAAAAGCATTTAATCTGGCTGAACAATTTCAAGTTCCCGTTATTATTCTTACAGACCATCACCTTGCATCCTCCTACAAAACAGTACCTCATTTTGATTTCAGAAAGGTTAAGATAAATCGCGGAGAACTCTACGAGGACAACAATAGTAATATCGTTTATAAAAGACATTTGCTGACTGCTTCGGGTATTTCACCCCGTGCTTTTCCGGGGATAACCAGAGCACTTGTAGTTACGGATTCAGATGAACACAACGAAGAAGGGCACATGATTGAAGACGGTTATACACGTACCAGCCAGGTTGAAAAACGCCTGCGTAAATATAAAGGCATCCGCACACAAATCAGCATTCCTGCGATATCCGGTCCCATAAAAGCTGACATTACCTTAATAAGCTGGGGCAGTACATACGGAGCAGTGAAAGAAGCTGTTGAGACGCTGAACAAACAAGGCATAAAAGTCAATATGCTGCATCTCACTGAACTCTGGCCGTTTCCCGCAAAGAACGTGCAAACAATACTTAATGATGCGCGTATTTGTTATGTTATCGAGAACAACGCCGGCGGCCAACTGGCACGTCTTATTCGTAGTGAAATAGGCATTGCCGTGACCGGTACGATACTGAAATATGACGGCCGCCCCTTTACTCCGGCATATATAGTAGAAAAAATCGGGAAAGGAGAAGTGTCCACATGGTTACACTAAAAGACTATACAGGTCTTAAACCAGCATGGTGTCCAGGATGCGGCAATTTCGGTATTTTAGCAGCCCTTAATACGGCGCTGGTACAACTAGATTTGAAGCCTCATATGGTATTAATGGTTTCCGGTATTGGACAGGCGGGGAAGCTGCCTCATTACTCGAGATCTAACATTTTCAACTCACTTCATGGCCGTGCGCTCCCTGTCGCTATTGGAGCAAAACTTGCCAATCCGGAACTCACTGTCATTGCTGTTAGCGGTGACGGTGATGGTTATGGAGAGGGAGGCAACCACTTCCTTCATGCGATTCGCCGTAACCATGACCTTACCTATCTTGTCCATAATAACCAGATCTACGGATTGACCAAAGGACAGGCATCGCCTACCAGCGATGAAGGGTTTATTACCAAAACTAGTCCTGAAGGAGCTTCATATGCCCTCAACCCTGTAGCACTGGCAATAACCGGAGGCGCAAGCTTTGTTGCCAGAGGTTTTGCAGGTGATATCGAACACCTTTCTACTCTTATTCAAAAAGGTATCCGCCACAAAGGATTCTCTCTTATCGATATCCTTCAACCATGCGTATCATTTAACCACAAAAATACTTTTACATGGTATAGAGATAGAATATACCGCCTTGATGATGAAAAAGATTATGATCCTTCTGACATACGTCAGGCAAAATCTATATCCGACGAATGGGGTGAAAGAATACCCGTGGGAATAATATACAATGTAGAACGTACCACATTTGAAGAGAAGCAATTATCCCTGCGGAAAGGCCCACTGGTCAAACAAAAAATGTTCCCTTCACAGGTAAAGCCGCTTCTCGATCAATTTCGCTAAAATAGCGTGTTAACTGATACAATCCTGAACAAACAATGTTAGTCAGCAGCGATGGGCTTGAGTACAGACTGTAATAAATACAATCGCTGTAGCAAAAGATGATCAATATTTCTTGAGTGCATCGCCGTTTGAATAAGCTTTTGACACCGTATCTACTTAAATTCCGGCAATAAGCAAAAACGGTGCAAGAATAATGCTATTATTCTTTCTTTTCTCAGATCACAATTTGATCATTTGTTTTAGCGTTAAAGCATTTTCAACAGCATAAGCCATCTCATCATTATCGAAATAGCAAAAATACATCCTTCCCTTCTTCCACCCATCGCATAATACTATCAGCCCTCCTTAAAAGCATCTTACGCTCATACCTATTCTTATATGGCTCAGCCGGACCAAGCAATCTCATATAGACAAAGTCTGAGGTTACAAAGTGCGGTGATTCTCTTTCTGCAAAATCATAGATACAAAAAGCAGCCCCGCGCTGACTTAGAAGTGTTTCAATCGGTTCTTCAAACCAGCTGTCATCACGAAATTCAAAAGCATATCTATATCCAGCGGGTAAAGATTGAAGAAAATCCATTAACCTCCCGGGATTAATTTTCCAGTGCGGAGGCATTTGAAATAGAACAGGTCCAAGATTGTCCCCGAGTATTTTAATCCTCGTCATAAAATTATCAATCATTGTTTCTGTATCTTTGAATTTCTTAATATGAGTGATATAACGGCTGGCTTTAACAGAAAAAATGAAGCTTGACGGAACTACAGCCTTCCAACTGGTAAAAATATGTTCTTCAGGCAACCGATAAAAGGTATTATTAATCTCTACAGTATCGAAGCGGGACACATAATAGTTAAGAAGATGCTCGTTTGCTATGTTAAGTGGATAGAAGCGCCCTTTCCAGTGCTTATAATGCCAGCCGGATGTTCCTATATATATGCGGCGAATGTTCCATCAGAATACGCAGCCCGTCTATCCACAATGCTATTCAACAGGCAATTGCAGACGATTAATTTCTCTGCTTAAATTTTCCATACTTTTTATAGGATTTCCTGCGTTATCAAAAAATGAGTACCCTGGATCGTCAGCACTCAAAGCAGCATAAAGCAGCACAATCGAAGCACCATGATTAATAAGGCTTTCCAGATATTCAACGGTAAAATTACTGGCATCAGGTGGCGACCAACTGTAATAATTTGTTTCTTTTATCCAATAACCTTCATGTGAATATCCGTTATTGCGCAGCCATTCGGTGAGAGTTTTTATGCGTGTATTATAGAGTTCAAGACTATCACCATAAATGGTAAAACAAGGCCAATCGGTCACATCAAGCCCTGCCTTAATAATATCATCCCTCACAGGAGCCGTCCCCTCTGAGTGACCGGATAAATTGGTGACTACAGGAACATTGAGTTCTCGATTTATAATACATTTTAAATATGATAAGTAATTTGCCACATCCTCCGGTTGGTAATTATTACCACCGACTGGAATATTCAGTTCATTCTCTATTACCACGGCGACAGTATTGGGATAATGTGTCATAACATCAGCAAAACGAGAGGCCCATTGTCCTACCGTGTCTGAATGACGTGAATGACTCATCATGAAATCGGGGTTGCTTAAATCATCCGCATCGGGTTGATGCCGAGCTACAATATGCGGCATAACAAGCATTTTATGTTCATAAATTAGATCGAACATTGCAGAATAGCGTTCAAATTCCTCTCCCGCTTTACCCCCGAAATTATGGATAGATTCAGGTTCAAAAGATACTATCCTTACCCCGGAATGTTCAAGATATGTCAATATCTTGTCCCAACGTGCAACGTTTTCAGGCAGCCAATAGCTTTCAGCAAAATCATGCGAAAGGCCAAATCCTAATGTAACACCAACCAGGTTTCTCTTATGCCCATTCAATATAAAGGATCCGTCATGATCGATAATAACATGTTCTGAGCTTCGGTCCGGCCATTTTATGAGTGCACTGAACATAGCATCACACGGTGAAATATGTCCCGGTTTAATAAAAAATAGTACTGCAAATATCACACAAAGCAGAAGGAAAACCAGTAACAATAGCACATAATTGTGTCTTAACGACTTTACAGTCATATATCTATCCTTTATATCGGGACAACTATTACGAATGTGAAGACAGCCCGGTTACGATTATTATTCCTATCAAGGCTCCGAATATTGCCCCTGTCCAGGGACTTGCTGTAATGCCTCATGTACTGCCGGAGCAGCTTCCAAAATATCCAATCAGCCCACCAATAACCGCACCGATAAATATACCCAATCCATATTTCATGATTACTATAATATTTCCAATTGTTATTGTCTATATACTACTTTAATATATACAATAATATATTGCTTATTTTAGTGCCTTATTTTCACTTGGTATGTAACTTATATCTCCTATATGGTATGGGCAAGTTGTATAATACAACCCCAAATGGCATACTGAAAACGTGACTGAACTGGATTTCCCTTCCATTGTACTTATAGCTCTCGGGTTATCAGCGGATTGCTTTGCCGTAGCCATCGGCATCAGTATCTCTCGTGTAAATATTTCTGCTTTCACTATAATCCGTGCTTCATTGGCATTTGCTATTTTTCAGGCTTTAATGCCTTTTATCGGCTGGCTGTTAGGCCGCACTATTGTTGCTTTCATCGCCGATTTCGATCACTGGCTGGTATTCACCTTACTCGCATTAATTGGCGGAAAAATGATATGGGAATCTCTCCACCCTGATGGGCATGGGAAAAGCAATGATATTTCCAGACTATTATTAGTCCTGTATTTAGCGCTGGCAACAAGTATAGATGCTCTTGCCGCAGGACTTTCATTTGCTTTTCTGGATGTTAATATCGCATCTACCTGCTCGACCATAGGAATTGTCACTTTATTAATTGCTATAACCGGTTTCATTTTAGGTAGGAAAGCAGGTACAATATTAGGTAAGCATGCCGGGATAATTGGCGGAGTTATTCTCATTGCCATCGGGTTAAGAGTCTTGCTCTCTCATCTCCTATTAATATAACAGGCGGCGTATATAATTCGGCTCCATACTTTTACATAGCCTGCTGCTGTTCATGTTGTTATACTAATACTACATTCAGTTTTATTTCATAATAGATATGTAAGAGTCATCTCAGGCAATATAAATGATAGTAAGTTTACTTATTGGTCTTTCCAGCATTATTATTCTGGGAATTGCTGCCGAATGGCTTTCTTGGCGAATTCGTTTACCTTCCATACTCCTCCTGCTGTTATTTGGGTTCATCGCAGGTCCGCTTACAGGCTTTTTAAAACCCGATGTTCTCTTCGGAGATATATTGATTCCATTGGTATCACTGGCTGTAGCGATCATTCTTTTCGAGGGCGGCCTGAACCTTCGTATCTCAGAGCTGCGTACTGTAGAAGGAGTTGTCATTCGTCTTATCTCTCTTGGAACCCTTGCGAGCTGGATCATAGGTACCGCTTCAGCATATTATTTTTTAAAACTTGATCTGGGTCTCGCTACTTTGTTGGGCGCTATCCTCATAGTCACAGGGCCAACGGTCATTATTCCAATGCTGCGACATTTAAGGATGGGAGGCCGAGTCGCTTCAATTCTCAAATGGGAAGGTATAGTTATTGATCCTATCGGTGCAGTCCTTGCCATTATTGTATTTCAGGTTATCACTGTCAGCGGCATGCAGGATGCAGGCATCGTTATCGTCTTTAGCCTGATTAAAACAGTTCTCATCAACGGTGCAATAGGTGCACTGGCAGCGTATATAGTAATACTGTTATTAAGAAGTTATCTGATACCTGATTACCTTCACAGTGCTGTTACATTGGCAATGGTGATACTTGCTTTTACCACCGCTAACATTATTCATGAAGACTCCGGCCTCCTGGCGGCAACCGTTATGGGTATTGTACTGGCAAACCAGAAAACAGTCAGCGTGAGACATATAGCAGAATTTAAAGAAAATTTAAGAGTTCTTTTAATATCGGGCCTTTTTATCTTGCTGGCAGCCAGACTATCTATGAGTGAACTATCATACTTCGGAACAGGAAGTATTCTATTTTTAGCTATATTGATCTTCATCGCCCGCCCGCTCTCAGTGGCTATCTCAACATTAAAATCAAGGCTAAACTGGAAAGAAAGAGTCTTTCTTGCGTCAGTTGACCCTCGCGGCATTGTGGCGGCAGCAGTTTCATCCGTATTTGCGCTGCGACTTGTTGACAGTGGTTTTAAGCAAGCAGAGCTGCTGGTGCCTTTCACCTTCCTCGTAATAGCAGGAACGGTCATTATTTACGGGCTTTCCGCCACGCCCGTAGGTAGAGCACTTAAACTCGCCAGTCCAAATCCACAAGGGTTTTTAATCGTAGGAGCCAATTTATTCGCACGCAACCTTGCCAGCGTTTTAATAGCGGAGGGATACAAAGTCTTTATGGTCGACGATAACTGGACAAACATCTCACAAGCGAGAATGGCCGGTATACCAACGTTACGTGCAAACGTATTATCCCACTATGCGCTTGATGAAATCGATCTTGGCGGAATAGGACATTTACTTGCGCTTACAGCGGATAATGAGTATAACTCACTTGCTATAGTGCAATTTGCTAATATATTTGACCGATCGCACATTTTTCAGCTATGCACTGAAAAGGGTATAAAATATTCCAGGGATTCTTTTTCTAAACATTTAAGAGGCAGGTTATTATTCTGTCAGGGAATTACCTATGAAAACCTAATATCTGCTTTACTTTCCGGGGCTGTAATTAAAACTACAATGTTAACAGACAAATTTGAC
>CAZFIM010000052.1:0-17924 GCA_964519615.1 uncultured Dehalococcoidales bacterium
TACTGTCGGATCCATACTCTGAGCAGCTTCAATGCCTTCTTTTATGATCCATAAGCAGTTAGGAGCAGTCATCTCCAATTGATAGTCCGCTCCATGCTCAGCCATAACCTTATTTACGATTTCCTTTGCTATAGGTGGCATATTCGGATCAGTCGGAGTGTAGCCGGTGGTAAATACGTCCTTTAAGGCGTCTGGTCCGGTGATGGTCATAATTTGACTTATACGTGCCGGAAGAGAACCAGCGAAAGGTTTATAGTTACCCATCTCTCGAAGACCCTTAACGATAGCGCCTATATGTGGAACAAGTCCGTTTTGTAAAAATATGGCATCAGCTTCCTTTACTGCATTTAGTTTTGCTGCGAACGCGCTGAAATCCTGTGTTTCATTAGGATAGAGGAGCGGTTCACCCACTATAGATATCCCCTGCTCATTTAATAAATCAGTATCAATGCCTATCATAGCAGCCGGTGATCCGTCATCCGGACTAATCCAGGCTACCTTTTTGACATTTGGATACGTTTTCTTGAGGTATTTGACTATTGCTACTGAGGTCAATACGCTACCGCTACCGCCCAGAAAAGCATAGGGCGTAGTCGCGTCTACTTCCCCGGGAGTATTAACACCCCAGGTAACGAAACGAAGTACTTTATTCGGATCGCATATCGCTCCTGCTGCCGCGGCAAAGAATGCTGTCGGGCCGATAATAAACTTAATTTTTTCATCAAACACTAATTTGTTGGCTGCTGCGGTAACGCCGTCCATCGTGCTCTTGGTATCTGCGACAACGAGTTCAACCTTATATTTTTCACCATTTACGGTAATTCCACCTTGCTCATTTATCATATCCCGGGCTATTTCTGCCTGATATAAATCCGGGACTTCACGCACTGAGAAAAAACCGGTTATACCCATAATCACACCGATACGTATCGATTTTTCTTGAGCGGTTGGAGTGGTAGGAGAGGTTGGTTCTGCTGGCGCCGCCCTTTGACAACCGGCAACTAAAGATGTCAACAGGACAATGCTCAGAATAATGCAGGAAAACAGCAATGATTTCTTGTTTTTCATTGATCCCTCCTTAAGATGAAAATCTAAAAACTCCAAATGCCTCGACTATCCGCCTGTATCACCTCCTTCTGTCGGTTGTTGTGTACTAAGTGCCAACATAATTGAATTTATTAAATATCGATCATCCCCTGAGTTCTCAAAGCGAGGATATCTAATTCAGGTTCGTCCTTACAGGGATAAGTCGAAAAATATAATCCGCTGTAAAAATTTTGATCGTAATAACAATGATCTATAAGTTGTGCCAACCAACGATTCCCTGGCAAATAGGGTAGCTAAAAATCAAGTACAGAGGAGGCCTTATGTGTTAAGTGTACAATCGATGCAGCGCTAATAATAATTATTAAGCTAACTAACAATAATAAAATTAACAAGTTATAGTTTAATTAGTGAGAAATATTATCAATAATATGCCCTTTTGTCAATAAGTAATAGATTTTCAGTGTGTTGTTGACCACGACCTTCGTTTTAGACGATATTTACCTCAAGGATATCAAAGGAAGGCTCTGTATTTAGATGATTACTCACACAACTGGCTTCTTACCCGCAGCTACCGTAACTTAGTGTATTACATAACATTTTTTTGTTGCTGCGTTTGGTACTTATGCCTGGCACAACAGGCAAAATTGTACAAAATATAGTGACATATCGAACACGATTACTATGTTGACATCGTCTTATACATATGTTAGCATTTCTAAGATTTCTTCGGAGTTGTTGTGCCTAAAGAATTTTCTAAGGCAAACATCCGGTATCCGCGTCAGGCGGGTCGACGGTATCATTGGAAACGATGATACCTCCCGAGTGGAAAGGAGAAAGAAATGAATTCGCTACCGAATTATCTTGTAATACACCTCACAGTGAATAGCTTTGCTATTGCCTCTCCTTTCTATGTTGTTCATCAATGGTTTTATGCGATAACGCTTTGTTAGTATATTCGAAACTATTTACGAAGAGTACCAATTACTGTGAAACGACATTGTCTCTGCAATTTACGGGTTTTATTGAGCTATGAAGTTCCGTGGTAAATTTGCTTTCAATAAAAAATATTCATTTTAGTAGTTCAAATAAAATAAATAAAGGAGTATATTGTTGGATACCATAGATCAAAAACTTATTATAGAGCTTCAGAAAGACGGGCGGGTAACCTCAAGCAATCTTTCTAAAAAATTGGGCATTAGCATCGCTTCTGTGTCAAGGCGTATTAAAGGTTTATTACGCGACAATGTTATCAGTATAACTGCAATGCCTGAACCATCCGAGATCGGACTGAACTCTATGGCTATTATCGCTCTAGATGTCACCATGAATCAGATAGACAATGTATGTGAGCAGCTTGTCAGAAACAGGAGCGTTCATTTTACAGCTCTTACTTTTGGTCGTTTTGATATTATTGTTAATATCTATGCGGCCTCCCCAGAGATGCTGGTCAATATTATAAAAAATGAAATTGCTGCCATTGATGGCGTAAGACACGTTGAGACTTTCTACATAGCTGAGCTGAAAAAACAAACATTTGACTGGTTGTTGGAGAATGAAATATCTAATTAATATGTTTATTACGACCCGGGATACATTAGTGTAATAAAGAGCGGTATTGCAAAGAAGAAATTCCCATTACTTGTCTAAATGGTAAATTCCATTTCCGCAGAAGCATAGATTTTGCCGTAATGGACCTCATTAATATTCTTCCAGAACAAAGACCTGACTTTTATACGGCCGTATATATGTTCGCAATAATGAGTTCATGGACAATCTCAGTAGAATCACCTATTTCCTGACAATACATAACAGGTATAAATGCCATATCTCAGAGTGGGGAGAATAAGCAACATGGCGGAAGGTAAATCCGCTTGAGGCATGTTATAGTTAAACGCATAAGGCGGAGTACAATCAGAAGGTTGGTTATATTTGCATGTAGGTAAATTATATGCAAATAGTTCTGTTTTGTTATTGTGTTCTGAGATAAAAAGTATTTTCAGGTACTTTTATTTGGGGGAGATTGTATATTGTTGTCTGCCAAATCGATATGGATGGTATCTTACGGGTATTATTTCTAGTAATCAGATATATGATTATCTGTGAAATGCGCATTGAGGTGAAACTATGAATACTAACAGGGATATTTCCCGCCGGGAATTTCTAAAGATGTCTTCTTTTTCTGCTGCTTCAGCCGGTCTTTTATTTCTCGGTTTTGCCAAATATGAAGGCCATCTGCCGGTATATGCCGATTCGAGCACAGTGAACGAGATACCTGTTATTTGGCTACAGGCCAGTTCCTGTACCGGATGTTCTGTAAGCGTTCTCAACTCTATGAGTCCTAATATTCAGAATATACTCGTGGATGAGGTAATTCCCGGCAAACACCTCAGTATGCGGTTCCATTCAACGATAATGGCTGCTGAAGGGGAAAAGGCAATTGATATCTTAAAGCGGTCCTCCTTAAATAAGGGCAGCTATGTTTTGGTGGTAGAAGGCGCTATTCCCACCAAAGATCACGGAATCTACTGTGAGGTTGGGGAGATTGACGGCAAAGGTATAACGACCCTGGAACATGTGAAAAATCTTGGCGGTAATGCGATGGCGGTGATAGCTCTGGGTACCTGCGCTGCCTTCGGTGGTATTCCTGCGGCAGCGCCAAATCCCACAATTTGTATTGGAGTAAAAGAGATATTAAAGAGTGAAGGAATTAGTACTCCTGTTGTCAATGTGCCCGGGTGCCCCCCGCATCCGGATTGGTTTGTAGGAACTGTTGCGACAATATTGCTCAAGGGTTTGGAAGCTGTTCAATTAGATCAACATGGAAGGCCGGTCGCATTTTTTGGAAAACGTGTACATGATATATGCCCGAGGAATGGGTATTTTCAATTGGGAATATTCTCAAAAAAATTCTCTGATCCTTATTGTATGTATCAATTAGGTTGCAAGGGACCTGTCACCTATGCGGATTGTCCTTTGAGGATGTGGAATAGCGGTAGCAACTGGTGTGTTGGTGCGAATAGCCTTTGCATTGGTTGTGTGGAACCCGGCTTTCCTGACAAGCTTTCCCCATTTAGAAAGGAAGCTGAGGATTGGGAGATAGTCCCTATAGCTAAAGCTACTCCAGATGGTAAGGAGGATTCTAAAGGAATCAGTACCGGAGCGGCGGCAGGTATTGGGGCAGCCGCAGGTGCTGCTATAGTTGGAGCCGGGGCGCTCATTGCTAAGGGTGTTTCTGGCAATAATGAAGAAGCAGAGAAGAAGGAGTAATGTTTAGTGAGTAAGATTATTGTCGATCCGCTAACCCGCATAGAAGGACATCTAAAAATAGAAGCTGCCATTGAAAATGGGGTTGTTATGGATGCGAAGAGCTGCGGAATGTTATTCCGTGGGCTGGAAATTCTCTTGCGCGGTCGTGACCCTTTTGATGCGCAATTCATTGTGCAAAGGATTTGTGGTGTTTGTCCCACTGCGCATGCAATGGCTGCTGCCCTGAGTCTTGATACGGCTTTTGGTATTGCTGATCTGATTCCCGATAACGGGCGGATATTGCGTAATTTGATTGGTGGAGCAAATTATATTCAATCTCATATTTTGCATTTCTACCATTTAGCAGCATTAGATTATGTTGATGTTACTAAAGTAGCGATGTATGACGGTAAAGATTCCGGCTTGAATTCTGTAAAAACATTTATAACGAGCAGAAATATAAGCGATGCGGGTGCACTTGCCCCGTTTTTCCCGCGCTATGAAGGTGATTACCGATTGTCTGATGAAGCAAATATCGCTGTTGTCAGTCATTATCTTGATGCACTCAAGATTAGAAAGCTTGCTCATGAAATGTCTGCTATTTTCAGCGGTAAAATGCCGCATAATGTGGCAATTGTTCCTGGCGGCGTCACGGAGATTCCCACTGTGGATAAAATCACGAACTTTCTCTGGAAGATTAATGCGATACGTGATTTTATCGATAATTCCTATATCCCTGACCTCCTTATGATAGGAAGCGCCTATCCTGATTATTTCCGTATAGGAAGAGGATGCGGAAACTTGCTTAGCTATGGTGCATTCGATCTGGATTGCAGCGAGAAGGACCTTTCCAAACGTGAGCGTTTGTTTAAACAGGGAATAGTGTCTTGGCCGGATATGAAAATTATGGCTGTCGATCCATCGAAAATAACAGAACAGGTTAGATATAGCTGGTATAAGGATAAACCTGCTCAATATCCTTATCAGGCAACAACGGAGGTTGATCGTAATAAGGACGGTGCGTACACATGGATCAAAGCGCCGCGTTATGACGGAAAAGTGTATGAGGTAGGCCCGTTGGCACGTATGGTCATTAACTATTTATCCGGTGATATCGCTGTAAAGCAGACGGTTGATAATGTGTTAAAAACTGCCGGTGTTGGTATTGAGGAGTTGTTCAGCGTTCTGGGAAGACATATCGCGCGTGGTTTGGAATGTAAGATTGTTGCTGATAACATGGCGAAATGGTTATTGGAATTAAAACCGGGAGACCGGACCTGTATTGAATATCAGAATCCTGAAGAAGGAGAAGGGATAGGTTTGTATGATGCACCGCGTGGTGCGCTGGGACACTGGTTGATGATTAAAAACTCAAAAATAGCTAATTATCAATGCGTTGTACCCACAACATGGAATGCATCTCCACGTGATGAAAGCAATCAGCCCGGTAGTATGGAACAGGCTTTAATGGGAACTATGATCAAAGATGAAACGAATCCTTTTGAAATAGGCAGAATTGTACGCTCTTATGATCCTTGTTTGGCTTGTGCCATTCATATGATAGATTCCCAGGGGAATGAAACCAATAATTTCCGTATTACATAAAGTTAACCTCATAATGATGATGCCGAATTTAACAACAAAGTGTAATAAATCTTCTATAACTAATTCCCCTGTTCTTATCATGGGAGTAGGGAATATATTGATGAGCGACGATGGCGCCGGGGTGCATACTATTCGCGCTCTGCAAAAACTAAAGCTGCCTGATACTATTGAATTGCTCGACAGCGGGACGGCAACCATGTCCTATTTAACTAACTTGAGTGATCGTAAAAAAGTGATCATTATCGATGCCGTGAAAGCGGGGAATCCTCCGGGAACGCTTTATCGTTTTACCCCCGATGATATTTATATTCAGAAGGAAAGGGCTACTTCACTTCATCAAATCGGCATTATCGAAGCCATAGTTTCAGCAAGATTTATCGGGGCTTGTGCTCAGGACATCGTTGTCTATGGAATCGAGCCCGGGAAAATAGAAAGTGGAATGATGCTTACGCCAGATGTTGCTGCTGCTTTACCGAAGTTGGTAGAAAAAATCTGCCAGGATTTGGAATTAGCAATAACTGATTGTTAACCGGCAGCTCTTACAGCGTTAATAAATAAGGAAACTGTAATGGAGACAAATAGAAGAAAATTTCTTATGCTAGCAGCAGCAGGTCTAACTTCAACCGCAGTTGCTGCAAATGCGGGTCCGGTACTTGCCAGTAGCAAGCACTCTGGCACGAAACAGGGAAATGGTTATGGCATGCTTGTCGATACTACGTTATGTGTGGGCTGCAGAGCCTGTGTGGTAGCGTGCAAACAATGGAATCATAATCCCGTCTCTGACTATGACAATCCCCAAAAAGACATAACTATTGAGGCGGTCCCACTTTTAAAGGCGGATACGTTTACCAATATTCGTGCCACAGAAATAGCAGAAGGCACCGGACCACAATGGATATATGCAAAAATTCAATGTATGCATTGCGAATATCCGGCTTGTGCTGAGGCCTGTATTGTAGGTGCACTGGTAAAAACACCGAACGGCCCTGTTACCTATGACGAGACAAAATGTATCGGCTGCCGCTACTGTATGACGGCCTGTCCTTTTGGCATCCCGAATTTCGAGTGGGAAAAATCTATTCCCTGGATACGCAAATGCACATTTTGCGCCGGCAGGCTGGAGCAGGGTTTGCAGCCGGCTTGCGCCGGGACATGTCCAACCGGCGCGCTCAAATTTGGACTGCGTGACAACTTGATAGCAGAAGCAAAAACGCGTATTGCCAATAATCCGGAACGTTATATAAATCATGTTTACGGGGAGCATGAAGTTGGAGGCACGTCCTGGCTCTATCTTGCTTCAGTGCCCTTTGAGAAACTGGGACTTGGTGAACATATTACGGAACCTGTTACCGTTAATGTACAGCGTGCGATGGGCATTATACCTTTTGTATTGGGAGGTGTGGCTGCAGTCATGAGCGGTATATACTGGTTGGCAAAACGCCGGGAAAAGCAGGCGGTAAATACGAATAATAATTCATAACAACATCGAGAATCAACGTATTCTCATCTGTCAGTCGATACTCATTTACTTAATACGCTATTGTTAGCGTGGCAGGTTCGAGAGTGTATAGCTGGTAATGTAGCTTTACTCATGTCTTAGAGAATCAATAGGGTCAAGCATAGCAGCACGGAAGGCAGGATAAGTTCCGGATACGAGGCCTACCCCGATAGCTACCACGAGAGCAATAATAACAATGTCGGCACCTATCTGGGCTTTGATTTGAAATGGTCCCATCATACTGAGTCCGCCAATAAGCGCAGTACCACCTATTGCTATCAGCAGTCCGATTATTCCCCCTGTCAGACTGAGCATTGCCGCCTCAGTGAGAAATTGAATCATGATATCCGGCCTGGTAGCACCGATAGCCTTGCGAATACCGATCTCACGTGTTCGTTCACTGACCGATACCAACATAATATTCATTATGCCGATACCGCCAACTACCAGAGCGATGGCGCCGATAGCTCCCAGAAAAATAGAGAATGTGGCCAGCGATTGAGTCATATTCTTTAAAATTTCGGTCATATTCCTGATATCGAAATCGTCTTCTTGTCCTTCCCTGATATGATGGCGCTGTCTGAGGATATCAGTGGCTTCACTAATCGCTTTATTTATTTGTTCCGTATCTGTTGCCAGTACGGCAATTTGACTGACATCTTTTCCTGAGATTATTTTAGACTGCATGGTAGTTAGCGGAATAAGAACATAGTCATCACTGCCGGGCCTGCCGCCGATTTCTTCGATAACTCCGATAACCTGGAATCTGCGTCCTTCAACCCGGATGGTTTCGCCTATCGGGTCGTTAATACCGAACAAGTCGAGAGCGGTTTGGTGTCCCAGGACTGCCACGCTGCTTCTTCTATCATTGTCCACATCGGAGATAAAATTACCTTTCTCAACAGGATAGCTGCGTATTTCAGTTATTTCAGGAGTTACACCGGTACAGCTTATGTTGACATTGGAGTTGCCGTAAGAAACAGTAACCATGCTGCCAATCATTGGAGCAACTACATCGATTGTAGGCGCTCTTTGAGGATCTTCCAGTGCCTTGGCATCATCAAGTGTCAAACTTTCTCCCGAACCAGCCTTATCGCTGGTGCTGGATATATAGAAAGCATTGGCGCCCATATCTTTGAACATATCTGTAATAGTGGACTGCTGGCCGCGCCCCAGACCGACCAGAAACACAACTGCTGCTACGCCGATTACAACACCAAGCACAGTTAGTATGGACCGCATTTTATTGGAGATAATTGACTGCCACGAGGTCCGGATACTATCCCAAATACTCATCTTACCTTCTCCTCTATAATATTGCCGTCCCGAAGGTAGATAGTGCGTTGAGTATATTCGGCGATGTCTTCTTCATGAGTAACGATAATGACAGTAATTCCTTTTTTATGCTGTTCTTGAAGTAATGTCATGATGCTGTGACTATTATGAGTGTCGAGGTTTCCGGTAGGCTCATCTGCCAATATTATGGATGGATTTAATATCAAAGCACGTGCGATAGCAACGCGTTGTTGTTCGCCTCCGGACATTTCGGAGGGGCGGTGGAACGCTCTTTTTCCGATGCCCACTGCCTCCAGAGTTTCCAGTGCGTGTTTACGTTTATTATGATTGCTTCTGGCATATACCATGGGCAGCTCCACATTAGCAATGGCCGTTATACGGGGAAGCAGGTTAAAGGATTGAAAAACAAAACCGATCTTCCTGTTTCTGATTCTTGCCAGCACTCTATCATTCATCTTGCTGACATCCTCTCCATCGAGAAGATATTTGCCGCTAGTAGGCCTATCCAGACAGCCCAGCAAATTCATAAGAGTGGATTTGCCGGAACCAGAAGCTCCCATTATGGAGATCATTTCCCCATCCCTGCAACAGAATGAGACATTATTTAACGCGGTTACCTGAATATCTCCGGCGCTGTATGTTTTTACAATGTTTTGAATTTCAATCAAACGATATCTCCATTTGTTTCAGGTATTATTAATTAAAGGATTATATAAGACTGGTACCATATTACCGCATTGGTCCACCGCCACCTCCGGGTGGAGGTCCCATACGAGGTGGCCCGCTGGAACTGGAGCTATTATTCAACTGGTTTTCGTCAATAATCAATACTGTCTGCCCTTCCGTTAATCCGGATATGACTTCGGTATATTCATAATCGCTTGCGCCTGTAGTGACTGGTGTGGGAGTGCCGCCTTCAATACCGGGAGTAACTACTAGAGCAATAGTACCCATGGGACTTTTAATTAGTGCTTTGGATGGCATTAGAAGCACGTTTTCACGCGAGGTAATCATAATATCAGCAGTAGCAGTCAATCCGCCGCGTAAGTCTATATCCGCAGGATCGAGTATTGCCGTCATATCAAAGGTGACTACACCCCTCTCATTTTTACCAAACGGGGAAATAAAATTAACAGTTCCTGTTAATATGCTTTCCGGCATGGCATCTATAATGATAGCTGCCTTCTGTCCCACGCTCACATCGAAGATATCTACCTCATCGATGGTACCGGCGAACTCCGCAAGTGTGGTATCGAGCAATGTTACGGCCGGACGGGAGGAATAATCGATCGACGAAAGAACATTGTCCACTTCAACACCGATGTCGATAATCTCACCATTAAAAGGTGCGAGAATTTCAGTCTTAAGTAGATTATTTTTAGCCTCGAGAAGTGCTAATTTTGCTGAAAGCAAGCTAAGGTTATATTGTTGGACTTCCTGAAGATTCATCCCGCTTTCGTAAATAATGGTGCTTGAAGTCAGTGTATCGATACCTATTTTTAAGTCCAGTTGTGCCATTCGCAAAGTCTCAGAAAACGCTATAGGTTCGTAGTCACCGTTTTCAGTTTTTACGATGAGATCGAAAATGCTTTCTTTACAGGAGTCCAAAAAATCGGTACTCGTTGCTGTATCCGGATATGTTATATTATTTCTGGATGTTTGCCCGATAGTGGTGTTGACATACTGTCTGCTCGTCTGTAGATGTTCCATTTCGCTGTTTAGCTCTTTTAGTGCATTTTGTATATCACCGGAGGCAATGAGCTTGTGGATGTTTTTCAGATTATTCTGGTCATGCAGCAGCCACCGCTTCGTCTCTTGTGTTTTTAAAAATATCTGTGGCTTATCCGGTATATCCGGCCTACTCTCATAGGTTGTGATGGAGGGAGTAAGTGGATATGTCTCAATTGACTCAAGCTGCGCCTCGAGCAGATCTATGCAGATTTCCAGTTCGTAGAATGTTAAGCGCAGTTTAGATGCAGCTTCCTTGTGCAGCCCCTGCTGCAGATAATCTCTGGATACATTGAGGTCAGACATAGCCTCTTCAAAAATGAGAGTAGCGCTCACATCGGGATACGCATATATATAGTCAATCCCCCCACTGCAGCTCATTTCCAGCGTATTGCGTGCCTGCTGCATGTCATAGAGAGCGGTAATAATGGCATTTTTCTGTGAGGTATTATCCAGACGGGCAAGCAAAGTACCCTCATGTACAAAATCTCCCTCTTCGGCAAATATTTCAGCTACAGCTCCCATTGTCCCGAAACCAAGTTCTACCTGTTTGGGCATTTCAATAATGCCGTCGGAGGGGATGGTAACCATGAGGTCACCCCGTTTGACCTGCGCTGTTTGCATTTGCGGAAGGTTATCTTGTTTTTTATCGCAAGCTATACCGGAAACTATGCCGGCAATCATTATAGCCATACAAAACAACCGCACTGCAGTACAAATTATTTGCCTAATTGCCATTATTTTGCTCCGACTGCGGACAGTGAGGTGCAGCTAAATGCACGCAGATCTCATAGAGACTAGTGATTACCGACAAGTAGTTTATCTCCTTCCTTAAGTCCAGATGTTATCTCAGCAAATTGGTAGCTCTGAATCCCTGTTTTAACCTGTCTTTGTTCAGTTTGCATGGTTTCCATGTCGATAAGGACAGTTGCGAAATCGCCTTCGGGAGTACTGCTCAGCGCGTTGGTAGGAACAATAAGTACATTATCAGCTTTATCGAGAATCAAATCAGCAGTAGCTGTTAACGTTCCTTTCAGTTCAATATCTACAGGGTCAAGCTCAATAGTAATGGTATAGTTAACCACACCTGTTTCACCAGTACCGGCAGGAGAAACGAAAGTCACTGTACCCGTTAGTTCCTTATCCGGAAGAGCATCAATGATTATGTTTGCTTTCTGCCCGTGACTGACCTGGAAAATATCCACTTCATCTACAGTGCCTTCAAATTTAACTGTTTCCACATCAACAAGGTGTACGGCAGTTCGTGACGAGTAGTCTTGCTGAGAAAGCTGGTCGTCTTCATTCAGCCCTATATCCACAACCATACCGTCAAAGGGCGCAAGAATAATGGTTTTAAGATAGTTTTCTCTGGCATTACGCAGTGAAAGAGCGGCTTTTTCCAGATTAAGACGGTTAGATTGTACCTCCTTCAAACTAAGGCCATGTTCTAGCACCAGTTCGTTGTCGCTCAGGATTGAGTAACCCATCTCGATATCGTGATATACAATGCGTAAAGATTCCACAAATGCCAGACTATCAAACTCATCTGTCTCTATCAATGCCTGGGATTTGTTCAAATTTGCCCGGGCTGAATCGAAAAAGACGATACTCATCGCTATATCGGGGAAAGAAAACGTTCTTCTTTCTATAAGGCCTACTGTATTTTCCACGGCTCTGACCGCTTTAGAGAAGGATTTCAAGGTTAAGTCAATCGCTGATAAGGCATGATCGTAATTTTCATTTTCAATCAGGGTGAGGATATCCCTGATTTTTTTCTGTTCCTCCTCAACTATGGTAATTGTTTGTTTGATTTTTGGTCCAAAGGAAGTCAACATATAGACCTGCAGTTCCGGGTATTGTTCTGCAGTGATAATATCTCTCACTACATCAGGATAATTCTCAATATCTGTAACAGGTGCCTCCAGAACCTTTACGGCGGAATCCATATCGTATTGTGCTAGCCGCAGTTCGGATGCTGCTTCAGTATAGCTGCCGTTTTTAAGCAGAGAGCGGGCAGTGGATATTTCTCTCTGGACCTGTTCCATTACCTTGAAGGCACTAATATTGGGATAGACTCTGGGATAGCCCAATATCTGTTGAATACCTGAAACTGATTGGACAAGATTACTTAAGGTTTGTTGCAAATTGTTTTCAGCGGACTTGATTGAGATGATCTCAGCGGTATCATCAAGGACGGCCAGGATAGTTCCTGCTGTGACCATGTCTCCCTCCCGGACAAGCACTTCTTTAACGGTACCTGCCGTGCCGAAATGAAGTTCTACTTCACGCGGCATCACCAGGCTGCCATCTGCTGAAACTGTGAGGGCTATATCTCCTCTCTTAACTTCATATATTTCCGGTGCATTCGTCGCCTCTTCATCTTTACTGCATCCTGCTGTTCCGGCAACGAGTGTAAGTAGAATGAGTATTGAACATGCGGTTACATATTTTTTCAATGCTGCTCCATTTTATATTTAAGTCTTTGGAAGACAAACAAATTGTGTATATTATACAGATAAATTATGGAGAAAGTGTGAAGATCGGGAAAGAATACTGGGATATTACTGTGCACATCGATTTCTATCAACCATTATCGCAGATTTCAATTATAATTCATCATTGGTTGGAAGCGCTATATAAAAGATGCTTCCGTTGTTCGGCACGCTCTCAACTCTCACCTTTCCGCCGTGAGCTTCAACCATTTGCTTTACTATGGCAAGCCCTAAACCTGTTCCGCCCTCATTCCTTGCCCTGGAATTGTCCACCCTGTAAAAACGCTCGAATATATATGGGAGATGTTCAGGGGTTATCCCTTTACCACTATCCGCAACAGATATGAGTACTGCTGATTTATCAATCAGACTGATAGCGTTATTAGTTTCCAGCTTTGAAGATACAGTAATTGTCGATCCCTGGGGAGCATAGTGTAAGGCGTTGGTAAGCAGGTTGGCAATTGCCTGCCCGATTCTAACCGGATCAAGCTTAATTACGGGAAGATTTTGATCTCCATTGAAAGCAATACTGACGTTTTTTTCTATACCTTTTGTTTTTATCTGACTGATCATATGTTGAATTATAGTATTAATATCTGTTGGCTCAGGTTGAAGTTTCAATTGGCCGGATTCAACAAGGGAAAGCTCTCGAATATCCTGTGTCAATCTGGTTAGTAGAGTGGCTTGATGCTTTATTGTCTCCAGATGTTCCTTATCTGCTTTAAATACACCATCCATTATACCTTCTACCGTTCCCTGAATAATTGTTAGAGGTGTACGCAGTTCATGGGCGATATCAGCATTAAGCTGGCGTCTGGATTGTTCTGCTTTTTCCAGACTGGTAGCCATGCTGTTGAAAGAGCGTGCCATTTCACCTATTTCATCTTTGGAGTCGATTGCAACCCGATAGCCAAGATCACCTGCAGCGATTCGCCGGGTACCTTCCTGCAATTTTTGCACCGGCCTGGTAATCTGGCGCGCAAGAAATAGGCCCAGCAGAAATGCAATGACTATAATAGCGGCAAGGGCAATCCATAATGAATTGATTACGGAGTTCAGGAAGCGTTGTTCCGGTGGAGGTGGAGGTGAATTGCCGTGGTGAGAACCGGAAAACGGGTTATCATGATCATCTGAGATGCCGGACAGCTTCATGATATACAGCTCTCCCACCACTTCTCCGGATAAGTCGATCGGAGTACCGTTCTTGGCCTCAATTGTACTAATAGAAGAGCCTACAAGCTCATTGTTGCTGTCTCCGACAATAATTCCTGAAGTATCAGTAACTAGCAACCGGTCATTTTTAGAATGTGGAAAATACTGCAGTCTGGTTTGTAAGTTGGTCCACCCGTCTTCATGGCTATATAAAGTGCTTAAGCCTGCAGTCAGACGTTCTTTATAGTCAGTATTCACCTCTTTTATATATGACGCAAATTGCCGTGTGGTGCTCCAATGGATGGAAAAGGCCATCAGCCCAAGAGAGATAACGGCAATGAGAATTAGTGCAAGACCGAATTTCCAAGTATAGCTATGACGCATGCGAATTTTCACTACTTTCCAGTTTGTAGCCTACACCGTAAACAGAAATAATGTAGCGCGGATGATTATGATCAGGTTCTATTTTTTTTCTCAGGTTTTTTATATGGCTGTCGATTGTTCTTTCATACCCCTCATATGAATATCCTTGTACGCTATCCAGTAGTTGCATACGGCTGAAAACACGGTTAGGATTTTCCGCCATGGTCCTGAGAAGCTCAAATTCCGTTGGAGTGAGCTCAATCGTCCTGTTGCCGATTTTCGCAATACGCATACCCGAATCGATTACAAGGTCCCCAATTTGTACTACGTTTGACTTTTCTCTTTTTACACCGGAACGTCTGAGTACAGCTTTAACACGAGATACAAGTTCCTTCGGCTCAAATGGCTTTGTAACATAATCATCCGCTCCCAGTTCAAGACCTACAATTCTATCGGTTACCTCATCACGAGCGGTCAGCATGATGATAGGAACATCAGATTTTACCCTCAGGGTGCGGCATACATCCCACCCTGATATTTCCGGCAGCATCAAATCAAGAATAATCAGGTCAGGATCATGTTTTTGCACCTGTTGAAGCGCTGAACTTCCATCATAGGCAGCAATTACAGAATAACCTTCTTTTTTAAGATAGCCTTCTACAATTTCAACAATTGACTTTTCATCGTCAACAACCAGTATTTTTTTTAAGTCCACAATAATTGCACCTCTTTTATTACTATACTGATATTAACCGGTTATCCTGTTGACCTTTCACCGTTAATCGATTATCTGATAATTGAAGTGGAATTAAATATCTCACTATTATTTCTTAATTATACATAATGTTTGTACAGAAACACATATAATTACTACAATATACTCCCTAATAATAAGGGAAAAGTATGGAGAAAACATGGAGAACCAATGTTAATTTTATGTGCTTAAGTAATATTTATTTGCCGTAAAAACCGGGATTTAGTCGAGTTACTAGATTAAAGTGTTGTAATCGTTGCCGGTAGCTGGAATGACAGTATGTGATAAAAATGTATCTTGAACATTAAACATTTTTCTCTGTAGTTTCGTTTCTTCCTACAGCATGAGTTATTAATGCATACGGACCTGTGGTAACTCATGGTATTAAATGATCCTTACGGAAAGGTGATCTGAATGATCCATATCAATAAGAAGCTCATAACCGGGATGATCTGGGCATTTTTTTCGTTAGCAGTATCAGGTTATCTTGCATCACCGGTTTTGCTTTATGCTACCGGCGACACATCGTTGTTATCGACTGTATTAGTCATAAGCCTGGTTGCCAGTATCATGGCCTGGTTTCTGATCAAACAAAAACAGACCATGGAAGCGCAAAATGAGGATATCCACTCTTTACAGTAGTGGTTGCTAAAAAAATATGTTCTGCAATCATTTAGCTGGCAGAGGGTTTAGCGTATGACAATTTGTGATGGGGAGCGTACTACCATCTCATAAGAGCCATTGTATTCTTCAATAATACCTGTTACATAAATAGTCTTTCCCAGATAATAGGTCTCAGGTGGGGCAGGGAATATGTTCCGTTCGTTTATCCAGATTAAAATAGTGAACCGGTCCGAATCAGGATAGGGTTTACCAATATTGAGAAATGTTGGTTTACCCTTGCTCGTTTCCGCCCAGTGACTATCAACGACAGGGCCGTATATCGTAATAGTATTTCCTTTGTATAGATAAGCATCTTGCCAAGAAATAGCAGAATTAAAAAAGCTATCAGGGGCGTGTTGTCGTGGCCCTGTGGGCTGTGATGAATAAGGAGTACTACCGGGTGTTATATAGCTTTGCGATGGGGCATTGGCATTGGTAAGATTTGTAGAACACGAAGAAGTAAAAACAAAACAGAAGAGTATACTCAGAATTAGCAGGAAGATAAAAGATTCTTTATGTTTATCATCCATAGCGCTGATCGGCAGAGATAATATATTTAGGAAATTATACACCTTTGAAGTGATTTCCGGTAGAGGTGATGAGAGGGGATTATTCTTCTTATTCCCGACTGGTATTCGTGACTTATTTAGCCTGGTCTGATTATTTTACAGTGGATATCCACCTGTGTTGCTATTCTATACAGCTCTCAACCTAGACGAGCCGTAACAACCTCACCGTTTTCAAGGACGACCTTCATGGTTTGATGACATGAGGGGCAGGTAAGAGGACCGCTATAATTTGCCTGGGACGGCTCCAGAGGGATTCTGCGTGCGCAACCGAGACAGATTACTCCGGAGGAAGGCCGATCTCCTGCCTGATGCATCCGTTTATGAGCTGCCAGTTGTTCTATTGTAGCAAACTCGATACCGCAAGAATTACACCTGTATCGCATATTATCCTCCTTACAGTGTGTGTATACCAGTATTCTATATTAACGTCTTGAAAATAGCGAGAGTTAAGTGATAAATCGTTAGCTTGCCGGATTTATCTTCAAGCCAAAAAATCCGAACGATTTTCCTGTCTGGTAAAAGAAATAGTCTTTGGAAACTGATTCTTGATATGATAGTGTGGATTGTATAATAATCTACATATTACATTTTGATCGTGAGGCCTTTATTATGAGACGTCGGACACTATGCATATGCGTATTCATTGCTCTGGTTGTAATAAATATTTTTACTTTCTCTTGTACCGCCACAGACGAAAACGAATATTTTAAGAATATCACACTTTCTAAGGACGTAGTAAATATGATGCCCCAGGGGGCAACAGACGTTTTTAGTGCGGAGACATCTATTATTTATTGCACTTTTGATCTCACCGAAAAAATCAAAGATAACAGTGATATTTCCATTACATGGATTTACGTACATGAGGAAAATGGAGTATCGACGGAATATCTTATGGAGCACTGGACAGAGAAGGCTGCCGACCATACGAGAATGAGCATGTTTATTTATCAACCTGTAAAAGGTTGGCCGCTGGGGAATTGGAGGGCGGACCTTTATGTTGATGACCTGAGAGCAGCGTCTATACCATTTAAGGTGAAGTTGGATTTGTAATAATAAGGGTTTTGATTTCTAAACAGTAATTAGTAAGCTGTACCAATTAAAAAACGCTTTCCCTGATTTCTTGTCTTGTATCTTTTTCACTGGAAATAGGTTTTATGCCGGGTTCTTTACGAAATATAATGTAGCCCATATCCCGAAGGTGCTTTTCAAGCTATAGTGTTTAAGGGGTATAGATTATGCGTGAAGAGCGTAAACGTGACATAGTTAAAACTATATAATCGCGTACCATGGCGACGGTTATCACCATTATCCCGCTACATATTTTCAGCAGCAGAATTGATGTATCTCTTAAGATTGGAGCGAGTAGACCAGTGTTGAAAATACGGTTTTATTCTTTACATGAATACAGGCGATGTTTTCCAGATGATGTTACAATAATAGCTGATTCCTATGGGGGAGTGTCGGAATTGGCAGACGAGCATGACTTAGGATCATGTGCCGCAAGGCGT
>CAZFIM010000053.1:0-17516 GCA_964519615.1 uncultured Dehalococcoidales bacterium
GTGGAAGAATATGACTATTGCACGAAAGCTTGGCGGTCCGGATTTAAAGTGATATATACATCTGCCTCTAAAGTGTGGCACAAAGTTGGAGCCAGTAGAGCGAAATTAGCGAATTATCCGGAAACATTTGACGCAATAAAAAAAAGCGCCGGCATGAAAGAGTACAGATACTATTATCAATTATTCCGTACTTATTGCCCGCCGGTGGTTAATGTATTTGCCTTTTTAAGCTATATAGTTCTGAGCTCGATATTTGGTCAATTAATAGTTTTGGCGCTGAAAGGTGACTGGAAGGGAATAAGGCACGGCATTGCCAGAAGATTGGGTTTAGCTTCTTAAGGGCTCCAGAGTATTTTGCTTTCTCCATTGCTGTATATGGAGTTCAAATTGTCTGTTACCGGTTTGATTTCATTTATATCCCAGTATAGCGTGTTACCCAATATGGGGTCGGGTCTCCCTGTATATGCTTTGGTTGTCCCGTAACCCATTACCGTATTTATATATCCAAGGTACATGTAGCTGTCCATAAGTTCATCGTTAGTTGTCTCAGGAGTAATGATTAGTGCTTCATCAGGATTGAGCATGCCGTAGCTGACGAGTACAGGCATGTCTATTTGAAATGGGGTAGCATATACGCGCATATCCTTATTACGATATTTTTTCAGCCATTCCGCACTGTTGACTTCTGCTGCGGTTGGTGCAGCCGCGCGAATGGTGACTCTATCTCTAAGAGGCATCTGTGGGTTATTGTTTATCACGTCGCCATATGCCAGAGGAATGGACCTATCTGCAGGGCTATCGGCCAGTTCATAGATCAATCGGCAGTTAAACAAGAAAAAAATAGCCAGAATAATGGTAATGCCGGTCATGGATACTGCATTCAGATTATATAGATTATAAGCATCACGGCGAAATACTCTCCTTATGCTGTTAAATACAATTTTAAGGCCGGTTATGCCAAGCGGTGCAAGTATAATACTTGCAATATGTATCATTCGATTTATGCCCAAGGAAACTGAAAAGAAGGGTATTACTATGCACGCAGCAAGCAATATATAGCTGCCTACGATCAGCGCGGTATACTCAGGATTACCAGAACGTTTGCGTACTATCTCCGGCAGAACAGGAATTCCTCCTAACGCTATACATGCCAGAATAAAATACCAGAGTATACGATAGGTAAGATGCAAGCTGTCTGCCGCAGACTGCATAAAAATAGATGACAGGTCTCTGCTGGTGGGATTAAGAAGGTCGGTGCTTACGCTCGTAGCTATATGTTTACCTATTACAACGACTGATTCCAGCGGTTGAGCACTGGAAACATAGATATACCAGGCGATGCTGACAACGGCAAATAGAACTACGAAAGTTGCTGTTATATAAGAAGTCTTTCGCCTGAACCAATAGATCATAACGATTGCAATTATAAGGAAACCCATATAGATGTAGGTAAGCGAATAGTGAGATACGATAATGCCTATTCCGAATAGAATTAGCAGTACTTTTTTCGAGCCGGTGATAACTTCATTTAGTATGAGCGATATCAACAGGACGATGAAGAGTTCTGCAATCATTTGGCGGTTGATCGAGGGCATTTCGAGGAAAAAAACATAAATAGATATGAAAAAAAAGACTGCAAGAAATGATGATTTCTTATCTGTCCTGTGCTGATAAATACTATAGAGCACAACCGGGACCAGCGCATACCAGAGAGGATAGACTACTTTAAAAATAAAATCGCCGGACATCCCTATTAGCTGTGAAAATAGAGTAGGTAACACAGTGATGGAAAGCATGGCGTTATAATTTTCTGGTTTCGTCCAGTCCCAGAAAGCAGCGGAATCGGATAGATTAAAGAAATGGTATTCCAGGAAGGAGTCCCATTGTACAAGATATTCAGATACATTAGAAAAATGCCATAACAGCGAGAGAGCAATGCAGTAAATAGCCAGATTATAGTATCTTTCAGGGATTATCTTTGTTGTTGAAATGAGCACCATGATTATTGCTATAGCGGCTAACAAAATGAATAGGACAATGTTATATTGAAAATGGGTAACAATAAGAGCTCCCAACACGGCCAGGACAGGGAGGAGAATAAAGAATAGAACATGGGGAGAACACAGCTCGGTTATTCTGAAGGTTTGCAGTGCAGGGAAACATTCTCTTTGTCTATATGCGAGGTATGTGAGTAAAGCTACTACAATCGACCATGTGATCAGCAGCGAGATTGTAGAAAGCGGTGTATTTATACCGGCAAATGCGAAAGTAACATTGATAATAAAACCGAGCATCATATTGAAAATAAGACTGATGCCAACCGCATAGCATATCGTGAGGCTGATTCCAAATCGGTTAAGTTTAAGTATAGTAAGAATCAATACGCCCGGAAGGAAAGATAGGTAAACAATGCCGACTATTTCAGTGATGACAGGTACTGATACACCTGATAATCTTCCCGCGATGAGTAATAGAAATACTGCCTGTATGGATATGGCAGGTGCGAGAAAGTTGCAGTTTTTCTCATCAGTCATATTGATTAAACTCCGGCTAACACTATAAGCTGTTTTTCATTATTGGAGGATTTAAAGATTATTTACGGTAGCCAATCCGATATTATTCAATATATAAAATAACTTCTCTTCATTAGCTTGTCTACTATAATGCTGCTCGACCAGTAAACGCGCTTTTCCGCCGGTGGATTTCATAAGAAAATCATCGAATATGTACTCGTTGATTTTGTTTGTTAATTCGTCTATCGGAAATACGAAGATGTTCTCGCCCGGATTGATCCAGTACAGGCCGACTACCGCTTCAGGTGTGGCAAATACGGGCAATTCACAGGACATGGGCTCAAGTATTTTATTCAATGGACCGGTAGTGCTGATTCCTTCCGGTACTATAACAGCATCGAGCTCTCTTAACCTGTCAGCATAATCAGCAAGGGAATCTAAAAAACCGGTGCAAGTAATTCTAGTGTGTTCAATAGGTTCGTCGCAACGTCCTATAACAATTACCTTAATGCGAGGATCGAGGTTGTCTATATTTTGTTCTAGATATTCAAGACAATACGTGCCCCTTTTATCCCCGGCTGCGAACGGACCTATTAAACCTATTACCTTATTTGCATTAACAGCACGTTTTGTGAAAGTGGATGGTGCAAAGATATTCGTATCTACGAATACGTGAGTAAGATCGATTCTATCCGTATACTTCCTGTAAAAATCATAGGTGTTCTGTGAAAGCGCTATCACATAATCGGAGTGTTCGCAGAAGAATATTTCAAGTTTTCTTTCTACATTAAGCAAAGTAGCGGCATGTCCGCGTTTTTCCATATCCTGTGAAATGATAGAGTGTACCTCAAAAATGATTTTATATTTTTTAATCAGTGATGTGCCGTATACTGCCGGATATCCCAGCCACTCATGAGCGCAGAAGACCACATCAGACCTCATTTTCAGCAGATGAAAAATCAGCAACAGATTCCACAAGATGATAGGCAATAGCTTTAGTATAAATGGTAGAGTTTTATATGAGAGCAGCCATGCGCCTAAATTGATTGTCTTTATTCTTTTTATATCCACAAGTTCATTAGGTTTATTATTAGAGCTTGAAATAACGGTAATTTGCCCTGCTTTGGATAATGAACTGAGCAACCTTTGCACTCGTACGGATGTGCCCATGGCGTTAAAAATGTCTTCATACGCAATAACCGTAATCTTGGGAGGGGCTATTTTGGGCTTCAGAGTTTTACTATTCATATATTACTTCTCATAAAACTGTATTCACAGCAAAATCTAATTAAATTACCATTTACCTGTCAGAATCTTGCGACTGTAACGTTTGAATTCATCAAAGGAGAAAATCCACCGTTTCCCATCGACCAGTGTGAATTCTCCTGCCCGCGATATAGTGTGGAATCCATAGTGAAAAGCATGGTTCTTATCGGGCTCGATATGCTTTATAGCCTCTTCCCTGAAAACATACGGAGAAAGCTGTACCACTTTGTTTATAGTAATACCTCCGCCGTAGGTGGAAGAGCAGTCCTGAGCCGGACGATAAAGTGTGCCGTTTACAGTAAATGGAGTACCGGCCGGACGCGCGGAGCGAATATCGGTTTTCACCGGGTTACTACTATGAGGTTTCCACGGTCCGAATAGACTATCTGAGTAGTATATGAAAAGGTGCAAGCCGTCGCCCATTTTCTTATCGGTGAAAAAAAGCCACCATAGCGAGTCATAGTATACAACGGTAGAATCAACACCTGCTACATCAGCCACAAGCACACAGGCCTTGTGCCATTTATCAGGGTAATTGACAGCTTTATAGAGGCATATTTCGCGATTTTCCAGCGTTTCCGGAAGACAATATACCTCATTACCATGCTGAATTATAAAAGGATATGACATATGAAAAGGCATTTTTATAGCTGTTTGGGGTAGAGCGGTAAAGCCCTGTTTGTTGCCTCTAAAGGTAATAATGGAACCTTTCCCTGAGTGGTAATCATATTCCTCACCCATGATCGTGATAGAACCGTTTTCTTCAAGGCCGAACGGGTCTGCCAGGTATTTCGTTTTTGATGTGAAAGGTGTCCATTGAATAGCCGGTTTAAAAGCGGGATCAAGAAAATGCTGAATGGGTTCGCTGCATATACCGATATTCCATTGTTCATGCCTGGTAAGAACGGTAATTGCTTTTCTAAAAATATTACGTATAAGTCTGATCATATAGATCACCATCTGGATGTTACAGGGTAAATCATGCGCCTGCCCGGGTTTAAGTGAGGCGGGAGTGTCCACATATCCATATACATCGTTTACGATATCCTTGCATACCTGAAGCGGCCAATATGGGCAGACGGAATAGCACTGCGCCAGATTTTGTTTGTATGAATATAGAAATGTACGGAAAAATCCTTTTCTTAAAATAATACCTTTATCAGGATTATCAGTAAGTCTAAGCAAGCTTGCGATTGTAAGCTTGTTTCCATAATATATTTCCCAGAAGCACGGCGGATTTCCGGCATACCTGGTTTCATCGGAAAAACGGAAAGTCCATAGGCCGAATCGAGGCATAGATATTATCTGTCCGGTAGGTTCGTTTTCTGAAAGCGATACAATAATATCAAGATCGTAGCTTTGTATTTGCTGCAATATACCGCTGTCCACTATGTCTTGTTGATTTTTCCGCTTTTCACTAGGAACAGATAATCTGGGGATATTATCGATTACCCCTGATTGAGCATGAGGTGTTGGCCTGAATGCACGGCATATTTTATCGTAATACAAATTGAAGAATATATACCGCCAGCCCCTGGAGTTACTATCTAACCGGCGGCTGTCGCTGGTATGTAATTCAAGTAGTACCGCAACACTAGTATCATCACATGATAAGAGTTTTTCCAGACAATCTTTCTGCCATTTATTCATAGTGCCGCAAGAGGGCATTATTATACCGATCTTGAGCGGTTTTAATATCTTTTTACAAGGTATATTTTTGTCCATTATCATGACTTGTTGTCTGTTTTGGCTGTGATGCTAGAGATCCAGATATACTTTTTCAGTTTCTTTTGCTATTTTTTCCCAGGGATAGTCCATTACTTTTTTTCTGGTGTTCTCACTCATTTTTATACTCAGCTCTCTATTAGTGAGTAATTCTATAATACCCTCTGACAGCTTTTCTATATGAGAAACATCGACTATGAGGCCGTTGTATCGGTCTTCTACAAAAGTTTTTAATGTTTCCAGCGTACTGGCAATGATTGGAAGACCTGCTATGGCAGCTTCCAATAATACGATGGGAAACACTTCGGACATAGATGGGAAGGCGAATATGTCCGCGGCATTAAAATAGAGGGCTTTTGTTTCACCTTCAATAGGGCCGGGAATTCGTGTATATTCAGCTATTCCCTTTTGTTCAGCGGTATTTTGAAGCTGCCGGGTCATAGGTCCGTAGCCTGCCAGAACAAGCCTTGCCTGCGGCACTTCTTTTAACACCGATGGTAGCGCATCAAGCAGTAAATGAGGATTTTTTGATCTGATGAATGCGCCCACGAAAAGTATTATTTTATCGTCTGGCCGGAATCCCAGCTTTTGCTTGCATTCTTCTTTGGTATATGAAACCTCGATGCTTTTGAAATTGACTCCGTTAGCTATGGTAACGATTTTATCTTTATAGTCAGGTAAAAACCGGGACTGATCAATGAAATGATCGGAGGGGGAAATAATTACCTTTGCTTGATCAAGCAGGTTGTGAACAGCCAGTCTGTTATAAAGATAAACCCCTGTTCTGCGTATTAAACTCCCAAATCCTTCAGGCATATCGCCGTGATAAGTCAACACAAACGGCTTATGGGTCAATCCTGCACAAATCTGTGCAGCTATATTCCCCGGCGGAGTAGTATAATGGAGGTGCACTATATCGAGATCCCTATGAGCAGGTTTCCAATTGTAGGTCAGTGAAAAAAACGCTTTATCCAGCTTTAGATTTGTACCGTATCTGAATACTTTTATCCCATCGTAGTCTTCTATATACGTATGCGAATTCGGTGAAGTAGTGAACACTGATATATCATGCCCGAGTGCACTCATATGGCGCGCAAGATAATAAGCAACGTTTTCTGCTCCGCCTACCGGATATGATTGGTACGGCGGTATGAATGACGATGATTCGGAATAGGGGAAAAGAGTAATAAAATAGCCGATTTTCATATACTTAACATAATATTCTATTATTAACTCGACTGCTTTTGCTCCAGCAAGTCATAATACAATTGTAATACCCGTCGGGAGATTGTTTTCTGATCGTACTTCTCTGCATTCAAACGGGCAGAGATGCTCATTTTCTCTTTCAACTGCGGATCAGCCAGGATTTTATTAAAAGCCTTTGCGATTGCGCGGTTGTCGCCGGGCTTCACTTTAATACCGCATTCGTCGCTAATCAATTCCTTTACTCCGGGAAGGTCTGACCCGACAACAGGGGTGCCACAGGCCATTGCTTCCAGGGCAGATATACCGAAATTTTCTCCGCGGGTAATTGCCGGAATTACATATATGTCGCTCAATTTATATAATGGCGGCAGGTCCTCATGTGGAATGCGTCCGAGAAAAATAACATTTTTTAAATTTAAATTTTGCACCAGACTATGTAGTTGTTTTTCCAATTGGCCGCTGCCGGCAATTACCAGAACTGCATTTGCTATATATTGCATTGCCCTGATTGCATGTTCTACACCTTTATATTTTACAAATCGGCCGGCATAAAGAATAAGCCTCGTATCAGGTAGATTATATTTTTGCCGGATGCCTTTATCATTAACTGCCGGATTGAAGATTTCCAAGTTTACTCCGTTGGGAATAATCTCGATTCTTTCCATGCACTTATTTAATACGGGGGATGTTTCCGCATATGAGCGGCTGGTTGCAGTGACCTTATCCGCATTGCCTACGGCATAAGGATTGATCATGTAGTTATAAATAGCGGCAAAAAATGAACCAATCGCTGAACTGGCATTGCCGTCAAAATGGTAATACAGAGCAGAGGGTTTCTTTTGTCTGTGAGCGTAATAAATTGCTATATCTGATACACCGGGGACTGTTGCGTGTGCATGAACGATGTCAGGATCGATTTTAGCAAGAATTCGAAAGTAACAGGGCATTATCGGGACCTTGAAAATCTCAAATAGAGGACGAGTTCTGAATACTTCTATTCCGTTGATATTCTCTCGGGATGGTCTGCCCGGGATGGTTGAAGCAAGTACGCTGACACGATGCCCTGCGTCTAATAGCTCTTTAGCGAGCTCGATGATTACCTGTTCAACGCCACCGGAAGAGAGATCGAATGTTTTGAAACAGTGACATACATGCATAATAGTGAGTTGTGCAACATGTTAAATATCTGGATTACACGTACTGACCAGAAACTTTAGAAATAGAAAAGGTATTCCCAGCGTAAAGAAGAAAAACCAGGGGCGGTGTTTTCTGGTGGTCTGCATGATTACACGTAAAAAACGGTATCCGTCTCTAAAATTTTTCAGTTTGCTCTCTCCTGCTCTTTCATAATATTCGATTGGAATCTCGCGGTATGAGAGCTTATTAAAAAGGACATACGTTGTCATGGCAGTATCAAAATCAAGTCCATTGGGGAGGTTGTTCACCATAGGCAGCAATTCTGCTTTGAATATCCTCTGTCCCGTGGAGGTATCAGTTGTTTTTCTACCGCTGTAAAATGAGAGTAGAGCAGCAAATATTTTATTACCTGTTTTACGCATCCACGGCATTCCCTCATTTTTCCCAAGAAATCGTGATGCGACGACAAGGTCTGTTTGCTCATCCTTGCAAGCGATATATAATAAAGGGAAATTCACCGGCTGATAAGTATTATCAGCGTCAAAAAACCCAAAATATTTGATATGATTATTGTGGTTTGCAGCAAAGCCTATTTTTGTTGCGCCGCCTTTTCCGTTAGGTTTGCTGTTAACTATTACTTTAACACCTTTAGATCGGGCTACATCTGCAGTATTATCGGTGCTGCCGTCATCGACAACAAGAACTTCTGCATCAGGACAAGCATTGATAACTCTATTCAATACGTCAGCCAGCCCTTTTCCTTCATTTAAAGCTGGTATTACTATTCTTAAATCTTTCATACTAATATCTTACAGGCTGACCTGTCAGCCGCATCTTCCACTCTAACGTTTTGGCAAGACCTTCTCTGGTAGTTACTTTTGGTTTCCAGTTCAGTATTTGTCTGGCGCGAGTGATATCTGGCCGCCTTCTGGCAGGATCGTCCTGAGGCAATGGCTCATAACTGATGCAAGATTCAGATCCGGTGAGCTCAATAATTATATCTGCAAGTTCAAGTATAGTTATTTCCTCATCGTTGCCGATGTTAACAATATTTCCTTTGGCTTGATCGAGCAGCGCGAGGCGCAGTAGACCCTCGATCTGGTCTGTCACATAACAGAAGCTTCTGGTCTGGCTGCCGTCGCCGAATACAGTAACGGGTTCATTTTTCAAAGTCTGGGAAATAAATCGGGGAATTACCCGGCCGTAGATATCATCCGCTCTCATACGCGGACCGTAGGTATTAAAGATACGGGCTATTCGTATATCTACTCCATATTGATTTTTATAGGCCATAACGTAGGCTTCGCCACAGCGTTTGCTCTCGTCATAACACCCGCGTACACCTACTGCATTGACATTTCCGAAATAGGATTCAGGAGTAGGAACGACGGCGGGATTTCCGTATGTCTCACTTGTTGATGTGAATATAAATCCGGCTCTCCAAAACCTCGCGATTTCCAGCGAGTTCACTATACCCATCGTATTTGCTTTTAATATTTCCAAAGGGTACTTTTCAAATTCAAAAGGTGACGCCCGGCTGGCTAAATGGAATACAAGGTCGATTTTTTCAGTGCAGGGGATAGATTCGCTCACATCTTGCTTATAGAAGACGAAGTTGCTATGATTCTTATAGCGTTCTATATTTGATTCCAGCCCGCTGGCGAAATTATCATAGCAAAGTACGCGGGCATCCTGCTGGAGTAGTGTCTCGCATAACCATGAACCCAGAAATCCTGCTCCTCCGGTTATTAATACTGTTTTACCTGAGCACGATAAACCATCAAGATTTTTTAAAATTATGGATATATCATTATCGAGCATTTTCTACCAGCATATACCTTCGTATGTTTTTGCCTGTTTGGCACTCGGGACCATACGTCCATCTATTACCAATTTGCCTTTATAATCAAGTTCGTTAAATTCGTCCCATTCCGTCAATATCAATACCGCGTCAGAGTTCATGATATGTAAAGGGTCAGAGTATTCTATATGGTTTGGATATACTTTCTTGAAATTCGCCATTGCCTGAGGGTCGTAAGCTTTGACTTTGGCACCTTCATTTACCAGTTCCTCAACAATTTCAAAGGCTTTAGATTTACGAATATCATCCGTATTAGGTTTGAAAGAAAGTCCAAGTATGCCGATAGTCTTCCCTTTGAGTACAGGAATATGCCGTTTAAGCAGTTCAATCATTTTCAGCGGCTGATTCTTATTGACGGACTCAACAGCCTCTAGCAACTTCGGCTTATAGCCCAGCTTTTTAGCCTGAGCGATTAGTGCCGATAGATCTTTGGGAAGGCAAAAACCGCCAAAACCGATACCTGCGCGGAGATAATCACTGCCGATACGTTCATCATATCCCATACCTTTTGCTACATCATAAATATCTATTCCCAATTCACGGCACGTATTGCCGATTTCATTAATAAATGAGATTCGCGTTGCCAAGTAGGCATTTGAAGCCTCTTTTATCATTTCCGCAGTTTTTATATTTGTACGCATAATCGGGCTATTGAAATTGCGGTATAATTCATAAAGCCGATCCCCCGCAGTCTTATCAGTCTCTCCGATAACTATACGGTTTGGCTTGAGAAAATCTTCTATGGCCGTGCCTTCCTTCAGGAATTCCGGGTTAACACAAAGCCCTACATTTTTACAGTCCTTCAAAATCGGCGCAACCACACTCTCAGTTGTTCCTGGTATTACGGTGCTGCGCACCACAACGAGGTGGTAATCCTCTTTCTTCTTCAGCACTTCCGCCAGTTGTTTGGCAGGCTCCTGCAGAAAGTACAGGTCGATAGAGCCGTCTTGCCTTGGCGGTGTACCTCCGCACAGAAAAGAGATGCTTGTATTGAGCGCTTCTTTATGGTCAGTCGTGGCTTTAATCTGTACTGTTTTTAGTGCTTTACTAAGGCCGACCTCATATATCGGACATACTCCTTTATTAATCATTTCCACTTTTTCAGGTTGTATGTCTATTCCTATTACTTTGTGGCCTCGCAGGGCAAACCCGACAGCTGTAGTGAGTCCTACCACTCCAAGTCCTATAACACTGATCGCTTCTTTTTTCTCACTCGTCATCTTAGTGATTATCCTTTAGATAGTTAGTAGTTCTATATACCTGGAAGAAATATACATATTCCCCTTTGTTTGAACTTGCCCGGTATTATGGTTCCCTGTCATGACCGCCGTTGTTCTTTTGTGCAAAATCAATATCGCTGTTAAGAAGGTTGAGTACATCTTCTTTTTTAAATCTCCGGTCCCCGCGAGAGCTAATGCGGTATGCTTTAAGTATACCCTCATTGCTCCATCGCCTTACGGTATTAATATGAATCTTAAGCAGGTGGGCGACTTCGCCCGGCTTCATTAATTCGTTTTGATCGTTTTGTTGTTTCATTTGCTATCCATTGATATATGAAAATAATAATTCTTGCTCATAGCTTACTTAACCTACCTTAACTAGTCAATAGCACATAAGTCCTGCCCCATCTAGTATTAAAGTACGTCTCCCGCCATTTTATTACAATAGTGCGTCCGATTTTATAGCGGCATGATAGCGTCTAGTACTTTATGGCTATTCTCATCAGTACCAATACGCTATTTACTTGGTCCTAGTACCTCCGTACACTTAGATATGTAACAATTATGATTTATTAGTATGAGAACTCTACTGAAATTTTGAGGGAGTTTCAGCGGAGCCGAAAAAACAGGAGGGCGTCCTGTGTTAAGTGTTCAACAGCTTATCACAGCTAATCTAACTATCGCAATAAAGAGCTTTGGCTCTTGTCGCCTTTCTCGTGTAACAGTAAATCTTCTACGAATTCTCTTATCTCTGCTGTTTTGTCTCATTTTTGCGTTGCCTTCCGTGACTGCTCCGGGCAAGGTTGAAGCAGCAAGCGATTATTTACTGGACAAAACGGTTCAGTGGGCCGATGGCAGTATCGAGCATATTCAAATAGGTACGGATGGTTACTTTGTGCTCGATGGCGTAAAAAGAAGGTTGGTAGGTATGAACCTTGGTTCCGGCCCTTCCTATGATGAAGAGGACTGCTACTGGTTGCCGGATAATGTGGCCCGAATGGATAAGGTGCTTACTTATCTGGAAGCAGCCGGTGTGAGGATAGTGGAGTTTGAACCAGAATCAATCTGGCACTATGGCGGTGAGGCTGGTGAGGAATACGAACGTTATTCAACTGTACTCGATCTTGTCTATGCACATAAAATGTTGGTAATGCCTCATTTTGTTGCCAGACACCAGCCGGATGCCGGAGATTTAAGCAATTGTGATTTCCTGATGGGATACTGTGATGGTACGGATACTGTTGGTCAGTGGGCTTCGCGTTTTGCAGATGTAATGGCTGCTTATCCTAATGTGGTAACAATAATCATGGGTAATGAGTTGAATATTCCCTATCATGATTATGATTATCAGCCGGAAAATGTAGCAAATTATCTGCAGTTTATCAAGAGCATATTTAATTCCAAACTTGCTGTTCCTACGGTATGTAATTTTGCTGCTTATTCCGAAAGCGATTCGCCTGTCCGCGATGATATCGTAAGCGCCGGCCTGGCCGTAACAGATTGGCCGTGTTTTACTCATTATGGTGACAGCCTTTCTCTTTATAACACTCGTTTAGAAGTGCTCACAGGATGGCTCGGTTCAAATGGATATGTACAGAATGGTTACTGGATCGAGGAAACCAATTATTGCAGCTGGTCACCACCTGATGCAAGTAAATTTACGGTAGATTATCTCGATACACTTTTTAACCACGGCGCCAGCATGGCGCTTCTCCATACAACTGTTTCTCCAGATAATGACGGCTATTCCTTTTTCACTGATAACGGTGACCCGATTCAAAGTATGGCTGCTCTGGCGGCAGAATTTTCAAGATTGCAGACGCCATTATCAGGCTCTGATGTACCACCTGTTGTTGCAACCGGGGATGCGGCCAATATTACCAGCAATTCTGCCGATCTTATAGGCACCGTGACTGATCTTGGTTCAGCCTCTACAGTCGCAGTAAGCTTCTACTGGGGCTATACTCCTGATAACATGGAGAATGAGACTTCTATAAGCACCAGGAATTCAACCGGATCATTAGCAATCAGTGTAACTGGCCTGAATCCTGAGACGACCTATTATTTCAGACTTAAAGCCCAGGGCGACGGCGTAAGCTACGGTGAGATAAAGAGCTTTGTAACAAATTGTTCTGAAATAGAAACTCCAGCCGGACCTCCATATGTTGAGACCACTGCTGCAAATAATATCACCAGTGACTCCGTAATTCTGACCGGAACTGTAATTGACATGAACGGCGCTGATTCGGTAGACGCCGCTTTTCTGGTCGGTACCAGTGAGGGACGTCCTGACATTGAATATACCAGTGATGTCTTAACAGAACCCGGTGCCTTTACGCGGGAGATTTCGGGCCTGTTGCCGAATACAACGTATTACTACAGATCCAAAGCTGTTGGACTTGAAACCGGCTACGGTAAAATAAAGAGCTTCACTACCCCTGATGACAATATAGTAAAGATTATTCAGAAGGCTCCGACAGCAATGACTCTGGAAGCTACTGATGTCACGAAATCAACAGCCGTTCTTGTTGGTAAAGTTATTGATCAAAGCAGCTTATACCCGGTTACTGCTTCTTTTCTCTACGGGAAAACTCCGGAGTGCAATGTTGGAGAATTGTCTGCTGCTGATTTCACTGATGACGGTATGTTTAGTGCTGAGCTTACCGGATTGACACCTGGAACAGAGTATTATTTTATGGCTAAGTTGACCGGATCTGAAACGTATTACGGCCAGCCACATAGTTTTACCACTGCTGCTGCACGAAATACTAAGAATAACACTAGTGTCATTAAAGATACAAAAACCAGGAAATCCGTAGGTATCATACAGCGCTGGTGGTACAAATTATAAATCCTGTTTGCGTTTTCCAGGCTGCAAAAAGATCAACAACAAATCTGCTAATTCCAGTTATACTGCCGATATATTCAAGAATAGAAAAAGCACCCGTAAAAGCACATGCTATTTCTGACTTAGAACGTAGAGCATTTTATTGGCCGCATCTACATATTCAGGATCTTTTGTCAGTTCGATGACCTTGTTGAAATCAGCATTGGATGCGATGAAATCACCTTTAAGATAGTATGCTATTCCTCGGTTGAGATATGCAAGTGCCAGTCCAGGATCCTGATTAATGGCAATTGTGAGATCCTCAATCGCTTCGTCATATAACTCTATCTCATAATAAGCCCAACCGCGGTTACTGTATGCAAGTGTTAAATCAGGGTTAAGTTCTATAGCTTTGGTTAAATCAGGTATAGCTCTTCTTGGCAATCCCGCGCCTGTGTATGCCCATCCCCGATTATTATACGCTTCATCAGAAGAGGGATTAAAATCGATGGAATAATTTAAGGCAGTTATTGCTTTGCCCCAGAGTTTTCTTAAGTTGTAAGCTTTTCCCAGCTCATTGTAGGCAACCGCCAAATTGGTGTAACCCAGAGAAAGGTTTCTATTAAGTTTAACGGCCATCAGAAGATCATCAATTGCCGTATTAAAAAAACCTACTGCAATAGTTAAATCTGAATCAAATTGTTCCAAATCTCCACTATCTTTTGCCAGTAATGCCGATGTTAAATACTGTCTACCTTTCTCAGTATATGAACAACCACGGTTGTTATATGCCATAGCGTATTCCGGGTCAATTTCTATAGACTTATCAAGTATTGTTATTGCTTCATCCCATTCCTGAGCAGCATTTTTAGCATAGCCGAGATTGCTGTATCCGGTGGCCAGTCTTTCACGAGATTCCGGATAATCCTGAAGATATGCAACAGCTTTATTGTATTCCATGACCGCATCATCCATTTTGCCTTCTGCAGTGTACTGATCTCCCAGTTTTAGATGGGTAGAAATAGGATTCGATGCGCACGCAAGCTGAGATATTACCAATAAAAGGCAAATCGGGAAGGCTTTAAATCGCAACTTTCCTTTCATGTACTACTCCATCAATTATTTAATAGTCTATTATCAAGTGAATTGATACGAAATGACCTTATATCTTTATTGTTAACTTGCTCGTAGCCTTATATCGCATATACAGGTTATATTATATGATAAGAATCTGAATAATGAAACGCAGTGAATATTAAAAATAGTTAGCTGGATTCACTGTAAATACCTGAGAGTGTGCCGAAGTGGCCCCATACAGATGGCGTGGTTTCTGAAATACGGCTTCCGGGTGCACCGCCCAGGATTGGCGAAGCAAAAAGTATAATAATTATTATTATGAGTGCAAGTAAGGAAATACCTGTAATTCTCCAGCCCCGAGAATTTAGTCGTCGCAAATTCATTTATTTTCTCCCCTCAAGCGTTACCTTCTATAGTAACAAATGTAGCAATAGTATAAGCCAATGTCAAGTATTTCCAGTATAATAATTGAAATTAAAGAGTTCATTGTTGGTCAACCTATATAGAGAACGGATTCAGCAAATCGTCGTTTTTACTATTTTGTAATGATCGTGAGAGATGTGTTGTACGAAAGTCAGCATGAATAAATTGTTTCACACGTCTGTGTTTCTCCGGGGTAAGACATATCCATGTTGAATTTATCTGCAAACGACAGGAAGGTTGCGCTACATTTTTCTCTTCTTATAGCGCTTATGCTTGCTGCTTTATTGACCTTCCTGCCACATATACACTATCCCTATCCTGTTCATGGCGATGAATGGAATCATCTGGCATATACCAGAGCAGTAACAAATTCCGGAAATCTCGATTTTACTGATCCATTTACGGGAGAGGTTGCTCTCACGCTTGGCTCAGTGGATCTTATGGAGGCCGGTTATTACGTGCTGTGGAGCGTATTTCAGCAGATTACGGATTTTCCGTGGACACCTCTTTTTGTTTATATGCCCTTATTGTTATTCATGATTACGGTAATGGCTGTCTTTGTTTTAGCCAACCGCGCGGGATTTGGTTTAGAAGCGGCCTTGATTACCTGTGTTATGCCCACATCGGTTGGCATACTCGGGCCGGCATTCATGGTTCCTCTAGCTGCCGGGCTGCTTTTCATTCCACTGGCATGTTTTATTGCTTTCTATGTAAAAGGGTTGAAATGCTATATATTGCTCTTTATCATTGTAAGCCTTCTTGTTTTCATGCATGCGCCAACCGCTATCGGCATATGTATTATTCTTATTCCGTATATTGTATTGAATTTAAAAAGTAATATCTGGCATAGTATTGGATTAATAGCTGCATTGACAATACCTTTTATAGCACCGTTCCCGTGGGTTGCCCAGACGTTGTTGCCGACTGTCAAATCGTTGTTTGTTCCTCAAGGGCTTACGCCATGGGTCGATTTACCGCCATTACTGCAAAGGTTTGGTATTGTTCCATTTATACTTAGTTTTATGGGAATACTCTATTTGGGTATAAAAGGGGGGAAACAAAACTTCGGTCTGATATTAGGGCTCTTTCTGCTGGTACTTGTACTTGCAGTTTATTACAGGTTCCATTTAGGTCTTGCGGTTGTATATGAGCGCGGTCTGATCTATATGCAGCTGCTGCTGAGTATAATAGCGGGGGCAGGCATACTACTGATAAGAACCGTGCGGATTACCCGTATAAATAAAGGACGATTGCCCCGGACGGTAACTTTCGGAGGCATTATGGGTCTTGTCGCAGTTATTGCACTATTGGGCAGTACCATACCTGTGCGAGCCGGCTATAGTTATTATCATATGATTGAAGCAGATGATTACCGGTCTTTTCAGTGGGTTGGAGAAAAGGTTGGTGATGACTATCAACTTGCTTTGCTTGACCCGTGGAAAGCGACTGCATTTACTGCTGTTACAGGGAAACAGGTATGCCGGCATATTAAAGAATATAAAACGGATATTGATACTGTTGTCTATAGGTATCTGGAATCAGGATGCAGGGAAACGGAAATGCTGTCCGATGGCGGTGTTTCCCTGGTTTACAATAATGCAGCATGCAATAATCCCGGGCTGATACACGTATATAGCAACGTATATCTGACTAATCCTAATTTATCATGGCAGCCCAAAAAACCGGAAGGTATTTTAAATACAAGTTTCGAGGGCATACGCAATAACGGACCTGCTCAGTGGGTTACCTATTATGAATATTGTAGTCCTGTGTTTCTGTATCCTGAGGCGGGACACGAAGGAGGCTATTGCATTGGTATTGATGTCGCTGGTATTAAGCCGGATGGAGGGTATCCAGCCGCTGAATGGTTCCAGGCTGTATCTGTAAATGAAGGTGAGTTTTACAGAATCGGGGGATGGATAAAAACGGAGGATATTGATGGGGTAGACGGTGCTGCGATTGTCTGCCACTGGAAAGGTCCCGGAAATATCTCTCTTGATATCGAGCAGTTTATGCTGCCTGTGAAGGGTACAACAGGATGGACATATTATGAGGGGGTTGTTTCCGTACCGGATGGTGCGGTTACGGGGGCGGTAGTCTGTATAGCAGCTCATTGCACCGGTACTGTCTGGTTTGATGATTTATTATTCGAAAAGGACTAACCGGTTCCGAGCAGCTTACGCATTTGCGGGAAGTGTCTTCTAACCTGTACTAGTTCAGATAGATTAGTGACACTACAATAGTGTCATTATGAAGATAAA
>CAZFIM010000054.1:0-17450 GCA_964519615.1 uncultured Dehalococcoidales bacterium
TAGCCTTGTTATCGTTACGGTTGTGTGCACCCACCATTAAATTTTCTTCAGCAGACAGATGTCCGAAAACCCGGCGACCCTCCAGCGCTTGAACTATTCCGAGTTTACCTATCTCAACAGCACTCTTTTTATTGATTTGCTCTCCGTTCCATTCTATACTTCCGTCCGTTACCTCACCTTCTTCAATATGCAAAAGACCTGATATTGCTTTCAATGTGGTTGTTTTTCCTGCCCCGTTGGCACCGAGTACGGCAACGACTGTCCCATCACGGACATTGAGCGATACGCCGTGAAGTACTTTAATTGCGTTAAGATAACACACTTCTATATTATTGATATTTAACATTGTTACTATTTTATGGGGGAAGATTGTATCTCATTGTTAAATCTTCCCCCATATTATCGCTACTTATTAAACCAGTCCAGGTCCTCATATTTGATTAAAGGTGCATCAATCCAATCAGTGATAGCAGTAATAACACCGCTTTTTATCTGGAATACCTTCACTGATTTTGAGCCTCTATGGTCTTCAGGATTGCTGAAATCAACCGGTCCGTGCAGACCTTCTACATCGTAACCTCTTACATTACGGAAGCCGTTCGCTTCAACAGCTCTCCATGATTCAACATTGCCTTTTGCCAAAATTGAATAATCTGTATTCTTTACAGCCTGACGCAATATTTCGGCATCTATGAGTGCTTCCGCCCAGCAGGTCATATAATCAAGGTTACCCTCATCTTCAGGATGATACTTTTTACAGTATTCGATCATTTTGGCCATTCCCGGAACATCGTCACCCCACGCAACTGTCGGATAAACTCCGTATATACCTTCCGTAGTCTCGGCACCGGCAAGATCTACCAGAGCTTTCGTAAAGCTGGCATGGGCACAACCGATGGTTAAGCCGGGATACATACCAAGCTCATTGGCATTCTTAATGATTACTGAGGTAGGTGCCGGTGTACTGGATATGAACAGTACATCAGGATTAGCTGCTTTAATTCTGGTTAAACTTTCAATCTCTGATACGGTAGTTGCAGCATGTTCTTCTGAAGCTACTATTTCGATACCCATCTCCTCAGCTTTGGCACGGGCAGCGTCCGCTACGCCGCTTCCGGTGGAGTTGTTCAATAAATGTAATGCCATTTTAGGCTTACCGCTGCCCGCCCAGATGTTATCAAGGTAGTAACGGGCAAATGCTCCCCAATCATCACCGTAGTCAGGCATTTGCGCATAGATATGTTGAGGTGGATGGGTAATAGTTGTCGAGCTAAATACGGCCATGCCGGGAAACTCCGCACGGTTGGCTATTTCCATAGACGCAGCCATCATTTTGGATGAGTTGGTAGTAAAAAACAGGCAGCCGTCATCCATGATCTTTTTTACTATTGTTGCCGCTTTAGCAGCATCATAACCGTTATCGTAGTCATAGACATCAATAAGGTAACCTTCCACTCCACCTTTTTCCTCATTGATATATTTGATACAGTCAAGCTTGCCATGTCCCATGGGAGTACCTTTTTCCGCTGCAGCGCCCGTAAGACACATGCTCAATCCCAATTTAAGCATTTTTTCTCCGCTTGACGATGCACTCTTGCAGCCAAGTGGAACTATAGATATAACAGCTACCAGTAAAACAATGAATAATACTAAACCAGTCTGTCTCCTTTTCATATAACCCCTTCCTGTTTTCTCTTGCTAAAAGAGCTCAATTCATATTTTCGCCGTCTTGCATTAACAAAATATCACGCCTGATCCTTATGAAAAACCTCCTTTTCAATATTTAATATGAGAAAGGCCATATCCTATACGCCGTCTTGAATAGCATCCACCGATGCGCTATACCGCGCGGTTCGAGAATCAGGAAAAGAACAATTGCCAGCCCAAACACCATCGGACCGAGGCCTGTGGCAAAACCTGATGGAAGTGTAGGTAGCGCATTTTCCAGTAAAGGACCGATATAGATAATACCCTGCTGCAGCAACCTGATAAAAATAGAACCGAATATCGGTCCAACCGCTGTACCTAGGCCGCCGATGATAACCATGCCGACGAAGAGTATGGAATCGGCAAAGGTGAAATTCTCCGCATTCATAAACCCTATCCAGTGAGCCAGCAAAGCTCCAGCTATACCCGCCATAAAGCAGCCGATAAAGAACGCCAGCAGTTTATAGTATGCGAGATTAATGCCCATCACCTCGGCAGCCAGGTCGTTATCACGAATGGCGATAAAAGCCCTGCCTATGCGCCCTCGAGCAAGGTTCTTGGCAAAATAGACGCATATTACGGTAATAACAATAATTAAATAAAACTGTCTTGATTCCGTGTTAAAAGAGAAACCGGCAATTGCAGGGAAAGGTACACTGATGCCCATGAATCCGCCCGTAAACTCCCAATGATTGATTATCCAGACTATTATGAATTGAGCAGCGATGGTAGTAATGGCCAGGTAAAATCCCTTTACCCTGAGCGAGGGGATGCCAAAAATAAGCCCAATTACTCCAGCGCTCAAACCGGAACAGATCAGGCCGGCTAAAAACGGAAAGCCAAGCTTGCTGGTGAGAATGGCGGTGGTATACGCTCCCACAGCCATGAATCCGGCATGTCCGATAGAAAGCTGACCGCAGTAACCGGTAAGAATATTGAGACCCGTTGTGGCAATGATAGTAATACCGATTAAATTAACTATACCCAGCGCATAATTGCTTAGATAGAGAGGTGCCGTAAATAGAATGAGCAGAAACCCCAGCAACATAGTCCAATGTGTTTTTGTGCGGAATATAGCCATGTCGCTGGCATAATCGTAGTTACGACACCCGCAGGGTAATCCCATTCTCTTACTAAATCCTTTCTATACGGGTTTCCCCGAATAAGCCATAAGGCTTAATGAACATTACGATTATTATGATGATAAAGGGTATGATATCTTTAATACCCGGGCCGATAAATGGCGTAAGATACCCACCGCCCAGATTCTCACACAAACCTATAATTGGGCCAGCTATAATACATCCTACAAAGGAGTCCAGCCCGCCCAGAATAACAACTGAGAACGATTTCAACCCCGTTTCTACCAGTCCAAATGTTATGCCTCCAATGAGCGATATCAGTACTCCACCTATAGCAGCTACGATACAGGCAAAAATCCATGAAATTGAAAATACTCTGGTAACAGGCACAGCGCATGCCTGAACCGCCATTTGATCATCAGCCGTTGCACGCATGGCAATGCCCATTTTGTGATATTTGAAAAAGAGAGAAAGCAGTCCAAACAGAACCAGGGAAATCACTGCAGCCCATAAATACTCCTGTGATACTACCGCCGGGCCTATATTTACAGGCTTTTGAGGAAAAAGTGGAGGCAGAGCGGCTACGCTCTTTGGCCAAATCAATGTGACAAGCCCCTCCAGAAAATAGGCGATGCCCAGAGTCACGGCAATAAGCGAAAGTATGGGTTGAGCTATCAGCGGACGTAATGTGAAACGCTCAATAACCCACCCCAGAAAAATTGCAAATACTATGGTAAGAGGAAACCCTATCCAGTAGGGGAGCCCGACCTGCACCAGCATCCCGTATGTAAACCATGAGCTGATAAGTACTATCTGGCCGAGGGCGAGATTGGCAACACTGCTTGATTTCCAAATTAGCGCAAAACCCAGCGCTATGAGAGCATAAACCATGCCGACTGCCAGCCCTGTGATCACAAATTGAAGAAGTTCAGCCACCCGTTATATCTCCTTACCACTCTGCCATACTTTGATTTCGGTTGCTACAACGCCCTTACGCCCGTCTCTGTACGTAACAGGGGCTTCAACCGCAATACTCGTTTTATCGCTATACACCGCTTCGATAAGGTCTTTATAGCGCTGCTCCATGAATTCCCGCCGTAATTTCCTGGTTCTGGTCAATTCAGCTTCATCAGGATCGAATTCCTTGTGCATCATTACGAATTTTTTAACCCGAGATGTCTCCGGTAGATAGCTATTCACGCGGTTTAAGTCTTTTGCTATTAATCGCGCAACCTGTTCTTTTTGAGATAAATCGACAAAGGTTGTAAATGTAAGGTGATTCTTTTCCGCCCATTTGCTTACCATAGAAAAATCCATATTTATTATAGCGGAAACATAATCTCTGCTCTTACCCCCTAACACCATTGCATCTTTGATATACGGACTGAATCTCAACCTTCCCTCGATATATTGTGGAGCGTATTTTATTCCTGAAGCCAGTTCTCCCATGTGCTCCAGCCTGTCCATAAATATTAGATGTCCATTCTCATTGATATTTATTGCATCGCCTGTCCCGCACCATCCATCGATTAATGTTTTACGGGTTTTTTCACTATCTTTAAAATACTCTGAAAATAGGCTATCACCACGTACAAGAAGCTCACCGGAGTGCGCGACTCTTACTTCTGTCCCCAGCGCAGGTCTGCCTACGCTGGCAAAATCAACCTCTCCCTTGCTGTGAGATGATATAAAACCTGCCTCTGTGCTGGCATAGCTTTGCCTAAGCTCAATTCCTAAAGCATGAATAAGCCTGAATGTATCAAGGCTGAGAACGGAGCTGCCGGTTATGGCAAAACGCACATTACTCAGGCCCAGCCGGTCCTTCAAAGGCCGGAAAAGAATATAGTAGGCTATTTTGTAAAGAGTTCTCCACAAAATATTCGTATTTGTACCACTGAAATTCAAATCAGCCAATTTATATCCTACGGGCATGAACAGTTGGTAGAAAAAACGCTTAACATAATGCGCATCAGTTATTTTTACCTGTATCTCACTCACTATACCTTCCCATTGTCTGGGCCCGTAAACAAGAAAATCAGGTCCAATTTCCCTGGTATCCTCAGCTATGGTCTCCGGCTCCTCAGGGAAATTAAGACATGCGCCGGTAAGCAAATGGGGAATAGCGGCAAAATAACTGTCTCCCACCCATGCAGCCGGAAAATTGGAAATAAGATTATCCTTCTCATTAAGGGGGAAATAGTCCACAAATCTTTTTGCGGTGTTAATAAGTGACTCATGGGTCAGAATAGCACCTTTGGGTAATCCCGTTGTACCGGAAGTATAGTAAATAAAAGCTGTATCCCGCCCGCAGGTACTTTGCACATTTCTTTCATATATACCCGGGTGCTGAACTTCATACTCATGTCCAAGCTTAAGAACGTCGTCAAAACTAATAAGCTCAGGGGCATTATAGTTTTTCAGTCCCTTCGGGTCCCAGTAGATAATTTTTTTTATTTGAGGTTCTGTTTTTGTCTCTGAATCCCCTGGCGTCTTATCACTGGCAAACAAAAGCTCATCTTTAATTTCAAGGAATTTATCCGCCTGTTCCTGATCGTTGACAAGGGCAAACCGCGCACCCGAATGTTCTACTACATATTTAACCTCAGATGGAATTGAATCAACAAAAATACCTGTCGCAATCCCATGCGCCGATTGCACAGCAAATTCACCCCAAAACCATTGGGGCTCGTTATCGCCAATAATACATACTGTCTGCCCGGGTTCAAGACCCAGACTAATCAATCCGAGAGAAAAGTACTTTACCTGATCGTAATAATAGTACCAGTTATATCTCTGCCATATACCGCGGTTTTTCATGCACATAGCCGTATGTGTATTCCATTTTTCACGGTTGACTTCAATAATTTTAGGTATAGTATCTACACTATTCATCGCGGAAAATACACAACATCGCAAAAGTCACTAGATTCGCTACAGGTTAGCAAAGAAGTACATGCCTGTCAAACGTATATCGAAGTACTCCCGCCCTATCACATGCGGTCATCAAGTATCTATGTGTATTGCAAAAAATCAGTTTGTCGTAAGAGGAATGGTAACTCCCGCTGCTTTTGCTACGATTTTTGCGTGCTGATTCTTTACGGTCATTTCAGAGAAACACGCTCTATTACCACGCTTAAGCACAGTACACTCTGCCGTCAGTTCATCTCCCACAGAGGCGCCGGAGAGAAACTGAATGCTGAATTGAGCCGCAACATTCGCTATTCCAGCACAATTTGTAGCATATGAGAACGCCAGATCGGCAAGGGACATGATTATTCCCCCGAAGATAAGTCCGTTAAAATTCAAATGCTCGGGACGGAGAGTCATCGATACTCTTGAATAGCCATAATTGAGTTCTACCAACCTCATCCCCAGGTATTTTGCTATAGGTTCGCATTCCGATTTTTTCTTAAGAGCCTCGATTGTGTATTCCTGATTGCTATCGTTTCTCACTTTACACTCGCTTCTATTATACACTCAATGAAGTTTACCATGATCAGAACCAGTGTACCAGAGATACGGCACTCAGATTAGTTTAAATGCCCTGGCTACTTTTTCAAATCCGGGAAGTGAGCCTTCAATAATGCTTTCCTTGATGCAGAAGGAAATTCTGAAATACCCGGGAGTGCCGAAGTTACGGCCGGGGACAGTAAGGATATTTTGCTCCTTTAAGGCATTTACGAATATGAGATCATCTTTTACAGGCGATTTCGGAAACATATAGAATGTTCCCTGAGGCTTTAAGACAGAATAACCCATTTTAGTGAGGTTCGTATAGAGTAAGTCCCTATTTCTGGTATATTCATCCATGGATATTGATTCACCCTGCAATTTTTCTACCAGCAACTGCATCAAGGCAGGTGCGTTAACAAAACCAAGAATCCTGTTGCAGAGAATATGAGCTGCCATTAGTTCCTCACCCTGTTCACATTCCGGATGGACAGCAATATAACCTATACGTTCACCAGGAAGGGCAAGATCCTTTGAATGAGATGCAGCAACAATTGTCTGCCTGTAATGAGGAAACACGGGTGGATATTTTATTCCATCGAAAATTATCTTCTTGTATGCCTCATCGCTTACAAGATAAATATGGCTGCGATACTGCTTTTGTTTCCGTTCAAGCACCTGCCCGAGTTGATGGATAAATTGCTCATTATAAACAACCCCTGTCGGATTGTTGGGAGAATTAAGAAGAACTGCTTTTGTTTTACCGGTAATAGCTTTATCTAAGGCCTCCAAATCGGGAATAAAGGTTTCATGATCGGTAGAGACGATTTTGGGGACACCGCCATGATTGTCTATATAATTATCAAATTCTGGAAAGTAAGGAGCAAACAGGATAACTTCCTCGCCCGGATTAAGAATAGATTTCATTACCACATTGACTGCACCCGCTGCACCGCAGGTCATAAGAATATTACTATATTTGAATTGTATGCCCGTCTCTTTCGTGAGCTGATCAGCAACCGCCTGTCTCGTCTCGCGGTAGCCGGCATTCTCCATATATCTATGCATACCCGGTTTCTGGTTCAGTGCGATTTCCTTCAACCCATCAAAAAAGAGCGGCGGCGGTTCCATTATCGGATTACCTATTGAGAAATCATATACATTTTCCTCGCCGTAGCGCTCTTTGAGGAGATTGCCTTCTTCAAACATCCTGCGTATAGCAGAGCCCTCGATCATTCTTTTACGTACGTTATCGGATATTGACACCGGAACTCTCCTTCAGGCCAAGATCGAAAGCAGCAAGATTCATATCATGTAGTTTTGCAGGAAGATGAGATTTAATGCATTCTTTCCATATTTCCGTAGCAAACGGCATAAATACAGCCATAAAACCCAGCATAAAGATATTCAACATGCGTATATCACCCAACTCCTGCGCCTTTTCTGTTCCTTTAACATACACTGCCTTATCAGTTATCTGCTTAAAGATTTTTTTCAGATCATCATCAGTAGGGTATTTTTGTTTCCCCAAGCTTACGGAAAGCAGCGGCACGACGTAGTTATTAATTATGACCAGGCTGTTAGGTCTGATAAATTGCACCCACCTGACTGTTTCCAATTTCTCAAAAGATATAATGATATCCGCCTCTCCCGGCTCGATCATCGGTGAATATACTTTATCGGCCATACGCAGATGACTGATAACACTGCCTCCGCGCTGTGCCATTCCCAGGGTATCTGTTTTTTTTACATCATAACCTGATGCTATAGCTACATCGCCGACAATATCACTGGCCAGAATTGTCCCCTGTCCACCAACACCAACCATAAGTAAGTCTATTTTTTGCAATTCCATTACCACCTATTTATCCGTACTTGGTCCTATGGCTTTTCTAGGACACAGTTGCTCGCATATTTTACATCTGTCTCCAACACACAGATTGGGATCTATTTCGGTTTTTCCCTCAACCTTGCTGATGGCAGCGCAACCAATTGTCAGGCATGTTCCGCAGTTATCACATATGCTCTTATCGACCATGCGCGGATTGGAACGGCTTTTTACCCGTACAGCGCAAGGACCGCGTACTATAATGACCGAGACCAACGGGTTATTAATACACTTTTTAAGAGTACTTCTCAGCGTTTTTACATCGAAAGCATCCACCACATTTACATCGCATACACCGATTCCACGGCAAAGCTCTTCAATATTTACTGCCTGTGTTTTTACTCCCTGCGCCGATATGCCGGTACCCGGGTGGTCCTGATGCCCAGTCATTGCCGTGGTGCTGTTATCAAGTATGATCACCGTTATTTTACCCTTATTGTAGACGGCGTTCACGAGCCCCGTTATGCCGGAATGCATAAATGTTGAATCACCAATAACGGCAACAATGTTGCCTTTTACTCCAGCCTTCTCCATACCAAGCGCTTGACCTATTCCTGCGCCCATGCAGGCTATTGTATCCAGCGCTTTAAGAGGAGGATTAGCTCCTAAAGAATAACAGCCGATATCGCCTGTAATGATTAAGTCTGACTGTTTATCGGAGCGGCCATTTTCATCCAGAAGTTTAGCCCTTTTACCCATTGTACTGAGGACAAAAAAGATACCGGTATGGGGACACCCCGGACATAATAACGGCGGTCGCCCAGGTAAATCAGGGGGTGTGATATTGTCATATGCCTTGCTTTTCGTATCTAACAAACCTGCTTTACGGGCGGCCTCTTTTACAACGGCGGTACTAAGCTCCCCTGTTACAGGTATGTATTCCTTGCCGATAACTTTAATGCCCATAGCAAGTATTTGTTCCTGCAAAAATGGGTCTAGTTCTTCAATAACAAATATACGTTTAACTTTATCGGCGAAGCGGCGGATGAGTGTTTTCGGGAGCGGGTAGGGCATGCCCAATTTCAATATTGAAGCATCAGGGAAAACTTCTTTTGCATATTGATAGGCAACTCCACTTGTGATGACACCGATTTTATCATCACCCCATGTGATTGCATTGTCCGGAAAACTATCGGAGAAAGCCGCCAGTTTGAGCAAACGATCTTCAATAAATTCATGACGGGCTCTGGCATAAACCGGCAGCATCACGTACTTAGGCACATCATGACTGAATAGAGGATTTTTCACCGATGTTCTGGATCTATTAACATCGACAACCGTTTTAGAATGCGAGACTCGTGTTGTTGTGCGCAGCATAACCGGTGTATCAAATTTCTCGCTTATATCGAATGCATAAGACATAAAATCATACATTTCCTGGCTGTCGCCCGGTTCCAGCACAGGTATTTTGGCCAGCCTTGCATAATTCCGGTTGTCCTGTTCATTCTGAGAGCTGTGCATACCGGGGTCATCGGCATTTACAACCACCATTCCGCCGTTTATGCCGGTAATTGAAGTAGCCATGTAAGGGTCAGCCGCCACATTGAGTCCAACGTGTTTCATTGAGACCATGCAGCGCACGCCGGCGTAGGAAGCGCCGAGACAGACTTCCATTGCTACTTTTTCATTAGTCGACCATTCGGCATAGATATCTTTGAACTGCGCCAGTGTCTGCAGAATTTCCGTACTGGGAGTGCCGGGGTAAGCACAGGCAACGCTCACACCGGCATGATAGGCACCGATGGCCAGAGCTTCGTTTCCAGAAAGTAATTTTTTCATATCACCATTACACGAAAGTTATTAATTATGAACTGCGAAATTGAGCTGGGGAGACTTTATGAGGTTTCACAAATTGATATTTGCCCGAATGTCACAGTAATAATTCAAAATAAAATAATAATAGTACCAGCATATGATTATAGTCAAGCTCATAATTTATCGTATATAGAATGCATAATCTTCAGAATAGGCTTTTGCATAAGGACTTCAGTATCGTTGCTCAACTTGCGTCAAATGATAACTGGCCACACAATCAGGCATGAGCCATCGATATACTTTGAATATTTACCTTATATCAGGATATAATTTCCAGACTATGTAGGAGGATAAATTGCTTAAAACTCATAGTTGCGGCCAACTGCGCAAAGAAAATAAAGGTATCGAGGTTACGTTAGCCGGGTGGGTGCACAGGCGCCGTGATCACGGCGGGCTGATTTTTATAGACCTGCGCGATAGAGAAGGGTTGACGCAAGTGGTGTTCAATCCTGAAATAGACGTAGCCGCGCATAAATTAGCCAATGATCTGAGATCGGAATATGTCATTCAGGTTACCGGCAAGGTCGAATTGCGTCCTGCCGGTACGGAGAATAAAAAAATACCAACCGGCGACATCGAGGTTTATGCCGAAAATCTAAACATACTTAACGTTTCTGAGACTCCTCCTTTTTACATAAATGAAGATGTAGAAGTAGACGAGAACCTTGCTTTAAAATACCGTTATCTATATTTGCGCAGAGAACGCATGAAGAACAATATGATTCTTCGCCATAGGGTTGTCAAGTTCATGCGCTCATTTCTTGACGATAAAGGTTTTATTGAAATTGAAACACCAATCATGATAAAAAGTACGCCGGAAGGAGCACGTGACTATCTTGTCCCAAGCCGAATTCAACCCGGCAAATTTTACGCTCTCCCGCAGTCGCCCCAGCAACTCAAGCAGCTTCTCATGGTAGCTGGCTTTGAGAAGTATTATCAGATTGCCCGCTGTTTCAGAGATGAAGATTTGCGCGCCGACCGTCAGCCTGAATTTACCCAGCTTGATATGGAAATGAGTTTTGTAGATGAAGAGGATATTCTGGTTCTTCTGGAAGAGCTTTTTACATCGCTGGTCAAAGAGATAACACCGGAGAGAAAAATTATCGAACCTTTCCCCCGACTAAGCTATCAGGAAGCAATGGCGCGTTTTGGAAGTGATAAGCCCGATATCCGGTTTGGGCTTGAACTAAAGGATTTATCGGACATCACGGCTGCTTCAGGTTTCGGAGTTTTTCGTTCTGCACTGGAGTCGGGCGGAAGTGTAAAAGGAATCTGCTTACCCGGCTGTGCATCCTATACCCGCAAGCAGCTGGATGAATTAACGGACCTTGCGCGTTCATTCGGTGCAAAAGGTTTACTTACAATGGCGGTCTCTCCTGAATGTATTGACATCAACGAACTGAAAGAGGAACATGTGAAGTCAGTCGCCACCAAGTTTCTTTCTGCTGACGAACTGAAATCGATACTGCGCATTTTCAATGTGAATCCCGGTGACCTTATTATTATTGTAAGCGGAGCAAAGGGATTACCGGACAAAGTGCTCGGCAGCATACGCCAGGAGATGGGGCATAGACTGAATATGATCGATGAATCCATGCTGGCATTCTGCTTTATTATAGACTATCCGCTCTTTGAATGGATTGAGGGCAGCGGTAAATGGGATTCAATGCACCATCCTTTTACCTCCCCACGCCAGGAAGATATGTCGCTTTTGGATAGTGACCCCGGTAAAGTAAGGGCAAGACATTATGATATAGTATGTAATGGGTGTGAACTGTCGAGCGGGAGTATACGAATACATAACAGAAAACTTCAAGAGAAGATATTCCAGATACTTGGATATAAAGACGATGAGATACAGAGCCGCTTCGGTCAGATTTTAAATGCCTTTGAATATGGTACTCCCCCACACGGAGGTATCGCTCCCGGCATCGACAGGCTGGTAATGCTGTTGGCAGGTGAGACAAGTATACGAGAAGTAATAGCATTCCCTAAGAACCAGAATGCCGTAGATGTTATGAGTGATGCTCCAACTCCTGTATCACAACAGCAGCTTGATGACCTTGGTTTGTGCACTAAAATTACTGTTGATAATGAGCAATAACTGGCCCGCTAACCATATAGTGTTATAATAAAATCATTAAAGGAATTGGTTATAGAAATATGAAAGTAACGTCTGAACCTCTTGAAAATAGACAGGTCAAGCTCAATATAGAGATTGATGCTTCCGAACAAGAAGAATATATCAAACAAACCTACAAAAGATTGGTAAAAAAGGTAAATGTGCCCGGATTCAGGAAGGGGAAAGCGCCTCGTGATGTTCTGGAACGCCACATCGGAAGAGACGCGCTGGTCAATGAGGCGCTGGACGATATTTTGCCGCAGGTTTATAGCCGTGCTGTCGAGGATCAGAAAATCGAGCCCATCGGTAGGCCGCAGATTGAGATAGTACAGACGGAGCCAGTCATTTTCAATGCTATTGTTCCTTTGGTGCCGGAAATTAAACTGGGCGACTATCTCAGTATCAGAATTAGTAAACCTGAAGTACTGATAGATGACGCTGAAAAAGAAGCCACGCTTAATCAGCTCAGAGAACAGCAGGCTACGCTGGTACCGGTTAAGAGGCCTATTCAAATGGGTGATATAGCAACTATAGATGTTGAAGGCGTACGTGACGGCCAAGTATTCCCCATAAGCAAAGATCAGGCATTCGAGCTTGTTGAAGAATCGCCTCTGCCTTTACCCGGCTTTTCTCGCAAATTGGTAGGTCTTTCCATTGGGGAAGAGTCAAATTTCGACCTCTCCTATCCGGCAGACTATGAGAGAAAAGAGCTGGCGAATAAAGATTATTCATTTAAAGTCGCCGTGAAGGAAGTGAAGGAAAAACAACTTCCTGAATTGAATGACGCATTTGCTGCTTCTCTTGAGAGTGAAAATATGGAAAAGTTGAGAGAAAAAATAGCCGCCACCTTACATGAGAGAGCAGAGCAAAGAGCGCAGTTTGAGTACGAGAAGCAGCTGGTTGATGAAGTGGTTAAATTGAGCGAAATCAGCTATCCTCCCGTAATAGTCGATGAGGAAATTGACGGTATGATAGAGGAGGAGAAAAAACGTTTTGTCGAGGGTGAAAAAGGACTCGCTAATTATTTGAACAGCGTAAACAGGACTCTTGAACAGCATCGTGAAGAGTTAAAGCCGCTCGCACAAGATAGAGTTGTCCGATCGCTGGCACTGACGGAAATTGCCAAAGCGGAAGAAATCAAGGCAGAAGATGCAGAGATAGAGGAAGAGATCAACCATATGGTTGGAGACCCCGGTGATGATGAACAGGCCAGAAAGCAGATTGAGCAGTTCAAGCAAATGTGTGCTGTTCCACAAGTAAGAGCATCAATTGAAAACACGGTTATAACCAGAAAAACGCTGGATAGATTGAAGCAAATAGCCAGCGGGGATATTGATAGTAATAAACGGGAGGAAGAAGAATAATGCAAAATATTCCACAAAACCTTATACCTATGGTTATAGAGAGCGGTGCAAGGGGAGAAAGAGCTTTTGATATATATTCACTGCTCTTAAAAGAGCGGATTATTTTCCTGGGAACACCGATCAACGATCAAGTTGCCAATCTTATCGTAGCTCAACTGCTTTTCCTTGAGCGTGAAGACCCTGATAAAGATATCAACCTTTATATTCATTCGCCTGGTGGCGTGATAAGCGCAGGTCTTGCTATCTACGACACGATGCAAATTATCCGACCCGATGTATCCACTATATGCGTGGGCATGGCTGCCAGTATGGCAACGGTAATTCTCTGCGCAGGAGCTAAAGGCAAACGGTTTGCACTGCCGAATTCGACAGTGCATTTACATCAGGCAATCGGAGGCGCACAGGGGCAGGCCTCCGATGTTGAAATTGCAGCGCGCGAGATAATGAGGATGCAGGAAAAGATACGAACGATTCTTGTTCATCATACCGGCCAGACAATGGAAAAAATAGCTCATGATACTGATAGAGATTTTTACCTCAGTGCTGAACAGGCTGTTGAATACCATATTGTTGACGAGATACTGCAAGGATCGCATGCAGCCAAAGAAGCAAAGTAATTTCTAAACAACCCTGCTGCAGAGCAATTAAATATTCTAACTTTTGATATACCAGCCCTGGATTTGAGACGGGCTGGTATATTTTTTAGCTTCTTCAGAAGACACCAGGTCTTTGTTTTATGAGCTCTTTGCAGATGACTGATCGCGCACCCAGCGGTGAATGTCATTTAACGCAGGAGGAGCTACGTTAAAAACCTCTATATCACGTGGAAATTGCACCATATGGCCCTCTCTGATAAAGAGCACAGCGGTTTCATTTTCTTCCAGAGTATCATCTATTCTGGTGGAAATATATTCGTATCGCTTGCGTGCGCTTTCGGTGTAATAATCAGAAATTATACCGGCGACTTTATTACTTATAAAACCAATAAACAAACATCTTTCCCAGTCCATATTTTCTTCAACTATTTCTCTATCTTCCATAACAATTAAAGCTGCGCCTCTGCGGCATTTTTCGCTCACAATTTCGCTGCTTGCCTTATTGATTTTCTCCAGCATTTTCAGCCCTTCTTCCCCATCATGGACAACAGTTTCATGATATATTCGTTTTATACTGCCTGTTTTTGATTCAAGGTTATTGAGATGTGTCCTGACCTGCTTCCAATATTCAGCGTATTTTTCTTTGTATTCGTCAGGCGCATCCTCTCCCTCATACAACAGCGGCACAAGAAAGATTTTCCTTCCTTTTTTATACTTTTCAGCATCAGGCTTATGTATTTTTCCCAGTTCCTGTGACATGGATATCAAACCTCCACTAAAAACGCAAGATGATAAATCCGGCAGCAATGCCGGTCATTGCTTGTTACTATTATAATCCCGTTTCATTACGCTGAGTTTTTCAACTTTCTTCAACGATTCGTCAAGCTCCATCTTTAAATTTCTCAATCTGAAATAGAGATATACCCGATCGATCAGCCAGAAAAGTCCCCATTTTAATATCACGCTGCCTATTACCAGATAGAACCAGACAAAAGTGCCAAACCCGGGTTGGTTCCATATGCTGTACATTACTTTTGCCCATAGCAAAGAGAACGCTACGCCGGCAATGACTTTGGCAAGGTTGATATTGAATCTCGGCAACTTCAGAACAGTATTTCCTTGAACCCTTATAATTACATTTCCAATGGACGCAATGTCAACAATTTTTTGGTTATCTCAGGGTATTCGGCAATAAACAGTAATTCCTCTTCTACAAGCGGTCTGCGTGATTGCACATTGGCGTATCGCACAAGTTCAAGAATCCTCGAGGCTTCCTCTTTACTGCGAAAAGTAACTTCGATCTGCCCCATAACGTGACGGAACCCGGAGATTCCCGTATATTCACCCGATGAAATCTGTGTACCCGTTTCAACCATTTCAGGTTCCCCACGTCCTAATTCTTCGTAGCTGTACAGCTCATAGTTATCCCGGTCTTTAAGCACACCGTCAGCGTGAATACCGGACTCATGGGCAAATGCATTTGCTCCCACTCCGGGCTGGTTTATCGGTATCGGCACATTGAAAGAATAACTTGCATATTTGGCTATTTTCCAGGATTTTGATAGATCTATAGGCATCCCCAACCTGTATTTCTCATTGAAGTCTCTGGATTTTAATATTGCCAGTACGGTTGCCACAAGATCCGCATTACCGGCTCGCTCACCTATACCGTTGACAGTGGTATTAATATACGCATCCTGTCCGCCGTCTATTGCTCCCTTTGCTCCCGCTATAGAATTGGCGACGGCCATACCCAGATCACCATGACAATGAATCTCAAGCGGTAAATGTATCGTCTCCGCCAGTTTTTTAACCGTTTCGTAAATGGTAAATGGATTATCGTAGCCCAACGTGTCACAATAGCGCACCCTGTCCGCTCCGTGCTCTTTTGCTTCACCGGCAAATTCGATCAAATAATCGATGTCCGTTCTGGAGGCATCCTCGGCATTCACACCTACCGTTTCAATACCCTTTGCGCGGGCGGCATCGAGAGCATCGACCATCATCATGGTAATATCTTTTCTGGTTTTTGAACCGCCGAATTTTCCCTCTATCATCTGGTCAGAGGTAGATATAGAAAGATTGAGATGCTTTATTTTAGGAATCGCTTTAAAAGTCTCATCTACATCAGCGACGAGCGCCCTTATCCATCCGCTCAGATGGATAGGCTTTAGCACACCCATTTCAGCCAGCTCGAGATTGGCCTCAAGATAATACTTTTCATGCTTGGTGATAGGAAAACCAAATTCGGACTGATATACACCCATATCGTTAAGATAGATATTAAGCAGTGTTTTTGCCAGCTTCGATAAACCGAGCCTGGCCGTTTGTACACCATCCCTATTTGTAACATCAATGATATATATTACAGGCATTCTGTCCCTCCAGATAATTACTATTTTCTGCTCTACGCGTTATCTCTAATGAGTATAGATAAAACGGCGGGGGAGGATGCATTATCTGCAAATAGACTATCTCCTTGCGGCTGTTATACAATCAATCGAACCGGCAGCTCACCCCACAGCTAATATACAGGTATCTTAATTATACTTCTCCCGGATGAAAGATATGAGAACTGCGGACACGTAGTGTATGCCGTAATTAGCTAAAACCACCGAGATCCATGACATCACCAACCACACCGGTAACACAACAACACATATTATTTATACAAGATATATATTTATATTGTCAATTGACTCTATTTAACTACAACCTGTTTTCACGAGCCTGTCTTGCTGAGGATAGTCTCTATGAGTTCTATTTCCTGCGTTATTTGGCGGATCTTATGTTCCATCTCTTCACGTTTTACACGTGAATATCTTTCCTCTATTTCGCCTGATATGGTGCGGGCATTAAGATCTTCAAGACCGCTGGTAAGTGCTTCCAGGGCATTCTTATTCTCTTCCCAGAGATTAAGCAGCTTTCCTACGCTTTCAGTAATAGAGGCCTTTAAGGTATCCAGCCGGGAATTGTATTCAGCCATCAAGTTTTCATATGCGGATTCGGAAACAGAATCCTTCCTGTTATTCAGGTTATCAATCCAGGCGGCAACGGCATCACGTTTTTTAATCAGCTCGGCAACTGTCTCAGGTCTGATATTTGGATCAGGTTCGGGTAACCCCGCAGTGCGTTTGCTCTTTCGCAGCGCTTTTAATTTCCTGTCCACTCTTTCAATCTTTTTATTCACCGCTGAACTATTGATTTCATACTGGGTTGAAGTTAAATAACCATCGGACAACTGCGAGGATAGGTTTTCAAGCTCATGCTTTAACCTTTTCTTTTGTTGAAGCAATTGATCATGTAACTCGGGAGGAGGCCCTCCGGATTTCTTGATTTTTCCGCTTTCTTGCAATGCCGCAACCGCAGATTTTACATCATCAATATTACAATGTAGTTCAGCCGCACAGCGGTTAATATCACATT
>CAZFIM010000055.1:0-17240 GCA_964519615.1 uncultured Dehalococcoidales bacterium
AAAGCCGGCGCGGACGGAATGCACAGGAGGTACTGCGAATAGAGGGTAAAAAGATCGATTTTGTAATGCTCACTGGTGAAGCACAGCAGTATGGGGTGACATACTATCTGGATTTTCTGGTAAAGAGAAACCGTATTTTCTCCGGTCAAAAAGTATCTAACACTATATTGAAAATTAGAAAAGGCTCGCCGCTGAATAGTGAAATAGATGGTTTTTATTGGCAAGGTGATCCTGTGCTGCAACAGAAGTTGAATGACGACTACCGTCTCAGTGATATGCTTATGCAAGCAAACCGGAAATATATAAAAGGCGGCATTACCATTTATCCGGAACCACGCAAGTCCTATGCGCGTATACGGGTGGGACATCAACTGCTGGAACCCGAGATGATAAAAGTGGTAGACGCAATAGCCGGATACATCAAGAAAAGCTATTAACGTTTTGGCTATTATCTCTATTATCTTGTTCAGTTATTGGAATAAGTAATTCTAAACTGCGTTCATAAGTCTTATTTCCTGGCACACTATTTCATAATTATCCATTGACTTCTTGTCATTGTGGTCTTACAATAAATATCCTTTTAAGATAACAGAGAATATTTGGCATATTGTTGTTCTCAGACATTTCCCTCTTTATGAATATCGCGCATGGACGTTACAATGGAAAAAGGCATTAATAACAGATCTCCGGATAGAGGACACTTAAAAGAAAAGGCATCCAGACTATCAATAATCGTTATTGCTTTTCTTATTGTAATGAAGCTTGTTGCCAGCTTTATTACCGGAAGTATCGGGATGAGGGCAGATGCCATTCATAGCGTAATAGATCTGATTGGTGCTGTGATCGGCTATATTGCCATCAGGATAGCCCGAAAACCTCCGGATAAACAACATGCCTTCGGTCACGGCAAGACGGAAGACATAGCTGGTTTTATAATAGCAATTTTAATCTTTATTGCTGCTGTATCCATAGTTTACGAAGCTGCTGGCAAGATGATAGAAGGTAGTGTTGTGGGTATGGTGAGCATCGGTATCTATGTTACCGCGGCAGCTATAGTAATAAATATATTTATTTCATGGTATGTTTTTCGCGTTGCACGTGCTACTGAATCTATAGCTCTGGAAGCAACGGCAAGGGACATGACGGCAGATATTATGAGTTCTGTTGCCGTATTGCTTGGTTTGATACTGGTTAAGTTTACGGGTTTCACAATTATTGATTCTGTGGTGGCTTTGATAGTATCTATTCTTATTGGCAAGGCGGCTTATGATACTATGAGAAAATCCATACGCGGATTGATGGATACAAAATTGCCTGAGGAAGAAGAAGAAAAAATAAGATCGACTGTATTAAAACGTACAGGAGAATTTCTTGATGTTCATCAATTACGATCGCGCAAGTCGGGTGATCACAGGTATGTAGATTTTCATGTAGTTGTTCCAAAGGATATGAGCGTTGAAAGAGCACATGAACTATGTGATCAGGTAGAATCCGAGATTAAACAGGAGCTTCCTAAAGCAGATGTAACCATTCATATCGAACCGTGTTTAAAAGAGTGCGAAAACTGCGGGGCTGAATGTTCGAAATCAGGGAAAGGTGGATACGGTTGATGACATATATACAGTTACTCTTTTAAATTTTTCTTTGCCTGCTTAACCCGTTTTTTTATCCTTTTCTTCTCTAATTTTGCTATTTTGCTATCCCGTAGACTGTTTGTATCTTCGCGGGTGGTTTGTTCATAAGACGGCACAGCAATCCGTTCAGCGGGGTTTTTACGTTTTTTAACCTTATCTATTATTGCCATGCTCAAATAACGGCCAAAGTATCCGATAAAACCGGCGGCAAATGCAAGGCCAATCCATTTGAGTACATCAAGCGTTCTATCTCCCATCTCGATATCCGTTATTGCTTTTCAATGATGGTAGTCAATTGAGTTTGCTATTAGCTCAATCGTCTGTTGCTTGCGTGGGAAAATGCTCACAGGTTTGAGAAGAATATCTCATATTATAGCAAGGTTATTCACGATAATACAGGTATGGAATGTTGTATTTTGGGAGGAATTAAAAAACAGGCAGGCCTTGTTTAGCCTGCCTGTTAATTCACTTTTGTGGCATTACTACAGTCTCTGCAGTCGTATCCCGGCAGTTGCGCTGTTGTCTACTCCTCAGCAATAGCTACCAGGCGTACGAAACCGCCGTCTGCCATCTCGCAGCGGAAGGGGAATGATGCGATTGTCATACGTTTACCTGTAATCAGATCGACATCACCGCCGGCGTTTTCTACGGTTACGATGCCGTTGCGTAGCAGAATGCGGTGACAGGGCTCGTATTCGGGAAACTCGACATCAGGATCGCGTCCTGTTTCTTTTCTGAAAGATTTGTCAAGCCATGGCATAGTCTGAGAAAGAGGATAGTGCCAGAGAGGACTATCAGTAGCGCCCCATGTACCGGCAACAGCTTTGACTCCTTTTTTAACCAGCCAGTTAGCTGCATCCGGTCCGAGTCCGGGATAGTGATTGTAGTATTCATAGTTGTCCCAGCGCCAGTATTTGTGCCAGCCCGTATTGAATACGACATAATCACCTTTCTCGATCTTGGGAGTCGCCTTCTCCAGGTCATCCGGGGTAATGATGTGCCATTTCTCCATATGGCGAAAATCAACTATGATGCCGGTTCCGTAACAGCTCTCCAGCGGAATCTTGTCCATCATAATACCGCCTTCTGCTGGATGCAGAACATGGCTAGGCGCATCGATGTGGGTACCGGCGTGCAGTGTACCAGTATATATTACGCTCCGTTTGTGGAACCTTTCAAGATACTCTCCACGCTGGAAAATGAGGTCCTGTCTGGGACCGGGGAAGGGCCAGAGTGGTGTATCAGTACCCCACGGTTGCGAGAGATCATAAATTTTTGTGGCCATGTTATCTCCTTTCTGATGATAATAATAGTAGTTGATATAAATTATAGTACATTTAACAGCCGCTATCCAATCAAGGTGGATAAAATGTCGGCTTCACAAGACAATTACTTTAAGTAACGGCAGGGGAAAATTAAAAATAGTAAGACTAACTAGAGATTCTCTGTTAATATTTTTACATGGAGAACAAACGCATTTTTACAATATTATTGACGCGAATTGTAAAATATAGTTATACCCGGACCAGCTTAATACGGGAATATATTAACTGGTCCGGATACTGAATTACATGGTTAATAATAAATCCGGGCTAACCATCCGGTTAAGACAGGTTTACTGTACTCCGTTTATCCAGGGAGCGCCCTCATAGTCGCCGGTGCCGTCTACCCAGGCGAAGCCCTCATAATCTCCAACCCCGTTTATCCAGGGAGCACCAGCAAATGCCGCTGTAGGCAATACCAGGAAAGATAATGCGGTCAATAAAATAACAGCTATAGCAATTTTCTTCACAACATACTCCTTTTTTCATATTTTACGAGCATTTTACCAGCTATAAATATTCTACCCTTAAAGATGTAAACACCTCCTTTGCAAATACCCGGTACTCACCGGAATTATATGAAAGGGTACAGCCCTACTGATATCAATCCCGGGACAATGTTTTCCTTTCAGTGAATTATTATATCTTTAGTGTTTACTATTATCAATACATTTTTCCTTATTTTAGTGTATAACAGTACTATAGTAACCGCTCATTATAAATGAAGTGTATACCATAGATGTGACTGGTTGCTGTTGACAATCAGGTGTACTGAAGGTAGATTCTATTAAGGAAGTTAAAATAGTGAGGCTGTCCGATGTGAGAAAAATTATATTCTTATTACTATTTATACTTGTCTGGTTATTGGGATGTTATCCTGAAATTCCATCTCCTGAGGTTAAGGAAAATAAAAAGCCGTCTGCATTTATTGAACAAATTACTCCTCTTGAAAGCTTTGAGGGTGAACCAATAAGTTTCAGGGGCTCCGGGGTTGATGAAGATGGTTTAATTGTTGCGTATAGATGGTACTCCGACCTGGATGGTCAGCTATCCACATCAGAAGTCTATGAAACGGATTTGCTTTCCGAAGGGAGTCATACCATCTTGTTTCAAGTTCAAGATAATGACGGGCAATGGTCTGATAATGTTCAGCATAGTATTAAAGTTCTTCAACCGCCTCTTCCCCCTGAAATAATATATTTTCAAGTATCGCCCGAGAGGATTAGTTATGGAGACGCGGCGATGTTGCGCTGGTATGTTACCAGTGCAACAACTATTTATCTTAACGAAGGTATTGGAAATGTTCATGAGTATGGCAGTATTGAAGTATCTCCACTTCTTTCCACATCATACACACTTATTGCTTCAAATGAGGGCGGCAGCACTACAGCAGATATCAATATTCTGGTTATACCTTCCAGGACTGGTCTACCCGTTATAAACAGTTTTGAGTCAGTTCCAGGTTCCATAATGGCGAATGCTACCGCCGATTTGGCATGGAATGTTTCCAACGCGGATTATGTACAGATTGACCCGGGCATAGGAATAGCTGAGCCGGTAGGTTCGGTAAATATCTCACCGGATGCCACGACGATTTATACTCTTACAGCATATAGTAGTACTGGTATTGTTACGGCCAGTACACAGGTACTGGTTTCGGACACAACTGCGGTTGGAAAAGCAGACCTGAATATAACAGGCATTGCAAGAGTTGAAATTAAAGAAGGCCTGGTTATCGAATATACAATCACTAATTCAGGGATGGGTGATTCTCCCTCCAGTGTGACTAAGCTTTATGCCAATGGCGTTTTTCGTGCAAGTGATACTGTGGGACCGTTATCTGCCGGAAGCTCTGTTACCCGACAGATTTCACAATGGCTGTATGATCCTACCAACAGTGTTATTGAGCTGAATGTTGATGCTGAACACTCTGTAGCTGAGAGTGACGAAACCAATAACAGTAAAACGGTTTTATTCCCGGTCAGAACCGTATACGACTTTGTGGAAAATGCTTCCGATGCTCAATGGGGGGATGCATATCCATATAAATCCCTTGAATTTGGTGAGATTGAAAGTGTTGATAATGGGATGGTATTTATTACAAAAAATGCTATTTTAGAGGATGCAAGCGGGCCGGTTGCCCTTCTGGAAAGCCGGCCGCGTAATACATTCAATGGATGGATTATTGGTGAGTATAGCCCCGGAATTACCATTGAGCCCGGCTGCTATTTTTATGGTTTGGTTGGATTAATGCAAGGCGCTATAGCAGGCGATGTTACTTTTCATGTGTATATCAGGGAAAGTTCTGAAATGGAATGGACAGAGCTCTCCAGCGGCGTGTATGACTGGTATGATTATAAAATTAAACCATTTGTTATTCGTATACCTGTTTCATATTTCGGGGAAAAGGTAGATTTCAGCCTCCGTGTTAGTGCGAATGGAGAACCGCTGCAGGATTGGGCTGTATGGCTGGAAGCTAAACTTATCCGCTAGCGTTTTGATGTATTAGTCGGAAACACATATACGGTTTGTCCAGACACAAAGAGGTATTAGTTAATAGAATGCGTATAGAGAAGCGCATTTAATTGTTATAATATACGGGTGGTGCAAAGGCCCATTATTATCCGATTGTTCAATTCAGGAAAAGGAGCTCTAGATGCCATATGAAAATGCAATACCAGATAAACCTTTTGACCTGACTGTAATTCATGCTGTAGGTTTGAGTGATGCGTGGTTTCAATGTCTGGGTAAAGCTTTGTTTGAAGGAAGAACGTATCTTATTCAACAGGGAAGCTTTACAGGTATGCATAGAAAGGAGATACCGCTTGTATCTGTAATCATCAATCGACCGGATATACGACCGCTGAGCCCAATTGTGCCGCCCGGCGTACCGGCGCCCGCAACCGATGAGAACATAGAGGAATATATGTCATATCTGATAACAGCCGATAAAAAACCGGATGAGCAGTATACCTACGGTGAGGATTTGTCTCATCAGATTGATGAGATAATACGACGTTACAAACTGGGTTTTGATACCAATCAGATGTGCATGTCTGTAGGAAGTTCAGCCAGCATTTATCTGGATGATCCGCAATGTATGCGGGTGGTCGATACGCGTATTCAGGATGGAATGCTTCATTTCATTTTATATTTTCGCAGCTGGGATCTGTGGGGTGGTTTTCCCACTAACCTGGGTGGGCTGCAGTTATTAAAGGAATATATGGCAGGTGAGATCGGAGTTAAAGACGGCTCAATAGTAGCTTTCAGCAAAGGGCTGCATCTGTACGAACATTGCTGGGACCTGGCGAAGATGGTCTTAAAAATTGAACTTTAACAACAGGTTTCGCCCTGTATTTATTTTTGCTTTACTGGCAAACGAATTACCATCTACCCTTTCCACCACGTGATCCTCCACCCCCTTTTCCACTACCCCGTGACCATCCACCCCGTGAGCTCCCACCTTTTTTACCGCCCTGAGGTCTGCTGCCACTTTCGAAACGTTCCCTGGCTCCGCTCACATTGATTTGCCTGTTATGTATCATTTTTCCGTTCAGCCCGATAATAGCTGCCTGCCCTTCAGAAAGCACCGGCATTTCAATAAAACCAAAACCTCTGGACTGACCGGTATATTTATCTTTCATGATGGTTATAGAAGCTACTTCGCCAAAGTTGGAAAATTCCTCTCGCAGGTCATCTTCGGTGACCTCGTATGATAGATTGCCCACAAAAATATTCACCTTGTTCCTCCATTTAATAGATTGGCGATAAGAATTACCTGAGCGAATTGCCTCTGGAATTATGCGTGGTTAGGTAACGCTATTAGCTCTCTCTGGTAAGTCTGATCTTATTGTAGCAATCTCTGCAGTAGACAGGTCTGCCCTGACGTGGTTCAAAAGGTACCTGGGTTTCCTGTCCGCATTCTGCACAAACTGCAGAAAACATCTCACGCGGAGCTCTATGTTGATATCCCTCCGTTTGCGTGCGAGATGCTTTCCTTACTTCACGGCATTCAGGACATCGTTTGGGATCATTTGTATATCCTCTGGATGCGAAGATTTCCTGTTCTTCTGCACTAAACGTAAAGGTAGTTCCACAATCTGAGCACCGGATTTGCTTATCCTCAAAGCTCATGGATGACCTCCTTTCCAATAACTAATAGTTGCAGTTGGGGCCATCCTGTAGGTTACAAAATAACACTTTTCAAACCTGCATTTGATTGCCTGATCCAAAACCGCTGGACTGTATTGTACCTTAAGAGACACGTAACGTAAACCCCCTTACACTGTACTAATTGAATATACAGTCTGTCTCTATAGTTATGCTTCCGTATCGTTCATTAGAATATGTCGTAGCAGAGATTTCATAGTCGACTATTTCGCCGGGTGCCCACTTTGATGTATGATATCCCTACCGTTGCCAGATCTCTTATTAGCATTAAATAATGAGGTAATAGAAAGGATATAGAATATGAGAAAAGTAACATATCCCCTTGTGTATGCCGGTAAACAACAAAGGTTTGCCAGATGCGTGGTTGTAGGTGATTTGATTTTTGTATCCGGTTCAAGTGGAAGGACAAAAGAAACCGGCGAAGTAGCTTCTGATGATACAAAAGAGCAGATGATAGTTGCGCTGGATAAGATCAGGGCTACATTACAAGAAGTCGGAAGTAATATGAACAATATCGTCAAGACGGTTATCTATCTGAAACGTCTTGAAGATACAGAACTTGAGTATTATAAAAAGTATGCACCCAATCTTATAGATGAACCTCCTGCCAGTACATTTCTGGTGCCGGCGTCTCTTTCACGCCCTAATATGCTTATTGAGATCGATGTTACCGCTGTAAAATAGCCATACAATATGGGATATGAAGCTTTGGTGGCGTTCTGCCTCTCATTTAAGATTACTTTTATGCAAGCGCAGGGGCTTAATAAACAGCATTAAAATAAACGCCAGGATAGCAATGATAGCACATAATAAGAATGCAAACGAGTAATTGCCGCTAACATCGAAAATGTATCCGGAAATAAGAGGGCCTATTGCGGCTCCGATGGTGAAGGCAAAGACGACAATGCCCAGCAATGTTCCGTGATGCTTTATACCAAAAAGCCATGCGACTGAGGGAGATTCCTGCGTGCTGCAATCTCCCATAGCAAAACCGAAAATTACGGCTACCACGAAGAATGTCCATGTGTCTTTTGCCTCTATTAGAATGATGGCTGCGGCAGTAATAAGGCCGAACCCAATCAGAAAGGCTAGACGGTTGCCTATTCTATCCGCAGTCATGCCCATGATTGTTTCACCCACAATGGTCGCACCGCCGATAATTGTCAGCACCAGAGCGGCAATTGAGGACGGTATTCCCAAATCCGTAATAAATGGCGGTATGTGTACTTGAAAGGAGAAAAGACAATAACCGTAAAACATCATAACCAGACATAACATCCAAAATTGCTTATGACGCATAGCTTCGCGTGGAGTGAATCCCTCAGTTGACTGGTTGTCTTTTTCTATTTGTGAGTTGCCATGGTATGGAGTCTCCCCTATCTCTGACGGATCTCTTTTCATTAATTGTGCCGCTCCGATAACTATCACAAAAACAGCTACACCAAGAATTATAAAGCTATTACGCCATTCATATATGGAGATAAGGTGATTGATTATCGGGGGTAGTATTAAAATACCTATACCTGTACCGGCAAATACTATACCTGTCATCATATTTCTCTTTCCAATAAACCATCTGGCAACTGTGGAGAGAACAGGCGCAAAGACTCCGCTGCCAACACCAATAAGGATACCGTAGTAAAGATAGATTTCCCATATAGTATCGACGAGAGACATTAAGATATGTCCTGTGCCGCATAAGAATCCGCAAAGAGTCAATACTATACGGGGGCCAAATCTGTCATTGAGACTGCCCATGGCTATGCTAATAGCACCGCTCACGAGCAAGGACAGAGAAAATGCGCCGGATGTTACCGCACGTGTCCAGCCAATGTCCGAAATAATAGGTTTAAAGAAAATACCGAAAGTAGACTGGAGCCCCAGTATGATGAACATGATAAAGAATGAGACCAATACGATAATGTAGCCGTAAAATAAACCGGTATTTTTTAACATGGCCTTTTTTCCGCAGGGATGCTGCGTATATATTTATTCGAGCGTTTTAAAAAGAGAATTGCATACCGTCAGAAGATAATCGTTATAAAGATTTCGTATTATAGCATAATAATCATGGTTATTCTTCAGGAATATATGACGAAGCTCCCATTTTTAACAGGACTAAACTCCTATATAAGAAAAAACAATCCCGTTATAGAATAGTCAAATAGGATATTCATGTAATGCAAAAATATATTAATAGCAGGTGATTGTATTTGTGCCCGGTAAGCCGGTCTTAGCAATACTGAAATACAATGGTCTTAAGACTGACATGGAAATAGTAAAGGACGCACTATATAGTTGTGAAGGACATGAGCCTTGTAGTGACATAAATATGTCTTCCGTGTCCCATATTCTTGGCATATTTTCCTCTACTATGGACAGGATGCTTGCATTATCGCCGCAAGAGAATATTTATCAGGTTATATGTGAAGGGCTGAAAAAACTGGCAAGTCAGGCGATTGTGATTGTTTTCTCATTTGATCATAACTCCGGGACCATCTGTTTGCAGGCCAGTGCGTGTATGGGCAGTAATACCTTTGCCAGGATTATTAGCAAGCATCCGATAGGTGTCCCTATTACTATCAGCGATGCAGTGCAAAAAAGCCTTTCAACAGGCAAATACAAACATATAACGGGAGGCTTGCATGAAATCACTATAAATTCTTTCTCCTCACCTGTCATTGAGGATATGCATAATTTACTTCTCACATGTGGCATGTATGTTGCGGGCTTCACCTGGAAAAAACAACTGCTTGGAGGAGCTGCTTTTCTTATCCAGGATAACGCCTGTATGCTGAATCCGGTTATTATTGAGGCATTTGTCCGTCAGATATCTATCATATTAAAACAACGGCAAACTGAAAAGGCGCTGAATGAGTCTGAACAAAAATATCGCGATGTTGTTCAGTCCTCAAACAATATGATTTTTACCTCCGATCTTGAAGGCAATGTCCTTTTTGCCAATCAGGCATTTACCGATAATCTTGGCTATTCGATGGCTGAAATGAAAGGTGCCAGCTGTTTCAATTTTATTCATTCTGAAGATCAGACTGAAATGCGTAATAAATTCGTATCCCTGGCCAAAGGTAAGATTATTGACAACCTGGAATGCCGTTACCGCCGTAAGGATGGTTCCTATATCAATATTCTCAATAGCGCAGCTCCGGTGATAGATGCCAGTGGTGACGTGGTAAGTGTGCTCGGTATTGCTTATGACATAAGCGACCGTATCAAAAAGGAGAAGGAACTTCGCGACTATGGCTCTCAACTAGAAAAACTGGTAGCCAAGCGTACAGAGGAATTGGAGATAACTAACAGGAGGCTTCTTCGTGAGCTTGCTGAAAGGAAGCAAACAGAAGAAGAGTTACGTAAAACCTCACAAAAGCTTGATGACCTTATGTCATTGGCGCCTGTTATGATTTGCCGTGTAGACCTGAAAATGAATGTTCAGTATGTTAACAAGAAATTTGAAGAGGTCACGGGCTATGCAGCAGATGAAGTATTGGGAAAATATTGGCCCTCTTTGGGTGGATTTACTCTTAAAGATACGAAAGCTATGTTAAAGCGCGTGATACAGAAACTTATGGGCAGACCCTCCCGAAACTTACAGGTGAAAGTAAAATGTAAAGACGGAAGGTGGATATATGTATCCGGTATCGGAGAACTTATAAAGGAAAATGGTATACCAGCTGGTATTCAAGTTATGGCGCAGGATATTGATGAACATGTTATTTCCCGGAAAGAGGCTAAACGCAGCACCCGCAGGCTATTAAAAGCGCTTGAAGGCATTGTTCAGGCAATGGCTGTTACCGTAGAAATGAGAGATCCTTACACCGCAGGGCATCAGCGGCGAGTAGCAAAATTGGCGGGGATGATCGCGAGGGAAATGGGATTGACCAGAGATCAAATAAATGGAGTGGAACTGGCAGGGCTTATACACGATCTGGGGAAAATTAAAGTGCCGGCGGAGATTCTTACTCATCCCAGTAACCTTTCCGAAGCTGAATTCAATATAATCAAAACACATCCGGCGGCAGGATATGACATACTTAAAAATATTGATTTCCCCTGGCCAGTTGCAGCGGCTGTTTTACAGCATCACGAGAGGATCGATGGTTCCGGATATCCTGATGGAATCACCGGGGAAGATATAATTATAGAAGCAAAGATTCTGGCAGTTGCCGATGTTGTGGAGGCTATTGCCTCACACAGGCCTTATAGAGCTGCTCTCGGCATAGATACTGCTCTGGCTGAGATAGCTAAAAATAAGGGTAAGTTATATGAGCCTGCCGCAGTTGAGGCCTGTATCAGTTTATTTAAAAGTAAAGGTTTTTCTCTGGAACAATTATAATTGCGTGATTATATATTTGACGCAAGGTAGCTTGTCTATTCAATGTACTGTGCCCCTGTTTATCGCTGTAGTCATGCCTGTACCATATCAAATATTTACATTAAGCAAATCAGTTATAAAAGCTTCATCCTTGCCTTGCTTGTCAATTCTGGATATACGTTTTGACATTTTGTAAGTCTATTTTTTACCCTTTAAATCTGTTTTTACATTACTACAGGTTTTGGTATCGCTTATCCACTATAACTGAAAATTTATTATCCACACCTAGCCGTCTACTTTCGCTTATTCCCTCTATTTTTGCTTTTCCTATGTTGACTATTTTGCATAATGTAGATGTGCCTACTAAGGGTGGGGCATTGATTAAGTTCTCAAAAGTATATCTAACTACCACATTTCCCTTGCTTGGTAGACTCCAAACATCGTTTATCACAGGAAACCACCCATCGCTATCTTCTTCGACGGGAGATATTTGCAAAGGATGTAAAGAACGACATAATCTGTAAGGTTTGCTATCTCTACCTTTTCCATTGTTATACACATCTAAATCCACAGAAGTAATATCAATACTTGTCTTGTAGCGATTATCCCTACTTGCGTACTTTACCTCAATTTTTAGTCTCATATAATACCTATCACTAGGCTTGGTTATCCAAAGCTTGCTGGTTTTTACAACTTCACAAGACGGATGATATTGTTTCCACAATCTCCATTCTCTAAACATAGATCGAGACCGCCTTAACCATCTGTATGACCAATTTATGAATGAGAGAAAGGTTGATATTAGTTGTTTTAGATAGAGAATTAGCGTTACAGCGGTCAATACTATGCCCAGTATTGCACCTATTTTTACGTAAAGTGGCGAAGAATACATGTCTATTACCATCTAACAGATTGTTATATAACCTTATTCTACCGCTTTGGGAACACCACAACCTGTAGTATCCCTTTTTAAGGAAAAATGAACTTGCATAAAGTATATAATCGCTTATAATTGCATGGTATATTTATATAATCGACACTACATTAAATTGCAGTGCAGCTCGGTTTATATTTAGTGACAATAAATACCACCTTTTACAGCTCAACCCAGTTATTTTTAAGAGCCTTATATAAAGCTTCGGTACGTGTATTTACAGATAGTTTACTGAAAATATTACGAAAATAGCTGTCTACGGTCCTATCCGAAATAGCTAGTTGTCTACCTATTATTTTATTGGTCATACCGTGACCGGCAAGTTCCAGTATCTGGTGTTCCCTCCAGTTAAGGGGGCAATTTTGATTATTATTAATAGCGGAAGCCGGTTTTTCTGCAATGACCTTTTTCACTATCTCAAAACACCCCGCCGTCTGTCCGTGATATACACTTTTAATTGCAGCCAGTAATTGTACTGGTGTGGCATATAGCGGCAAGCATGAAGATGCCCCTGCATTCAGAAGCGCTTTCAGCCCTGCTATATTATTTTCCAGAGGGCTAATGACCAGGATGCCAACGTCTGAATAAATGTTTTTTACCTGTCTGATAAAATCCGGCCCGGATATATCGGAGAAGCCGTCACTCATTATTAAAACATGGGGGTGATTAGAGGTAACTAGATCCAAAGAATCGCTGTCCCCATCGTTTTGGGCAACAACTTCCATATTGTCCGATGTAACAGTAGCAGCAATGCCATTTCTTAATAATACCTCATGCATAGCAATCATCACCTTTATTTTCGCATCAGATTCCATTGCTATCAGAAACCTCCTCTATGACATTGCATATTTATTACCGCTGGCAAAGCGGGTTATATAGGGATGCAAACCACCTTTATTATTGCTATTGACATGGGTGGCGAAACTGTAAAAAATCATCGTTAATAGATAGAGCTCATCACCGGTGTTCAGTAATTCGATAAAATATCCAGGAACAGCGGTAATATGACGTACGGAAAAGCAATAACACATTCTCTCTCTGTGATGAACGTTATTATCAAGTATCCTATCGGAGCATTAGCGAAGATAATATAACAGATTTTATAGTATGTTTCTACTGGAAAAGTGACTATTAGTTATGTTGGAATAGTTTTTTTTACAGCTCAGGAATCTGCGGATAGCGGACATCAAAATAAAATTGTTTTATATATATGGGTGTTCACTTGTTTAGATAACTATTGACATGCTGTATTTCGGTTTGTATGATGAGGTTATCAGCGGATGGAGGTATCCGATGGAAAATGCCGGATGGAGTCCAAAGGAATATACCGAACAGGAAGTACTATCTTTGGACCGTTTAAAGAGAGCGGTGTTGAACCGTGTCTTTGAACGGGCGGAATATATGATGGGAGAAGGGTTGATCCTTGACCATGAAAAAACTGCCGAGATCATTGCTGAGGAATGGCAAAGGGCAAAAGAAGCGGTGATGGCCGCTCCTGCTGCTGCCGCCGGCTTAAGAAAACAGTGGGAAACGTATGTCACTCAGCAGGTTGAGGGTCATCTGAAAGAGGATAAAGATCATTTGCTATCCCTGGGTGTGGTGGAGAAGAGCATATAAACGGCCACCATAATCGATGACATTGCATGCTCCCGGAAAGTTCAGAATATATTTCATAATAGTGAGTGCTCGATACGTGTTAAGCAAATACTGATGATTGGTATACCTGTAATAGAATTCCTTTATTTCAGAAAAATTATTATAATAATGGCAAAAGGCGCATATGCCCGGGAATTTTCAGACGAATATCCTGAGGTTAAAGGTCATAGCGTGCAGATAAAATAAGCATTAGGCAGCAGTTTAGCTGTATAATACAGATATACAAAAACCTATCAGTTCATGAGATAGCCGGTATAAGGGAAATTCCAGGGAAAGCCGGCAAGTTTGCTATACAATACCGATATACTATAAAAAGGCTGGCTTATTATCATAGCTAAAAAGTATTGATATGCTCCAGATAATCCGTGCAAAGCAGCAGTTATAAATGCACACAGTCTTGCAATGTAAATCAGATTGAACTGCATTGAGCACGGGTAATGAATTATTTTTCTCTAAACATGTATGTAGTCAATGTTGTTGTTGTGCGGTTTTAACTCTTTATGATATATGATGCAATTAATAATAATCTTTCACGAATAGCCCGAAAATTGTGCTGTTTTTCTATACGTTCTATAATGTAACGAATAAATTTTTCTGCTGACCGCTACTTAACTTTGAAGGGAGAGTCACTTATGTCTGAGCAAGTATTCACAAATTGTACCGTGGGGGGACCCGTTTCAGTACACGTAAAAGATGGGGTTATAACCAGAGTAAGACCTCTGGCTGTAGACAAGAATGATTTAAAGCCGTGGACTATAGAAGCACGCGGTAGAAAGTTCTCACCTCATAAAAAGGTGACAGTAGCACCTTTTACTCTGGCTGAAAGGCAGAGGGTATATGCTGAAGACCGTATTAAATACCCAATGAAAAGGATTGATTTTGATCCGAAAGGGGAGCGCCACACCGAAAATCGCGGTAAATCAGGATATGTGCGTATTAGTTGGGAAGAAGCGCTTGATATTATTTCATCCGAAATGAAGCGTATCAGGTCAAACTATGGGCCGGAGGCAATTACAGCAATAAGCGGATCTCACCACAACTGGGGACTGGTGGGATATAAGTTTGGTCCTTTTTCACGCTTTTTTAATACACTGGGTTTCACTGCCATTTTCGATAATCCTGACAGCTGGGAAGGGTTTCACTGGGGTGCCATACACACATGGGGTTTCTTCTGGCGTCTTGGGGCACCGGAGCAGTACGACCTTCTGGCAGATATCTTAAAGAATACAGATACGGTGGTCTACTGGTCTTCAGATCCTGATACGACACGAACCTATACGGCTCAGGAATCGTGCTTATGGCGCCTCTGGTTAAAAGAAGCAGGGATAAAACAGATATTTGTGGATCCTTTCTGCAATCATACGGCTGGAATACTGGGTGATAAATGGCTGGCTCCCCGTCCCGGAACGGATACAGCGCTGGCGGAGGCACTTGCCTATGTCTGGATTAAGGAAGGTACTTATGATAAAGATTATGTCTCCAAACGCACTTTGGGGTTTGAACAGTTTAAGGATCATTTGCTGGGCAAAGAGGATGGCATAGAGCGGACACCCAAATGGGCTGAAGAGCTCACCGGTATTCCCGCGCGAACGATAACAGCACTTGCGCGACAGTGGGCGGGAGGGCGTACAATGTTGAGCTGCGGGTGCAGGGCAGGGTGGGGAGGTGCCGGGCGTCAGGCATATGGCCATGAATGGGGCAGGCTGATGGTGCTATTACAGGCGATGCAGGGATTGGGCAAACCGGGCGTGAACATGTGGGCCGGCTGCCAGGGGGCACCAATGGATACAGTACATTACTTTCCCGGTTATGCGGATCCTGACGGAGGCATTGCCCGATCGAGTGCTGCCAGCTATATTCCGGTCAATCCTGTAAAGCAGCGCCTTTATCGCATCCTTTTCCCTGAAGCCATTCTAAATCCACCTATCAAATGGTTAGGTGAGGGCTTCTGCGGTCAATCGATTGAGCAGCAATTCATACCGTATGAATACCCGATGAAGGGCCATTCGGAAGTCAAGATGTTTTACCGTTACGGCAGCGGTTTCATGGGAACAATGACGGAAACCAATAAGTGGGTGCAAGCTTATCAAAGTCCTAAATTGGAGTTTGTAGTTAATCAGGACTGCTGGTGGGGTGGGGAGTCATATTTTGCCGATATTGTTCTTCCGGCCTGTACTAATTTGGAGAGAGACGATATCTCGGAGTGGAGCCTTGCCGGAGGATATTCCAAGCACGGCAGCTACGGGTGTAACTACCGCGTCATTGTGTACCAGCAGAAATGCGTTGAGCCGCTCGGAGAATCAAAAACCGATTATGAAATCTTCAGATTACTTGCAGCCAGATTGGGCATAGAAAAAGAGTATACAGACGGCGGCAAAACGGAAGCAGATTGGATAAAGGGGATGTACGATATCTCCGATGCCCCCAAGCTGATACCGTGGGAGGATCTGAAAAAGAAAGGTTACCTGATAATACCCGTGCCCGAGAAATATGAACCGACACCGGCCTTACGCTGGTTCGCGGAGGGAAGGGAATGTGATACCCCCGATCCGCTCAATCCCAAACGCGGGACTGAGAAAGCAAAAGAGCTGTCGACATACAGCGGCAAGCTGGAATTTGTCTCGCAAAGCCTTTTGCAGCAATTTCCCGACGATGAGGAGCGTCCGCCTGTCCCCCGTTATATACCGAGCTGGGAAGGCCACACCTCAGAGCTGGCAAAGAAATATCCATTGCAAATAATCTCACCGCATCCACGCTTCTCGTTTCATACGCATCATGATAAACACTGCGAGTGGCTGGGCGATATTCCGGATCACCGCATTTTAAAGGACAGCTATTATTATCAGACCGTGCGTATTCATCCATCGGATGCAGAACTTCGAGGTATAAATGATGGCGATATTGTCAGGTTGTACAATGACCGCGGCAAAGTTCTGGGCGTAGCCAGATTGACGGAGCGGTGCAGGCCGGGCCTTCTGCATAGCTATTGTTCGTCTGGCAAATATGATCCGTTGGAACCGGGCAAGGCGGGAACCCCAGACAGGGGCGGATGCATCAATCTGCTCAGTTCCATACGTACTCTCTCGAAGAATGCACCTGGGATGGCACCCAATTCATGCCTGGTAGAAATAGAAAAGTGGGAGGCATAGCTCATGGCAAAATACGGCTTACTCATCGATATCAGCAAATGCAAC
>CAZFIM010000056.1:0-15905 GCA_964519615.1 uncultured Dehalococcoidales bacterium
AATTCAGATTCTTAAGATTGAAAAACGTGCAGTTAATTGCTCCTCCTTTTTCAGTATCCTATCAATGTACAGCAGTATACCCCACTATGCAAGATGCTGCTACAGGTCATTTTGATGAGCTTTCACATACAAATATCTTGATATAATTGATCAACGCATAACCTTCTGAATTCACCGCCAGTCCACACTGCCCTATCAATTCTTTCAGATTTTGTCTTGCGAAATCACGGTAATAGCCAAGCTCATAAAGGGCAGTAAAAGATACATGCATACACCTCTCAAAACGTTGCTCAGGTATATAGTAATCGACCACAATCACCTTCTCACTCACCCTCTCCATTTCTTTCAATACCAGAGGTCGTACCTCACGCGGCATATCATGCAGAGCGAGGGAAATACTGGCAATGTGGAACTGCTTATTCTGAAACGGCAAATTCGTCGCATCTGCGATCCGGAATTCCACACCACTGCGGGCGTTTTTACTTTCAGCGATCCTCAGCATATCCGGTGATAAATCAACGCCCGTAACACGGCATCCGATTCTTCCAAAGGCAATAGCCTGTGAACCGGTGCCGGTACATACATCGAGCACGGTATCGCCTTCTTTCGCACCTGATAGCCTCACTACCTTTTTTCTGATGCCATGCAAAGGAAAGGCTATAAGGTCATAGAAAGGAGCCAGCAAACGAAATGAGGTAAGGTTTGATAAATAGTAATCTTTAAACTGCATCTTTAACACTCTTTCCCTCAAGCAAGTTCTCAGTCGGCACAACATCGATCTTTATGCCGGAATAACTTGCTTCTTCAGAAATCCACTCAACTGCTCCGGCGCATATAAGGTGAATTTACCGGAGTACGCCATCCCGCATTTTTATTCCCAAGAATATTATCGCAACAGGCTTAAATTATCAGGAGCAGGGAACCGCCGCTTTTCAGGACGCGGCGTATCTCCTTAAGATTGGCCGCTATCTCAGGCCAAAAATAGCATGCTTCTACCGCCGTGACAAGCTCGAACATATCTTCGGGAAAAGGCGATTTTTCCGCTGAGGTCCGGACAATTATAATCCTCCCGTATTTATCATCTTTTGTTAACACTCATTGTCACAAAATATTGGCTTCAAAAATTTCTATGCCGTACACATTACCTCCAATCGCTATCTGGGCTAGTGTATTTACCATCTTACCTCCACCGCCACCGACATCCGAAATAATATGCTCTCATGTATGTCTATATGGCCCAGCCCCCATTGAATAACCGACCGATGGACGATATCCATTCCCATAGCAAATAATCTGCCAAATGTACCTATCTGCTTTCCCGCTTGATCTGCAATATTACTTGTCAATATTCTTCCTGCTACTCACACCATATCGTATGACAGCACACTTGGTGGCTATTATCATCCATATGCCGCTATGTCCAGCTGAAAGCTTTCATATCAACTTCAGCCCTGATATTCCAACATTCCCAAAATCACCACCAGTCAGCGTTTATTCCATTTCATTTTTTTACTTTTACCGGTACAGATAATGATAATGCCCGGCCGGTCATTTAACCGGCATTGATTTAACACCAGGTACATCCCTTTTTTCTTTTCCATCCATTTTTTACGTTGCTGCAGCTTTCATTTGCCACCCTGCGGATTGCTGTTGGAGATCCCACAAATGCCGGTATAAACCGTCTCTGAAGATAAGTTCCTGGTGCCTGCCCTGTTCAACCACAGCCGCATTGTCCAGAACAATTATTTTATCAGCACCGCGTACCGTTTTCAGTCGATGGGCTATAGTTACAACTGTTTTTTTGGCTACGAGGGTATTGACGGCACGCTGTACATTGGTCTCATTTTCCGGGTCAAGAGACGCGGTAGCCTCATCCAGAAGCACAATGGGGGCATCTTTCAGAAGAGCACGGGCTATAGATATTCGCTGCTTTTCTCCACCTGAAAGCGTGCAGCCGCCTTCGCCCACAGGAGTGTCATACCCTTGAGGAAGGGCCAGGATAAAGTCATGTGCGCAGGCCTGCCGGGCTGCTTCCTCTATCTCGTCCTGAGAAGCGTCGATACGCCCTACACGTATGTTATTGCCAATTGTATCTTTGAAAAGATATACATCCTGAAAAACCATAGATACGCGCGACAGCAGCTTTTCCGGGTCTATCTCGCGTATATCTCTTCCGCCAAGCCTGATGCACCCGGACTGAATATCCCAGAACCGTGCGATAAGCCGGGTAATCGTGCTCTTGCCGCTGCCGGAAGGGCCAACAAGGGCCGTAATAGTATTGGGCTCAATAGTAAAAGATACATTTTTCAACACATCATGATCTTCATAGGCAAAGGTGACGTTCTGGAAGTCGATACGATTGCTTTCTGGTAGTCCACCTGTCCCGGGCTGAACAGGCTGGCGCTGTATCTCCATAATGCGCCCGGCGCTAACCGTAGCATATTTAATCTCGGCATAATTGACCATCACGACCTGCAGCGGCTCGAAAACGCGGGTTCCCAGCAACATAAAGATGAGAAATATCGGAAGCGTCAGTCCTCCGCCAGCCAGAAGATAAGCACCTGTGAAAATTACAAGGGTTAGCCCGGCCCGCATCAGACCGATGGCTGACATCATGATGGGGCCGAACAACCCTTCCACCTTAATGGACTCCTTCATCAGGCAGTGAAACGATTCTCGGAGGCGTTCGAACCGCGTACCGCTCAGATTATGCGCTTTTATCTCCCTCATGCCGAGCAGGTACTCCTGCAGCCGGCTTGCGGCATCCACCTTGGCTTTAATATGAGATTTACTTATTCGTATCTGAAAGTTATTCGTCAGATAAATAATAAGAATAGATAGAGGCAGAGCAATGAACATGGCCAGAGCCAGTTGCCACTGGACAAACAGCAGACATAGAAAGGCAATTACAGGCAAGGCTATACCGCTGATAAGCTGTGGAAAGTGATGGGATATCGCCTGTTCTACCAGTGTATAATCACCCAGCATCATAGTGGTCAGGTCTCCAGGATCACGGCTGCCGAAGAAACCCAGCGATAAACGGCGCAAACGTTCCGCTAGCGCCGTTCTGCCGCGCGCTGATGCTTCATAAGCAACATAGTAAGTCTTATCGTAGGCAAAGGCATAGACTATGTATTGGACGATAATCCAGGCAAGGAGGATGCCGGCTACAAGCCACATTCTCCTTATATCGAGAGGCAGACCGTTTCTGAAATGAGAGAATATAACATTAAATATCTCCAGTATCAGCGCTGCCGGCACGATTTTACAGAGACCGTCCAACAGAGAAGCGATTGATGGTTTAATGAGTGAGCGGGGATGCCCGCTGGTAATATCGTAGAGTATCTTCTTCATTTCGGCTGCACTCCATTTCTCGATTCATCGGAAGCCAGTTCCCATGCGCCGGCATCGATATGCGCTTCCCACATACGCCGGTAGAGACCGCCTTCAGCCAGCAGCACGTCGTGGGTGCCCTGTCCGACGATCCGCCCGTTATCTACGACAACGATATTATCCGCTTCTCTTATGGTCGATAACCTGTGAGCTATCACTATCACCGTTTTGCCCTGTATCAGGGAAATGAGACCTTGCTGTATCTTTACCTCGTTCTCCGGGTCGGCGAAAGCAGTGGCCTCATCCAACACCAGAATAGGGGCGTTCTTTAGAATTGCGCGAGCTACAGCCACCCGCTGCGCCTCACCACCGGAGAGATAGGTTCCACTTTCGCCTATCCTGGTCCGGTATCCTTCCGGCAGTCGTTCGATAAACTCGTGACAGCAAGCGGCTTTCGAAGCCTTCACCACATCCTCCATCCCGGACTTGTTATTACCCATTCGGATGTTTTCTTCGATAGTATCGTAGAAAAGATGCACATCTTGAAAAACAAAGGATACCGTATCCATAAGCCTCTCCGTGCCCATCTCCCGCACATCTACACCACCGATCTTGATAGAGCCTGAACAGACATCCCAGAAACGGGGAATTAGACTGGCGATCGTGGTTTTTCCGCTGCCGGAAGGCCCTACCAGTGCCGTTATCTCCCCTTCTCTGGCGGTGAAAGAAACCCCGGTAAGCGCCTCGGTGCGGGTGGCTGCATCTTTATCGTCATAAGAAAAGGAGACGTTCTCAAAGCAGACATAACAGCTATCAGGGGCTTTCGGCACTGCCGGTTCCGGCACGGGCTCCTGTGCTAAAATTTCATCGATGCGCTCAGTACCGGCCGTTATCTGCCGCAGGTTTCCACCCAGATACATCAGTTTAAGGATTGGTACCGATACTCCCGGCGCCATGATCAAGAAAACCATAATAGTCAGTGCCAACGCCTGGTTGTCCATCTGTCTGCTGAGCAGCAGAACCGCTACCGGCACGATAAAAGCAAGCAAAGACGACAGAAGCACAAAGAAACCGGTGTAGGCATGTTTATATGTTCGGGTAATGCTCAGCGTTATATCCCTGAATTCATTGATGGACTTATTAAAGCGCAGGAAATTGCGTACCGTTAACCCGAATACTTTTACCGCCGGCATACCGCGCACATATTCCACCGCCTCGGCGTTAATGTGTTCCTGGCTGTCCAGCCATGCTTTCATTTGTGCCCTTCCCTCTTTGCTGTTATACACGAACGTCTGAAAGATGTAAGATAGAAAAATAGGAATAGCGCCGACCAGCGCCAGCCGCCAGTCCAGCATAAACATCACAATGAGCATAACCAGCGGAAGAACAGCAGCGCCTACCAGATCAGGTATATGGTGAGCGATAAAGTTCTCTATCTTTTCCACGCTCAATTCCAGGTTTTTCTTGATTGCACCTGTGGACTGACGGTTGAAGTATCCCAATGGCAATTTCGCCAGATGATTGCTCAAACGTACCCGCATATTAAAAAGAATACGGAATGCAGCTATGTGCGAACACATATTCCCAATATACGTAAATGCCAGCGCTCCCATCAGAAACAACAGCGCGTAAATACCCCACTGCCATATCAGGCCGTAATCTATCATATACGGACTGGCCGCGTTTTCCAGGAGCTCCGCCACTATGACATACACCGCGATATACGGCGAAAATTGCAGCAAGGTCGCAATAACCGAGAGCGCACAGGCTAAAATAAGCAACCCTCGTTGCTCTCCGGCTATCTCAATTAGCCGGTTTATACCTGATTTAGGCCTGTTTACCACTTCATGTTGCAACGCTTATTTCTCCTTTATTAGTTCATCTATTTGCTAAGACCGGATGAATCAGTAATGCCGGCCTCTCGTTGTAATACTTACAGACACTCTATTGCAGCGCTAAATAGCGCATGCTGTCATTCTGCCTGGCTACTGAAGAAGTCATTATCATTAAAAACCTGTCTGAGAAGGTTGGCTGCTATCGACGCATTGTTGCCGCTTCTGTCTTCCGTTTCTGCCTCGTTGGTCATTTGCCTTTGATCACAGTAGCCTATAATTATTTCTCCGAACCTCCTGACTTCAGCGAGATTTGCCCAGTGCATTAAAGGCTGCTTTATTCCGCAGGGAGCTTCTATCCATAGTATTATTCCTTCATTTTCCGAAGATTCCATCCGATATGCCATTTCCAACAACCAGCCTTTCTATTCAATTCAAACGGCGCGGCAATCCAATGATTACTGAAGCATGCGCACTTGTCCTCTTCTTAAATCCAGCTAAAACCACCTTGTAGATAACCCTTAACTATCGCGTTGAAGTGCTTCCCATTCTTAAAATCCGGCTTCCGCAAACAGAACAAATACCCCTGACAGCGGGTTTACCGCTTTTCAACGTAATCTTTTCCGGGTTTTTTACCTCTCGTCGGGAATTACACTTGATACAATACATTTTCATCTTATAATCTCCCCTTTCATACACAAAAGAAGTTTTTCCTACCAAGTTCGGTTTCAGAACCACAGTAAAACCGGCATATCCTCCATCGCTTAATATATTGTTTTGACGCATAGACAACACTTACATTTCATATAGTTAAGTTTAAATGTTATATTCATCTAACATTTTCGGCAAAAAAATACCTGATCCCGCTATTATTCTTTATGAACTCCTTTAAAACCAATTCTCTTGGATTGTATCATTTTAGTTAGCTACCTCTAACTTTTCCCGATAGTGTATTCCAATATTTTTACTTTGTCAAGCGGAGGAGGTCTGACTGATCACGTTACTATTTAGGTCAACAGCATAGTCTGTTTTACAGCCTTAATTAAAAAATACTTGTAGATATTCATTACTTGTCTTATAATTTTCTTAGTGTTACAGTAGCAAAACTCGCAAAAAGCAGAATCTGACAAGGAGTGGGTGTTATGGAGACGGTAGAGGTATTAAAGAAGTCAGAGATTTTTCGTGGTCTCACCGATGAGCAGATCGGCGTGATCGAAAAGATGGTATCAAGGAAAACATTTGAACCGGGTGCGGTAATCTGTAAGCAGGACCAGAAAAGCGATCAACTGTACGTTATTGAGGATGGGTTGGCAGGTATCGTTCTGGAAGTCGGGCCTCTCTCTCAACGGCAGGTTCAGACCGCCGGAAAATATGATGTATTCGCCTGGTCGGCAATGATCGAACCTTACAAATATACTGCGACAGTGAAGGCGGTAAAGAAGACAGCTGCTCTGGCCATCAACTCCAAAGACCTGATCGCACTTTGCAAGTCGAGGCCTGAGATAGGGTGTCTGGTTTCAGATGGTATTGCCAGAATCGTGGCCAAAAGGCTGCGTGAAGCATATACGCAGCTTCTGGGCGTTACCGGCTGCTAAAAACCACCTGCACTCTTACGCGGGAATAATCGCTGATGCGGCTCTTCCTGCGGGTCCGAGCTTTATATGGGGATTGCCTGAAATTAAAACGCAATACCGGCATAATCGTCGTTGCGCGGAAATGGTAATTACACTGTAGCGAATGTGTACAATACTTATAGTAATCAAGTAATTCTATCGTTTACATGGGAATATTATTGTGTTTAGATTGATTGGACCTATAGGGGGGTTCTTTCTTTCTGGTTATAAAAATCTAATCGTACAAGGAGTCTATGCATGAGTGAAGAAAAGAAGATCACGTCCATGATGGAAGAGAAGAGGGTCTTCAAGCCGTCGGAGGAAATCAGTAAAAACGCCTATATTAAAAGCTTCGACGAGTATAAACAGATCTACAAACGTTCAATTGATGACCCCGAAGGTTTTTGGGGAGAGATGGCACAGGAGCTCGACTGGTACAAGAAATGGGACAAGGTATTGGTCGATGATTTCGCCAACGCCAAACATGAATGGTTTGTGGGCGGCAAGCTGAATGTGAGTTACAACTGTCTGGACAGGCACATTAAAACAGCCCGCAAAAATAAGGCGGCTCTGGTCTGGGAAGGCGACATCGGAGATACCAGGACCCTAACCTATCAGCAGCTTTATTATGAGGTCTGCAAATTTGCCAACGTTCTTAAAAAGCACGGCGTGAAAAAAGGTGACCGCGTCTCCGTCTATTTACCCATGATCGTGGAACTCCCTATAGTTATGCTGGCCTGTGCCCGTATAGGCGCCATCCACAGTGTGGTATTCGGTGGGTTCAGCGCGGACGCGCTTCGCGATCGTATAATCGATTGCGGCAGCAAACTTCTTATCTGCGCTGACGGCTATTACCGCAGCGGCAAGATTATCAGGAGCAAAGATAACGCAGATCAGGCTCTGAATGAATGCCCTGATGTAAAGACCTGTATTGTCGTAAAAAGAGCCAATATAGATATACCTATGAAAGAGGGACGCGATATCTGGTGGGACGATGCGATGTCAGATGATGATATCAAAGCCTACTGTGAACCTGAAGAGATGGATTCTGAAGATCCGCTCTTTATCCTTTATACCAGCGGCAGCACCGGAAAGCCGAAGGGCGTTCTGCATACTCAGGCTGGTTATCTCCTCTATGTAGCCCAGACATTTAAATGGATTTTCGATGTCAAAGAGGAAGACTCCTTCTGGTGCACAGCCGATATCGGCTGGGTTACCGGTCACAGCTATATTGTTTACGGGCCGCTTGCCAACGGCGCAACCAGCATTATGTTTGAAGGTGTTCCCAGCTATCCTCATCCGGACCGCTTCTGGGAAATCGTGGAAAAGTACCAGATTAATATCTTCTATACCGCACCCACTGCTCTGCGCTCTATCATGAGAGAGGGTGACGACTGGGTAAACAAACATGACCTCAGCTGTCTGCGCGTACTCGGCTCTGTTGGTGAACCTATCAATCCGGAAGCGTGGATGTGGTACTACACCGTCGTCGGTAAGAACAGGTGCCCGATTATGGATACCTGGTGGCAGACCGAGACCGGCGGCATCCTCATTACCGGCTTCCCCGGCGCCACCCCGCTCAAACCGGGTTCAGCAGGATTCCCCTTCCCCGGAGTTGAAGTGGAAATCATCAGGGAAGACGGCAAGAAAGCAGGGGTGAATGAAGGCGGCTGGCTCGTTATTAAGAAGCCGTGGCCGGGCTTGATGAGAAGGGTATACGGCGATCCCGAGAGGTTCAAGAATACCTATTTCGTTCAGTTCCCCGGTGTATACACCACCGGTGACGGCTGCAGAATCGATGAGGACGGCTTCTACTGGCTCATGGGACGCATTGACGATGTCATCAACGTATCAGGCCACCGCATCGGCACGGCCGAAGTGGAAAGCGCTCTGGTTTCCCACGAGAAAGTAGCAGAGGCCGCCGTGGTAGGTATGCCTCATGAACTCAAAGGTCAGGGCATCTATGCCTATGTTACCCTCAATGCCGGAGTCGAGAAGACCGATGCGCTCAAGAAAGAGCTGGTCACGCATGTCCGCAAGGAGATCGGCCCGATCGCCTCGCCCGATAAAATCCAGTTTGCCGATGCGCTTCCCAAGACCAGGAGCGGCAAAATCATGCGCCGTATCCTTACCAAGATCGCTGCAGGCAACATCAACGAATTGGGCGATACCAGTACCCTTGCCGATCCTTCGGTCGTCCAGATTCTGGTAGACGAGCGTCAGTAACAGTCGCTGCAATCTAAAGATTCCGTTTGCGTATAATAATAAAACCGGAGGTAATAACTTACCTCCGGTTTTTCTTTTACCGTTTAAATGCGGACTCACGTTATTTTATAAGGGTTTTGGTTGGTATACCCGGCCATTCCAAAGATTCTACCAGCTTGGCTCCGGGCGGTACCATGGGAAAGACATTCTCTTCAGGATCAACAATAAAATCGAGCAGGTAAGGCCCTTTATAAGCCATTGCCGTTTCTATCGCCGAACGTACCATCATCTTATCGCTCACCCGCTCGGCCGGAACACCGTACGCTTCAGCCAACTTGACGAAATCAGGTCCTGTCAGCACGGTGCCCACATACTGGCGCTGGTAGAACATCTCCTGCCACTGCCTCACCATGCCCAGATAGCCGTTATTGAGAATGGCAATCTTTACATCCAGCCCCTCCTGTACTATCGTGGCCAGCTCATGAAGGGTCATCTGGAAACCTCCATCGCCGGCAATGCACCACACCACATCTTTCGGGCATCCCACCTTGGCACCTATGGCCGCAGGCAGTTCAAAGCCCATCGTCCCCAACCCACCCGAGGATACGAGCCTGTTAGGCTTATCATAATAATAATACTGTGCCGCCCACATCTGGTTCTGCCCTACTCCGGTAGCAATGTAAGCGTTCCCGGAGGTGGCCTCATATATCTGATGTATCACATACTGCGGTAGAATACTCTCCGAATTACGGATGGTAAGGGCGGGATGCTCCAGACGCCACTGCTCCAGCTGATGTATCCAGTCCAGATGCTCTGAAGGTTCTATTCCTTTATTGAGGTCGATAAGCACATTCTTTATATCTCCCACTATAGGAACATCCACACGTACATTCTTGCCTATCTCAGCCGGGTCCACATCTATATGGACAATCCGTGCTCTGGGGGCAAATGCGCTCACAATACCCGTAGCCCGGTCATCGAACCTCATGCCTATGGCAATGATAAGGTCTGCTTCATCCACTGCCTTATTGGCATAATGCATGCCGTGCATGCCCATCCATCCAAAACTCAATACGTGAGTCTCAGGAAAACTACCTATACCCAAAAGCGTCGTCACCACAGGTATTTGCGCCTTCTCGGCAAGCTCTTTAAGCTCATCCCATGCCCTGGAGATAAGAACTCCTCTACCGGCAATAATAACCGGCCGCTCAGCCCGGTTGACGGAAGCGACCGCTTTCTTTATCTGTGCAGGGTGGCCGAAAAGCGTAGGCTTATACCCCGGCAAATTTACCTTATCAGGATAGGAATACTCCGTTTTTGCCTGAAAGACATCTTTGGGGATGTCTATAAGACACGGGCCGGGCCTGCCAGTCCGAGCCACATAAAAGGCCTCTTTTACGGCCTTGCTCAGGTCTTTAACATCGAAGACCAGATTCCCGGTCTTGGTAATAGGGATCGTGATACCGGTGATGTCTATCTCCTGGAAAGCGTCTTTCCCTATAAAGGGGGTCGCTACCTGTCCGGTGATGGCGACGATCGGGACCGAATCAAGGTAGGCATTGGCTATGCCTGTAACCAGATTGGTCGCTCCCGGGCCGGAAGTTGCCAGACACACTCCCACCTTTCCCGTAACTCTGGCATAGGCATCGGCTGCGTGCGCCGCCGCCTGCTCATGACGCACCAATATATGCCTCAACTGCGGGTACTGCGGCAGCGTATCATAGAAATTAAGTAACACTCCCCCCGGAAATCCAAAAATAACTTCTACACCTTCTTCGATCAGGCTTTCGCATAATATCTGTGCACCGGTCTTTTTCATTTATTTCCTCTGTCTCCAGTCACGTTCCGCGCCGTCCTTTTGTCGCCTCAGTATTTCACTGAGCGTTGATCATATACAAGGACAGACCACTTCAAATACGGGAATATTATTTCAGTAAACTAACATAGCGCCTATTCGTTGTCAAGCTGACATTTTTCCACAGCGTGTATTATATCCAGCCGCCTCTGATGCCTGCCGCCCTCAAAAGAGGTTGTCAGGAACGTTTTTACTATCTTTAGCGCAAGGCTGTAATCTTCTACCTCGCCCCGCAGACAGATAATATTGGCATTGTTATGCGCTCTGGCCCTCCGCGCATCGAGCAGGTCATGACAGAGCGCAGCTCTGATCCCGCATACCTTATTGGCCGCTATGCTCATGCCTATACCCGTGCCGCAGATGAGTATTCCATAGTCATAACCCTCTGATATGACCGCACGGGCGACTTTAAAGGCGATATCCGGGTAATCAACGGATTCCTCCGTATACGCCCCGCAGTCAAGGCTATCATGGTGATCCTCCGCAAGGCTCTCCATGATAGCCCGTTTGATCTCAGTCCCCCGGTGATCGCTGCCTAAAGCTATTTTCATAGTACCAGTCCTTATTCCTTTTTTCCGTAGAATGTCATTATCTGTTCGACCGGCACAGCTCCCTGCCTGAGAATAATTGGAATAGCGCCTGTGACATCCACAACGGTAGATTCCATCCCGCCCGGACATGTTCCGCCGTCAATAATATAATCTATCCTGTCCGCAAGCTGCCTGCGCACCTCCTCCGCCGTACGTGCATTGGGATGGTTATACACATTAGCGCTCGTTCCCACCAGCGGCTGTCCCACCGCCCTGATCAGCGCCAGCGTCACCTTGTGGTCCGGTATACGCACCGCCACCGTCTCACCCCCCGCAACCACCCGGCTGCGGAAGGATTTTACCGCAGGCAGCACCAGCGTAAGCCCTCCCGGCCAGAAATGATTCATCAAAACATATGCTATCTCCGGTATGTAAGACGCTACTATCGGCACCTGCTCCCGTTCCGCAAGCAGTACGGGCAGAGGTATATTGAGCGGCCTCTGTTTAATACGGTAAATCCGTTTTACGGCTTCTTCTTGCAGCACATCAGCCCCCAGTCCGTAGACCGTATCGGTGGGGAAAGCTATTACACCTCCCGATCTCACAATACGGGCGCCCTCTTCAACCTGCCGCATAAGCTCAGGTCCAGGCTCAGGTATACTCATGATAAGCTCCGTATTTTTCATCCGGCAGAAAACTTTTTCCGCCGTCAAGGGAAAAGCACATATGATGGTGAACATCCGGTACAATTTCGTGTTATTACAATTATAATCCTCAATATCGTATCTGCCAACTCCGCTGCCCGATTGCGGTAGTAGGCTGCCAGCGCATATGGTATACTTATTAACCACATTATGAGCAAGAAATCTGAAAGCCGCAGAGTAGCCACAAGCGATGACCTTGAAGTCTCAACTTATCTTGAGATCGCCAAAGAAATCCAGGGAGAACAGCCCAAAATCGAAAAGGCGGAGGTGGAGCCGGGAGAGCGGGAAACAATCGTTATTATCGATTTCGGTTCGCAGTACAGCCGTCTGATTGCCAGACGCGTGAGGGAATGCCGCGTATACTGCGAGCTCATACCCTATGATGCTCCATGGGAAAAGATCGCCGCTCTAAAGCCGAAAGGCTTTATCCTCTCCGGCGGCCCTGCCAGCGTATACGGGAAAGGTGCGCCGCTGGCACCGGTACACATCTATGATACGCACCTGCCTATACTGGGCATCTGCTACGGTATGCAGGTACTCGTCCATCAGCTTGGCGGCGCCGTGACACCGGGCAGCAAGCGCGAATACGGCTATGCCGTAATGCATACCCATGCTCATGATTCAGCGCTTTTTAGCGGCCTTCCGGAGTCCATGTCTGTCTGGATGAGCCACGGAGACCATGTCACCAGGCTTCCGCAGGGCTTTGCAGCGCTGGCGCATACCGAGAACTCCCCCAATGCGGTGATAGGTAATGCGGAATCCGTATTCGGCCTGCAGTTTCATCCTGAGGTAGTCCATACGCCGCAGGGCAAGGACCTGCTGAGAAACTTCCTCTATAATATATGCGGCTGCAAAGGTAACTGGACGCCGCGCAACTTCGTTAATGAGAGTATCGAGGCCATCAAGGAGCAGGCTGCAGGAGGTAAAGTCATCTGCGCCCTCTCGGGCGGCGTGGATTCCGCGGTTGCGGCCACGCTGGTACACCGCGCCATCGGCAACCAGCTTACCTGCATTTTTGTAAATAACGGTCTGCTGCGGCGGGAAGAGGCCGAGCGCGCGCTCAACACCTTCCGCAATAACCTCCAGATGAATGTTATCTATGTGGATGCCACTGACCGCTTTCTGGACGGTCTGGCGGGCGTCACCGACCCCGAGGAGAAAAGACACCGCATAGGAGCGGAGTTTATTAAGGTATTTGAGGAAGAAGCGGCCAAACTGGGCAAAGTGGATTTTCTGGTGCAGGGAACGCTTTATCCTGACGTTATCGAGAGCATCTCGGCGGAGAGCAACGCCGCCTCCCGTATAAAATCACATCATAATGTGGGCGGTCTGCCCAGCAATATGGTGCTCAAGCTCATAGAACCTCTGCGCTATCTCTTCAAAGATGAGGTGCGTGAGGCGGGTACTTTTCTGGGCCTGCCCGATGATATGGTCTGGCGGCAGCCCTTCCCCGGCCCCGGCCTCTCCATACGCATCATCGGCGAGGTCACCAGGGAGAAACTCGAGATACTGCGCTCGGCGGACTGGATAGTGATGAACGAGATCAAAAAGGCAAGGCTCTACCGCGAGCTCTGGCAGACCTTCGCCATCCTCACCGATGTCAAAAGCGTGGGTGTTATGGGTGATTACCGCACCTACAACTATCTGGTAGCCGTCAGGGCGGTTACCAGCCAGGATGCCATGACCGCTGACTGGGCACGCCTGCCCTACGACCTTCTGGCGAGAATGTCCAACCGCATCGTCAACGAGGTTGAAGGGGTGAACAGGGTGGTCTACGACATCACCAGTAAACCGCCCGGAACCATCGAGTGGGAATAGACCGCGCACAGCTCTTTTACGCGGCATAAAGCGGTACCGCGCTTTTATAGAAAAAGATGAAGCAAGTCAGCCTTGCAGTCAATATCGGATGGCTCATCTCTCTGCTTACCTTCCCCGGCGTTATCCTGCATGAATGGGCTCATATGCTTTTCTGCCGCCTGAGCGGGGTCCGTGTTTTTAAAGTCCGCTATTTCCGGCTGGGCAATCCGGCTGGCTATGTGCAGCATGAACAGGTGCGTTCTTTTTGGCAGGCGCTCACTATAGACACAGCCCCCCTGCTGATAAACAGTATAGTCTCCTTCTGCCTCTATCTTACCGCCCTCTCCCTTGCCGCTCACACGGCCTCGTACATACTCTACTGGCTGGGGATAAGCGCAGCACTGCACGCCTTTCCCAGCAGAGAGGATGCGGAAAATCTGCGCGCTTCTTCACGTCAGGCACTTAAGAGAAATCCGCTTGCGCTGCTGGGGTACCCGCTGGTATGGTTGATCAGGCTTGCGCACCTGCCCGGCACGCTGGCCTCAGGGCTGCTCTACGCGGTCTTCCTTTTTTTGATAGCGGCGGTGGTGCTGCACGGCGGCTTACTTTTTCTCTTTCCCGGGGACGTTTCCGCAGCCGCACAATTATTTTTAGCAAAATACCGCTAAGCGAATGTACACGGTTTTGAAGGTTTAGTTGACAAGATATGGAACTTATACTATACTAATTTTTCGTCGCTTAAAAAACGGTAGTGGTAGTGAGCGGCGTTAAAAAACACTACCGGCACATTAACAAGTGAATAGTGCTATAAGATAAGTAAGGATGGTCTTTTTTGTTCTGGGTTCAGACTGATGTAGATTAAAGAGAAAAGGGCACAGGGCGGATGCCTTGGCGTCAGTAGCCGAAGACGGGCGTAGCATGGCTGCGATAAGCCTCGGTGAGTTGCCTAGCAAACCTAACCGAGGATACCCTAATCGGGTAACCGGCATGGGCAAACCCCATGCACTCGCGTAAGCGAGAGGGAACCAGGGGAACTGAAACATCTTAGTACCCTGAGGAAAGGAAATCGAATGAGATTCCCTGAGTAGTGGCGAACGAAAAGGGAAGAGCCCAAACCGTGATGGCCTAACGGCCTTGAGGTTTACGCCATCATGGGGTTGTAAGACACAGGAGGCAGCGCTCAAGAGCTGCCGCAGAGTAAGAAAACCGATCCCTAGTCAAAGGTTCCTGGAAAGGACAACCATAGAGGGTGAGAGTCCCGTAGACGAAAGGGAAGAGTCTCTGCCTGTGTTCTTGAGTACCACGGGACACGAGGAATCCCGTGGGAAGCAGGGGTGACCACACTCCAAGGCTAAACACTGCTGACGACCGATAGTGAACCAGTACCGTGAGGGAAAGGTGAAAAGTACCCCGAGAGGGGAGTGAAATAGTACCTGAAACCTTGTGCCTACAAGCAGTCAAAGGCTTGATTTATCAGGCTGATGGCGTGCCTATTGAAGAATGAGCCAGCGAGTTAATCTATGTGGCTAGGTTAAGCAATTAAGTTGCGGAGCCGTAGCGAAAGCGAGTTTGAATAGGGCGCAGCCCTTCGGGGCAGGTCGCATGGATTAGACACGAAACCGATGTGAGCTACCCATGGCCAGGGTGAAACCTAACTAACCTTAGGTGGAGGCCCGAACCCGTGTACGTGGCAAAGTGCTGGGATGAGCTGTGGGTAGAGGTGAAATGCCAACCGAACTCGGAGATAGCTTGTTCTCCCCGAAATGCATTTAGGTGCAGCCTCGGGTAATAACTTATGGAGGTAGAGCTCTGAATGAGCTAGGGGCCGTGAGGTTACCAAACTCAATCAAACTCCAAATGCCATAAGTCCATATCCCGGGAGTGAGACTGCGAGGGATAAGCTCCGTAGTCGAGAGGGAAACAGCCCAGACCATCAGCTAAGGTCCCTAAAAGCAGGCTAAGTGGGAAAGGAAGTGATATTGCAAAAACAGCCAGGAGGTTGGCTTAGAAGCAGCCACCCTTTAAAGAGTGCGTAA
>CAZFIM010000057.1:0-15646 GCA_964519615.1 uncultured Dehalococcoidales bacterium
AGACCAACAAGTCGAGCAGAGACGAAAGTCGGGCAAAGTGATCCTACGGCTCCGAGTGGAAGGGCCGTGGCTTAACGGATAAAAGCTACCCCGGGGATAACAGGCTTATCTTGCCCAAGAGTTCACATCGACGGCAAGGTTTGGCACCTCGATGTCGGCTCGTCGCATCCTGGGGCTGAAGCAGGTCCCAAGGGTTGGGCTGTTCGCCCATTAAAGCGGCACGCGAGCTGGGTTCAGACCGTCGTGAGACAGGTCGGTCTCTATCCGTTGTGGGCGTAGGAGATTTGAGAGGAGCTCTCCCTAGTACGAGAGGATTGGGAGGGACGAACCTCTGGTGTGCCAGTTGTCGTGCCAACGGCAGTGCTGGGTAGCCAAGTTCGGATGGGATAAGCGCTGAAAGCATCTAAGTGCGAAGCCCACCTCAAGATGAGATCTCCCATCCCGGTTTCGGCCGGGAGTAAGACCGCAAGTAGACTACTTGCTTGATAGGCGGCATGTGTAAGCATAGCAATATGTTGAGCTGAGCCGTACTAATGGTCGAGGTCTTTAATCTACATCAGGCTGAATGTAGAACTAAAAGCCGGACTTCTTTTTATAGCATTATTCACCGCGGGGTGGAGCAGTAGCAGCTTCCACGGCGCCTTAAGGGCCCGTATCAGTTGCTGCTACTCATCCTGAAAAGTAAGAAGAGAACCAAAAGTTTTTACGACGCGGGGTGGAGCAGTGGTAGCTCGTCGGGCTCATAACCCGAAGGTCGTTGGTTCAAATCCAACCCCCGCTACCAATTGAATACTTAAGGCAGTCCCTGAAAGGACTGCCTTTTTCTTTTATACAACTGCACCTTTTCTTCATTAGAGGTATAATAAAATACGTTGTGAAAAGGAAGAAACTTGTTAGCTATCTGATGAGCAACGGAGCTTATCTTTTAAGAGAAGGAAGACGGCATAGCATTTATCAGAAAGGGAAATATCGAACTGAGGTCCCACGCCACAATGAAATCGTGGACGAGCTCGCCATGAAAATTTGCAAGGACCTGTATATTCCATTTTCCAAAGGGGGATTTTAGTGCATTATCGAGCGTTAATCAAAAAAAGTAACGACTGGTGGATAGGATGGCTTATCGATTTGCCCGGTGTAAACGCCCAGGAAAAAAATAAAGAGAGGCTGATAGAATCCCTGAAAATAGGCGCGGAAGACATACTCAATACTCCTTTTGAACCAAAAGAAGAAGAGGAACTGATAAAAATAGAAGTCTAGGTCGTTGGCTCCGTCCCGTATGATTTATGATTGTAAAGAATCGGGATTCAAATCCAACCCCCGCTACCAACCGAATACAGAAGGCACAGATTTAAGGTCTGTGCCTTTTTATTTCCCTTTTATCTATTAATTATAGAATCAGATGTGCTGCGGCATATAGATTTATCAGTTGATAACGGAAGAAGAGGTAATATCAATCAAATGAGCTAGACGTAGCGACTGCTCAGGAACAAGTAACAATTTGCTGATGCTAGTTTCCCTAGCCACATTCATTATTTGAGCTTTGATGTATGGAGGGGCTTCCCGCAGTAGCTTTTCTATACGAGGTGCGGCAGTATCACTAAAGAAGACTGCTCGATTTTGACCATACGTACCACTACGACCAGGTACACCTACATATGCTTCAACCACCCATTTAATGACACCCCTTTCTGCACCTGAAGGACAAATCGCAAATCCTCCGGCAGAGGCAAAATCATCAAGAAGCTCAGTATGCTCTGAAAATTGCTTCCAGTGTGGTTGAATAGTATTAAACCGATCTAAGAAGGCATTAGTCAGAAGCCTTTGTTGCCTTCTATGAATAAACGGAAAAGCTCCAGATGCAATTGCTACTTGAGCCGTTTCGAGAGTAGCAGGTCGTCGACCTATCCGAGTTTCCAATTTTTTAGCTACATCTATCTTTGCGCTTGAAGGAGAAATTGAAGCAACTTTTCGTAATAAGCGAAAACAATTGATTCTAACTAACTCCGGGCGACTCTCATCTAAAGTCCAGAAAGTGAGCGCACTCAGAATTTCAGTCTGTCTCTGCTGTGGTGCGTCTCTATAATCATCTAACGTAGCTTGATCAATCGATATAGGTGCCTCAGATTCAACAACATCGCTTATATCTTGTATTCGGATGACTTGGACTGGCTCTTTCGATAAGACAACACAAATTGCAGTTTCGAAAATATAATGTAAATCACTAGCTGATGCCTCATATTCATCATCTTCATGTTCTAGGTCACGTCTTATCTCATAAGCTCTGTGTAACCGCCTCCATTCTGGTCGTGTGAGTAATCCCGACCTATATGCTAAATCAAATAAACGTGCTGTTGGATAATCCTCAAGTTCTTCATCACTATTAACCTGTGGCAATCCAAATGATTGAGCCACATCCTTGGCAATATCAAGGCCAATCATACGGATTTTTGATCGTAGGTCATGACAAGCAGCATTCAACAATCTTTGACATGCGCTAGATGGATCGACAGAAAGAAGCTTTATTACTCGTTCAACGAGAGGTGTTGCCTGCCAAACCGGTCTTATTTGCGAGAGATATCGTTCAATAGTAGAGGTATGCGAAGGTAATCCAGCCTGATATAGGATAATATTTGATCCATCCTCTACCATTATCGTGAATTATAAAATAATAGCATTATGTAATCAAGCCTATCTGGTTACAAATTAAAAACTAGTTCGTAGGTGGCACACGTTTCCTACGCGCTGCCTGCCCACAGGCAGCCGTATCAGCGCCTCTATAGCCTTAAACTATTTTAGCAATTGGGATGCCGATATCCTTGCCTGAAATATAATAGGCTGCGCTGGAGAACGGGTATTCTTCAGGCGATGGACATAGCTTCCAGTGTTCCTGTAAAGGGTTATTATGAATATAGTTCAATTTTGTTAACATGTCCTTTTGCTTTGTGATTGCAACACTATCGAAACCCTGCTGCCATACCTGATACTTGTGACCGTGTGTTAACTCACTGGCAGCGATGGCAAACCTCGTAACCATAGCATGCTCGTTATTCTCAATGCACCACCTTAATATTTCCTTTGCAGAGTATTCCTTCAGTTTACCTGTAAATGTCGAACCCATCGCCTGGTTCGGGGCAGAAAGTAAAAGATGGATATGATTTGGCATTATCACAAAGCCGTACATCGTGATATCGTACTTTGGAGCATAGTATTTGATGTTATCAAGCACGATATTTGCCAAGGCCGGTCTGGCAAAAAGATGTATGAAATCTATAACGGTTGTTGTGATAAAACTTGCCGAACCGGTAGTATTGAGCAATGAATGTCTGCGTTTCACGGTTTTACTATACCATATCGGTCTAAATTACAGGGCTGCCTGTGGGCAGGCAGCACCTAAAAACGTGAGTACACGTGGGCACTCGTGGGTGCGTAGAAAGGATAAGATTATGTAATGCACTCCGCGATGGCTGCAACCGCTCGAAAATGTACTACCTGATAGCAAGTCTGTGCTTTACGTGCGATCGTTTAGTATATGTAATTTGACCGAAAATGTAATTTGGTTTATCCGCAGTTCAGTGAATAAAATATTGTTTACCTCCGTTTCATCTGGATCAGGACAGGTTGATTTCAAGCCTTTAACGCTGAGACAACCCAGCCAACCCACTCAAAGCATAAAATCTCCGCTCTGACCGGAGTTGAGTGTACCCCCCTGGTCAACATCTTCTGCTTTGGCCCCGGTGCGTTCTCGTAGAGCCCGGAAAATTTCTTGTACGGAGTGAGTATATCTCTATCGCTGAAAACAAATAGCTTGTTACAGTCACCCAGTTCCGCCAGTGCAGAAGCAACTTTAACCTGGGACCAGAATTGCAGGAATTTGTCCCAGTCTACCTTTACTTCCAGCTTGCTGAAGTGGAATGCGAGTCTCCCGATAAGGGTGACCGCCCATCTGTACCATGGGAATGCTCTATAATACGGATTGTTGATTATTCGCTGCTCCACCTCATAGGGACATGATAGGGCAACGACCGCCTTTGGCTTCACCTTTCCGGCAGCCAGGATGGATGCCAGTGCCCCAAGACTATGCCCGATCAGAGCTATACGCGAACTATCTACTTCAGATAAGCCCACAAGCAGCCGCCAGGCATCAATTACATCTTCATCAATATTGCCGGTCAGAAAACCTTCGCTGGCCCCGTGTCCGTGCAGATCGAAGACAATTGTTGCAATTCCATTATCAACCAGGAGCCGCGCAGCAGATTCCATGACATCCTGGTCTACGCCTAAGCCGTGACAAAGAACAGCACCGGGAACGGTATTAGTGGCACTGGCATGCTCCGGTAACATGATTTTACCGTACACCTTCGCGCCGTTTACAACATGAGACAAGCGATATCTCATCTCCCTTTTTTGCTTCATTTGCGGAGCTGCGTCTGCCAGCGCAGCATTATCGGCGCTGCATCCCGGATCATTCACAGCTAATTTTTCGCGCAATTAACCTGTCCTGATCCAGACAATACTACAGTTAATATTATATTATTCACTGAACCGAGAATATACTAATTCTAGTTTTATGTCAACTTTACTGTGCACCGCCTGTACACAGGTTTTCCTCAATCGTTGTTCCCTAGGAGCCTGTCCGAGTAATAGCTTGCCGCAATGATAAAGGCTTATAATAGGTACGAATTCAAGCCGAGGAGTTCGATATGAGCAAGACCTTTCGTCCCTACGAACCTGATCAGGATTTTCTCATGCCTGTCTCAATGCGAGAATGGTTACCACCTGACCATCTTGCTTATTTCATCTCAGATGTAACGGATCAACTTGATTTGGCAGAAATAATGAGACACTATGAGAGTGAGGAACGAGGCTACCCGCCATATCATCCAAGGATGATGGTGAAAGTATTGTTATATGCTTATTGTATTGGGGTGCCGTCATCGCGCAAGATCGCCAAAAGGCTGGAGGAAGATATCTCCTTCCGAGTTTTGGCAGCGAATACCAATCCCGACTTCCGTACCATTTCTGACTTTCGTAAAGATCATCTCCAAGTATTGGCGGCTTTGTTTGTGCAGGTGCTCAAGCTATGTCAGAAGTCGGGATTGGTAAGGCTTGGTCATGTGGCTCTGGACGGGACAAAGATCAAAGCAAATGCTTCCAAGCATAAGGCAATGAGCTATAAGAGGATACAAGAGGAAGAGATACGTCTTGAGAGGGAAGTGGCAGAGCTATTGAAGAGAGCTGAGATAGCGGATGAAGAGGAAGACCGGCGCTATGGCAAAGGCAAGAGAGGAGACGAATTGCCTGAGGAATTATCATTCAGAGAGAGCCGTCTTAAGAAGATACGAGAAGCAAAGAAAGCCCTGGAGGAAGAGGCGAAGCGTGAAGCCGCGGATGTTGTTCCGGAGGGCAAGAAGAAGAAACATACAGGAGTACCGGATAATAAGGCCCAGAGGAATTTCACTGACCCGGATTCACATATTATGCCAGCGCCTGGAGGCAAGCATTTTATTCAGGCCTACAATGCACAGATAGCTGGCGACAGTGCTCACCAGGTGATTGTGGCTGCGGAAGTTACGAACAAGCCCGGTGATAGTGAGCAAGCCGAGCCGATGATGGAGGCAGTGAAGCTCAATACTGGACAGTTACCAGACCAGGTGTCAGCCGACGCCGGGTATTTCTCGCGTGCTGTGGTAACGGCTCTCACCGACCGGGGGATAGACGTCTATATGCCACCGGATAGGACAGGCCATAGATTAACCTTTTCACCGGCGCCCCTTGGGCGGATACCGAAAAGCCTTTCGGTGGCAGACAGGATGCGACGCAAGCTGAGAACAAAGAAGGGAAGAGAACGATACGGGCTAAGGAAAGAGTTACCGGAACCAGTTTTCGGGCAGATAAAGCAGGCAAGAGGTTTCAGACAGTTCCTTTTAAGTGGGAACGATAAGGTGAGTAATGAATGGAGGATCATCTGTATTGGACACAACCTGCTCAAACTCTATAAGGCACAACGTGAAAAGGAATGGCCAAACATGCATTCTTCTGAGAGAAAGTTCTTTGACTTTTCACGTATCGGTCCATTATTTGATTTTGCTGCATGCTGATTATCGAAAGTATATATATGTGGATCCATTTTATTACTCGGACAGGCTCCTAGGAGCCTGTCCGAGTTTTCCAGGTGCCCCATCCAAAGGCCGCCCCTTCACATTAGACTAAGTACACCATATAAAAAATATTACATTTGTGGTTACTTACTTCATTAAACCAGCCGCCTAATTGACTATTTTTGCCTCAGCCCAAGCTGCATGGTCCTGGGTGGAAACACCATTAGTCTCCACGAAAAGCTCAAACGCTATAGTCTCGCCGGCAAAATCACTAAGGTCAATCTCTGCCGTTTTGACGCCATCGGTATAAGCGACGATCTGGTTCCAGATAGAATAGCCTCTATCTATCATATTTATCTTGAATCTTACTCTTCCGCTGGTATATCCACTGATAATACCAACCTTCAATATAAGTTTTGCCCCGGATGGAACGTTAACATCGCTATACCTGCCTGAAATAAAACCATTATCAACCCAACGAGGATGTGTTTCTAACAACTTGGCATATGTAATGCCGTCATTGAGCTTCTTATTCAGCTGATAACAGGCATAACCCTGGTTGTCATTCGTTGTCCCTGGAAAAGACAATTCATACATGTAGTTGGTACTACTGCGCCATTTAGCCGAAGGCGCCCGTTCTATGAAATTATATGCCACATTCTCTGATCCCAGCCAGTCAATATGTGCCACACCTGTGACATTACTGACTTCAACAACGACACTCACGGTCTTAACGACGTCTCCATTTGTTGCTGTTATTAAATATGCCGTTGTACCGGTTGGGCTGACCTCTCTGCTACCTGTGTTCGCTACGTTCCCGATGCCTGGACTGATAGTAACAGATGAGGCGTTGGAAACATTCCAGCTCAGCATTGCAGAACCACCGATACTTATTGCAGCCGGGCTGGCAGTGAAAGAATTGATAACCGGCACACCTGAAAGAGCCGGGGTATCAGTGGGCGATGAATCCCCGGCTGAGGCAACCATCACCCGGACGGTTGCTGTATTGCTGCCACCCGGACCGGTTGCGGTCAAAGTATATACAGTCGTCGAGGATGGAGTCACGCTGCGTTCGCCGTTGAGGGCTACATTGCCTACATCGTTATCTATACTGACAGCAGTAGCATTGGAGACAGACCAACTCAACCTGACCATGTCTCCGGTAGAGATTTCATCCGGGGATACCGCAAACTGGTTGATAACGGGAGGTGATTGTTGTGCTGCATTGGTCGTTTCATCCGTTTGGGAAGTATTCTCAGGCGGCATGTTAGTCACAAAACAGCCACTCAGCGATATTGTTATGGCTAAAATCGGCAGGATTGTTGGAAATCTAAGACGTGCTTTTCCCTTCATTTTCTCATCCCCCCATGATGCACTTAAAAAAATTATACACCTGTGCCACTCAGGAGTGAATACCCCTCGTTCAGTTCCTGCCCGCAGCCTGCCACAGACGGCCGAATATTTTTATCATGTGACAGGAGAGTATAATGCCTCTCTCTAATGCAGGTTGTGTGGAGAGACTGCCGCATCCCGTCTTACGCCGGTCCTTACAGTGACAGCTATAACGGTGATTTAAACAAGCCACCCCTTTAAGGGTATATTAATAATTTGACCGAAAATGTAATTTGGTTTATCCTCAGTTCAGTGAATAAAATATTGTTTACCTCCGTTTCATCTGGATCAGGACAGGTTGATTGCTGGGTAATTTGCCTGTAAATGAACGCGCATGCCGCGCTGATAATACCGCTCAAGCTGCCGCCGGCCCGCAACCTAAGCAAAAAAGGGAGATGAGATACCGCCTGTCCCCTGCTGTTAACGGCACCAGGGTATACGGCAAGATCACGCTGCCCGCGCATGCCAGCCCAACCAATCCCGTCCCCGGCGCGGTCCTCTGCCACGGCTTTGGCGGAAATCATGATGTCATGGAGTCCAGCGCGGCTCTGCTGGCTGGTAAAGGCATTGCCACTATTATCTTTGATATGCACGGTCACGGATCCAGCGAAGGGCTCTTCACCGGGAAGATCGCTGAACAGGTGATCGATGCCTGGCGGCTGCTTGAGGGCCTGCCTGAAGTAGACAGTTCGCGCATAGCCCTTATCGGGCACAGCCTTGGCGCACTGGCATCCGTCCTGGCTGCCGGCAAAGTCAAGCCCAAAGCGCTCGTTGCCCTCTCATGTCCCTATGAGGTACAGCAGCGCCTGCTCAATAATTCATGGTACAGAGCGTTTGGCTGGTACAGGTGGGCAGTGGCGCTTATCGGGAGACTTGCGGTCCGCTTCCGCAAGCTGAAAATAAAGGTGGACTGGGAAGAGTTTCTGCAATTCTGGTCTCAGGTCAAACTCTCTCCTGCGCTGGCGGCGCTTGGTGATTGCAACAAGTTATTTGTTTTCAGCGACAGCGATATACTCGTCCCTTACAGTGGATTTACACGGTTCTACGAGAATGCCCCGGAGCCCAAACAGAAAATGGTGGTAATGGGGGGAGTGCACACAACTCCTATCAGAGCGGAGATTTTACGCTTTGAGTGGATCGGCTGGGTTATCTCGGCTTTAAGGGCATGAAGTGCCGGTGCCTGTCGTGGTTATATTCCGTACAGTCCGGGAACGATGTGCTTTCAGACCGCCCGTCTCATAGACCTCTGCTTGCATCCCCGGTCAGAGTAATACTCTCTCAATAGGTGGGACGCTCCGTTCATATGCAACCACCCACTCGCGCCCGAATGCTGCAGGCAGGCCCCGCAGGGCCTGCCTTGAACTATCTATTTGCCCGCAAATGGGAAAATATGGGGCAGTATATGCCGCATCATCTCTTCAGGATAGCCGTTTGCCGTAAAATTCTCTTTTGATTTTTCTATCAGCTCATCAAGGCTCTTGCACTGCCAGAGCTTCTCCAGTTTATCCTCATAGTCCCTGCCTCCCATAGCCTCGTTGACCAGTGCGGCAATATCTTTGATATTGAGCGGATATTTATGTATATACATATAGAAGGCAAACATACAATTAGGACAGGTATCCACGGTATTATCAGCGCCAAATTTCATGGTTTCATCCACAAGGACCTGTCCCAGCCGGTGGCCTATTTCAGGAAAGGTCATATTGGCTATCCCCCCGCAGCAAAGGGGATTATCTTTGCCGAGGTCCTTGCCCACGAGCTTCAGCCCCGGAATAGCCTCCAGGGTTTTTCTCAGTGAGCCGGACAACTCCGTGCGCTTCACCATGCAGGAATCATGCAGGATCACCGTTCTGTCCAGTGGTCTGGTGAATTTTATTTTATCCAGATTTTCATTGATAAAATCGGTGAAAAAGAGGACTTCGAAATCCATGTCCATAAAGCGCGGGAAGAATTCAGTAAACTGACGGTAGCAGCCGGGGCAGACCAGAATAACCCTTTTTGGAGAAAAGGCGTTTATATTATCTACCAGCTCACGTGCCTGTCTTTCCGACTCGGCAGCGTTGCCGGCCGCAAGGGCACTGGGGACACCACAGCAAAGCTCCCCCCCGGCCAGCGTTACAAAATCAAGCCCCATAGCTTCAAAAACATCCAGAGAAGCATAAATTTTATGCGGCATCAACAGAGGCTCACAGCCTAAAAACACCACGTTTTCAACTTTTCTTGCCTGCTCAGGCGCTCTTTTCAGCCACCTCGCCTCGGAAGGCTTCGTTTGAAGTGCAGCCATAACTCCAACCAGATTGGGTTTTTGCCCGGGAAGAACAAAATTGATCGCTTCCGGCGGCTGTTTCCCCTTCTCAACCAATTTCACTATTGTCGTCTCCAGCAGTAAAAACGGATCGATTCCTTGAGGACATACATCAGAACAAGATCCACATTGAGCGCAGCTGAAAGCCCTGAGGTAAACATCGTCCGAGTAGGTCCCTGTATCCAGAAAGTCTATTACGCTTTGCATAACCTGACAGCCGTCTTTATCCTTTAGTGGAGACAGAGGGTAAGACAGGCATTTGTCCACGCACTCGCCGCAAAAAGTGCACTTCTCCACCGCCTCGCGAGCAATGTCATCATAGTACCCCTTAAGTGAAGGATATTTTTTCTTTGCCATTTTTCACCTCTCTTAAATATAATTTATTTATTTCTGTTTTAAGCCGCTCTATGACAACTACTACTACTAATTCCGTGCTTTGTGCCGCCTGTGCTAAACGGGATAAGAATACTTATAATCTATCCTCCCAAATAGGCCCGCGTGATTGTCTCGGTTGCCCTGAATTCACTGATTTCACCGCTGAGAACAACTTTACCGGTTTGAAGGGCATACCCCCGGTGAGCCACGCGCAGTGCCAGAGGCACATTCTGCTCTACTAAAAGAACACTTACCCCCTGCCTGTTTATGTCAAGGATTATGTCACCCAGATTAGCGACCATTATCGGTGCCAATCCGAGCGAAGGCTCATCCATAAGCAGCAGCTTCGGCCTGGCCATTAAGCCGCGGCCTATAGCTACCATCTGCTGTTCACCGCCGCTGAGCGTTCCAGCCTGTTGGTTCCGTCTCTCCTTAAGCCGCGGGAAAAGTTCGAACACCCAATTCAGATCGCTGTTTATCCCCTCCCTATCTTTACGCAGGCTGGCGCCGAGTTTTAGATTGTTCAGAACAGTAAGAAAGGGAAAAAGGTGACGTCCCTCAGGTACTTGAACCATACCCAGTTTGACAATATCTATAACGTTCATGCCGTCTATGCGCCTTCCTGAAAACCATATCTCCCCTGAGATCAAAGGCACTACACCCGAGAGAGCGTTTAAAACGGTGCTCTTGCCTGCGCCATTTGCACCGATAAGACTTACCACCGACCCTTCGGCAACCTCCAGAGAAACGCCGCCCAGAGCGGCGGATTTGCCGTAGTGGACAGTTACATTTTTCACCTCAAGCAGCATTTGCACCACCAAAATAGGCCTGTATCACCTTCTCATTTTTCCTCACTTCGTCAGGTGACCCTTCAGCTATTTTATTTCCAAAGTTCATCACTACCGCTCTGCTGCACAAATCCATTATCCGCATATTATGTTCAACTACCACAATAGTAGTACCCTGTTCATGAGTCTTCTGCACGCCGTTCAGGGTAAACTCGATCTCATCAGGGTTCATACCGGCGATAGGTTCATCCAGCAAAAGCAATTTTGGTTTCACCGCAAGCGCCCTGGCAATTCCCAGCATTTTCTGATAGCCGTGCGGCAGATTCCTCGCCAGCTCATCTTTAACCTTGTCCAGACCAACCAGCCGTAAAATCTCCAGAGACTGCTCCACTATGCTTTCCTCATTGCGGCGATACGTCCTTGTATTAAAATATATATCTATCGAGCTCGACCGCGGGTGAAGGTGGAAAGAGGCAGATACATTCTGTAAAACAGTGAAATCGGGAAATAGAGGGTTCAACTGGAAAGTTCTGCCTATGCCGAGCCTTGCGATCACATGCGGCTTCTTCATGGTTATATCTTCACCACAAAAGATCACTTTCCCTTTCGTAGGCGTAATAACTCCGGTGATCAGATTAAACAGCGTGGTCTTTCCGGCGCCATTCGGGCCCATCAGGCCCAATATATCTCCCTGGTTCACATACAGGTCAAAATGGTTCACCGCTACCAAACCGCCGAACTGTCTGGTCAAGCCTTTAATTTCCAGAAACACTGGTATCACTCCAACTTTCTCTACGTTTTGCATACCATGAACTGATAATGCCCGGTAAACCTGCTATACCCTGAGGCATAAGATAGGCAATAATCAAAAGTATCGCAGCGGAAATATACGGGGTGTATATTTTTAAATCACGGCCAAATTCGGGGAGCATGAGAAGGATTACTGTTCCGATAATCGGCCCCGCAAAGTTATTGATGCCGCCGATGAGCACATACATAACAAGCCACAGGGTTGCCATGAAGTTAAAGCTGGCCGGCGAAAGATTAGGACTATAGTGGGCATAACCGGCACCCGCAAGTCCTGCAAAGAAACAACCTACACCTACCGCCATAATACGAAACCAGCCTTCGTTAATCCCTACGCTGGAAGCTACCAAATATGATTGCGAAATCGCTTTCATATTGGTGCCGAGCCGGGAAAACTCAAACCGGTAAAGTGCGATAATACTTGCCAGTGCCAATCCCATGAAGAAATAGTAATAGGTGACCTTGGTAGTACCAGCCGGAAACAGAGGAGGAATACTGGTAAGCCCGCTGTAGCCGCCGGTCCATTCTCCTCCGGCAGAAATGATGCAGATCACCCCTATGCCAAAAAACAGGCTGCCCATCATGTAATAGAGCGTTCGTAACCTGGCAAAGGGATAGCCGATAAGCATCCCTATGCCCATTGCTGCCAGCGCACCCAGCGGCATGGAGAGCCAGGGCGACCATCCGAGCCATTTTGCTAACATCCCGGAGACGTAAGCACCGATGCCCATGAAAGCAGCGTGCGCCAGAGAAAACTGGCCTGAAATGGTAATGGTTCGCAGGCTCACAGCAGCGATCATATAAATTAAAGTGAGTATTAAAATATGTAATATATAATGTGAGTTGATCACCAGCGGCAATAAGGCGATAACAATCACTATCGCAGTCAGGATAGCCGGCTTTATCCACTTTGCTTTTACTACTAATTGTGCATGAGCGACCGGGCTTGCGATATGGCTATCGCTGGCAATGGTGAGCTCGCGTCCAAAGAAACCTTTCGGCCGGAAAAGGAGAAGAATAACCACTATGACAACACATACCGCTTCACTGGCTGCACCACTCATCACCAGCGGCAAAACTGAATCCAGACCGCCCAATATGACGCCGGTGATTATGATGCCGAAGAAGCTCCCTATTCCGGCTAAGATAACGATTATGAGAACCTTAACCAGCATGAAATCGCCCATAAAAGGCCACAGGTTAAGATAGGCACCAATAAGGCACCCGGCAACTGCCGCCAGAGCACAGCCTATTACCGTGGCCAGTGCAGATATTCTGTGGACGTTTATCCCCTGCAGAAACGCTCCCCGCATATCCTGTGAGATCGCCTGCATTTGCTGCCCCCATTTTGTCTTATTGACAAACCGGATTACCGCCCAAAGCAAAAGAGCGCCCATAGCAAAAGTTACAACTCTCTCATAACTAACAGAAAATGAGCCGGCCTTGAAAACCCCCTCGATAAAAGCCGGTATTGTGGCTGTTTTGGTGCCGGCGATGATATTTACGGTAGTCTGAAGAATAACCACGATGGCGATGCAAACCATAATAAGGCGGTTGGTATCCCCGACAAAGGGGCGAAAGCAAAACTTCTCCATGAATAACCCGAAGGCGGCTATTATCGCTGTTGACAATACCAGCGCCACCCATGGATTGAAACCAAGTGTAGTCGCAAAGACGAACCCCAGATATCCCCCTATCATGTATATGGCGCCGTGAGCGAAATTAAGGATACCGAGCATGTTAAAAAGGAAGGCAAAACCCAGCGCCACCAGGATATACATAGATGACAGAATAAGTATATTTACAATTGTTGCGCTCAGCAGTTCCATAAACGCTATTCCACACTAATAAATAATTTTATTAATAAAAAACCCCGCAGAAGCCAAACGTTTCCAGTTTCGATAAGATCTTGTCTACCGCCAGGTCAAACCATATTTATTAAACTACCGGGGCGAGCAAGTTATCCTCACCCACCCCGTTAGTCTACACAGCTAATACGGTATTTTTCAGGGAATAATACCGATATCCATTAACCCGCCCGATACCGCTTTATAATTGCTGTCAATTATCTGTATCGGCTGCGGGTGGGCTATAGCATGATGATGAATCCCGTAGGTCTCATCCCCACACATTTTCCCCGGCCCCTCGAGAGTATCGATATCTTCCATTGATTCCCAGTAAGCTTTTACTTCGTCGGTGTCAAAGCTTTGCGCCCCTTCGATAGCCTGTTTCAGCATGTAGAGGCTATTAGCAGCGTAGAGAATTAAGGAAGTATCTGCTCCATGCTTGGATATGTACCTCTGAATGATTTCCTTACCCAGAGGAGGCAGACCCGGCTCGTCTGCGGAAGTTGAAGCCATGAATACATTCTTTGCTGCTTCCTTACCGGCGACAGCCATAATGTCATTCATGGTTGCACACATCATGCCCGCATACGGTTTGGTGTTGCCTGACTCGCGCAAGCCTTTCACTACCGCACCTATATGCTGCGCCACACCATTCATATGAACTATGGCATCCGCTTCGGTAATCGAGTTCAGCTTGCTCACTATGGGACTGAAATCCTGCATTTGATTAGGATACAGAACCGTTTCACCAACCCATTTTAATCCCGCATCTGCAAAAATCTTTTCAAACGAAGGTCCAAGAAATTTTATTGCGCCGTCATCCGGTATAACTACAGCTACGGTCTTTACCTCCGGATACGCTTTCTTGAGATACATGGTGCTCCCCATCATCTTGCCTACGGCAGCATTGCTTCCCAGAAAGCAGTATGGTGTCGTTGCATCCAGTTCTCCCGGCGTATTGTTGGCAAAGGTTACCACACGTATTACTTTAGCCGGGTCCGTTATCGGGCCTGCTCCGGAAGAGAAGAAGGCCGTTGGCCCTATGATGAACTTAACTTTGTGGTCATAGACCAGTTTATTGGTTGCTGCCGTTAATCCATCAAAATCCGTCTTATAATCTTCCATAATGAATTCAATGTTATACTTCTGTCCGTTAACGGTAATACCGCCCTTCTCATTGAGCACTTCCGCAGCAGCTACAGCCATATTTGCATCAGGGATATCCTTGCTTGAGAGAAAGCCGGTCAAGGCAGCAAGAAAGCCGATCTGAAGGGTTTTTGCCGGCTCAGGTGACGCTTGCGGGGTTGTTGGCGTTGTCGGGGTTGCCGGTTGCGGCGACGCTTTGGCGCAGCCAGCCAGAATCATGGCGCTTACCAGAACAAGTATCAATATAATCAGTACTATCTTCTTCAATGTTCCCCTCCCTTATCATTTCCTGTAGTAAGCTTTTGGCAGCTTACTATAACTAATTGCACCACACTGTAGAATTTACTTTGCCTGATAATTTCTACAATACGAGAACAGTTACACCAGATACTTGGTTTTCATTATTGTATTTTGTATTTTTATTGCTATTAATCCTGATTATGTGGATTTTACGGGTCAAAGTAGAGCTTTGAGGGATTCAGGCTGAACTCAAAGGCCCCAGAGCTATTCCCCGGTGCATCCCATTTGCCGCGCGGAAGATCCGGGTCACTGTATTTATTCACCAGGGATCTACAGGCATATACCTTGCCGTTATCGGCCATACCGCTGAGAGTTCTGGGTCTTCCATTCATAGCCCAGATAGATTCCGTTTCCAGATGATAAATCCCTTCCCAATCTATGATGTGCTTATACCCCGGATCGTCCATCGGCCCGATGGCCTGTTTGATGAATGACATTTTGGCCCTTTTAACCATCAATACCTGAAAGGGACCGTGGCACATAACTCGAAATATTTGCTCCAATGCCTTAGCCTGTTTGTCATCCGCCCGGGAATCTATATAGAGTATCGCCGGCCAGGGCTCACTCCACACACCATCGGGGGTATTC
>CAZFIM010000058.1:0-15617 GCA_964519615.1 uncultured Dehalococcoidales bacterium
GTGGATTATCTTATTACAGCCGAGGCGAAGGGCATACCTCTTGTCTATGAGCTTGACGGTAATTTGAAGCCGTTGAAACACTATTATCTCGGTGATCCTGATATGGTGAAAAAAGCGATGGAATCGGTAGCAAATCAGGGCAAGGCGCGCTAATGAACCATATACGATTGTAAGTGTATTGAGATAATTGTCTTTATTTTGTAATTGATGCAAATATCGAGCATGGTGGCATAAGAATTATTATTAGCAATACTCTAGTACTATATGACTATAGATTTTTATGGACTGCATTGGGTTAATGCTGTATACTTGATGTGTATAGCTGACCTTAGATCCAATTAAATAATTTGTTCATGAATATCCGACTCTATTTTAAGTTTAGACATAAACGGTTAGAATTCTTCCTCCCCGCAGTGGCTTTGTTTTCTGGTTTGCCCTCCGTTATTGTATCCATAACCGCAGCGCATAAGGCAGGTAATTATTAGTGACCGTATATGCGTTGAGCGTTCTACCTGTAGCTTACCTGTTAGGATCAGTTCCCTCAGCTTATATTACCGCCTATTTCTTCTCCAAAACGGATCTCAGAACTGAGGGTGATGGAAAAATCAGCGCTGCAGCCGTGTACAGGCGTGCAGGTATTTTACCCTTTCTACTCACTGTAGTTATAGATGTGGGTAAAGGTGCGCTGGCCGTGTATATCTCCACATTGTTTTCTGATTCGATGTATATGATATTAGGCGCCGGGATAGCGGCAATGCTCGGACATATATGGTCTATATTTTTACGATTCCAGGGAGGCTTGGGAGCCACCGTTATGTATGGCATTTTGGCCTTTCTAGCCTTCTGGCAGTTCATTGCCGCCGGGGTTCTTGGCGGACTTTTTATGCTTATCACCAGAAAATCAAGCTTGAGTACAGTAATTATTATCACACTTTTCGCAATGATAATCATCACTCAATCAATTGTACTGGATACAGTCTCCATCATTGTAGGATTCTATTCATTTATTTTGCTGTTGCTGATGTTTTTAAAAAGATTACAAATAACTATGACAACCAAAAAACAAGGAGCTATTTCATGAAGATAGGCGTACTATCTGATACGCATATAAGCCGGGTAAGCGAACTCCCACCTTCTGTAATTCGCGCACTGGAAAAGGCAGACCTTATTATACATTTAGGTGATTTCGATTCCCCTCAACTATTGGGTGAATTGCGTGAAATGGGGGATTTTATTGGTGTTGCCGGAAATCACGACGGCCGGGAGATAAGAAACATTTTATCTGAGAAAGAAATTCTGGAAGTCAAAGGGAAACGTATCGGACTCATCCACGGTCATGGCTGTGTGTTGCCGCTTGGTTTTCAGTACGGCCTTCTAAACCAGTTTAAAGATGACAAAGTAGATGCTGTATTATACGGGCATACTCACATAATAAAAAATTACGTGGCTGGAAATGTCCTCTTCTTTAATCCGGGAAGCGCAGCGGGCAGGTTTCCCGCATTCTGGAAAAGCTTCGGTATGCTGGATGTAAACGGTTCTATTACGGCGGAAATCCATCATGTGGTAGAAAAGAATCGTGCTTTACTACCCCGGTTTGCCTACAGCGGGATGGAATGGTTCGCATCGAGAAGATTTGTTTTCCATAGAATGCTGCCGTAATAAGTTTAAGCCAGGCTAAAACTCAGGCAGGTAATCCCTGTCGTGTGTATTATTTGCCTTTTTGCTGCTCGTATAGTGGCAATGTAGCTGTCTTTAGTTGGCTTTTTGATATATATTGACTTATATCTTTCCGGAGAATAGATAAGTTTCGTTGCTCTGCATTTTCCATGTTTTAATAAGTGTCTGATAAATATGTCGATTTTGTTTTATAATATGTTTCGGAATAATAGCTCTGACATTGTACCGGCAGTAGAATAAAGCTTCGTTTGCCGGTGACTGATAGATGAGTGTATTATGGCCGTTATTATGAATGTATTCGGTATTGAAAAAGGGAGTAAAAGCGTTTAGTGATTGCCTGGCTGGAAGAAATTGCCGGGTCGGCTCTGACCGCGGTCAATGAAGGCAACATAGCGGCGCTTTTCAGCCTGTTTTTAATCACCGGTCTGACGGAGATCGGCATACCCTTCCCCTATATCGTTGATACAGTATTATTTGTCAGCAGTTGTCAGTCCAGAGCGTTGACACCTCAACTGGGTGTGGTGGTACTGGTCGTATTTCTGGGAAGGCACTTTGGTTCATCTGTTATATACTGGCTTACCCGGATACTGGGCAATGCGTTACTGAGCTGGATGAGCAGGCGTTTCCCCAGATTTCACAAGCGATATGATAGAGTGACTTATAGAATTCACAGGCGTGCGGTACTCGGTATTGCTATCACCAGGTTGATGCAGTTGCTTACTCTGGCTTCTGTGGCTTCGGGGGCTATTAAAGTGCGTTACCATCATTTTTTACTTGGCGTAACCATGGCAGCCATCATTTTTGACGGTGCATTAATAGGGTTGGGAATATTAGCGGGACACGGATTACAACGCTATGACATTGTCCCCTCTGTATTGATAGTGATACTGGGATTCATTGTTGTAATTGGCCTCGTATACGGATCGTGGCAACTGTTGCAAAGACGCCGGAACGGGCAGTACTCCTGACCGCTTAGATTCCTGGTAATTCCAATGGATATAGTGGAACCTGCTTCTACTTTTTCCTGTCTTTAAGTTTCAATGCTCCAATTGTAAGTATAAGCTCAATCAACATGATAAATGCCATCCAGCCCCAATGCCGTTTCAGGTTTACATAAAAGGCATCGCCCCACTGGTTCCTGACGGTGTCGATAACGGCCTCTCCCTGCTCAATTGCCTTTGCGCGTCCTTCCTTCCATGTCTGGTATTCATCCTGCCAGGTATCCATATCTTCTTTATATGCATTGACTTTATCTTCATAGATATCGAGCTCGTCACGATAGGCATCGATTTTTTCCTGCCATGCGTCGATCTCTATTTGATAGGCGTCCATCTCTTCCTGCCAGTCATCCGTTTCTATTCTGAAGGCGTCCGGGTCTTTGGAAAAATCCGGTTTTTCAGGTTGAGGAGGAGGATCTCCGGGATTTGGAGGAGGGTCTCCGGGATGGACCGGTTTGGCCGGTTCTGCTTCCTCCACCGTGCTGTTGTAATAGTCACGGATACCGGGAAAACTGCACTTGGTGAACATATTGGCACCCATGCAGTTGCACATCTCCTCTTTTTGCTTATCGGTGAGAGCATCACGCTCTTCCTTAGACAATTGCCAGCATGGGTCTTGGGCCACATCTTTGCCAAGTCCGCTGATGGTAACCAGCGATTCAAATGCCCATTTAGTAGCCATTGGTTGGCTGATAAGTTTGCCGGCCGGGCCGAATGAACTCATTGGTATAATGCCCGCAAATATCAATTGCGGCACCAGGAATACTATCAGTATAAGAGGCGTAACATTTTGATTGGGTGAAAGTGCAGAGGCAAGTAAACCGAGCAGCATTGAAGAGAAAATGGCTAAAAATACGGTAAAGAAGGCGGGAGCCATCTCAGTGATATTAGGCCATCCGCCGGCAACCTTGATAAATATCAGAAAAACCGCAGTTTGATATACTGCAAGTAAAATCCCGACCCAGAGCTTTGACGCAAGATACGGTGCTATTTTTAGTACGACCATCCGTTCTCTGCGGTATACATCCAACTCTTTCACTATTTCTCGCATGACCGAGAGGGCGCCAACCAGCGACCCGACCATAGCAATCATGTAAAGGTTGATAATAACCTGCGTCGCATCTCCCCCGCTGGGATCTAGCATACCTTGTTTCCAGAGCAAGAAGTGCAGCGCTCCTACGAGTGGGGCGAGCGCAAGCATAAGCACCAGCGCTATTTTATCTCTGAAAAGAATGTTTAGATTCCTGCGTGAAAGAATTGCAAACTGCTGGAATGAAGATACATGTCTAATATGTGAACCGGGAGATGCAGCCGTTCTTACAGCCTGTTGAGGCTCCATATCTACCTTCGGTTGACGCTCAACCACATATTTCTGGTATTGCTCCGATCCGAGATATTTTTCAGCCCATTCAGCGGGAGACAGTTCTCTTTCCAGTTTCTCGTATATCAGGTCAAAATCCTGTACGCCGAAATATTTCAGCGCTTCATCCGGCGGCCCGTAAAAGGCAAGATATCCGCCTCTGGCCATAAATATGACCTGATCGCATAACAGAACATTCTTTGTCGCGTGGGTTACCAGCAATATTGTATGACCCTGGTCTGAAAGCTTACGCAACAAGCGCATCATTTGGCTTTCGATGCCCGGATCGAGTCCTGAAGTGGCTTCATCAAGACAGAAGAGCGCTGGCTTGGTGAGTAGTTCCACGCCGATAGATACACGTTTAAGCTGCCCGCCGCTCAGTTTGCGGATGGGCAGATTTCTGCGTTCTTTAAGATCCAGTGTTTCAAGCACTTCCTCGATACGTTTAGACCTGTCTGCGGCGGAGGTATCAGCCGGAAGCCTCAGGCGGGCAGAATATTCCAGAGCTTCATTAACGCTCAATTCCTTATGGATGATGTCCTCTTGCGGAACATAACCGAACTGGGATCTGTGAGCCTCAAAATTGCTGTAAAGATTATCGCCGTTGATAAGGATCGCTCCGTCGCTTGCCGGTACAAAGCCGGTTAACGCTTTCAAAAGGGTCGATTTGCCGGCGCCGCTGCCGCCGACGATTGCGACAAATTCACTGGGATTGATGGTGAGAGAAATATCCTTGAGAAGGTTAATATTTTTACCTACTACCTGGTTAAGTTTGACCACGTCTACGCGGACATCCCGTGATTGGTCTACTTTCTCAATTGCCTCAGGCGTATATGTGAGTTTAAGCGGACCGACATGGATAATATCGCCGGAGTTAAGTTTGACTAATGTAGTGACTCTTTGATTGTTGACGAAGGTGCCGTTGGTTGATCCCATGTCTTCTATATAATGCGTTTGATCACGTTCCTGCCATACAAGCCGCGCATGCTGTCGGGAGACGATTGGGTGATCCAGAACGATGTCGCAGTCCGGCTGTCTGCCTATGATCAGCGTAGTCCTGCCCTTTACCGCAAGTTTTTCCGCAGCAGTGGACGGCTCCTGCACTGGTACGCTTAATTTAAAAGTGAGCGAAATAGTATCTGAAATCCATACGCTGTCGCCATTAGAAAGCAGTTTGTCCTCTATTTTCTGCGAATTGAAAACGAGGCCGTTGGTGCTTCCCAGGTCAACAATATGATATCCGTCTTCTTTAAGTACAAGTTCCGCGTGACTGCGTGATGCAAGAGGGCTTTCTATAACGATATCATTCTTTGAGTCCCTGCCCAGAGTGATTCTGCTCTGACCGAGGGAATATTCTTTCTTTCCCTCCGGTGTGCTGACAACCAGGCGTGGAATATTGGGAAAGGTATGTGTAGATGTGCCCGTGTCTCTTTTTCCGGCAGGAGGTATTTTAATGCTACTTTCTTCGCTTTCTCCCCGTGTGCCGCTCACCTCTGTTTTACTATCGGTCATGCCCGTTTCCTTCCGGCTCTTGGCAGTGCCGAGGGCAAGCGTGAATGGGCCGATAGTGATCGTATCATCTGCATTGAGCATCACTGGAGTTTTAGGCTCGATATCATGTCCGTTAATCTGTGTACCGTTGCTGCTGCCGAGATCGATGATGGATACACTATTTTCGGAATAAACCAGCTTTGCGTGGCGCGTAGAGACCGTCTCGTCTTTAAGAATAATAGTGTTATCCGGACCCCGCCCTATGTAAGTTGAGGGCTCTTTCAATGTATATTCGCTTATGTTGCTGCCGCGTTTGATATTTATGCTTAATGACATTGAAGCCACCCCGGAAATAGAATATCGTTATTTAAATAATGGCACTCATTATAGCAAAACTTCAGCGATAATAACTAGAATAATTTACTGATGATCGTGTGAAATAGCGCCGGAAGAAAAATTCGGAGATAAATACCGGTGTATATTAGAAGTGTCGGCAGTATTAGTAACTGGAGGGCTGCATCTTGAAAAAGATGCAGCCCCTTTTGATTTATAGATTTTTAGCTACTTCCCAGCCGCTTGAGGTTGCTCCGGGAATGATGTCAGGGTTGTTGCAATCTCCGATAGCATAGATCTCGGGTACTTTACCCTGCAGATTTTGTACGAGCATGGTATCCGCCAGCAAAGGCAGGGAGGGGATGACATTGTCTACCTCGATGGTCTGTCTCTTCCCATCACTGGTGGTAATCGTGAGCCCTTTATCCGTAACTTCTTCAAGGGTCACTCCGCTCAGGAGAGTGACACCTTTTCTGCGGAACCAGCCGAAGAGGCGCCCCTTTCTTTCGGGAGCAAGCAGATCACCCAGCTCAGCGGCAGTATCAACGATAGTAACCGTTCTGCCGCGTTTGGCGAGAAACTCAGCCAGTTGACAACCTTGAATTGCGCCTCCGATGATTACTACCCTCTTTCCTACCGGCATCCAGAATTTTGTCAGCCAATTAAGGAGATTAGGGCCGAAGAAACGAAGATAAAATTTAAGCAGCTTATGCAGGTCGGAGCTCTTAATTACGATGGATTTTTCTATACCGGGCATCTCCGGGGGAAGGGACAGGCCGCCGGTAGCTACGATAACAACATCAGGATTGGACTTGCTAATATCATCAGGTTTGAATTGATCGACCATTTTAACGGTCACTCCCAACTTCTTAAGCTGGGTTTTAAAGAAGCGGATTATAGAGGGTATATCTTCAATTTCCGTCCCTTTTATCATTGCTGCCAGCGGTAGAGAACCGCCAAGCTGATGTTCTTTTTCATATAAAATTACTTCGTGTCCTCTTAATGCCGAGATGCGTGCTGCCTGCATACCGGCCGGACCACCGCCAACAACGACTACCTTCTTATGGCTGTCTGCAGGTGTGATCTCATACTGTGCTGTCCCGAATGCGGCGTTAATACGGCATTTCCTGGGGACGTTGTATGTCTTGTTACAGTTACCGCAATGCGTACACGGGGTTATATCTTCTAACCGACCGAAAGCTACTTTGTTAGCATATTCTGGATCGGCAAACAAGCGCCGGGTCATTCCGATAAGATCTGCCTTGCCTTGCCTTAAGACCATTTCTCCCAACTCGGCATCGAATCCTCCGACTGTCATTATGGGTATATTTACAGCTTTTTTAATTTCAGCGGCAATCGGTACATTGGCAAGAGGACCTTTGCGGCTCCAGTCAGGCCCTTTGGGGAAGTCTTTTAAGGGAATTTCCGGTTCAGGGTAAAAGAGTACCTCATGATGATATGAGCCCTGATGCTGCCCGAACCAGTGGTGACGGACATGCAGTGAGTTAGCACCCGCTTTCTCAAGTATTTGTGCCAGTTCTTTTCCTTCCTCAATTGTCATCCCTAAATCTCCGCCGCCCACTTCGAGACCGTTCATCAATACCTGTACGGGATAATCTTCGCCACAACGTTTTTTGATCTCGCGTATGATTCGTACGACGAGGCGGGTGCGATTTTCCATATTCTGCGGGCCGTATTCATCATCGCGTTTGTTCCAGAAACGGGATATAAATGTTGGTAAAAGATGGTCAGCACCGGTATGTACCTCCACGCCGTCGAATCCGGCTTTTGCTGCCCGTAGGGCGCAGCTGGCGTAATGGTCAATAAGCTGCTCGATCTCCTCTTTGGTTACCGCATGGGGTGGCTCTTCCTCATGGACATCGTGCTCCGATGTGATGGTAAATGCAGAAGCAGCGATAAGCGGAGCAGCCATTCTATATATACCACCCCAATGCCCGCGGTGATAAAATTGTACAAATGTAGGACAACCGTATTTATGAATAGTTTCTGTGAGTTCACTTACGTCTTTAATATATTTATCATCATCAATACGGAAGCGTCGGTCGCCCGTTTCCCAAAGCGGATACTCCATAGCAGGAGTTTCGACTATTACCAGACCTGTCCCGCCTTTGGCAAGCGCGCCATAAAACGCTTTTGCCAGGTCACTAACGCGGTGCTCTCCCGAGTCAAAGTGATATGTTTGAGACGCAGTTTTCACTATACGGTTACGGGTCTTTACTTTCCCAATGTTTAATGGTTCGAGCAATTTACTGAATCTTGATGAATCTGCCAACTTTGTGCCTCCTGATAAAGATTATTACTCCGACAAGTAAATAGCCTGACTGAATGCCATCAAATGAACTTGTGCTTTTACTCCCGCTTTATGCTGAAACAAGCCTTTATACAATATATCAATTTGAGACTGAATGTCGAAAAATAGTTGTATCGCTACTGTAGCATTGCCAGAGGTAATTATAGCATATCGCATCAACAGGGTACAGATGCGATATCGAGTATGCCATAATACGTGACTGCGGTATTGTTGTTAATTTCGAAGTATGTCTTATCGTGATCAATTATTGGAACTTTACCTAAAAAGAACCGGAGGGTATGCACCCTCCGGTTTACTTATTATTTTAGTTATGAGATTTTATGATTAAGGCATGTAATATTCGAGTGTGCCGCCGGATGTTACTTTTCCATCTTTCAGTATCTGAACTGACAGCGGGTGCACTACGTAGTGATGCGCGATACCGAATGTTTCATCTCCGCATACTGTGCCGGGCCCCCAGAGGGTCTCAATAGTATCCATTGATTCCCACTGCTCTTTGACTTCAGTAGGATCGAGGCTCTGAGCTGCCTGGATAACCTCTTTGAGTGCCCAGAGACTGTCTGCACCGGTGAAATAGAGTGAATAATCCTGGCCGTATTCCGCTACTGTCCTGTCTACCAATTCTTTTACAAGAGGCGGAAAGCTGGTGTCAGTTGCGGTGTATGAAATTGTAAACACGTCTTTTGACGCCTCGAGACCTGCAATTGTGATGACTTCTGTTAAAGGTGAAGGAAGAGAACAGGCATAAGGCTTGGTGAAGCCCAACTCTCGCAGGCCTTTGGCAATATTACCCGTGTGCGGTCCTACGCCGTTTACGTGATACACAGCGTCAATGCTGTCCTTCATAGCATTTACTTTTTGAGCAATAGGACTGAAATCCTGCATCTCATTAGGATACAGCACCGGGTCTCCAACCATTTCTATACCCACCTCGGCAATCAGAGGGTCGAACATGCGCTTGAGATGTGGGAAATTCCCGTCATCCGGAGAGACGACGGCTACCTTTTTGACATTAGGATATGCCTCGTGCAGGTACTTTGCGGTTACTGCCGCACATCCCTGTGAAGAAGGAGTACCGAGGAAGGAATAAGGTGTAGAGGCATCCATTTGACCGGGAGTGCCGTCACACCATGAAAGCACACGCATTACCTTGTTAGGATCACATACCGGGCTGGCGGCTGCAGAGAAGAATGCTGTGGGCCCTATTATGAATTTAATATCTTTTTCAAAAACCAGCCTGTTAGCGGCAGCGGTTACACCGTCCATGGTGCTTTTGGTGTCTTCATTGAGAAGCTCGATCATATAGGTGTCGCTGCCGATTTTAATACCACCCTGTTCATTTATCATGTCCGCCATGATCTGTGTCTCGTTCATGTCGGGTATTTCGCGTGTAGAAAACCACCCCGTAATTCCAAAGAGCTCTCCGATTTGCAGTGTCTTTGTTCCCGGTTCAGCCGGTGTGGATGGGGATGAGGGGGTGGATGGAGCTGCTGCTGGAGAACAGCCAGTAATTGCTGATACAGCTAAAATGACTATCAAGCAGATGCTTACCAGTATAATTGATGTGTTTCTTTTCATTTTTTCTTGACCTCCTTAAAGTGTAAAACCTGAGACATGAGCTTTATCCTATAAAACCTCCTGATGATAATATTATCCACCTAGATACGCCTGCTTGATTGCATTGGAGGCTTTAAATTCGTCAATATTACCCTCAATGACAACTTTACCGACCTGCAATGCGTATCCTCTATCTGCAACGCCAAAAGCAAGCGAGATATTCTGTTCAACGAGAAGGACGGTTACGCCTTTTTGATTGATATCCTTTATAATCTGGCCTACGTTCTGAACTATTATCGGAGCAAGCCCTACCGATGGTTCATCCAACATAAGAAGCTTGGGTTTGGCCATCAAACCGCGGCTGATTGCCAGTATCTGTTGCTCACCTCCACTCAGCGTCCCGGCTTGCTGGTTACGCCTTTCCCACATTCGGGGGAAGAGCTCAAAGATTTCCTGCAGGTCACAGTTGATCTCATTTTTATCCTTACGTAGACTGGCTCCGAGCTTAAGATTCTGGATTACGGAGAGATAGGGGAATAATCTGCGGCCTTCAGGTATCTGGATAATACCCAGTTTAACGATATCAGTAGGGCTTAAATGGTCTATGCGTTTATCCTCAAACCAGATTTCACCGGAAGATATGCGTTCCAGGCCGGATATAGCTCTTAAGATAGAGCTTTTCCCTGCTCCATTAGCGCCAATAATACTGACTATACTTTTTTCGCCGACGTCTATGGATACGTCATCTAATGCGATCGCTTTACCATGGTGAAGCGAGATGTGTTTTACGCTAAGCAACGTCTTCACCTCCGAAGTAAGCGCGGATCACTTCTCTATTATTTCTGATCTCATTCGGCAGTCCTTCTGCGATTTTCTGACCGAAGTTGATTACTACCACGCGATCGCAAAGATCCAGTATCCTCATATTGTGTTCTACAAGCAAAATAGTAACGCCCTGGTCGCGTGTTTTCTTAACCGATGACAGGGTGAATTCAATTTCCTGTGGATTCATTCCGCCCAGCGGCTCATCCAGCATAAGCAATTTGGGCTCTACCGCAAGAGCTCTCGCTATACCAAGCATCTTCTGATTACCGTGAGGAAGATTTTTAGCCAGATCGTCTTCCACTTTATCCAGCCCCACAAGTTTCAATATCTCCTGAGAGCGTTCTAAAATAAATGCTTCGTTTTCCCGGTATCGGCGTGTATTGAAATATATATCGAACAAGCTTGATTTGGGATGAAGATGAAACGATGCCGAGACGTTTTCCAGAACTGTGAAATTAGCGAAGAGCGGATTCAGCTGAAAGGTTCTGCCGATACCCAAACGCGCGATCGCATGCGGTTTTTTCCCCGTGATATCCATGCCGTTAAAGCTCACTTTGCCACTTGTCAGGCGGTGAACTCCGGTAATCAAATTAAAAATCGTTGTTTTCCCTGCTCCATTGGGACCGATCAACCCGACGATTTCGCCCTCGTTGATATGCATATCAACATCACGGACCGCTCCCAGACCTCCGAAATATTTAGTTAAACCCCGTACTTCAAGAAGCATGGCTGACCTTTTGCTTATCGGATCGTTCGATAAAGCGCGTTTTAATTAACTCCGGTAACCCTACCAGACCCTTGGGCATAAGGTATACCACTATACCAAGTATGACGGCAGATACGAAGGGAGCGTAAATCTTCAGATCACGGAAATATTCAGGTACTAGAATAAATATGAATGTCCCGATAATCGGCCCGGCAAAGCTTTCTATGCCGCCGATCAACACATACATTACCAGCCAGAGGGTAGACATGAAACCGAATGTAGGTGTAGAAAGTACAAGATTGTAATGTGCATATGCTGCGCCTGCCAGCCCAACAAAGAAACAACCGACACCGAGTGCTAAAATTCTATACCATGCCTCGTTGATGCCTACGCTTGAAGCTACCAGATGCGATTGGGCTACAGCTTTCATATTGATCCCTATTCTGGAGAATTCAAATCTGTACAGCGCAAAGATGCACACTACCGCCAGCGCTAAAAAGAAGTAGTAGTATATTTCTTTGTTGCCGCTGGCAAACATCGGGGGAATTCCGTAAAGACCGCTATAGCCGCCCGTTATATTCTGGAGAGAGTATATTATCTGCAGTATGCCTATACCAAAGAAAAGACTTGCCATCGCATAATACAATGCCCTCAGCCTGGCAAATGGCAAGCCGATAAGCATACTGACAATAGCGGTGAAAACACCGGCTGTGGGAATGGTAAGCCAGACCGGCCATCCCAGTAATTTGCCCAGTATTGCAGCGCAATAAGCCCCTAAGCCCATAAAGGCGGCGTGGGCCAGCGGAAACTGGCCGGATATAGTAATCGTGCGCAGGCTAACGGTAGCGATGAGATAAGTGAAAACAAGTATCATAATATGGAGCATATAGTTTGATTTCATGACCAGCGGAAGCAGTGCAAGTATAACCACCAGCGCAGCGTAGATGACGGGTGTCGTCCATTTCCCTTTTCTTTTTCTTGTTGTAACGGGTCTGGCTTCTTTCACTTTACAATCGCTCATTTATACCTAAATAGCTACGTCGTGCCCGAAGAAACCTTTGGGTTTGATAATGAGAAGAACGACGACGATAGCAACTATAATAGCATCACTGATGGCTCCGCTCGTGAGCAGAGGCAATATGGAGTTCAAGGCACCTAATGCAAGGCCCGCTATGAAGACACCGCCAATACTGCCTATGCCGGCCAGTATTACGACCATAAGCACCTTCACCAGCATGAAATCGCCCATGAATGGGCCAAGATTTAAAAGGGAACCTATCAAACAGCCAGCTATTGCTGCCAGTCCGCAGCCGAGGGCGCAGGAAAATGCTGAAATGCGGTGGACATTTATACCTTGAAGATATGCTGCCTCTGTGTCCTGCGCAATAGCCTGCATCTGTTGGCCCCATTTGGTCCTGTTAACGAACCATATAATTGCTGCAAGCAATACGGCACCGATAGCAAATGTGACCATGCGGCCGTAGCTGACTGAAACAGGACCTGTCCGCAGTACTCCTTCAATAAAGGGAGGCAGAGCCTGTATCTCTGTTCCTGCAATGATATTGACTGTGGTATTCAGGACAACCGTTATGGCCGTGCATATCATGACCGTCCGATTGAAATCTCCTACAAAGGGGCGAAAACAGTACTTTTCCAGAAAAATACCAAAAGCAGCTATAATCACAGTTGAGAGCAGAAGCGCAGCCCAGGGATTAAAACCCAGCGCTTGAATAAACGCAAAACCGATATAGCCGCCAACCATATAAATGGAACCGTGGGCGAGATTTATTATACCGAGCATGCTGAAGACAAAAGCAAACCCGAGCGACACCAGTATATACATGGCAGATAATACCAGTGTATTGATTATCATCGTTGTTACCTGTTCCATGCAGCAGATATCCCCATATTCTTATTCACGCATAAAAAGCAACTCGGTTTTTCTGTGTCTCTATTAGTTGCAACGGATACCGGAGAATTTAGCTTCTATTATAATCCGTACAGCAAGTTACAGCTTGTCCTACTATCATCTACAATTTTTACTGAGGCACAGCACAGTATCATGAAAAAACGCTTAATGAAGCATGTAAAAAAACTGACAACAATGATTGTTATTTTATCTATAAAGGAGCTTTCGGATATTTTGTTGTCCCGGTGCACAGGTTCATATTTCTTTAAAATGCACCTCGCATAGTTTACTAAATAACAATACCGCTAGTCAAAACCGAAATATATTATGATATCGAACCCGATTTGTCAATCTCTTATCTATGCCCAATAGATCTGGCGAACGGTAAAAAATTATCACCAAAGGCGTTAATATTCCAGATGGAGAGAAGAAACTACCGGTCTTAATATATTCTCCTTTTATAGACTAGTGATAAGTAAGATCATAGCAGTTAAAGACAGCGAGCTACCTCATAGGCATCCCAGACGGCATCCATGATTCTTCGGGACTGGCGTGCATCGCCGATAAGGTAAAGCTCGGGAACTTTGCCCTGAATCTGCCGGTAAAGTGCATTGTCAGCACGAAGGCCAATAGCAAGAGCAACAGTGTCTGCCTCCCGTTTTACGCGTTTAAAACAATTATCGATTAGAGTAGCTCCGCTGTCCGACACCTCCAGGAGGCTGTTCCCTGTAAGAATTTCAGCGCCGTGGAAATTAAGCAAGTCAATCAGCATAACTCTATTGGCATGATGTATGGGCGGTCTGCTGCTGAGAATATCATCAAGCATCTCCACGATTAACACCTTTTTCTGCTGCTTTAACAGCCATAAAGCTGTTTCACAACCGACAAGGCCGCCGCCAACGATAATAATAGTATCCCCCGCCTTCTTTTTGCCCAGCAGCAGATCAACGGCTGTGAAGACGTGTTCCTTTTCGATGCCGGGAATATCAGGGATGATCGGTTTGGAGCCGGTGGCAACAACAACGGTTTGAGGCTGCTTTTCAAGGATCATTTCAGCCGTTATTTCCGTATTCATGATAAGCTCAATATTGGGCTTGTCAAGCTCATTACGGTACCATTCCAGAAGGCGCACATCGTCTTCTTTGAAATCTGGTGTGGATGCTGCAATGACATGCCCCCCCAATTTACCGCTCTTTTCATAAAGAGTGATCCTGTGCCCTCTAAGGGCGGCAACACGCGCTGACTCCATGCCGGCGATTCCTCCTCCGACTATCAGCACCTCCTTTTCTTCCTTTGTCCGCTCAAGTTTATATTCAGCCTCACGGCCGCACGCAGGGTTGACTGCACAGGACAAGGGGCCTTTCGTAAGCATTCTCTGAAAACAACCGTCGTGGCAGCCAATGCACGGACGTATAGTATGTATGGCTCCGGACATTACTTTCTGCGGCCAGTGCGAATCTGCCAGCAGCCCTCTGCCTATTGATATTACATCAGCATGCTTTTCCCGTATGGTTTGCTCGGCCAGTTCCGGTTCATCCATTCGCCCTGCGACAAACACAGGTACGTTGACAACCTGTTTAAGCTTTTGAACCGCATCGAGATTGCATCCATGTTTCTGATAGAGCGGAGGATGAGCCCAATACCAGGCATCATATGTGCCCGTATCGGCGTTGAAAGCATCATAACCCGCTTCTTCCAGTATTCGGGCAGCTTCCAATCCTTCTTCTATATCACGTCCCATTTCTCTAAATGACTCGCTGGGTAGTCCGCCCTGCCCCCAATCTTTTATATAGCTTTTTACGCTGTAGCGAAGCGTAACAGGAAAACGCTTGCCGGCTTTTTTCTTAATCTCTTTTACTATCTCAACAGGGAACGTTAACCTGCCTCTCAGGTCGCCGCCGTATTTATCTGTTCTGCGGTTAAACAAAGCTATTGTAAATTGGTCAAGCAGATATCCTTCATGAACAGCATGTATCTCCACGCCGTCAAATCCAGCTTCAGCAGCAAGTGTGGCTGCTTCACCAAAGGCATGCACTATAGTCTCGACTTCCCCGGTTGACAATTCTCTGCATGTTACGGAAGGTACCCAGTAATTTGGTATTGCGGAAGGTGCTACAGGCTGAAATTGCGGCAGACTGAGAGCCGGATTCAGACTTCTTCCGAACCCTGCTGACAGCTGTACAAATATCTTTGATCCGTATACATGGACTCTTTCATTCATCTCGGTTGCGGTTGCAATGAAATGGTGCCTATTACGGAAGATACAGGGTGGATAATCGCTGCCGAGCTTCTCGATTTCATTTTCCACTTTTATCAAACCAACGACTATCAGGCCTGTTCCGCCTTTTGCTCTCTCCGAATAATAATCAGCGGCTCTACTGGAGAACCCGCCCTCAGTTGTACATAAAGTACCTATACCCATCGGCGCC
>CAZFIM010000059.1:0-14947 GCA_964519615.1 uncultured Dehalococcoidales bacterium
GGGAGCAGAACAAAAAGGAGGTCATGTGTCACTAATGTACTGAACCCATACATACAATTGACACTCTTTTATCCAGTATGATATTATTTCGGAAAGTTTCTCCGGAGCTGTTCTACCTAAAGAGTTGTCTATGGTAGGCAGCCGGTATCCGTCTCAGGCGGATCGACGGCAGCATGGGAAACAGTGCTGCTTCCCGGGTGGAAAGGGGAAAGAATGGTTTTGATTTATATTAAATAGCGCACCTTATTAGAGGTTGCGCTTTTTTTATGCTTTTTTATCAGCGTTTATTTCTTTCTGTAACTCTGTTTTACTTTTTGTTTTGCCGGCTTTTTAAGCACGGGCTTAATAAGTGTAACCGCAGCCTCTGATGTATCGCGCTTCTCATGTTTATATACCTGTATCAGATAGCTTAAAAACACACTGCAAATACGGTTTGATGCAGCCCGTTTATTGATAAAAACATTTTTTTAAGGAAAGAGGTAAGAATGAAACCAAATGGAGTACATGAAAATACGATACTGACGGAGACGATAGATAAAATCCGCTCTATTATCGGGAGCGATATGGATTCCATTAAAGTAGAAAGAGCCGTTATCGGATTGTTTTTTTCCGGAGTAAAGCTTTCTACAGGTGCCGGCGGCATCTGTTTTACCCCGGTTAAGGAGATCCCTGAAGCGGTTTGCTGTCCCTCTTCAGCCCGTGCGATTCCCGGTTCGGGCAAACTGAACAGGCAGCCAGTGAGTTACTACCTTGATGAGATGGTGAACAATGCTCCGCTCAAGAAAGCATTGGGTATAGCCGTGCTTAACGCATTATCGGCTCTATGCTGGAACAGGATAAAGCCGCAAGATTACAGTTTAAAAATGGGAGATGATCCGTTGGAAAACAAGATTTTTCCGGATGACGCCTATGTAGTTGTCATTGGTGCTCTCGTGCCGTATATCAAGATGCTTAAAACTCGCGGCAGGGCGTTTTGTATCCTGGAGAAAGATACCCGCACTCTAAAAGAGGATGAAATGAAATATTACTGCCCGCCGGAAAAGGCTGACGGCGAGATCGCCGCAGCGGATTTTCTCATTATTACCGGTACGACGCTGATCAACAATACGCTTGAAGATATACTAGACCACAGCCGTCCCGGTGCCGATGTCACTCTGGTAGGCCCTACAGCAAGTATGCTGCCGGATGCTTTCTTCCGTCGAGGTGTCGATGCCATCGGCGGAATAGCGGTAACCAACGCTGATATGCTTCTTGATACGTTAATAGAGGCAGGATCAGGGTATCATTTTTACGGTAAATCAGCCCAGCGCCTCGTTATCAGACGGAATTGAAACTCATTAACTACTAAAGACGGAGAATGTAAATGAAAACAAATCATAAGAATAGTATTACGCCCGTAATTTTTATAGTGTCCGCCGTGCTGATGCTGATGGCGGGACTTCTCCCCGGCTGCAGCACGCAATTTCAAGAAACCTCCTCTCCAACAAGAACAATTGTCGATATGGATGATAATACCGTTACTGTGCCCGCTCATATAAACAGGATAGTCGTCACCTGCTATGGAGGCGCTACTCATGAAATAGCCGCTCTCGGTTCGGCTGATAAAATAGTCGGTCAACCCTCTATGAAGCAATATAAAACGCTCATGAATATGTATCCTGGCTTCAATGATATTCCTAATCCCGGTTCGTTTGATGACGTCAATATTGAGGAAATACTCAATCTGAAACCGGATGTTGTTATTGCCAGCGTCACGTCGGCGCAGGGAAACAAAAAAATAGCTGATTCGGGAATTCCTGTGGTTGCCGTGTATACCGGAAGGGTGAATGATACCTCACAGAATAAGAAAGAATTTCAGATGATGGGCGAGCTACTGGAGAATTCAAATCAAGCCCTTAATTTAATCGAGTACTGGGACGAGCAGTTGCAGTTTGTTCAAAGCCGGGTGAAAGATATTCCACTGGAAAAAAGAAAGAGGGTTTATTACGTCAATACCAATGCCAATACCTTAACACACACCGATGGCAGCGCCTGGTGGGGGCATACCTTCATCACTTCTGCCGGCGGCTGTAATGTTGCTGCTGATCTCGGCAGTGCTCAGGAAGTTAGTATGGAACAAATAGTCGAGTGGAATCCTGATGTGATGGTTATCAGGAAGTCATCCAAAGAGGCGACCATGTTCAGCGTAAGCGACGTAACGAATAACAGCCAGCTGCAGGGAGTCAAGGCCATTATTAACAATGAAGTGTATATGTGTCCGGTTGGTACCTTCTGGTGGGACCGTCCGGCTCCGGAAGCTGTTTTGGGTATAGTATGGCTGGCTAAAACGCTATACCCTGTAGAGTTTGCTGATGTTGATCTGGAGAGCTTGTGCAGGGATTTCTACAAATCCTTTTATAAGTATGACCTGAGTGCTGCAGAGTTTGAATCTTTCGTATCCCAGTAAGCATAGAGCAGAAGTAATGGGTACTAACTACTTCTGCCTGAAAAGCGATCTTTTACAGGTAGTAATGACGGGGTGGATGGATTGGCATACTGAATAGTACATGAATAGATGAGCGCACCATATGACGGAAAATAATAGTAAGCATGAGATTTTAAAAGAGACTATCGGGCATATTAAAAGAGCCATGCCTGATAATATTATGGGCTCTATTTATGTTGAGCGGGTAATTTTCGGTATCTATTTCAGCGGTGTGAAGTTGAGCAATGGATACGGAGGATTTTGCTATACCTGGAGAAACATCATTCCTAAGATACCGTCTTGCTTTGAAAATGGTAAATGCATGCCGGACTCAGGAAAGCTGAAGGGAATGAGTGTCGGTACTGTGCTGGAAGAAATGTTCAATGGTAATCCTCTAAAGAAAATGATGGGTATTGCGGTAATTAATGCCTTGTCCAATACGATTTGGGCGCAGGAACCTCCGCTGGATTACATCATAAAAAGCCATACCGATGCTTTGGACTATGTTGAGATAGGGGAAACCGATTATGTTGTGCTTGTCGGAGCGCTCCCTTATCTGCAGAAATTAAAGGCCAGAGGTAAACCGTTCCGAGTACTTGAACTTGATCCGGAGATGTTAAAAGAAGATGAAATGCCCTTCTATATACCAGGTGAGAGATGTAGCGAGGAGATTCCCCGTGCTGATATGCTCATATCAACAGGCACAACATTATTGAATGATACATTGGAAGACTTACTTGCTCTGGCCAGACCTTCCACGCGTCTGATAATGTACGGCCCTACCTGTACAATGCTGCCTTATGCATTCTTTCGCCGAGGAATAACCAAAATCGTAGGTATGAAAGTGATCGCGCCGGATCAATTTCTGGACATCATCAGCGAGGCAGGTTGTGGTTATCACTTTCTGGATGGAACTATAGATCGAATAGTTATTACCCGGTAAAGAGCAATTATCTGAAAATATTCCGGTAAGGTAATGCAGCGGAGGAATTCATTTCTCTCGGGCAGGCTATCAAATAAGGAGAATAATAATGACAACATATCAAAAAGCTTTGGAAATGCTACTCGACACTGTCAAGGTGATGGAAAGCGAGGAGAAACTTCTCTGCAAATGCCGTGGACAGGTGGCAGCGGAAGACATGTACTCGGAGCTAAGCCTGCCTCTTGCCGACCAGTCTGCTCCGGACGGATATGCCGTCAAGTCCCAAGATATTGAGAGCGCCAATGCGGATAATCCGGTTACGCTGCAAATTATTGAAACGGCCAGAGCAGGGCATCTCCCGCGGAAAGTGGTTGCACATGGTAGGGCAATTCGCATTATGACCGGCTCGATACTCCCGGAAGGCGCAGATTGCGTTGTGCGATTTGAGGATACTGATGAACCGCCCGGCAAAAGCGGCCCGAACAGGTCTCACCCCAGGCGTGTGAAGATTTTTAAAGCTTGTGTTAAAGGTGAGAATGTTGTACCGGCAGGCGCTTATGTGAAAAAAGGAGAGATGGTAATTCCGAAAGGCACGGTAATCGGTCCGGCACAAATATTGGTGCTTGCCGCTATTGGACGAGAAAAGGTGAAGGTCTTCCGCCGCCCGGTGATTGCCATTATAGCTACGGGCGATGAACTGGTACAGCCAGGCAAACCCCTGACTTGCGGCAAGACTTATAACTGCAATGCCGGTGCGCTTGCCGCACTTGTTACGCATTACGGAGGTATACCCAAATTACTGGGAATCGCCAAGGATAATGAAAGGTCTCTTACGGCTAAAATCCGGAAGGGAATGAACATGGACGCCATCATCACCAGCGGTGGAGTATCCATGGGGGACTACGATCTGGTGCGAGGCGTGATAAGCAAGCTGGGACAGATGATTTTCTCAAGGATAGATATAGGGCCGGGCGGGTCCATGTCTTTCGGCAAAATTGCCGGGACAGAGGCCGATGGGTGCGCTGTACCTGTTCCGGTACTGGCGCTGGCAGGCCCTCCCACCGGATGTCTGATTAACTTTGAGACTATCGTTAGACCCGCACTATTTAAAATGATGGGGATAAACGGTATATCTCATCCCATCATCCGTGCGGTTGCCCGTGATTCCGCTTTATTGAAACGGCCGATGAATTTTATCTCATGGTCAAGGCTTGAAAAAGTTGATGGTAATTATCAGGTGGATATCAATGCTTCCAGAGGCATCGGCAGCCTGTCAGCGATAGCAACGGCCAACTCATTTACCATGATCCCTAAAGGCACAGTGGTAAACCCCGGCGATACGGTATCTGTACTACCGCTGGATTGGACGGTGAATGCACAGCAGTTTTAAGTTTTTGGTGGGGAACTCACTATTGCCGATGCATTATTTATGATGATCTCAAATCAGGGTAAAGTTGACGTCATGCAGCAAGCAATGGAAATGGGAAGAGAAAATGAATCTGGCGGATTATCCAAACCGGTTTTGATTGCGCTTTTTATTCTACCGGCAGTGCTCTTTCTGGTTTCTCTTTTACTGGGACGATATTCCGTTTCTATTATCGATTGTTTTAAAATATTGCTTTCAACTTTTCTGCCCATAGAACATACATGGTCTGCTACGGATTCAACGGTAATTCTGCAGATTCGCTTGCCTCGGGCAATTCTTGCCATGTGCATCGGAGCTGCGCTCTCTATCAGCGGTGCTTCCTTTCAAGGGATATTCAGAAATCCTTTAGTGAGCCCCGATATTCTGGGTGTGTCTGCAGCGGCGGGATTTGGCGCTGCTCTGGCCATATTGATATCAGATGACCAAACATTGATACAGCTATTTGCCTTTATATTCGGTATCTTCGGTGTTGTGATTGCATATTTGCTGAGCAGGGTATACAAGACCACACCCGTTGTCATGCTTGTGCTTTCCGGTGTGGTAGTCTCAGCTTTATTCAGCGCGTTGATCTCAGCGACCAAGTATCTGGCTGATCCGTATTCCAAGCTGCCCGCTATTACCTTCTGGCTTATGGGAGGGCTGAGTACGGTGACCATGACAGAAGTGATATGGACAGTCCCATCGATGGTTGCGGGCATAACGGGACTTTTACTGGTACGCTGGCGTATCAATGTTCTGTCTATGGGAGATGAAGAGGCCAGTTCACTGGGGGTGAATACGGAAGCAATGAAAGCTATAGTAATCTTATGCGTAACACTATTGACCGCCTCGGCTGTTTGCGTCAGCGGTATTATAGGTTGGGTTGGATTGGTGATACCGCATATCGGCAGGATGCTTGTTGGACCTGATCACAAAGTCCTTCTGCCGGCATCGCTGTTATTAGGAGCCGTGTATTTACTGGCAATGGATGATATAGCAAGAACTATTTCCTCTGCGGAAATACCGCTGGGAATACTCACCGCGGTAATCGGAGCTCCATTTTTCGGCTTTTTGATCCGTAAGACACGGGGAGGCTGGTCATGATGCGGCAATTTATACATACGGCGCCCCGGCGGCTGTAGAAAGGATTGTTAGCGAGTAAGATGAAAACGAAAATGAAAATACATAATGCCTGCTTTAATTATGGGAAGAGAAATATTTTTCAGAATCTGAATTTTGAGATTAATAAGGGGGATATCCTTTGCCTTCTCGGTTCTAACGGATGCGGCAAAACCACTCTTTTACGCTGTCTAAAAGGCTATCTCAAGCTACATAAGGGATGCTGCTATCTGGATGAAACCGATATAGCTCAATTAAATACGCAAACGCGGGCTAGAAAGATTGGCTTCGTGTTTCAGGATAACAGCGCACCCTTTCCCTACTCAGTTATCGAAGTGGTGAAAATGGGCAGGGCTCCTTATTTAAAAACATTCGCTACCCCAGCAAAGCGCGATGAAGAGATTGCGGAGCGTGCTCTGGAAACGGTAGGAATCTATCATTTGAGGAACAGGAAGATCACTCAAATAAGCGGTGGTGAAAGGCAATTGGCGGTAATTGCCCGGACGTTAGCCCAGGAGCCCGATGTGATTTTACTTGATGAACCCACATCTGCTCTTGATTTCAAGAACCAGATACTGGTGCTGAGCATGATTAACAAGCTGTCAAGGCAGGGTATGACCATCATCCTTACGACGCATTTCCCCAACCACGCACTTCTGTATTCATGCAAAGTGGCTATGATGAACAGCGGTAGTTTCATAACTTTTGGGACTGCTGATGAGGTCATTACCGGCGAGAATTTAAAGAAAACATACGGCATCGATGTATGCATCTGTTCTGCGAAGAATCCTGTGAAAAATGAGTTTATACGTTTTTGTGTCCCCGTAACGGATTCATTCGGTGATAATGGCAGAGAGCCGGATTCTGCGGGGGAGGCCAGCGATTATGCCTGTATCCATTCCGCCGTATAACGCTGGATACCAATCACCATCCGGTATTCAAAATGGGGTGGTGATAAAGTATACTGTGAAGCGTAAGAAAAGTGCTGTACCGGAGTGAGGAATCTGATTATGGCCTTCAAAGGCGCAATCATAATATCACGTGACGATAATGTGGCCACATGTTTGGAAACTGTGGAGGCTGGCGATGCGGTTAATGTCCGTCTTGAGGATGCTGTTTTTACGGTAACGGCTCTGGAGAAGATTCCCGCAGGATTCAAGATTGCTGTCACTGATATTGCGCAGGGCAGTCATATAATGAAGTACGGCCACTCCATAGGCATTGCATCGTCAGATATTAGAAAAGGCCACCAGGTGCATATTCATAATCTGGAAGGGGGAAGAGGCAGGGGAGACCTTGCCGTGAAGAGGTGAAGATGCAGTTTTCAGGGTATAAACGGGCTGACGGCTCAGCAGGCATCCGCAATTATGTGCTGGTAATACCTGGCGGTTTTATCGGGAGCCAGATATGCGATATTGTGGAAGGCACCCGGACAATAAATCTGATACCGGATACTTTTCTGGGTCATACCAGCAGAGATAGAGAGACTATCGGGAGGACGTTGATCGGACTGGGGTTGAATCCCAACGTCCACTCGGTCATTGTGGATAACTCCGCTTTCGGCGCTGATTATCCGCAGTATACTCCCGCAAGGCTTATCGAGGAAATAGCCGCATCAGGGAAGCGGGTGGAATTTCTGGATGTGAAAAAAGAGGGAGGAACTTTCAAAGCGTTAGCCCGCGGTATTGAGCTGGCACGCGATATGACCTATGAGGCGTCAAAAGTGCGGCGGCAGCCTTTCGATATCGGCGCTCTCACGCTGGGAGTAAAATGCGGTATCTCGGATACAACCTCCGGAATTGCCGGCAATCCGGTTATAGGTAATTTGTATGACCGGGTAGTAAACGCGGGGGGTACCGCTCTCTTCGGTGAAAACACGGAAATAATAGGCGCGGAAGAAGTGCTGGCCGGGCGGGGGGCCAATGAAGAGGTATCCCGGCAAATTCTTCATGCGGCAAAGACTATCGAGGATGTCGCTAAATCTACTGGTGAGGATATCCGCAGCTTAAACCCGATGCCGGAGAATATAGCCGGCGGCATCTCAAGCCTGGAAGAGAAATCGCTGGGAGCTATCTGCAAATCAGGCTCAGCGCCGATACAGGGGGTGCTGCGGTACGGAGAGAGGCCTCCGGCAAAGGGCCTTTACTTTTGCGATGTGAAGCCGCAGTTCAACTGCCTCATCAGCTTTGCTGCCTCCGGAGCCCAGCTGCTTCTCTTTCAGTTAGGCGGCGGCGGCGCGTACCGGGGTGCGGCTGATATCCTCCTGCCTGCCTGGCTGGGCGTGGTTGCCCCGCTTATGTGGACAACGGCCAATCCGGCTGCAGTGACTGCTGCGCACAACAGCATAGATTTTTATTCAGGCACCGTGCTGGAAGGCAAAGACAGCGTGGAAGAAGCCGGTGCTAAACTGTTGAAGCTGGTGCTCGATACTGCCTCGGGCACCTTTACCAGGGTAGAGTCCATAAAATACGGTGAACCTGCCCACTTCGGCTGTATAGATACTGACTTCTAGGCAGTGAACACAGGCACGCGCAGGGTAGTCATTGTAGATAGCGCCTCCGGATACGCTGCGGCATGTATAGGGAAGCCTGCCCGCATCGACTTTCAGCCGGGTTAAAGCGGCCGGAGGGCTGCTGATGTATAATAAATGCCTGTTATCCGGCAGCCTTTGGGCGGCAGGCGGGCAGGAAATGAAATATACTGCATGCATATTCGCTATGCCCTTCATGCGCTCAAAGCAGCAGCACTTTTAACATGAGGGTTATATCAGGACCATGGAACGCTCTTATATAGCCGCTACAAATCAGGGGTATAGGTATGAAAGCAGAAGAAATAAGTATAGTGCAATTTTTCCAGCAGCCGAAGCAGCTGATCGCATTTGCCCCTCAGCGTGTTTACCGCTGGACAGAAAGCGAATGCAAACAATTATGGGATGATATACTGCGCATCTCTAAAGACGATTCCGTCTCCGGCTATTGTATCGGGACGGTATTGTATGAAGAATATGATGTAAGCGGGGCTCACGGGTTGCAGAGATATATTTTGATAGACGGCCATCAGCGCCTGACCGCTATTTCCCTGCTGATAGCGGCTTTAAGAGAAACACTCCGTGAGAAGAAAGACCCGAGATGCGGCAGGTACCGCGATATGTGCGATACGATGTTATTCAATGCGCATGGGAAAGGCGAGCTTGACTATAAACTGGTACTTGCGCCGGAAGATAACGAGCTGTTTACCCGTATTATTGAGGGAGAGGAACTATCCCTGAGGAACTGCTCACCGCTACTGACCGGCTACAACTACTTTGTAAAGCAACTCAAGAAGACGGAAATGGATCCTGAGCTCGTTTACAAAGGGATTTCCAAGCTTACCATCATCGATATTCTATCAGACCGTAAATATGTTAACCCGCGATTAATACATGAGAAGATACACTCCACGGGGCTTGACGCCACTCAAACCGGGCTGATTCGTAAATGGCTGTCTCTACTTGAGAAAGCCGCTTCGCTTTAGACATACGGCTTTCAATTGCTGATTGCCATTCTATTTGCGCGCAAGCGGGAAGGGTGGAGAAAAACGGATGAGGGATGGGTGCGGGGCAAGTCATGCCGCCGAGCGCAGCGGAGAATAGCAAAGACGGGCGCTGTCCTCTTCTTTTGCCTGCTCATTGAGCAAAGGAGTGGTATACATGCAGGCGAGGCATTTGCGCCTGAACTATCAGCAGGCATATAACCGTTGTTAAGATCCCGGTGCTATCTCTTCACCGTGGTAGAGTATGTTGAGGACATCCTCTTTTTTGAACCTGCGGTCTCCCCGGGAACATATGCGGTACGATCTCAGTATGCCTTCATTGCTCCACCGCCTCACCGTGTTGACATGAATGTTGAGAAGCTGCGCCACCTCGGCTGGCGTCATCAATTCGTTTGTCCTGACACTTAGACTCATGATACTTCCAGACGACTATCGCGTTCAGCTTCAGCCTACTCGTCATGCTGTCTGGAGTCAATAGTGAATTAGTACCGTTGCACCCGGTACTTTAGTGTGTGGTGTTTATCGCTCTACTTGCCGCCCCTGCGGTTCTCTTTGATTACAGGCCGTGATTTGGTATTACCACGGTATACAGCGGTTAGTCATACAGGATTCTACACTCTTTCTCTTCCACATTCCTGCTGCCGCAGTTGCGACACATTGGTTTCAGGTCGCCTCTCAGTTCACCGCCGCATTTTCGGCAGCGTCCGATTTCTACTGCGGAGGGACGCCTGTATTTATCCTCCCACGTCTTTTTACCGTTGCTAACTGCTTTAATCCAGTCGCAATTCACGCACCGGTATAAATCGAAGAGGACGCCCCCACCTTCACTGGAGATAAACTCTCGTCCGCATAGCCGGCAGCGATAGAGCGCTTCTTGGCCCATACTTCCCGCCTGTTTTGTTTCTGCATTTCCTTCTATGGCTGGTTCCAGTATACATCATAACCGATGAACCGGCCTGCGGATACGGTCACAGCAAGGCAAATGGTGATATTAATTGATTTGATATAGTGTGCGCTGTGACGCCCTGGCCTTTGTTGGGCCTTCGCGGCAGCGGTCCGGCCAACGGCGTACGCGTGCAGATAGCTTTGAGCCCCATTCAGAGCCGCGGACATCACTGCTCGTGGTTTGTCAGTCGTGGGCCGGCATTCAGCCGACATTTCATGGCTTATAGTCTGGAATGAAGGGGTAGAGCATCCGTAGTCAGCCGATATGCGGGAGATAGAACGTGGTTGGGGTTGCCGGCGGGGAGCAGTTTCACGGGATATGTGTGAGAGATCCATTCTTTATCTTGCGATCGTAAACTTTTCTCCGCCCATTGCTGCAGTTGCCCATCAGAATGTCCACAAACCGCCATTGCCCGAAGATCGAGTATCTTCAGTTTTTCCTCTTTGCTTTCCATAAAAACCGCCCTGCAAAGATAGGCTTATATAAAACACGTATATGATATTGCTTACATTGTACCATAATTGTCAAGGTTTGCGTAAATAATGCTATTTTATAGAAAAAAGTATGGCAGTAAATATAATAATTATTGCATATTACGATTGGAGGCGTTATCACTCTCCATTTGCGAGGATAGTATCAATGGTGTATATGAGAGCAGCTAAAGGGACTCTGCCAGCCAAGAAGCGCCCCGTTAGACTACTGCATACCGCTGTCTCTAGTCTGCCCTCCCCTGCATGCCGTGCTGGAATATTCTTGGAAATGGACGATAACCCGTTAGTTATTGGTTAAAAACGTATTCGCGGTGGAAAAACAGACGGGGGCCCCTCGAATTCGGCGCTCTGAGCCTTAAACGTGCGAACTGCGTTTTTCCGGTTTCTAATCCAATGTAATTTCTGAAACAATCCTATTTGATTTATTCGCCAAAATTACCAAAGTTCCGGGATGGCCTTGAAAGTTCTGGACCCTATTCGGGCGAAAGTTCTGGAAAAGTTCTGAAATCTGTGGGTCCTATTCAAGCGCCCCCGCTTTCTGAATAAGGGCCCCATATATATATAAATAATAAAAGTAATAAGGTTTTACGACTACCGACTGATAGTGTGAAGCCACCGAGGGATGGGGGAGGGGGGCGGTGATACCCGTATTGGCTGTGCGAATTGGGAACTCCCGTAGTCTCCAAAACAACTTGCCTTTTCACGTGCTAAGCTAACGGCACTCGCGTAAAGTCCGGGGCCAGTTTTTGGAGGTCTGGGGAGACTGTGTATATATTTATTAGCTATGTGATGAACTTGTTTTTATATTTCAAATATATTACCTATTCAATATGAAAGCTAAAGTTGCTATAATTCAACAATGACTTGGGTATTTTCAAAGCGTTGCCAGGAAGTATTGCGGCAAGGAAAAATAAAAGTCAGTATCCCCGTTACCGCACGAGCACGCATTTTTAAGGCGCTGAAAGATACCAATGAAACATGGTCTGAAAAAACGGATACGAATTTTATTTATGAGACATCTACTCTTAAAGAACTTCCAGGATGGATTGAAGCTGAGCTCGGAATTCAACAGCTTATTGCTTTTCCTGAGGACGGTGGCAAAGATGTTGTCCCTTCCGATGTAGAAGGTTTTATCCTGCGAGGTAATTATCCTCCCAATGTTCTTGATACGATTGAGCTGTTTTATGATCATCTTAATTACAATGGTGAACATTTCCAAAAAGTAATTAACGATATCATGAAAGAGGGGAACCTTCCTTGGAGGATGTTTAGCGGTGAAATACTACCGATTCACCCTATTTACATCGAAGAAGAAATAATAAGAAAAGCATCTGAGTTACTCGGAGAAGTTGGTTTTACCGGAGGTATGTCTGAATTCAGTAAAGCAAGGAAGGATTTGACCAACGGAGATTATGAAGGCGCAATACAAAATGCAAATTTAGCTCTGGAGAGCGTCTGTAAAGAAATAGTTGGAATAGAAAGAATAAAACCAGGGGAACTATATCATACACTTGTTAATTCGGACTTAGTACCAGAATACTATGATGGTTTCCTCAAAGCGTTTGAAGCATATATTTTACGCGCTCCAGCAATAATGAGAAATGAAGAACTCGGGGTCGGACACGGACGGGGGGCATCAACAATAAATATTCCGCATGAACTTGCTGAACTTGGTGTGCACCTCTCGGCCGTTATGATCAATTATTTAGTTAAGAGACACTTGGCCAAGAATAAAAACGTCGTCAATCCTGAAGATATACCATTCTCGTGATAAGCATTTTTTAGATGATTACCTGTCAGACATTAGCACTATAGAAAAAATACTTATTTGAAAGCCCTATTTATTCTCCCGTGGTCTCAAAATTGGCTCGCATTTCCCACCGCTAAGCCAACGGCACTCCCGTTAAGTCCGGGGCCAGTTTTTGGAGGCCTGGGGAGGTCGTGGGTAGTATGGTTATCCAATATTTGAAATATAAAAAGCAAAAACTATTAGACACGGTAAAGAATATCGTGTTAGCATACTATGAATAGGAACGATATACACTGGTGAGATTTATGTCACTTCTAAGCGATATACAGTCTGATGCAGTTGATACTAGACAAAGTGTGTCCAATGTTTTACGGAAATGCAAAATACTGGCCGCTCGCCTTGGGAATAATGAGTTCAATGCATGGGTTGAACATGAACTGAATGGGTACAAAAGCGAAGATTTACCCGAATATCGAATTATCAATGTAAAGTCCTATGGGCATTTTGATGGTTTTGGAGGTAGTGGCCTGAGGAATGCTGTAATTCCCCCATCGACTATCCCAAAAAAGTATCGTGAATCTGTGACTCGTGAATATCTTATGGATCCAATAAGCTACTATGAAGAATTAATGAGCACAAAGAATGATGATGTTAACTTCCAAGCTCAGTGGAATGCTGACCTTATTGCATATGTTGGTGACAAAATATACCATGGCATGAATTGTATGTCTGCTTGGAAGATGATTCCAAGGGGGTCAATTAGAGGACTATTAGATACTGTGCGTAACCGAATTCTAAGCTTTGTTATTGATATAGAGATGAAAGCACCAAATGCTGGGGAAGCACCATTCGATGGTAGGCCAATTGCTGATGAAACAGTTAAACAGTCATTTAATACCATTATTGTTCATGGCAATGTGACTAATTTAGCTTCTAGTGGTGACCAATTTATAATCAATATAGTTCCCAATGACTTTGATAGTTTAAAGCAGTACTTAAGTTCATTGGGTATAGGAGACTCGGATTTAAATGAACTTCAGGAAGCTATTAATGAAGATGCTTTTTTGGGAAGGCAGACGAAATTTGGTAATAAAGTAGGGATATGGATGGTAAAAATGATGAGCAAGGCAGCTGATGGTACTTGGAAAATTGCAGTTTCAGCAGCAGGTACTTTATTAGCAAAGGCACTATCTGCATATTTTGAATCTGTATAGAGGTAGAAATGATGCAACTAGAAACCTTAAATCTTGTTTGGTCCGGATGTGCTGCAATAGGCTCTTTGTTACTTGCTACTGGTCGAGAATTAAAGGGAAAGGCCTTGATAGGAGTTTGGCTAATATTTGTCGCTTTTGTTATTCAAGCAATGTTTATTAGTTATGATCAATGGCATTGGTATGGTGTTATCGGAGTATTTATATTCGTTGTACTAGCGCTCCTGCTAGGTCTCCGAAAAATGATATTTAAAATAAAGAAGAAGGCTGATATCGTAACGACAGACGAAGATGGTGACGATGATAGTATTCAACAAGGTTTACCAAGTCTTGACTTAGTTTACGAACTTACAAAAAGTAATTATGAGTTGATAAGTCGATGGTCAGATGCACTAGATAATAAACTTGTAGCGACATTTGGTGTTGGCACTTTGATTATAGGTATAGTGACCACAATCGGTGCTCCAATCACTAAAATTGATATATCTTTTATATTGTTTGTCTTAGCTGTTATTGCTTTTATATGTACAGTAATATCTGTGTGGAAAGGCTATAAAGTTAATAAATATTATGCGGCTTTAAATCCGAAGACTCTATTGGAACAATTTGCCGTGCTTACTGATTATGATGCCAAATACTGGTTAACTAAATATAGCTGTAAGCATTATGCATATAATAAGGCTATTGTGGATAATAAATCGCGATATCTAAATATAACAATAATAAGTGTCAGTATAGAGGTTATATTACTGCTAAGTTGGATTATACTGAGCTAGTTTCCTTTTTTAATATCTCTCCCCAGTCTTTCTTCCCAATCTTTTGGAGTTTTACCCTTTTTCAAGATATCACCAGGGTCTTGGGGACGGCCCTTTTCTTGTTGAGGTTTTGGGGTGCTTTCCTTATCCTCTGGCATTATCAACCTCCAATAATCATAAATCAGACTTGAGCTTCGATAAATATATTGTACTTTATCGCATATGATTTTAAAAGCCTAAACGATTGATATCAAACTTAAATGCTCTGTTCCTATTCGGTCTTTCCACGTCTCCGCGGTGTGAGGTGGACCCCATCCTTAGGACAGGATAGGGGAAATATTAAGGTTGGATCC
>CAZFIM010000060.1:0-14811 GCA_964519615.1 uncultured Dehalococcoidales bacterium
ATGATTTATGTCTGGGAAAAGACCGTGTTGAAGCCGTCGTGAATTGCTTCATAGCTGGTTTGTACTTTAACACAATCGCCAACAGCGTATACTTCCAGCTCCGGCACTTTGCAAAGATCGTCCCAGAGCTTTCTATTGGGTGAGAAGCCGGTAGCTATGACTACGGTATCGCCTTTGATTTCGACCTGCTTCAACCCGCAGGTGGCGATGATGCCGTTATCGGTAACCTCGGTGAGCATGTGATTGATCTTCATCTGTATGGGTAATTTACTGATAATCTCAAAGAAAGCATTCTTCATCACACCGCTTAATCCCGTGGCAAGCTGGTCTGTTGCCTCTATTACCGTTACGCTCTTTCCTTTCTCAGCTAAAAAGGCGGCAATTTCGCTGCCTACCAGACCGCCGCCAATGACGATTACGTTCTTTCCTGTTGGCGCACCGCGCAGTACATCGAGACCTGCAACAACAATGGGCTTATTAATGCCGGGAACTTTAGGGGTTATCGGCTGCGATCCTGTGGCGACTATAACGGTATTATAGTTACCTTTCTTGATCTTTGCCGCTGAAGCCTCCTCTTTAAGAACTTTTACTCCTCTCTTATCCATCTGAGTTACATAATACCGGATAAGACGTCTGAGGTCAGCTTTGGAATCAGGGATAGCTGCATCTAAAAGCAGACCGCCCAGCTCTTTCTTTTCATAAAGGGTAACATCATGTCCTTTTAAAGAAGCCACACGTGCAGCTTCCATACCTGCCGGTCCTCCACCCACGACGGCTACTTTCTTTTTCTTTGCGGCAACAGGTATGGTGCTGAATTCACCTTCACGACCTACGACCGGGTTTACCGCGCAGGTGACATAACCTATCATTACGCCTTTATCGTTACACTCCATACAGCGTATACATGGACGGATTTCCTCCGGATGTCCTTCCTGCGCTTTTTTAGGAAAGTAAGGGTCGGCGAGCAGAGGCCTGCCCAGCCCCACAAAATCACCTTTGCCCTCTTTGAGAATCTTTTCTGCCAGCTCCGGATCCCCAAGCGAACCGGAACAGATGACCGGTATACCTATAGCTTTCTTGATTTTTTCAGAAGCCTCAGCCTGGAAGGCCATGGGATAGTACATGATTACAGTCTCTTTATGACCGAATTCATGTATACCGCCGGATACATGAATGTAATCAGCACCGAGAGCCTCAAGTTCTTTTGCTATTTCTATAGTTTCTTCCAGGGGTATAGGATTAATAGGGTCATAGTCAGTCCAGCTGACCCGCACACCCAGTGGATAGTCAGATCCCACTTTCTTTCTCATGCATTCAAAAGACTGCATAAGAAAGCGTTTCCTGTTTACAAAATGTCCGCCATACCAATCATTGCGCCGGTTCCAGGGGGAGAGAAAATTAGTGAGAAGATATCCGTGACCGGCGTGAAGCTCGCAAGCATCGAATCCCACTTCTTTTGCCCTGACTGCGGCGGAACCAAAATCCTCGATGCATTGTTGTATCTCTTCTACAGTCATCTCATTCGGTATTACTCCGCCTTTGCCCTGCTGGCCTACACCGCCATATTTATAGATATCCGGCCAGGGACGGCGAAACGCAGATTTAAATGGTTGGGTTGCAGAGAATCTTTGACGACCGGAGTGAGCAATTTGCATGGTAGCACGGGCGCCTTCAGATTTAATAGCATTGGCCAGCCAGCGCAGTCCGTTCTGGTGCGCCACGTTACTGATGCCGATCTGACCCTCATTAGCTTTGGCTGCATCATCATCAATATAGCAGTATTCAACATTTATCATGCCGGAGCCGCCCTTTGCCAGCTCCTTATAGTGGGCAATGGTGTTCGGTGTTACTTCACCGCTGCTCAATGCCCAGTTGGTCAACATAGAGGTGCGTACTATACGGTTCTTTATCCATAAATTGCCTATATAGCCTGGGGTAAAAAGATGGGTAAATCGTTTGTCGAAAGGTTGTTTAACTAGCATTGTCTCTCCTTACTTAATTGATTAACAAAATCGACAGTACGCTTATTATACCTTGTTGAACTGATATTTTGTAAGACATGGCTTTATTATATTTGCAATATTAACTAGGTAATGGAAACATCAACGGCTTTATTTAACGTTCGCGTGATTTATTTTTTAATAGACCTATCATCACAAATAAAATTGCGTCATTGCCTGCTCTCAGTTGGACATTGGGTGTGCCGCAAAAGATACGTAATCACGGTTTAGCCTGTTTTTATTTTTGTATGGTAGCTTGATAATAATCAAGACAACTTGTGTACTCACTGCTTTAACCCATATAATAGAAGTTGTGGGGATATATATCGATGCCGGGGTTCAAGACTGTTTTGAGTATGGGATGGGGACTAACCGGTTGCACTGTTACTGAAAAAAGTGACGCGATCTCGACGCTGCGGATTATCAATGGGCCGTGAAGAATGTAATCGAGGCATATTAGCTGCCTGCATATTAGCCGGGGGAAGTGGCGATTTCAAGTACTTCTAATTTATTTAAGCACTATTAGAAAGAGTATTATTTTAGATCTGGAAGCGGCTGTGAGAAAGATAAAAACCGTATACAGTTTTCTGGCCTTCATTATCTGTGTGTTGAGCGTATTTTGTTCTTGCCTGCACTATGGGAATAATGATGTTCCCGCAGTATCAGGTACTATGCAGGATCAACTCGGCCGAGCTGTAAAAATGCCGGAAGCAACACGAAGGATTATTTCACTTGCTCCAAGTAACACGGAGATATTATTTGCACTTGGACTTGAAGACAGGATATCAGCGGTAACCGATTATTGTGATTATCCTCCGGAAGCCAAGTCGAAACCCTCTGTGGGAGGGTTCAGTAATCCTAATCTGGAAGAGATCATCGCACTGCAGCCTGATCTTATTCTGGCTACCTCTATGCATGAGCAAACCATTATCCCGCAATTGGAGAGGCGAGGACTGGTTGTCTTTGCTCTCAATCCCGGAGCATTGGATGAGGTTTGTGAGGCGGTAACGATGGTTGGAGAATTGACCGAGAGGAAAAACTATGCTCGCGATATCGTTAAGGATATACAAAACCGCGCCAGTGAAGTTCAGTCCAAAGTTGCGGAGATCAAACAGCAAGAACTGCCGGAAGTTTTTTATGCCGTATGGCATGACCCGCTGATGGCCGCAGGAAAATGCACATTTCAGAATGAGCTTATAGCCACTGCGGGTGGAGTAAATATCGCCTCCGGCCTTGACGGATATGCAGATATAAGTTTGGAGTATCTGATTAATGCAGACCCGGAGGTTATCATTGTCAATACCAGTCACGGAAGTAATGTCAATGAAACGCTGATATTTCTACAGTCTGAGCCTCGCATGAATGCTTCTTCAGCACGGTTGCATAACCGCATTTATGAAATAGACGGCAATATCTCCAGCCGCCCCGGGCCCAGACTTATGGAGGGTCTGGAACGATTTGTACTGTTCATCCACCCGGAACTATTCGATTGATTTCATTTATACTGTCAGACTGCAGCGGCAGCTACATTTTAAATATAGGGTATGACTGATAATGGTTGAAAAAGTTATAACAGAAAGTCCGGTGTTCTCTACTAATCGCCATTATCGTGAAAGGATTTATGCTTTACCGGTTTTAATTATTCTCCTGGGCATATTACTGGTAGTATCGGTATCTATCGGCAGTGTAGAGATTCCTGTGGCGGAGGTCTATAAAATTATCTTATCAAAGCTGCCTTTTACTGCTGTTATACAGGACTGGACTGTTGCTGATGAAACAATAGTAATCGATATACGCTTGCCGCGCGTATTGCTTGCGGGATTGACAGGCGCTGCTCTTGCAGTTGCGGGAGCTACTTATCAAGGACTGTTTCGCAATCCTCTGGCAGACCCATATCTTATAGGTGTCGCTCAGGGAGCATCGCTTGGCGCAGTTGCCGGTTTTTTCATATCAAGCGGCGGGATGCTGTTGGGGGCGGGTATAGTTCCGATGCTTGCTTTTAGTGGTGCCGTGATTTCTACCGCCATAGTATACAGCTTAGCGCGCGTAGGAAAAAAATTACCTTCGACTACTCTTATTCTTGCCGGTGTTGCTCTTGGAACGCTCCTGCAATCGGTTGTCTCATATCTCATTATTTCCAGCGGAGATAAGATTCATGGAATCCTTTTCTGGTTGATGGGCAGCTTTTCTATGAGCCAGTGGTCCGATGTCTGGATAATACTGCCGTACATAGCGGTAGGAGTCATTTTGATACTCATTCATGCAAGGCCGTTGAATATCATGCAGCTCGATGAAGAGCAGGCTCAGCAGCTCGGCATCAATGTTGACAGAGTGAAACTGACATTGCTTGCAGCGGCTACTCTGATAACAGCGGCTGCTGTATCATTTGTCGGCATTATCGGATTTGTCGGTATTATAGTTCCTCATGCCGTGCGCCTTCTCTGGGGTGCCGATCATAGATTTTTACTGCCGCTTTCCGTTCTTTCAGGTGCCCTATTTTTAATAGCGGCCGATATTTTAGCGCGCACTATATTGGCTCCTGCTGAAATCCCAATAGGGGTAATAACTGCTCTTTGCGGAGCTCCCTTTTTTCTCTATCTCCTGCGCTATAAAAGGAAGACACTTTTATAAAGCTATGATTGCAATAGAAATGGAAAAAGTAATGATCGGCTACGGACAGCACATTGTGCTGAGAGATTTATCGTTCTCTGTTAAACCGGGAGAAATGGTGGGGCTGATCGGCCCTAACGGCTGCGGGAAATCAACCTTAATTAAGGCACTCAGCCGGGTTATCCCCGCTTTTTCTGGGACTATTTCAATAGATGGTAAAGATATCAGACGTATTACGAGACGTGATCTGGCCAGATTGATGGGTGTTGTCCCGCAGATTCCGCTTCTGCCAAGCGCATATAAAGCTCTGGAAATTGTCCTCATGGGCAGAAACCCCCATTTAGGCCTTTTCCACTACGAGGGACAAAAAGATATAAATATTGCTCTCGCAGCAATGGAAAAAACGGATACAAAAGAATTGGCAGATAGGAGAATAGCAGAGCTTTCAGGCGGGGAGATACAATGTTTGCTTTTAGCACGCGCAATTGCACAGGAAACTAAAGCAATACTTCTTGATGAACCTACTGCAAATCTGGATATCGGAAGACAGATAAATGTACTGGAGTTGATAAGGACGATGTGCATAGACCGTAAACTCACAGTTCTAACGGTAATGCATGACCTGAATCTCGCTGCTCAGTATTGCGACAGGTTGATATTACTGCATGATACAATGATATACATTGACGGTAGCCCTTCCGATGTTATTACGGAATCTAATATAAGGGAGGTCTACGGAGTTGACAATTGCGTTTACAGTCATCCTTTAAATGGGCTTCCGATAGTATTAATAAGCAATCAAAATATTGAGTATGCACGCGAGCTACTATATGGGGGTAAACGAGGCGATTGCTTGAAGGATTAGATATTGTTCTTATCATGGCTGGAGCGCTGATGATAGATCTACTATTTGGGGAGCCTCCATCATTACTGCATCCTGTCGTCTGGATGGGAAAGCTTATTTCTTTGTGGGAAAGGCTTCTGCAAAATGGACCGCGCACAGTACAATTTATCTGTGGAATATGTATAACAGTTTTCCTTGTGGCTTTGTTTGCTCTACCTGTCTATTATCTATTAATATGGCTTAAAACCGTTTATGTTGTTCTTTATATTTTTATAGCTGCCCTAGTTTTAAAAATCACTTTCTCGATCCGGGAGTTGCGTTTAACAGCGCTGAAGATAAAAGACCTGCTTGTAAAAGATAAGCTAGAGCAGATGCGTTTTGAGATGAGAGCACTGGTAAGCCGAAATACAGCCAACATGCCGGGTGTGATGTTGGCGTCAGCGGCGGTGGAGTCTGTCGCTGAGAGTATTTGTGACAGTATTGTTGCTCCGTTATTCTATTTCATGATAATGGGAATTCCCGGAGCGCTGGGCTACCGCGTAATCAATACGCTTGATGCTATGATTGGCTATCATGGACGGTATGAATATCTGGGCAAATTCGCTGCCTATGTAGATGATATATTAAACTATATTCCGGCCAGACTTTCAGCATTGATGATTGTAGCGGCGGCAGCTATCCTACGGAAAAATATGGCCAGGGCATGGATTACAGCGGTGCAGGAACACAGGCGTACAGCAAGTCCCAACGCTGGCTGGACAATGGCCGCGGTAGCCGGTGCGTTAAATGTCCGTCTGGAAAAGCAAGGTGACTATATATTTTGCGATTCAGGGAATGCTCCCGGAGCCGGGACAATAAGCAGTTCTCTCCATCTGGTAATTACAGCATCGCTGCTATGGGTGCTATTATGTTTATTTGCAGGAACGGGGTATATCTTTGTTACGGCCGGCGCGTAGGATAAAAAATATTGCGATGTGTCCTCATGGAGGCATTGATTATGCTGAACTGACCGATAGGGGGATTGCTCCATCTTCTGTTATCGATATGAGCGTGTGTACTAACCCTTATATGCCTCCTGATGGTATTATCGATGCTATAACAACAATCGATATCAAGAGATATCCGGATTCGGAATCGACAGAGCTTAGAAATTTAATTTCAGCCGTTTTAAATATTCCATCAGATACTTTACTTGTAGGAAATGGAACTACCGAGCTTATCAGATTGATTACTATGGCATATCTGGAAGACGGAGATACGGCTTTAATTGTCGGACCAACATATGGAGAGTATGAGGTAGCCTGTCAACTTGTATGTGCAAATATTGTGAAATATCATGCCGAGCAGAAAAATAATTACAGGCATATTGTAGAGAAAGTAGTTGACATAATTATTGAGGCAAATCCGGGAATAGTCTTTATCTGCAATCCCAATAATCCGACGGGCTCTTATTACATCAGGAGAGAAATCGAGAATATACTACGCGCTTTGAAAAATGGTTTGCTGGTGTTGGACGAAGCATACGTATCATTTGTCGATAACAGCTGGTCATCTGCTGATCTGATAAAAGATGGAAATGTAATAGTGCTTAGGTCAATGACTAAAGATTGCGGGTTGGCTGGTTTGCGAGTGGGTTATGCTGTTGCTGACCATCGTGTTATACGGACTCTGAGAAAGATTTGTCCGCCCTGGAATGTGAATATAGCGGGTCAAAAAGCGGCTGTCTCATTGTTACGGGAAAAAAGGGACATTGCAGAAAGTAAGAAGCTTTTGTTGGAAGCTAAAGACTATTTAGTAAAAGAGCTTATAGCTCTGGGATATGAGGTAGTTCCGTCTCAAACCCATTTCTTTCTAGTAAAGGTAGGCGATGCCGCTGCTTTTCGCAGTGCTCTCCTTGCTCAAGGCATCCTTGTTCGTGATTGTGCTTCTTTCGGTCTGAAGGAATATATTCGTCTATCCGCGAGCACAATTGCGCAAAGTCACATATTTATTGATACAGTCCGTGAATTGAAAAAAGAAGGAGCCATTTAAGCGACAGGCATCCATGGAAATCCGAAAATGAATAAGGAAGAATACGGTATGACTATTTCAATGCTGATTACAAAAACACTGGACAGAATAGCGCCTCTTGACAATGCGGCAATGTCAACGGCGCGTATGCGTCAGAATCAACTTACCAAACCGTCTGGGAGTCTGGGCAAGCTAGAGGAACTTGCTATTCAAATTGCAGGCATTCAGGCAAATCCCATGCCTGTGTTGTCAAAAAAAGCCATAGCACTCATGGCAGGTGACCATGGAGTTATTGCGGAAAAAGTAGTGAACTGGCCTCAGGAGGTTACAGCGGGCATGGTGCGCAATATTCTTCAAGGTGGAGCAGCCATAAACGTGATGGCGCGGCAGGTGGGGACAAAAGTAATTGTTATCGATATGGGAGTGGCTTCTGAGATGGGACCACTGCCGGATTTAATAGTAAAAAAAGTAGCGTCGGGCACGGGAAATATAGCAAAAGGGCCGGCTATGACTGTGTCACAGGCGGTAGAATCAATAGAGGTGGGTATTGATATAGTTGAAGATGAAATAAAACGAGGTCTTGATATTATCGGCACGGGTGAAATGGGTATCTGTAATACCACACCCAGCAGCGCTATTTATGCGGCTCTGAGCGGTAGGCCTGTTGCTGAGGTAACCGGCAGGGGTACAGGTATAGATGATGCACAACTAAGGCATAAAATTAGTGTTATCCAGCGAGCACTTGACATTAATCGACCTGATCCCCGCGATCCGATAGACATAGTAGCGAAGGTGGGAGGTTTCGAGATAGCGGGGCTTGCAGGAGTGATGCTGGGCGCTGCATCGCATAGAATTCCTGTGGTTATGGATGGATTTATCACGGGAGCCGCAGCACTTATTGCTACGGGTTTAGCCCCGACTCTGAAAGATTATATTATACCTTCTCATGTATCAGCTGAGGCTGGCCATAAAGGCATGCTGGACTATATGGGTTTTAAACCTTTAATGAATCTGGATATGCGTTTGGGTGAAGGAACCGGGGCGGCGCTGGGCATATTTATGGCGGAGCTTGCCGTAAGGATTCTTTCCGAAATGGCTACCTTTTCGGAAGCGGACATTTCAGAAGGAGATGTAAAGTAAACGTGGGCTTTTTTGCTGCTGTGCAGTTTCTCACCGTAATTCCATTGCCGGCTTCGTGGACCGGAGACACCAGAGTAGACATGCGTTCTACGTTGTGGTTCCCGGTTGTGGGATTGTTGATTGGAGTAATATTGGCTCTGGCAGTGTGGCTGCTCAGCTTTGTTTTCACGCACCAAATAGTAATCACACTTATTCTTATAATCTCTGCAGGCATCACGGGGATGCTGCATCTGGATGGATTCATTGATACATGTGATGGGGTATTCGGAAACCGACCAGTTGAAAAGAGATGGATGATCATGCGTGACAGCCGGGCGGGCAGCTACGGTATAGTTGGGGTTGTTTTATTAATTGTGTTAAAGTTCGCTCTGATGAGTGAAATAAACACTCAGCAGTTAATTCCTTCGATGGTGATTATGAGCATGACGGGCAGATGGGCGATGGTATACGGTCTCTTCGCCCACAGGTATGCAAGAGCAGAAGGAATAGGCAAAAGCTATAAGGAAGGTACAAATCTGACCTCCTTTATCGTCGCGACGGCTATTACTGCAGCAGTCTACGGGGCGTTTATCCCACTTACGGGGTACTATATATTTATTGCAGGTGCAGCAGCAGCGTTAGTTGCGATAATTCTCGGGTTATTTTTTAGTAGACGTCTATCAGGTCTTACCGGAGATACTTATGGTGCGCTTAACGAGATTGCTGAAATAACGGTATTGATTGCTATTGTGCTAATTGCCAAGGACGGAATTTTATAAAAAAAGGAGCTATGTGACTAGACTATTACTGGTAAGGCACGGAAAAACCGTTCTGAGCGGGGAAGGAAAATATTACGGTAAACAAGATATTAAGCTCAGCGGCGAAGGGATTGTACAGGCAGAAAAACTACGTGATTACCTGGCTCACTGGCATATTGATCGTATATACAGCAGCTCGCTATCGCGTGCCGTTGATACAGCCCGTATAGTGGCATCTTGCCATGAACTGGAAATTAAACAATACGCAAATATGAATGAGATAGATGTGGGTATTTTAGATGGTCTTACGTTCGTCCAGGTGAAAGAGCAATTCCCGCATATCGCAGAAGAACTATTAAACTGGAGGCTTCCACATACTTTTCCTGAAGGTGAAAGCCTTATGGAGTTTGATGAGCGTGTTGGTGAATTTGCCTCTCTACTAAGACAGCATGATAAGGATGAGACAATACTGGTGGTGGCGCATGCAGGTTCCTTGCGGTCACTAATATGCCATTTTATGGAATTAGGTATTGAGTATTGGATGCGGCTGCATATTGATTTTACTTCCTTAAGCATTATTGAGTTGTTCAGTAATAGAGCGGTTGTTCGTTTGCTTAATAACAGTTCATATTTAAATGGACAAGAAACAGACAGCTTGTAGATAAGAAGCAGTATGAAAAAGGCAATTCTTATACTGGGTGGTGCACGAAGCGGTAAAAGCTCATATGCTGAGCTTCTGGCAAGTTCGGAAAACGGTAATGTTCTCTATGTAGCAACGGCTGAGGCGAAAGACAAAGAAATGGCCGAACGGATATATGTTCACCGAAGCCGCCGACCGGTTGCCTGGAAAACTCTGGAAGCACCTTTGCGGATGGCAGAAAGCATTGCAACTGCATACAATGGCGAGGATATCATAGTAATAGACTGCATAACGTTACTTGTTACTAATGTAATTTTAGGAAGAAACGAATTGATAGAGGACAAAAGCTTTGAGGAAGCTGAAAAAGCCACAATGATGGAAATAGATAGCCTGATCGATTATATGGATACGGTCTCTTCAGAGTTTATTATAGTGAGCAATGAAGTGGGATTGGGTCTCGTACCAGAGAACAGGTTGGGCAGGGAATTCAGGGATCTATTAGGAAGAGCCAATCAGAAGCTGGCTTCGTATTGCGATACGGTATTCCTTATGGTTGCAGGAATACCTGTTGTTATCAAGCAGAACGAATCTCAACATTAATACTGTATATATTGTACAGCGATTGTTCTTTAATTACGCTATTTTAACGGTGCATAAATTTTCGCTCAATACAACTTACTGTGAAGAGCAGTACAGCCGCAACAAGTAAAGAACCGATGTCGAGATATTGAATCGCGAAGATTTTACTGGCAACTGCTGCAGCTCCGCCTCCTATTATGGAAATGAGTGCGCCTGCAGATGTAACCTTCAATTTATCTCGATAAAAACCAGCCAGCACCGCTACAATTACGCCTCCCGTATAAACTGTATACGCAAACAGCAATGCGCTGATGACTCCTTTTAATACCAAGGCCAGCAGAAGCGCAAGTATACCGAGAAGCACCACACTTATCCTTGCTACAAAAAGCAGGGATCGGTCGTTTAAAGAAGGTTTTAGTTTTTTTGCGATATTGAGGGTTAGTATGGTGCTGCCGCTAATAAGACAGCTATCGGCGGAGGACATGGTGGCGCTAACTAAAGCAGCTAGCACCAGTCCTCCGAACAGAACGGGAAACCGGTTTAATATCAGGGTAGGGAAGGCCTGCTCGGGAGATATATCAGGGAAAAACACCGCAGTTCCCATGCCGATAATGGTGATACCGAGTGCAAAAGGTATGATGATTACAGCTGAAAGTAGCGCGGACCTTCGAGCTACATGCTCATTGCGGGCTGAAAAGAGTTTGGAATACATATCGGGCCCGACTACATAAGTCAATCCAATAAGTAATAAATATGATACTAACTGAATTCCACTGAATTTTTTTGCGATCGGGAAGCTGAAATAATCATTTGGCAGTGATTGGCTAAGCTCTTTCCATCCACCAATCTGATTAAGTATGATGGCAAGCCCTCCAAAGATACCGATAAAGATGATGATGGCCTGTATTACATCAGTGCGGATACCGGCATGCTGTCCGCCTATGAGCGTGTAGATCACAAATACAGCAGTAAAGATTATCATCCATAATTGCATCGTTCCTATCCCCATAACACTCATAATTTTGCCGGTTGCTATAATTTGGCCCGCTATAACGCCCAACCACGCAATCACTATAAGTATCGAGCTAACTGTGGCAACTGTAGCACCATATTGTTTTTCAACCAGTTGGGGTAGTGTGTAGAGGGCCATATGACGGATTTTCCCGGCAAAGAGCAGACCAAGCACAATAAGACCGATGCTGCCAACAAGCAACCACCACATACCTGTTAACCCCTGTGAAAAGCCGAGTCCTGCTACTCCTACCGTAGCTGAACCTCCTATGATTGTTGCTATCAGAGATCCTGTAATTAAAAAAGTGGAACCGCTGCGTCCCGCAATAAAAAATCCGTCCATGCTATGTGCATGTTTGCGGCTAAAAACACCGATAAGGAGCATGATGATAAAGTATGCAGCGATGATTATTAAAAAAGTCATTTAACCAATGTCCATGATATTTAGTAACCGTATGAGTATATTCATTAAAATCAGGTTATTTTACAGTTTATATACTGTGTACTACCACCGTGTATACCCCAGTCCTGCAAATGTGTAGACGATAATATCTTTGCTAGCTAAATAAAATTGTATTGACTGGACAGGTACAGTGAAACTAATTCTGCAGACAGTTGCAGAGTTTATTGTTGAAAAAAGGCGTTATGTGCGGGAATATACATTTTTTGGCAGTACTCTTTCATCATTCGTCGTGCGCTGAAGACAGGGATGATGGATTTCATCGTTTCTTTAACCAAAGAAATCCATTTGTGAGGAATACCTCGGTAGTCTCTGCAATAATAGAGGGGAATAACTTTCTGTTCCAGTATTGTATAGAGAGCTTCCGCATCTCTGTCGTCTTCTTCTTCTGTGGTGGCATATGGCTCCGCTCTTCCTATCGCCCATCCGTTATTACCGTTATACGCTTCGTACCACCAGCCATCGAGGATACTCAAGTGAGGGATACCATTAAAAGCAGCTTTGATACCGCTTGTACCACTGGCTTCACGCGGCCTGCGTGGTGTATTGAGCCACACATCAACTCCCTGGACGAGATAATGTGCTACATTTATATCATAGTCCTCTAAAAAAGCAATGCGGCCCTTAAATTCACGGTTACTCGCTTGACTAAAAACCGCACGCATCAGCTCTTTTGAGGTGTTATCCGACGGATGTGATTTTCCCGCAAAAACTATTTGAACAGGCTGCCAGCTGTCGGTAATAATACGCTTGAGTCGTTCTAAATCATAGAAGAGAAGCGAAGGTCGTTTATATTCAGTAAACCTGCGTGCAAAACCTATTGTAAGAGCCTCTCTGTCAAGCAGTGCTCCCATGGCAAGTACCTGCTCAGCAGGTATATTATCAGTTACCCAACGCTGTTGAGCGCGCGTAATTATGATGTGCATGAGCTTTCTTTTCAATATCTGACGGACTCTCCACATCTCTTCATCAGGTATATTGTGAATATTTTCCCATGCAGCGGATGAATCCTGGTTTTGCATCCAACCGGGCCCAAGATACTTGACCAATAGTCTTCCCATTTCCGGTGCCATCCATGAAAGGACATGCACGCCGTTGGTGATGTGTGAGATAGGAATTTCACTTTCTTCTTTATCCGGCCATAGGCCATGCCACATTCTTCGGCTTACTTCACCATGCAATTTACTTACCCCGTTACAACGGCTGGATGTACGCAGGGCAAGGGCAGTCATATTAAAATCGGAGCCGGAGATCTGTGAAAATTGTCCGAGTGAGAGGAAGGACTGGCGGTCTATGCCAAATAAATGCCAGTACTCGCTGAAATAACGCTCAATAAGATCACTGGAAAAAATATCATGTCCGGCTGGAACGGGGGTGTGGGTAGTAAAAATGCTGGTGCTTCTGATTATTTCTAATGAATCTTGAAAATTCAACCCACTTTCCATTTCCTCTCTGATTCGTTCGATCGCCATAAAAGCAGTGTGCCCTTCATTAGCATGCCACAACGAAGGATTAATTCCCATTGCCCTTAAGGCGCGTACACCACCTATTCCCAGTAGAATTTCCTGTTGAAGCCGTTGTTCTCTGTCGGCGATATAAAGCCGGTTGGAAAGATTACGGTCATGCGGTGCATTAGCTTCAATATTCGTATCCAGTAAAAACATTTTTACTCTACCGACATTGACCTGCCAGATACCTATATGGAGCAGGCGTTCCGCCAGCTTTACCTGTACACTTGCATGGGAAGTGGGAACTGCGATAACAGGAGTCTCATTAAAATCCAGCTCCTCATATACTTCCTGCTGCCAACCATCAGCTGATATGTGTTGATGAAAGTATCCCTGAGGATACATAAAGCCGACTGCGATCATGGGTATACCTGAATCACTTGCTTCTTTGCATATATCGCCTGCCAGAACGCCCAAACCTCCTGCGTATATAGGTAAAGATTGATGAATAGCAAATTCCATTGAGAAATAAGCTATAGGATTGTTAAATGGACTGTCATATTCTGCATTGAAGCACGATTTTACAGATGACATACTGGCATCATATTCAGAGATTGCCGCATCATAGAGGCCGAGAAATTCGGAATCACTTGCAGCTTCATATAACCTGTGAGGGCTTATGGTATGGAGAATTTGCACCGGATTATGCCTGCTGAGTTTCCAGACAGGATAGTCCAGAGACCTGAATATTGCTCTTGCTTTAGGGTTCCAACTCCACCACAGATTATAAGCCAGCTCTTCCAGGCGGTGTATTCTCTGAGGTAAACCGTTATTTTGCATCTTGCTCTTTACTAAATTTTATAATGGGAAGATTATACATTATTTACCAGCATATGCAATATACCCCTATTTATTATCAGTAATTCTCTGAAAAGTATATAATGAACGTATATATCCATAATACCTGTATAGTAAACCTTATCAATATATGCTCAATTTTTATTAACCGGTTTGTGATCAGCAGAAAGTAACCAGGAGCGGGTTTGTGTGGGTCCTGCTTGATTCTGTGACCAAGACATAAAGCTGTAAAAGAGTTTAGTTTCATATTGGAGAAGCAATGTGTCATCAGTATAAAATTCTTTTTATTGCGGCTGAAGCCAGCCCATTGGTAAAAGTGGGGGGGCTCGGTGATGTAGCCGGTTCACTGCCGTATGAGCTGCATTTGAGAGGATATGATGTCCGTATCGTTCTCCCTCGCTATGGGCATATGGACCTTAGCGGCTATACTGAAATATATCACGGTGAAGCAAGTGTAACTAGGGGAGATAAAAA
>CAZFIM010000061.1:0-14660 GCA_964519615.1 uncultured Dehalococcoidales bacterium
TCTAAGGGCAGGACCCAACCTTAACAACCTGTCTAAATTTCGGGGTCCACCTCAGAGTATAATCATGTGCGTCTATGCAGTGCTAAGAATAACCGGACACCTGTACCGGAGGCCATTTTAACCAGGGCCGCGAAGTAATCAATGGTAGTGTTATCGGGGCCAGCTCACCAGCGTGGCTTTGTATGGTCAACGGCTAAGGTGAAATCTCGTATAGAATCCATATATCAAGAACTACCCTGCAGGCAACTGCTGACATCATAATCATATCTGGGTTTCCTATAAACTAATTAAGAGGGGGTATTCGTGGCGAGATGGAATAAGTTTATTATCCCAGGTATTATACTTATTCTTGTGATGGTGCTTCCTTGCCCCACTCAAGTAAACGGTGATTCCGTGGTCACCTTCCCTGACGTAAATCTGGAATCTGCCATACGAGATGCCCTGCCCAAGCCATCAGGTGATATCTATGCCTCGGAGCTTACCGGTTTGACAAGCCTCAGTGCCAATAGTGCAGGAATTATAAGCCTGACGGGGATAGAATACTGTACCAACCTGACCTACCTCAGTTTGTATGAGAATCAGATAAGCGATTTGACACCGTTGGCTGGCTTCACTAACCTGCAGTCCCTTTATCTGAGCGGAAACCCGACAAGCGACCTGACACCGTTGGCTGGTCTCACCAGCCTGACTTATCTTTATCTGGAAATGAACCAGATAAGCGATTTGTCACCGTTGGCCGGCCTCACTTCTCTCACTGGTCTTTACTTAGGCTCTTTTGGTAGCGGAAACCAGATAAGCAATATCGCCCCACTAGCCGGTCTCACTAACCTGCATTACCTCTGTTTAAGCCATAACCAGATTAGCAATTTGACACCGCTGGCTGGCCTTACCAGCAGCCCTCTTACACTTAACCTGTCCAACAATCAGATAAGCGTTTTATCACCGCTGGCCGGCCTCACTAACCTGACGAACCTTGATCTGAGTTACAACCTGATAAGCGATTTGTTACCATTGGTGAATAACGCGGGGCTGGATTCTGTATTGCTGAGAAATAACCCTCTCAGTTATATTTCCGTTAATGTACATATACCTGACCTTCAGGCAAGAGGTGTCTATGTGGAGTGGGATATAGTTGTTCCAGCTGTAACTACAACAGTTCCTGCCAACGTCATTACTAACTCAGCTACCTTTTGTGGTAACCTGACTTCTTTGGGCAATTGCACGACTGTCAATGTTTCATTTCAATATGGCACACGTGCAGGTAGTTATACTAATGAGACCGCTGTACAACTTAAATCCTCAACCGGGGCATTTAGTAATAATATAGCTGCTTTAACTTCGGGAACTACTTACTATTACAGGGCGAAAGCAGTAGGTAACGGAACAAGTTATGGTGAAGAGAAAAGGTTTGTTACATCAGGCGCTGCACCGCCCATACCTGCCCCGCCACCCGCACCTTCATGGACCATAGTAAATACACCGGATACCGGGACTGCTTCCCCCAAAGCCCTGTTGAGTCCGATCGTAGGAGGGCTAAGCGAAGGTGGGTCCGAGCTCATCAAACTGTTAGTCGGCAATGATGGCACCATGATGTATGCCGTGGTTGCCATGCCTGCGAATACTAACACAGCGGCAGATGAAACTCCGGCAACCATATCCCGGGTTCGACTGCTGCTATCCCAAAACGGCGGAATTTCATGGACCTTCACCGGCTGTTATGACAACCTTGATAATGCTGTACAACAGCTTACGGGCGGTGCCACAGGCTCTACTATTGTCTGGGATATAGCTATCGCCCCTGACGATCCCAATATCATCATGGCAGCCGTAAGTAATGTTACTGGCGGCAATCAGAATACGCAATACGTGTTCATCAGCTTCGATGCCGGCGCTCACTGGGATAATGCCCAGTGGCCGACTAGCGGCTTACCTGATGCTATCACCATTGGTACAGATTTCATAAGCGCAATGGATATTTCCATGGACCATGGCGACAGCAAACATGATTTTCTGGTAGCCACCCGAAGCGGTGGTACTAACAATAATAACATCTGGGTTGTGACATATCCCGGTTTTGCTGATTGGAATGTCCAGAACGAATTTGGCGCACCGGTTTCGACTAACCCGCTTGGTCAGGTTGATATCATGGATGCCAAATTCTCACCGAACTATGACATTGATGCCACTATTGTTGTGCTTTATACCAGAGGCATCCTGTTTGGCGCTGACATGCAGGGTACATTCCTGGTTACTGGAGTCCATGATATAGTTATGAATTCAACCCAATGGCAGTCTGCCGGACAGCATGTCGAGATAATGAATCCAAGCAACCCTGCGGGTGCATCTGCACTGATCCCCGAGATCATCAGCGGTATGATACAATTGCCAACAGACTTCTCCGGCCAAAGCGCCGGCACCCGGCGTTTCTACATATCTATCGATGCCGACCCTACTGTTGATACGGGACGTACTGGACTAATGAACATGGGCGTCTACCGTGTCGATGAAAACATCGTTTATCCATTGATGGATAACAGTACTACTTTCAATGCCTGGAATTCTAATGCGGCCGGTAGACGCGCTCATTCCATCGCCTACTGGGGCACTTGTGCCTCAGGCAAATTGCTGGTTGGGACAGCGGTAGGATCAGCCTGCACCGCTTCGATACAGGTGTGGTTCACCAGCTACCCCACGCTATATCCGGTGCCTGTCTGGTACCCATCCAGAAAACCGCCCACCGGCGCTGCGGGACAGCCTGGAAGTTGCTCTGATAGCACCACTGGTTTCGGCAATGCCTATGTAGTCTGGTCGCCTATCTTTGCCGCTCAGGGTGTAGCCTATACAGTTACAGGCTCCTCAACCTGGGGACCATATGCTGAGCCTCCCGACACCTCTCAAACTCCGGCAGTTGCCTGGCCTGCGGGTATATTCAAACTTAATCCATTGGACGAGTCAGCATTTGCACTAACCCGCAGTAATGGTGAGACATGGAACGAGCTATCATTAATTGACACCAGGATAATGAAGCTCACTGATGTAGCGCCTTCAGCAGACGGCACTACCATTTACCTGGCTTCAGTCAATAATGGTACTGAATGTCAGGGATTTGATAGCATCTGGCGCAGCAGCATCAATGAGAAAGTGATGGCGCCGCCTCTGCCAGCCGTACCAATCGGTCATATCTGGGAGAGGGTACGCACATCACCCACAGCAATAAGCTGCAATTCTGTCCAGAATGATTATGCCATACTGAGATTGGCACCGGACAAATTTGACGGGCAGACCGTGGGCTGGGCTGCTGGCGGTACCAGCGGCCTGAATGCCATAGGCGATTCTATTGTCGGTGCCAATACCGGCGCAATGGCATGCTCAACCAACTATGGCGATTTATGGCATGATGTCCACCCCAGAATTCTTGTTCAGGACTTTGCTTTTGAAACGAGCAGCATTCTGTATGTGCTGGATATCTATGGTCATGTGCAGAAGATGCCGTACACAGGCACTGCCTGGAGCAGTTCGCTGCAAACAGTTGATACCAGTTTGACCGGTGGTCATACCATTGCAGCACAGGCACCAGATAAAGTCCTGGTGGGCAACAAGAGTACAGCGTTTGGTGCCCAGACAGAATACCCTGTTGCTGTTTCCACCAATGGTGGCAACTCGTTTACACCAGCCACCGCGGCGCTGTCGACTGTTGCCAAGATCGGTTATCATGCCCTGTTCGACACTACTTTTGCCTCTAACTCCCTTATTTACGTAGCCAGTGATCAAAACAATGCCGGGGCAATCTACCGTAACACACTGCCGTCTGGGGCCAGCTCTAACTGGGTCGATATGTGCGCCTCTTTTACCACGCATCGGGAATATTATGGCATAGTACAGGTTGAGTCCAGGATTGCGAGTGAACAATGTGCTCTGTATGCGGCACACGATGCCAACACGCCTGCCACATGGAGTGGTGTGGAAAGAACATTAGGACCTCTGAATAGCTCTGCCGCTGGTCTGCAGTGGGACTGCCTTGATGCATCCGCATCTGGTTATCAGAGTTATAACCCACTATTTACCCTGGAACCTAAATCTCTTAAGCTAGGTGGGTCCCAGACTCTTAATAATAATGCCACACTCTTCGCTATTGATAACAGGATTTACGCCAACAACCAGAATGCACAAACCGATAGAGTTCCCGGGGTATTTCCCACCAATGTAAGGTCCAGTGGTATGCTCTGGACATTAAGCACGGTATCAGAAGCATTATCTGTACCTGTCAGTACAGCTACCGGCACAGGCACGGCCACATTCACTATCGATTCCGGCTCAGTTACAAGTCTAACCGCTAACACGTCTACACCGTGTGGAATACCTGCAGGTCTAACTTTCCCACATGGTTTCTTCTCTATAAATATTGCAAATGTTACCCCGGGATCCACTCAAACCATAACCATTGTGTTGCCATCCAACATTCCTTCCGGAGCGCAATACTGGAAATGCATCAATGACTCATGGGTGGATATGACATCCCTATTGGGTGATAATGATGGTGATAATATATTGACCCTTACACTCACTGATGGTGGATTAGGGGACATAGATGAGCTGGCGAACGGTACCATCGTTGACCCGGGCGGGCCAGCAGTACCGGAAGCTTCGGTACAACCACCAATGCCGAAGCCTTTTGCAGAATCACCTTCAGCGCCCGAAATACCTGAACATACAATATATTCACCGGCGAGGTTATCAATTAAGTATCTCAATATACAACCCCAGCAAGCACAAACAGACCAGCCAGTTACTATATATGCTAATATAGCCAATGGTGGTGATGAAGCTTGTAATTACACAGTTACTTTGAAGATAAATGATCGGATTGAAGACACCAGAACAGGTAAGGTTGGAGGACATGCGGCAGTACCATTAAAATTCATCATTACAAAGGAAATACCGGGTACCTATTCGGTAGAAATTGATGGTCAACGGGGCATTTTTACAATTATTAATCAGGACCGAAACCCGAATAATGCCAGGTATATTTATATGACAGGTTTTATCTTTTGCATATTTGGTATTATTATTCTTTCATCACTGCTGGTATTAAGACGGCGTGCTGTATATTAAAATCAGTTTCCCATGTGGCATAAATTCCAGACACTTACGTTTGTAATGCTTGATACATTTTGATCCTCTATCCGAAATCAGCAGTACACGGGGTTAGCGTCAGGTTATTGCATTAGTATACCCCAATAAATTCAAATCGCTTTTCCTATTGGGTCTTGCATGGTCTCATAAGTGGCTTTCCCGTATCCTCAAGGCAATGGTAATTACAGGCCAGAATAAATGAGCCACGTGAGCCCGTGTAACAGTCACACATAACCAATACACCGGCCCGGCTTTATCGCATTGAGCATTCTCGATGGATGGCTGACAAAGATCGCCTTATTGCCTGGCAACGGGAAGTCAACACGATAATGGCATTCCACTTCAATAACATGGAGGCCAGGATACTTGTTTCTATCATCATGGTTTTTGCGATCCGGTTTTTAGAAATGACAGGCTGATCAAACTGCTCAATATCGACACGGCATTGATTGTTATCCGGAACCTGACGGTAATCTTCAGGATAATTTTGCGGCAGGTAGTATACATAATGTTTGTCCTATACAAAGGAAACGGCAAACTGGGGACACATTGGCAACGGCGCGAGTAACCTGGTAGAGCCGATGGTCGCTTGGTTGCAGGTTCGAACCCTGCCGAGCCCACTATTTAAACACACACCTAATAAACCTTTTTCCTGACAAACTGTACTATTATCCCGCAGGTAATAATGATCAGTCCGATAATACTAATGGTAACTACAGCGGTATCTGAAATCGCATCCACTGAAAGCCTTTTCATCAATATGCCGAACAGTGACCAGTCCACTACCAGCGCAAAATAAGCATCGCGGCGGTAGAGCAATTGCGCAAGCGCAATAGCGATACCTGCGGCTATCACCAGTACCGCCCAGTACTGGGCGGAAAGTCCCGAACTGCTCCAGCCTGAATACACAAGCAGAACAGTGACATTTGCGATGGTGGCAATCGTTATCCAACCAAGGTAAACGCTGAAAGGCAGATGTATCAGATATTTCTCCATCCTTGATGAATTATTTTTCCCCACATTAAAGCGTAAATAGACAGCGATAAGGCTGCCCAATAGAATCAGCATGACCAGCAGCGAAAGGGCAATCTTTTCATAGTGCCAGGCAAATATCCAGCCCATATTGGCCATGCAGGAAAGAAAAAACAGCACACCCGCAGCCGGCAAAAACCCTGCTTTATCAGGCCTTCTTATAGCAATAAACAGACCATATATCACGAATAGCGCGAGCAGAATATAGATGACGCCCCAGATGGAAAAAGAAAAACCCGCAGGAGTGAAATGGTTTATGTACTCGTCTGATACCGCACCCGTGGTTTTTCCGTTTATAGGCAGAACATTGGCCAATGCATTGACAGCAATCACACCGCAGTAGCCCATCAAGTTGAGTATCGCGAGCATAAGGTACCGGGCTCTATGCTTCATTCTTACCTCCACTTTTTATGGATTCATATTTCATTCTAGCGCTTTCAAAACCAAAAGTGATACAAAGACCGCCTGATCTGCATTTATTATACAGAGGAACGGAATATGTTGATAGATATATACAGACGAAAAAGTGATTATATATGGCTGCAAAATCAGCCCCTTATACGGGTGTATTTGCCTTTACGCCGCTGTTTGGGTTACACTACATACTAGTTGTATCGGTTAAGGTAATCACGGCATAGTCAAATGAGCTACGATTTTACAACTGCTAGATGACCTCGACATAGAACAGCAATAATATAAAAGGAGGTCATCCAATGGGTTTCCAGGATAGATCACTACAATGTTCCGATTGCGGAACAACTTTCACATTCACTGCGGACGAGCAGGAGCTTTACGCTTCAAGGGGATACAGCAATGATCCCAAACGCTGTCCCGATTGCAGAGCAGCAAGAAAATCTCAGCGTCAGGGAAGCGACAGCTTTAGAAGGGTACAACGTGAGATGTTTCCGGCTGTATGTGCACAGTGCGGGCAGGAGACACAGGTACCTTTCCAACCGCGGGAAGATAGACCTGTCTATTGCAGCAACTGCTATAACAAAATAAAAGCCGTCAGGTAAATTGCTTTCAACGGAAGAATACAGTGTATGTATATTTACTGTATTCTCCAACATTACAAATAAGGTACACGCTTAAATAAGCGGTACCTTATTTGTAATCCGGTTGAGGTATATTAGCTGATAAAATATAACTAACAGCATACTATTTTTCAATACTTCAGATTAACCGCTGAAAAGAGCCTTTTCGTAAATATTGGCAATTGTTGCCACATTTGTTAAGGTAATGTACTATGCATGATATATATCAGGCGATTGAACATGGTTAATTCCATACGCACTAGAAATAGCTTGCAGGTGGTACATATATGAACCAGTGGCAGATGATATCTACTGTAATTGCCGGTATTCTCATACTAATTGGTATAGTGCTGGTAGTGCTGATCTGGAAAAAGAAAAAAGAAGGGGTTTTTGAGGAACCCAATTACCACGCCTTCTTTATACTGGGTGTGATATTTTTACCGGTCGGTATAGCTTTTCTGATAGTATATGCTACCCTTGGCCTTTCATATGTTATATCACTGCCTTTTATTGCCATGGGCATCATCTACATGCTTATAGGCATTTCCAAACGCGACACCTGGAAAAAATAGTGAACCCAAAACCACCAGCCGTATTATTTGCTGTCTCCTACTGATTTTCCTGAATATATTTGAAAGCGTTCATGGCAGCCGCAGCACCGTCACCAACCGCAGTCGATACCTGGCGGCTTGAATATTTGCGCACATCACCGACGGCATAGATACCCGGAACTGAAGTAGCCAAAGTATGGTCCACCACAATAAAGCCTGATTCATCCATGGCTACACTGCCTTTAAAGTTCTTGCTGTTGGGATTGGATCCTATTGCTACAAATACGCCATTTATCGGCAGTTCCGAGATACCACCGGTTTTGACATTCTTGAGCTTCAATGCGGTTACCGCCTCTTCACCTACAATATCATCTACCACAGAATCCCAGACCATTTCAATTTTGGGCTGTTCAAAAGCGCGTTTCTGCATGATCTCACCTGCCCTTAGCTGATTGCGCCTGTGAACAATAAATACCTTAGCCGCGTGCTGTGCCAGTTCCAGAGCATCGGTAATAGCAGTATCCCCACCACCTATCACAGCCACATCCTTATTACGGAAGAAAAAACCGTCACATGTGGCGCAATATGAGACGCCCTTTCCGATTAAGCGTTTCTCATTTTCCAGACCGAGAGTGGTATAGTAGGCACCGGAGGCGATGATGACAACATCAGCTTTAATACTGCCGTCAGAGGTTGTGACTTCGTGTATTTTGCCCGGTTTTAATGCCGTTGCTTCTGATAGTTTTGTTACCAATCCGTATTTCTCAGCCTGTTTCTTCATAAGATCCATCAGCTCAAATCCGGAGATTCCGTCAGGAAATCCCGGGTAATTCTCCAGTAAAGAGGAATTGACTATCTGCCCTCCAAACATGTTTTTTTCCAGCAGGAGGGTTTTCAGACCTGCACGGGAGGCATAGAGGCCTGCGGTGAATCCACCCGGACCTCCACCTACAATAACTACCTGAAATTTATTTTCCATATTGAAGCCCTTTCTATTATGGCTATGCCAGAAATTACTCTATGTTGAAGATATCAGCGTAACTGTATGTTTTATAAAATCTATGTGTTTTATGGATGCTTTCATCGTTTTTGTTTCCCCCAGAAGACTGGTTACGACAACGGTATCATTTGCCAGATCGAGCGATATCACATCCTGCATAACCCTCTCTCTATCTCCCAAAGGTGATTCGCTATAGACGGTTGCGATACACATAATCTCTCCCTCCATTCTTTTTCATGAAAAAGAACTATATGCCCAGATTATCCAAAATCATATTAATATCAGCGGCTGATGTACTTTCCCGTACCGCACGCCCTTCCAGGCCGGCAGTGAAGACCTCACTATTCTGCCTTATAGAACCAATAACATCAACATTTTTTTCAGACAAAAGCACTCTTATTTTATCCATCATATCGTCTGATGTGACTTTATTTACTACCGCGGCCACAGTTGCAATGCCCATATTTCTGGCTATATCATCTATGCGCCCTGCAAGTTCCAGAGATTCGAATGACGGATCTACCACAATGAGAATTGCATCCACGCCGGCTTCAACACCTCTGCCGAAATGTTCTACTCCTGCTTCCATATCTACCAGTACCATTTCTCCCGGACCGACTTCAAGTTTCTCCAAAAATTCCCGTCCCAGCGCACCGATAGGGCAGGCGCATCCTTCCATGGCCTCATGAATTTTACCGATACTTACCATAGAAATGCCGTCGATTCTACCGATATAAGGCTCGGGAATATCTTTCAGGCGAATGTGAGCTGCATCCAAAATGCCCGTATTTGCTTTTGCAAGCCCCACAGCAGATTTGGGCGGCAGTTTATCCTTTATACCTTTTTTCCCACCCATCGAATCCATTAGAGCTGCAGGTGCTGTCTTCAAGCCAAGTAAACGGTAGAGGCCGAGATTTGACTCATCTGAGTCTACAACCAGTACCTTATAAGATCTCTTTTGCAATCCTTGCGCAAACAGAGTAACAACGGTGCTTTTACCGCTGCCGCCTTTGCCGCACACTGCTAATTTCTTCATGCAAATCTCCCTTAATATCGTTCCTGGATTGAATAAGCCTTAAGTTTGTACTACTGATTATAACAACAATCCCATAATAGATGTAGTCATATACTCTATGCAAAATGAAGGCTTTAAACGGTAGTTGACATAATATCACCATTGTCTGGGGATATGTTATCTGCGTCCGTGAAAGGCCTGGTGAACTTCTTTCAGGTGCCTGTTTGTAATATGCGTGTAAACCTGTGTGGTCCTTATACTCTCATGTCCCAACATTTCCTGAACCGCGCGCAGGTCAGCACCGGCTATAAGTAAATCTGTTGCGAATGAATGTCTTAGCGTATGCGGACTTACTTTAAAGGGCAAACCGCTGTTTTTAGCATATTTACTGACTATATTCTGGACTGATCTCGCAGTTAGGCGCATATTTTCACCTTTTTTACGTGTATCTACCTGTCCGTTGTGGCGTATAAATAGCGGTTTAAAGCTGTCTTTTCTATAATCGAGATATCGTTTAATAAAGCCGGCAGCCGTGTCCGAAAGAAAAACCACTCTCAGTTTATTACCTTTTCCGCGTACGCCAAATTCTTTTCTTTCAAGGTCCACATGATCTCTGTCCAGACTGACAAGCTCTGAAACGCGCAAACCGGTACTGAAAAGAGTCTCAAGTATGGTTCTGTCCCTTAAACCGTTAATATCGTCAATTTTCGGGCTTTCAAGAAGTCTGTTTATCTGCTCGATTCGCAGAAAATCTACGGACCTCTGTATCTGTTTGGGAAGTTGTATTTTATCAGGTGATAAAGCCTCTATATCTCTCTGCACCAGCAAATAGCGTAAAAAAGACCTTAAAGCGATTATATGGTAGCTCTGAGTGATGGGTTTCAGCTTCATATCCTGCTCATTGCGAAACCGCGCAAGATAAAGCCTGTAGCTGCGCACCAGTTCACGGTTAATATTTTGCGGATCTTCGGAGCCGGTCTCTTTAAGCATCCATTGTCTAAAACGCGTTAAGTAATGGCGGTATTCAATTATTGTGTTGGGAGAATGTCCGCGCTCAATCTCAAGGTATTCAAGGAAATCATTTATCAGCCTTTCTAACGTCATGGTTTAGCACTTTCCTCCGTTAATCAGTTCGTAAAAGTGACGTTGTACGAAGTGTTAATTTTAAGATAACATACACCCTTTTAATTGTCAACGGGGTTTAAAAACCGCGAGCCCAGTACTATTTCTTTCTACCGCATCACTATTGTTACAGCATGAAAAGGACAGGCATCAACACATTTGGCGCAGCCGCGGCAGTAGCGCGATGGATGTGAATAAGGAAATTCACCCGGGGACTCCTGCCGCAGTACATTATTCGGACATTTCTTTACGGCAGCGCATATGGATGAACCGCATTCATCCGGCCGGCATAGAGTATAATCTATTGAAGCTATGGGCTCAGGCATAATTCAATATTTATGAGGATTTTGAGCTGTCATAAATGGTGGGAATGTTTTCTGTGCATTTTTCCGTTGCTTTCACTATCAATGCCATCAGCTTATCAAGTCCCCATCCTTTGTATGCCGAAACCAGCACCATTGATGAGGCCGGTACTCTACCCGCAATTGAAAGTTCGCTCAAATCCTCTATCTTTTGTACTGATAAATCTATTTTGTTTAGTGCAACAATATGCGGCTTCTGTGCAACATTAAGCTCTTCGAGTACATCCTCGACAGTATCGAACTGCTCCGCTGCATTGCTGTGAGTTATATCCACTACATGGAGCAGCAAGTCCGCTTCCGTTAATTCTTCCAATGTTGCCCTGAATGCCGCTACTATCGATGTGGGCAGTTTGTTGATAAAACCAACTGTATCGGTAAGTAGAAATTGTTTTCCGTCAGGCAATACCAGCCTTCGTGTTACCGGATCAAGGGTACTGAAAGGCTTATCTGCCATTGTAACGTCAGCCTTGCTTAAGGCATTAAGCAAAGTACTTTTCCCTGCATTTGTATACCCTACCAGTGCTACCAATGGAATATTACTTATTTTACGTCTTTTACGGTACAGCATCCTGTGTTTGCGTACATCCTCGATCTGTTTCTGCAGTTTGTGAATCCTGGCCCTGATAAGTCTGCGGTCTGTTTCCAGCTGTGACTCACCGGGACCTCTTGTGCCGATTCCTCCGCCTAAACGCTCCAGGTGGCTCCATTGCCCTGCCAGCCTTGGCAAAAGATACTGGTGCTGTGCTAGTTCCACCTGTAGCTGGCCTTCGCGTGTTTGCGCTCTGCTGGCGAATATATCCAGAATAAGTGCTGTACGGTCTATTACTTTGACATCGAGGTATTCTTCAAGATTGCGCTGCTGCCGCGGTGTAAGTTCATCATTAAATATAACGGTATTATATCCGCTGCTTTCCTTTAAACCTCGCAATTCGTCCAGCTTGCCTTTGCCGATATATGAAAGGGATGAAGGACGGTCCAGCTTCTGGTCCATCCTTCCCGCAATCTCCGCTCCTGCGGTTTTTGCCAGAGATGCAAGCTCATTGAGCGAGCCTTCTATAGACCATCCACGGGCAGAATCCCGTGAATATACACCTACCAGAAATGCTTTATCTTTCTCTTGATTATTTACCTGTACCGTTCTCTGCATAGCAACATATGTCTCATTTCAACCGTTCCTGCGCCAGGTAAGAAGCCGGGTAATACCCTCATCGAGCCTGCTATCAGGAAGTGTGATAGAAAGTCTGATATAGCCTTCACCTGAATTCCCATATCCGGTACCAGGTGTAACTGCAACACTGGTCTTATCGAGCAGTTCTTTAGTAAATTGGAAGGAGGTATATCCTTCAGGCACCTTTGCCCAGATATAGAAAGCGGCAGCCGGTGCTTTTGTGCGTACCCCGATCTTGTTCAGAGCGTCTACCAGTTTATCCCTGCGTTCTTTCAGTATTGTGTTACGTTCATCTACAATATTTTGCGGGCCTGTCAATGCTTCTATTGCGGCCTGTTGTATGGCCTGCGGTATGCCGGAATCTAGATTTGATTTAAAACGGAAGAGCGCATTTATTATTTCGGCATTTCCCACAGCCATACCTATGCGCCAACCGGTCATATTATACGTTTTGGAAAGCGAATGAAACTCTATGCCTACATCCCGGGCTCCTTTTACCTGCAGGAAGCTTGGTGGCCGATAGTTATCGTAGTAGACTTCCGTATAAGGAGCATCATGACATATTGCAATATCGTGCTTTCTGGCAAATTGTACCGCCTTTTCAAAAAAAGGTATATCAGCAACCGCTCCCGTAGGATTATTGGGATAATTCAACCATAGTAGTTTTGCTTTTCCAGCTATATCCTCCGGAATATCGTGAAAATCAGGCAGAAACCCATTTTCTTCTTTCAAGGTTATATAGTGCGGCACTCCGCCCGCCAGCAGCGTACTCATAGAATAGACCGGGTACCCCGGATCAGTAACCAGCGCAGTATCACCAGGATCCAGAAAACAGAAGGAGATATGTCCAATACCTTCTTTGGAGCCGATAAGAGGCAGTACTTCCTTGTCCTTATCAAGCTTTACGCCGAATCTATTGTTGTACCACAGTGCTATAGCCTGGCGTAGCTCAGGCAAACCGTCCGTTTCAGGGTATCTGTGGTTTGCAGGATTATTCGCTTCTGAGCATAATTTATCTATTATATATTGCGGGGTCGGCGTGTCCGGATCACCTATAGCAAAACTTATGACATCTTCACCGCGCGCACGCTTCTCCGCAATGGTTCTATTAATTTCAACAAATAAATAAGGCGGCAGTTTATCGAGTCTGTGAGAAAGTCTCATCTACAATTCTCCTTTATATACTGATAATATTATGTCAAGTTCTTCCCTGCTGCGAGTACCCGTTGTATTTTCAGAAACCAGCGCTTCTTCCTTCCGTCACTCAATTCCTAGAAAATTATTTACAATACCGCAGGTGTCCTCATAATAATCTGAACATATATCAAACCAGTTTATCCTTTCATCATCAAGATGAAACCATGCATACTGCTTTCGAGCAAATCTATGCGTCTCATTCTTAATCTTTTGCAGTGCTTCCTGTAAATCCATTTTCCCATTCAAATACAGCGCTATTTGACGGTATCCAATACCTGACATAGATGATAGATGAAGGCCGTATCCTTTGTCCATAAGATATTTTACTTCTTCCACCATGCCTTTTTGTAACATGTCATCAACACGCAGGTCAATTAAACGATATAGGTCTGCCCTGGGAGCCGTAAGACCAATAATCAACACCTCATATGGAGGTGGATTTTTTTTACCTGTAGGTGCAGCCTTTGGACTGAAAGCATTACATATTTCAAGCGCTCTCACTACTCTCCTGAGATTTGCAGGTAGAATCTTACTTGCTGCCTGTGGATCCTTTTTCTGCAGTTCTTCATAGAGTACTTGCGTACCTTTTTCCTCCGCTAAAGCATATAGTCTTTTCCGGAAAGCCGCATCAGGTTCCACCTCCGGGATTTGCCAGCCTTCAAGTACAGCCCATATATAAAGTCCGCTCCCCCCTACTAAAAATGGTACCTTGCCTCTATTATGAATGCTATCGATAGAATCATAGGCTATCTTTTGATATGTGGCCAGACTGAAGTCCTGGTCAGGATCAACAATATCGATCAGGTGATGCTGTATCTTCACACGTTCGAATTGCGTGGGTTTGGCAGTCACTATATTCATATACCTGTATATCTGACGGCTGTCCGCGTTGACAATCTCGCCGCTAAAACCCGCTGCCAGAGTAACCGCCAGTTGGCTCTTACCGGTCGCGGTAGGTCCTACGATAGCAATAAGCGGTTTCATTAATCTGAATAGATTTCAGCAGTCTGCCTCACTATATCGCTAAAATCGCCAACCTTAAGGCT